>JBFRWI010000086.1:0-124115 GCA_051439505.1 Hormoscilla sp. | reverse complement strand
CAACCGACTATTGCGATCTGTTTTTGGCGTCTAGGCGATCCGAAACCGGGCGATCGGGTTTTTCCCGGACGACCTTATCTTGGGAAATTTCCCCACATTTGCCGTTGCGCCTCAGCAATATCTGCCTCGGTTATATCAAGTCCTCGCCATAACCCACGCAGAGATTTACGGGGTTGAGACTCAGTACCTACTACCTGCAACTCCCGTTCTATTTGATGAGCAATTTTCTCAATCAAGCGCACCTTGTCCGCCAGGGAAAGCTGCTGCGCGACTTCCAGAACTTCCTCTAGGGTCACAAATTTGTTCATGCTTTACCTTTTGCATAGCTGCCAATTACTAATCGACACCTATGACTCAATGTTGTCAAGTATATTGATGAAAGGGCGATCGCATTGGGTACACTGCATATTTGCAAAAATATCAATATCGTAGGTTGGGTTGAGGCACGAAACCCAACAAATAGATGCTGTTTTCGTTGCGCTTGTTGGGTTTCCTAACGTCAACCCAACCTACGAATTTCATGCGATGCGCCCATCTCATTTTTATCTTATCGGTTACTGAGTGGCATAGATCGTCTTTTTAGTGCTGAGGATTTCATAACGTCGGAAAGGATTGCTTAAACCAGACTTTTGCACCAAATCTACCTCGCGACCAAATAAAGTTTTGAGTTCTCGTTGCATCCTAACTATGTCGAAGAGACTCCATTTGGCATCCTGGGAAAAACTCACGAGCACGTCTACGTCACTGTCTGGGCGAAAATCATCCCGGAGAATAGATCCAAATAGGGCGAATTCGGTGATTTTCCACTTGCCGCAGAAATCCGCGATCGCCTTTCCATCTACCTCCAGTTTCGGAATTATGATATCTTTACCAGGTATATACAATTGTCACCTCCCGTTCTGACTTTCCCAGATAATATTATCTAATCTAGCATTCTTTGATACCGAGCATATTTTTTGCCAAAATTTTTCTTCAGGATAACTAACGCTTGTTAATTATTATCACATATTTACAGTCCCGATCGCTCTAATTTTGTCAAGCATATTGATGAAAGGGCGATTCATCGAGGGGACATCTCATATCACATCCGGATGATTAACCGTAATAAAAAACATCTCTGCGTAGGTTGGGTAGAGCGCCAGCGAAACCCAACAAGGCTTGCTGCTGTTGGGTTTGGGTGTGGTCACAAGTAGTTGATAAGCCAACAGGCAAGAAACCGGGTTTCAGCAGATCAATTTAGAGGCAAAAAGCAGCCATTTCCATAGAAACCCGGTTTCTGACCCTCCCACGCGAGGTCTCCCCGTACCAACGGTTTTTGACCACACCCGTTGGGTTTCGTGCCTCAACCCAACCTACAATGCGCTCAATTTTTATGTGAGGGCATTTAACCAGATTTGATATCAAGCATAAATTAAGAAACCCTGTTTTTTATTGAAAACAGGGTTTCTGGGCTAGTGAATACGCCGCCAAAGTGAAATGCATCCACTGACTCAATTTTGTCAAGCATATTGATGAAAGGGCGATCTCAATACTTCTCGGATAAGGATATAGGTTGTCATTATGACAAGTTGTTAACCAAGAAGTATTGGTGCCGATCGCGCAAGGTGGGCGGTGCCCACCCTACATTTAATTTACCGGAAGCAGAATCGATCGTCTATTCAACAACTGTTAATACCGTTCTCACGGGAATAAAAAGTGAGAGTTGATTATCTTCTAAGGGAGTGAAGCCATATTTCAAATAAAATGCCTTTGCTTCTTCATTCAAAGCATCAACGGCAATTGCAAATATCCCCACCTCAGTGGAAAGACGAACAGCTTTGCGAAAGCACTCCATCAATAATATTTTGCCCAATCCTTTACCCTGCATCGCTCTATCTACAGCCAATTTACCTATCCGCATAGCTGGTACAGGATAGCGGGGCAATCCTTTGCGATAAACTTGGGGTAATTCTTCACGTTTAATTTCAGACATGCTGACAGAATAATAACCTCCGACCTCGCGGTTTCCAGTTTCTGGAATAGCTACAAAAGTCGTAGCTATTCCTTTCCTATGGTTCTGCTTGGCGTAGAGTTTCAGATATTCATTCAGTTCGGAAATACCACAGTCAAAATTATCCCTGTTGACACTGCCATCTAGAGGAATAAAAATCCATTTCATAGTTTACCACTTCCCATATTCTTCCTGATGCTCTTTAATCGCCGCTTTCAAAGCTTCATTAGCAGCAGGCGGATTTAACAGTGCTGAGGAAAATATTTCCCAGTCCCGATCGCTCAAAACTATTGGTTCTGGTTCGGGAATTTCCTCTGTTGCGGCATCCAAGGCAAGTTGAAGTAGATACTCACTTAGAGTCAAACACCGCATGGCAGCAGCTTTCTCTAGCCTTTGTTTGTGTTCCTGACTCAGCGTCAGGGTAACTCTGGTTGACTTAGTTTGAGTTTGTGTAGACATCATATTTGACAATTGTTTGGTTTCTTTTTTGGTTCGTTGTTGCGGGTGTATATCAAGAATATCAAGAATGCAATTCAGCCCGCGCAGGCGGGCTTTGTTCTTGTAGCCGGACCCTTTAGGGTTCGTGGTAGCTTCTATGTCGGTTCCTGACCGGAAACCACAGGGGCGATCGCATTCAGTTGCAAATCCTTATGATCTGCTTGGATCTGTTGCAAATTCCACTTATTCTTAAACAACAATACCGGGCGTCCCCAGTTATCTTTTACCGTAACAGTATTAAACAAACGTCCGACCTTTTCTAAAGCATCCCAACCACCAACAACCCAACGAGCAACGGAATAGGGTAAAATATCCAGCAAAGTTTCCACCCCATACTCGCTCTGCATCCGGAACTGCACCACCTCAAATTGTAATTGTCCCACCGCCGCCAGAATGGGGTCGCGCTTAGATTCATCCGCTGAATACATGATTTGTACCGCCCCTTCTTCCCGCAATTCGGCAACACCTTTGTGAAATTGCTTGAACTTAGAAGGATTGGGATTTTTTAAGTAAGCAAACAGTTCCGGAGAAAAACAGGGAATCCCTTCGTATTCTAGCTTCTTCCCGGTGTAGATACTGTCCCCAATGGCAAACACCCCCGGATTATTCAAACCGATCACATCCCCGGGATAAGCTATTTCTACAGATTCCCGGTCCTGGGCAAACAATTTCTGAGGTCGCGAGAGACGCACGGTTTTGCCAGTGCGGGCATGATTTACCGTCATGTCCTTCTCAAACTTGCCCGTACAAACCCGCACAAACGCTACCCGATCGCGATGTTTCGGGTCCATATTCGCTTGCAGCTTAAACACAAAACCCGTAAACTCGGGATAACTGGGTGCCATCATCCCCGCGCTACTCTTGCGATCGCCCGGTTTGAGAGCATATTCCAGGAAAGCATCCAGGAAAAGCTGGACCCCAAAATTAGTCATAGCGCTACCCCAGAAAACCGGAGTCATTTGACCTGCATGGATCGCCTCCAAGTCAAATTCGGCCCCCAACCCTTCTAAGAGTTCTAAATCCTCTTTCAGTTGGTAATATAGGTCTTGCTCTAGCAATTCCTCAATGCGCGGATCCCCCAAATTAATGACCGTATCTTTAGCTTCCCGCTTACCGCGAGGGTTGCGCTCAAACAAGTGAATTTGCTTTAGACGGCGATCGAACACCCCCTTGAAGCGATCGCCCGTCCCGATCGGCCAATTCACCGGGTAAGTTTGCAATTCCAATTCCTGTTCTATTTCATCCAGAAGTTCCAGGGGTTCGCGAGTCGGGCGATCGAGCTTATTAAAGAAAGTAAAAATCGGGATTTTACGCATGCGACAAACTTCAAACAGCTTGCGAGTTTGAGGTTCCAAACCCTTAGCAGCATCCTCCAGCATCACCGCATTATCCGCCGCCGCCAGAGTCCGATAAGTATCTTCACTAAAATCCTGGTGACCGGGAGTATCCAGCAGATTAATCTGACGGCCAAGATAAGCAAACTGCAATACTGTGGAAGTGATCGAAATACCCCGTTGTTGTTCCATCGCCATCCAGTCAGAAGTAGCGCGACGCTGTTGGGCCCTCGCCTTCACCGCCCCCGCCTCATGTATCGCACCTCCATAGAGTAGCAGCTTTTCTGTCAGAGTCGTTTTCCCCGCGTCCGGGTGAGAAATAATCGCAAAATTGCGCCTGCGATCGACTTCCGTTTGTAATTCTGTTTCCAGTTCCGTAGACATAGTAGTTCTTAGTTCTTCCTTCAACCTTTATCAGTTCTCACTAATCAAATCCGGTTAAATAATTACCTTGAAAATCCATTAATAAACCCGGTTTTCGGCGAAAACCGGGCTGACAATATCCTATTGTTCTACATTAAATGATTTACTATCCAACCTAGCACCAAACCAGCCAAAGAAGCGACTGTCAAAATCCAAAAAGCTTGTCGTTCGCTAAAACCAGCCGTTTGCATGTCCAATCTTGCTAATGCTCCAGCTAAAATCAGTACCATCGGACTGCCAAACAGGTGTATTCTTGACAGAATTAAAGCCGCGAAAAAGGCGATCGTAATCACGCCAGTAAACATCCCCACATCCGTCTTCAAGCAACGGAGCAGCCATTGCTTAGTCTTGCGCAACGGTACCGTCAGCGCCGCCGACAGCAGCAAAGCTAATACTGCTGCCAACGCCCAAGCTAGCTGAGAAAAATTACCAGGGTACTCAACCATCTCCGAGAGCTTCACAGATGGCAAAGTACAGCCAAAAGTCGTATATGTAACTAGGAGGATGGCCAGAGATGGCCAAGGAAGTTTTTTCACGTTCCACTGTCAGTTGTCAGTTGGTAGGGTGGGCACTGCCCACCTTCGTCAGTTGTCTAACCACTAACCACTAACCACTGACCACTGACCCTAACTCCGGGAAGATGCCGATGTCTTCTGACGCTTAACCAGCTTCGGCTTGGGAGTCCCTGCTGGGATATCATCATCGTGATAATCCGATTGCATCCAGGCCGGACGGGTTTTGTCGTAGGCCATTTGCAGAGTCGCAGCCGCGATCGCATGAGGATCGTACCCTTCCTCAGACATTTTCGCCACAATCGGCAAGAAAGAAGCCATCCGCTCACCCGTGAGAGCTTCCAGCACTTCCTTTTGCAGTTTTTCCAGATGCCGGGCCTCGATTTGAGAACGGGTCGGCACCTTCGTTATTTCTAGCCTTTGGCGCACGTGCCGTTCAATTTGATAGAGCTTCCGCCGGTCAAATGGTTGAATCAGAGAAATCGCCCGGCCTTCTTTGCCCGCCCGACCAGTACGACCAATACGGTGAACATAGCTTTCCACGCTATCGGGCAGGTCGTAGTTAATCACGTGAGTCAGGTCATCCACATGTAACCCCCGGGCCGCGATATCCGTAGCCACCACCATCCGCACCTGCCGGTGGCGAAACCGCAGCATCAGCCGTTCCCGTTGAGATTGGCTCAGGTCTCCGTGGTACTCATCCACATTATGACCAGCAGCTTGCAGTTGGCCCGTCAGTTCTGCCGCTTGACGACGGGTACGGACAAATATCAGGGCTGATTCTGGATCTTCTATTTCCAAGATCGGCTGCAACGCCCGGGCTTTTGTCCACCCGCGCGGCACCGTATAGGCTACTTGATTGATCCGGTTGGGTGCCGCTTTCGGTTGCTTGATCGTCACCGTCACGGGCGATCGCAAAAACTTAGTCACCAACTCCCGAATTGAATAGGGCATCGTCGCCGAGAAACAAGCCGTTTGTCGTTCTACTGGGGCCTGTTTCAGGATTGTTTCCACATCCTGAATAAAGCCCATATTCAGCATTTCATCCGCTTCATCCAACACCACCCAGTTGACCGACTCCAGCTTCAGGAAGCCCCGATCGAGCAAATCCATCACTCGTCCGGGGGTTCCCACCACAATCTGTGTACCCCTTTCCAAGCGATCTATCTGGCGCTCGATCGATTGACCGCCGTAGATTGCCAGCACTCGCACCCGCCTGTCACCCGTGATATTCCTAACCGCTTGGCAAACCTGGATCGCCAATTCCCGAGTTGGAGTCAAAATCAGAGCTTGAGGTGCTGATGTTTTTATATCGATCCCTTCTATAATCGGGAGGGCAAAAGCTGCCGTTTTCCCAGTTCCCGTTTGGGCTTGGCCTACTACATCCCGACCTGACAGCAGGTGCGGTATTGCTTGAGCTTGAATCTCTGTCGGCTCTGTAAAACCTTCTTTTTCTAGATGTTTAGTACGAGCTTCTGAAATTCCTAAACTTTGAAATGATAGAGTCATTAATTCTCCTTCAAACTATCATACAATTGTCATTTTTCTCCCAAGTCACCCATCCTGACCTGCTGAGGAATGACCAACTATTTGACCGTAGAGGTCATAAACATCTGCCCCCGTGATTTGCACGCTGCATATTCCTGACAACCTGGCCTGTCCCCGGACGTAAACCAACCCATCCACCTCTGGTGAAAACCGGGCCGATCGACCGATATACTCTCCTGTGGCAGGATCTTCTTGTTCTACGAGCACGTCAACTACCTTGCCCACTTCCCCTTGATTTTTCTTCAGGGATATTGGTTGTTGCAAAGCCATCAACAAGGAACGTCGTTCTTCCTTTACCTCCTCTGGTAGTTGCTTGGGCAAATTATAGGCGGGAGTTCCCTCTTCTGGAGAAAAGGTAAACACTCCGACATGATCGAATTCATGACGCTGCACAAACTCATAAAGATGGGCAAAATGGGACTCCGTCTCCCCGGGAAACCCGACGATCAAAGTCGTTCGCCACACCGCAGCAGGCATTGCTGCCTTGATTTTGTCAATAATCTCGTCATTCACCCGCCCTTGCCAGGGGCGGTTCATAGCCCGGAGGATTTCTGGATGGGAATGTTGTAAAGGTAAATCCAGGTAGGGCAGCACATTATCCGTTTCTTTAATTGCCGCTATGACTGGGGCGGTCAGACCTGTCGGATAAGCATAGTGCATTCTGATCCAGGGGATCTCCACCTTCCCCAAAGCCCGCAGCAGTTCTGCCAATTTTGCCTCGCCGTATATATCTATGCCGTAAGCTGTTGTTATCTGCGATATCAAAATTATTTCCCGGACCCCTTCCGCTGCCAACTGCTGCGCCTCTGCCACAATCGATTCTATGGGGCGCGATCGCATCCGACCGCGTAAATGAGGAATAATGCAGAAAGCACAGCGATAGTCACAGCCTTCTGCTATGCGCAGGTAGGCTACCGCCTCCGTTGTTGTCCGGTAGCGGGGCGTAGTTTCATCAGCTATATAAGTCGGTTCTGCGGATATTTCCTGTACGCGCTCACCAGTTTCTACCCGTTGAATCACGTCTACAATTTTGTTATAATCTCCCGTCCCGACTACAGCTACTGCCTCTGGCAGTTCTGCTAGCAACTCCCCTTGGAAGTGTTGGGCCATGCAGCCCGTCACCACTATTTTTTTCTTTGCTTCTGCCAGTTCTACCAGGGTACGTACTGATTCTGCCCGTGCTGCTTCGATAAAGCTACAGGTATTGACTATAACATAATCTGCTAACTCTTCATTCGAGTCTACCTGATATCCTGCTTGTGCCAAGAGGCCCAGCATATGTTCGGTATCTATGCGATTTTTTTCGCATCCCAAGTGAGAAAGCGCAATTGTTGGCTTGTTGCCCATGTGGTAATCTATCGGTGGACGATGTATTTTTCCCAGCCTGGGGCCGGGAGGCTATCGGACGATCGCGCCGATGACCATACTTGACGTCACTGCTGATAGTTTTACCGCACCTGTGGCTTTTACTCCACTAATTCCGACCACCGGCAACCTAGCGGCGACATCAATAATCATCTTAGCGCAAATTTTCATCCGGTCAACATTACTATACAATAATTCGACCTCGCTTCGGGGGTCTCCATCGGTTTTCCCTACTGGGGATTAAGCTAAGACCCCCAGCAGAGCTGGATTTTGCTCCAAACAACCCCGAGGGCGCCCCAATGTGAATATTTTTTCATCTACCGCCGGCGATGACCGGATATCAGCCCCCGATCGCGTAGGACCAGTAGCCCGGTGCGCGCAGCGCAATCGCGCACTGCACGCTCCCGCTCCGGGCCTCCTCCGCTGCGAGGAGGGGTTCCCGATCGTGCTAGCCATGTCCCATGCAGTCCGGTCATGAGTCCAAAATTGATAGAGAGGAGACCTCCCCGCAAGTCTACCGTCCCTGTCATCATATAGGGATAGATGCTTGTTGGGGATCCCCGAGGTGCCCGCAAGCTCCAGATCCGAAATGCTGTCAATCTCCCTATTGCCAAAACCACCTCATGCAGACTGAAGAGTTTAGTGAGCTTTTTCCGCTGTTTAATGCCGCCAGTCCAGAAACCTTGGAATGGCTGTTGTCTATTGCCCAAGAGCATGATTATCCACCTTCCAGAGCCGTTTTGATGGAAGATGCCTGGGGCAACGCCGTGTTCTTCATTGTTTCGGGCTGGGTGAAAGTCCGACGCCTCTCTGGAGAAGATGGCATCACCCTCGCGATCCTGGGCAAGGGTGACTTTTTTGGCGAAATGGCGATTTTGGATGAATCTCCCCGTTCCACCGATGTGATTGCCCTCTCCTCAGTGGATTTGCTGAGCGTCTCAGCTCAGCGATTTATCCAAACCCTATTCAAAGATTCTCAGTTGCACCACCGGATGCTACAACTGATGGTACGACGCCTGCGCCTGATGAATTTCCGCTTTCAACTGCGCAACCAGCCCCCAGCGGTGAAACTAGCGAATACTTTAGTTAGCTTGGGAGAAAATTACGGTCAGGCGACCGAACAGGGCACCGAAATCTATAACATTCCTTTCAAAGACCTGGCCAATGTGGCGGATATCGGCGAGCAAGAAACTAAGAAAATAATGGCCAAGCTGCATGAAAAGGGTTGGATTAAAATTGTTCCAGCCCAGCAGGTAATTTATCTGATCAATTTGAAACAACTGACTCATCTAGCAGGACGGGTTTAATTGCGCAATTGAGATGAATTAATTGAGAAGTGTCAAACTGGGAGCAACATGACTGAAGCAATTGAGACTGAGACCTACAAACCCAGCCTTTCGCACAGGGCACCAAAAATTAACTACCAGGTAGCAATGCCTCAGCCGAGTTCTCATCTATTTGAGGTGACTTTGCGGATATCGGGTTGGTCAGATCCCGTACTAGATCTGAAAATGCCAGTCTGGACTCCCGGTTCTTACCTGGTGCGGGAATATGCCAGACATCTACAGGAGTTTGTGGCTGCTGCTGGTGATGAGAGTGCCTTAAGTTGGCGCAAGTTAAGCAAAAATCACTGGCAAATTGAGACGTCGGAAATTTCCGAGATTGTGGTCCACTACCGGATATTTGCTGCGGAATTGACGGTGCGGACAAATCACTTGGATGCTACTCACGGCTATTTCAACGGGGCGGCTTTATTCTTGAGGGTAGTAGGATGGGAGCAGACGCCTATGCAGGTGAAGATTTTGACTCCCCAACCTTCTTGGCAAGTGACAACACTGCTACCTGCTGTGCGGGGAAAACCTGGTACTTTCTGGGCAGCAGATTTTGATACTCTGGTAGATAGTCCCTTTGAAATTGGCACCCACCGCCTCTATCACTTTGAGGTTCTGGGAAAACCCCACGAACTGGCTATCTGGGGTGAGGGAAATGCTCAACCAGAGCAGATAATTCGCGATATCGAGGACATAATTCAGGTGGAGGCTCAGCTATTTGGGAAATTGCCTTACGATCGCTACGTGTTTCTGCTACATCTGGTATCCCAGGGCCGGGGAGGTCTGGAACATAAGGATGGCTGCTCTTTGATTTACAATCGCTTTGGGTTCCGCGATCGCACTTCGTATCAGGAGTTCATGCAGTTGGTGGCCCACGAGTTCTTTCACCTCTGGAATGTGAAGCGTCTCCGTCCCCAAGGGTTGGAGGTATTTGACTACGATCGGGAAAATTACACGCCTTGTTTGTGGTTTTGTGAAGGCACGACTAGCTACTACGATCTGGTGTTTCCCATGCGGGCGGGAATTTATGACGTGCGGACTTTTTTGCAGGAACTGGGTCAGGAAATTACTCGCCTCCAGACGACTCCGGGGCGTCGGGTACAACCGGTGAGCGAGTCTAGCTGGGATACCTGGATTAAGTTGTATCGACGTCATGCTAATAGTGACAATTCTCAGATTTCTTATTACTTAAAAGGAGAATTGGTGTCCCTGCTGCTGGATTTGCTGATTCGCGCCCGACATGGAAATGGGCGATCGCTGGATGATGTTATCGAGCAAATGTGGCAGGAGTTCGGCAAAAAAGAAATTGGCTTTACAGAGGGGCAGTTGCAGCGGGCGTTCGAGTCCGTTGCGGGTGTAGAACTGGGAGATTTCTGGGGGCGCTACATTGACGGGACTGAGGAATTGCCTTTTGACCAATACTTGTCACCTTTTGGCTTGCGGCTACAAAGTAATTGTGTAGATAAAGTGGGCGAGTCATTTCCCTACTTAGGTGTAAGAGCAAAAGGCGAAAATGGACGGGAGTTAATCAAATTTGTGGCCTCTGGTTCCCCAGCACAGCAGGCGGGGATCGATAATGGTGACGAACTGCTAGCTATTGATGGCATTCGGGTAAAGGCAGAAGAGTTGAGCGATCGCTTGAAAGACTACAGTCCTGGGGATACCATTAAGTTGAGCTTTTTCCATGAAGAGCGATTGCGCACGGAGTTGGTGACCCTGGGAGAACCACAACCCAACTGTTATCAGATAGTATCAGTGGAGAATCCAACTGATATTCAGGCAGAAAACTTTGCTGGGTGGTTAGGAGTGCCATTGTCCCAGCTGTTCAATTAAATCCCGTTCTTAGTAAGGACTTCTCTACCTTGTCTATAATATGTACGGGCGAAGCATTTGGGCGACAATATAAGTCATAAATTTACAAATGTACAATTCCATTTGCTTCGCCCCTGCGCGGGTGAGATGCTGTTTTGTACGACTGTTCCTGTACCCATGCACCCGCTATCCCCGGCGGGATGGCATGGATGGCATAGTAACTACCACAGGAAATTGCCGGAGTTTTCCAGATCGCCGACAGAAACGTTTTGGACAAGGATAAAGGGGCGTTCTTGCCCGCTACCCGGACCATCTGGATCGATCGCAATTATCCCTTCTTACCTTTTGTGGTCACCTGGGGGACTTGCTTCTGCATGGATCGGGAGAGCGATCGCGAAGGATGTTCCTTTGCCCGGTTGGGAAATTACTTCCATTTTCCCCCTGTGCTTTTTAACAATCTGGTAAGAAATCGAGAGACCCAAACCCGTCCCTTTGCCCACCGGCTTCGTCGTAAAAAACGGGTCAAAAATCTTATCTTTAATTTCCGGCGGTATCCCGGGACCATTATCCCTAATTTTCACCATTACTCGATTTTCGGCGACCTGTTCCGTTTGAATCACAACCTGTTTTGGTTGGCTATCCGACTCTAGCATCGCATCAATAGCATTGGCGATGATATTCATAAACACCTGATTTAATTGAGCTGGATAACACTGCACCAAAGGTAAATCTCCATAGCTTTTGATAATTTCCACCTCCCCTTTGAGCCGATGATTGAGAATTAACAGCGTGTTATCAATTCCTTCATGGAGGTCTGCTGCTTTCACCTCCGCTTCATCCAGGCGAGAAAAATTCCGTAGCGATCGCACAATATTATTAATTCGGTCAGTCCCCATCTCCATGGAAGCAATCATCTTGGGCAAATCATCCATGATATAATCCAGTTCGATATCGGCAATTAAATCTTCGATTTCCGCCGGTGACTCTGGATACAGCTCTTGATAAAGATTTAGTACATCCAAGATATCTCGTGTATATTGCTTAACATGGATAATGTTACCATGAATAAAGTTGACTGGGTTGTTAATCTCATGGGCGATCCCCGCCACCATCTTTCCGAGACTGGACATTTTTTCGGTTTGAATTAGTTGCGGGGTTGTTTGTAACTCCTGCAAAGCCCGTTCTAGTTCAGTAGCTTTGGCTCTGAGTTCTGCTTCCGATCGTCGCAAAGCCTCCTCTGCCTGCTTCCGATCGGTGATATCCCGCAGGATGAGGGTGAATATCCGCTGCTTGCTTTGCTTGACAATAGATAAAGCCAGTTCCAGAGGAAAAGTAGTGCCATCATCCTGCCGCCGTCCGTTCATTTCACGACCGGAAAATCCCATACTGTACAATGAATCCCGATCCAGGGAAGGGATGAACATTTCAATCTGCTGCCCGATGGCCTGAGTAGCAGTGCAGCGGAAGATTTGCTCGGCGGCAGTGTTGAAAGACTCGATCGAGTGGCGATCGCTAATAGTAATAATCCCCTCAGCAGCCGTCTCTAAGATAGCTCGGTTTTGAGCCTCGCTTTCTTCCAATCTTCTAATCAGGGGGTTCCCAATCTTCAAAAACACTAATATCCCCAACAGATCGACCGCGATCGCCGCAACGAGGATATAAACTCCTGCTCTGATAAACGGCCCTTGAATCTCCTCTAGGTCGATTTTGGCAACTATACCCCAGTTCAAACCAGCTACAGGTTCGTGGGCCGCTAGCACAGTTGCGCCCCGATAATCGAAAGCAATGATTGTTCCGGACTTACCCGAAAGGGCCTGTCGCATCGGTTCCGCCAGCTTTTCGGACCAGGGAACTGGCTGGGGTTGGTCTAGGTCGGAGTGTCGATGACGGAGGAGAAAAACTATGTTCTGGCCTTGGCGCTTGCCCAGAGTGAACTCACCAGTCTCAGCAAACCCCTGAAAATTCTGGTGTGCATCCACGAGTATATTTAATGTGCTGTTTTCGTTCCTGTTGCTGCTGGCGATCGCGTCTGATTCCCGGCGCCAAATCGCTTCTATTAAACGGGCCCTACTTTGGGCAGTTTCCACCAGTCTAGCTCGTTGTTGTTCTAAGGCCGTGCGGTACAGGATAAAGATGCCAATTCCAGCAACTGCCAGGGCCACCAGCGAGACAGTGGTCATGTTTAAGATTAATAATCCCAGTCGATTGCGGTGCTTCATAATATCACATGCTCTTGCTGACAACCTTACTGTAGTTCATCGGGACTCTTCTCAGGATATCGCATCTTGCCTTTTCTTGTCACCTGCGGGACTTGCTTCAGTATGGAGCGGCAGAGCGATCGCGAAGGATGTTCCTTTGCCCGGTTGGGAAATTACTTCCATTTTACCCCTGTGCTTTTCAATAATCTGGTAAGAAATCGAGAGACCCAAACCCGTCCCTTTTCCCACCGGCTTCGTTGTAAAAAACGGGTCAAAAATCTTATCTATAACTGACTGCGGCATTCCCGGACCATTATCCCTAATTTTCACCATTACTCGATTTTCGGCGACCTTTTCCGTTTGAATCACAATCTGTTTGGGTTTGATCTCAGATTCTAGCATAGCATCAATAGCATTAGCTATGATATTCATAAACGCCTGATTTAATTGAGCGGGATAACAATGCACCAAAGGTAAATCTCCATAGTTTTTGATAATTTCAATTCCCTCTTTGAGCCGATGATTGAGAATTAACAGCGTGTTATCAATTCCTTCATGGAGGTCGGCTGCTTTCACCTCCGCTTCATCCAGGCGAGAAAAATTCCGTAGGGAGAGGACAATATTCTTAATCCGCTCAGTCCCCATATGCATGGAAGCAATCATCTTGGGCAAATCATCCATGATATAATCCAGCTCGATATCGGCAATTAAATCTTCGATTTCCGCCGGGAACTCTGGATACAGCTCTTGATAAAGAGTTAGTAAATCAAATATATCTTGTGTATATTGCCGAACATGGGTGATGTTACCATGAATAAAGTTGACTGGGTTGTTAATCTCATGGGCTATCCCCGCCACCATCTGTCCGAGACTGGACATTTTTTCCGTTTGAATCAGTTGCGCCTGGGTTTGTTGCAGGTCTTGCAATACTTGTGTGAGTTCGGCGGTGTACTCTCCTACCCATTGTATTAGCTGATTGAGAGATTTCGCTAACAACCCGACTTCATCGGTAGTGCTGACTTGCGCTTGCAGGTCAAAATTAGATTCTGCTGTCACCCGCTGAGCAACCTGTGTCACCAGTTTTAGGGGTCGCGCGATCGCCCGACTGGTATAGAAAGCCAAGCAGGAGGCGATCGCCACCGATAGGACCATACTGCCAATAATAATTTGCATCCGTAAGGCTTCCGCATGCAGCAGTTGTGCATTAGCTGCTGTCTGTTGTTTTTCCGCCGCATTTATCAGCTTGTTTAAGCTTTCTGAGAGCTTTTCAAACTGAATGCGAATCTCAATTGCCTCTTTTCTGGCGTTAGTGGCTAACACCCATTGCTTTGCCACTGGAATATCTTCTGTTGACAATTGTTCTGGCTCTAATTCATGCCAAATTTTTCTCATTAACTGAGTATATGAGTCCAAGATTTGGACATAATTAAGCAATACCTGCTCGACTAAATTTACATCTACTTTTGATGGTATAGCTCGCTCTCCCGGGAATTTATTGAAACTATGAATAATTGCTTTTAATCTCTTGATATTTGCAAGAAATTTACTCGTTTCGTACTGAAGCCATATCTTATTTCCGACCACAGCAGCCAACTGTTGAGGATGGAATTGCACCTGCAAAATCCCATTTTCTAATTCCTTTAACAGACTATACTGGTTCTGTACCAATCTTAGCTGCTCTTGAGCCTGTCTTTGGTAGTAGTCTCCGACCATTAGCCCCGCAGTTGTGCCTAGCACGGCAATGCCAATTGCCAGGGAATAGCCATAGCAAATTTTTTCGGCAATACTTAAGCCTCCAATCCAGCCCTTTACCCGCGACACAATTTTTCCTGTTATCATATCCTCTACCTCATTTTCGCCTGTTGTCGGCATTATTTAATAAAGTTATCTTCTCCCATCGCTTTATACACATCGCGAATCATGTCGTAATCCCGATCGTTCGCGGCAGCTAGGGTAGCACCTTTGAACTTAGACCTGTGCCAGGGCACAGATAGGATAGCTTGCAGCAGTCGATCCTGATTTTCCAGCATGCGATCGCGAATTTCTGCCACCAACAGTGGTTCCAGTTGGCTACTAGCAACAAATACATCGCTGGGCAGGGGCGGACTTTTTACAAGTATGGGATAATCCCTCTCGGATGCGCCTTCCTGTTGCAGAGCTTTTTCGTATCTGTGCAAGGTTCTTCCCCAGGCATCAACCTCACCATTTTTTAATGCCTTGAGGTGATACTCTTTTGAGTTGACAATATTGACATCAGATTGCGGATTTAATCCAGCATCCATCAGCATTTTAATCTGTCCAACATAGCTCCCCCCGGTCCCGAGCTTACCTAACTCAATTCTTTTGCCTTTCAAGTCCGCTAATGACTTGATGTTACTGTCTGCACGGACGACAATTACGGAGCGGTAGTGAGGGCGTGTTAGGGCGACGATCGTCTCAGCACTTGTCCTTGCCTTAAGGATAATATATTCTGCGGGACCTGCCAGAACTATATCTACCAGATTTAGATGTAATGAGGCGGTCGCTGCCACAAAATTATCAACGGGGACAAACTCAATTTTTGTCTCTAACACTTCCTCTAAAGCAGTTCTAAATGCGCCATAATACCGCTGCAAATCGGCCATACCTTGAACATCGCTGACGGCAAATCGCAGTTTCTCTTTCTGCTTGAGAGGAGAGTTGTCAGAACTGCTATGGAGATTCGGTGTGGCGGCGGTACAGCCAGCGACAAAGAGGAGAAAATACCACAGGAAATTACGTCTAAGCATAGTTTTATTTACTGATGTAGCAGTCGGGTGAGCGTTGCTGCTAGAGCCGCAGATATTATGAGATTGAAAGTCCGGTGTTAGTGGGGCTTGAGTCTATAATAGACCTTAATTGCCACAAAGGCGAGCAGCATCGGCTGCTCAATGGGCTATCTTGGAAGAAAGCGCGGGTGAGAAATTCATGACATCTATCCCGGACAACCCATCTTTAGAGGCGGGTTTAGCCGCCCTCAAGCAATCAGATTACCAAAAAGCGATCGCTCACCTAGAAGCTGTCTGTGAGTTGGAACTAGACGATCGCAACATCACCAAAGCCCAGACAGGTCTAGTATTGGCTTACCGTGACACCGGTCAGCCCGAAAAGGCGATCGCCCTCTGTCAGGCCCTCAGCCAAAGCAGTAAGGGCAAAGTGAAAAACTGGGCTGTAAAAACTCTAGCAGATTTGAGCGCTCGTCAGCCATCCACTGGGGTACCATCAACCCCAGCAGCAGACCCCACAGGTTTCGTTCCAATGTCGGGAGATACCACCGGTTTTGTCCCCTTGGGGACTAGGCCACCAAAGAGTCAGAAGCGTAGGGGGCGAAAGTTACCATCCGTCCCCCGGATGGAACCGAATTTCCCGGGGCGAGAGCGAGCAAAGAGCAAACATAAAAGTTTTCCTAAAAATCCTCTGGCAGAGTCATCATCAGATAAAATCGATCCACCACAGCCTATAGCTTCCGAGATTCCGGCCCCAGCAGCCTTAACCCAGACAACTCCCGCAGTTCCAACTAAGAAGAGAGTAGAAGAACGTGAGTGGCGTCAGGCACCAAGGGCCAAGCAGTGGGGACCATTGCCGGTCGGGCCGGGTTTAGTCTCTGATATCAGGCTGCTGTGGGTGCTACAGGGGGTAACTGCGATCGCCTTCATTTGGTGGAGTCGGGCTGTACTCAGATTCGCCGAGGTTACAATTAACAAAATCTTAGCCTTGCTGCCGTTGTTGCGACCCATTAACTGGTTTACCCTTGATCCCACCCAGTTTGTCTTTCTCACCTTGGCGATCGTGCTAGTCTTGTCTCCCTGGTTAATGGATGGGCTACTGAGATTCTTTCACGGTCTCCAACCAATGACTCACGACCAGTTGCGCGATCGCAGTCCCGATGCAGCCAAAGTGATGCAAAGATTTTGCCGTCAGCGACGAATGAGAGTGCCCTCCTTAGGCATATTACCCACCTCCACACCCGTGGCCATCACCTACGGAAATTTACCGATGACGGCCCGGATAGTAGTTAGTGAGGGACTATTGCAGCAACTAGAAGATGACGAAATAGCCACTATCTATGCCGCACAGTTAGCGCAGATCGTCAACTGGGATTTTCTGGTCATGTCCGTAGGGGTATTGGTACTGCAAATTCCCTACATCCTCTATTGGCAAGTGGCTTTAGGGGGAGAGTTTGCCTTAGACCGAATAGACAGACCATTGCTAGAGTATTTATTCAGAACCGTAGCGGCACTGGTGGCAAACCTCAGCTATGGGTCCTATTGGTTACTACGCTTGCCCCTACTGTGGTTGTCGCGGCAGCGGCTACTTTATAGCGACGCCGGCTCAGTGGCAACGACGGGCAACCCCAATGCACTCACCCGGGCCTTGCTGAAAATCGCCATCGGCATTACCGACGATATCCAGAAAACCAAGTCAACCAGCTTTTTAACAGAAAGTTTTGATTTACTCGATCCTGTAGGGTATAGTCAGGCTATCTGTAACTGGCCAGCAGATGCTAACTGGTCGTGGGATATCCTTAATCCTTACAGTCAGTGGTTGACGTGGGGTGCTGGACATCCCCTGATGGGAGTAAGACTGCAACGACTCGCCCACTACGCCCGCTACTGGGGTCTAGAAACGGAACTGGATGTACCGGCGATCGCACCGGCTCATAACAGTCCCAAGCTATCGAGAGCAGACATCAGGGATACCCTCAATACGGCTGTATCATTACTATTGAACAGCTACAAGCTCGCACCCCTGCTGCAAACAGCCCTGATAATTAGCTTAGTGCTGGGTCTAGGATTCAGAATTTTTCTGTGGCTGATTGGAAAAATAGCCTATTTCATGTATATTGGTAATTTAGTGTGGCTGTCTCAAGATCAAAGAGGCGACCTGATGGCCGCTTGCCTGCTGATTAGTTTCAGCATCAGCATCTTGGTGCTGCTCAACGGCTATTTCCCAGATGTCAAACGACGCACTGCTTTAACAGAAGTGAATTTAACAGAGGCGATCGCCAATAACCAAGCCCGGGTGGCAGATAGCCAAACCTGCTGCTTGCAAGGTAAACTATTGGGGCGTCGCGGCCTGAGTAACGGGTTAGGACAGGATTTGATTCTGGAAACTGGCAGTGTCAGAGTGAAGTTACACTACATTTCTCCCTTGGGTCCCATTGGGGATTTATGGGATGGTATGGGGATCCGTCCCCGGGATTTAATCGGTAAATCAGTCACCGCAACGGGCTGGTTGCGCCGGGGGGCCATCGTCTGGCTCGACCTGGAAACCCTAGGCACCAGTGCGAATAGAACCAGTCACAGTTATCTACCTATCTGGCTGACGATTATAGCTTTTGCGGCGGGAGTGTGGGGCTCATACCTGATCTGGCAAACTTAGGATCTGATGAAATTGGTAAAGAGAAGTTGTTCAATCGAGAAAAATATGTTAAGTTTCATTACCTAATCCCCAGCCCAGACCTGGTCATAAATTTTCCCATTTCTGTACCTTACTGCCGGCCTCTATGGTGCAACTCATGAACGATCGCTGTCAATACCGCCAAAGCTACCAGCCGCAGTCTGGGGCTGTTTTTTTGTGGAACTGTAAGTCTCACCCCAGATGAACGCAAGTTTTTGTCAATGGTAGAGAAGATGTTAAAAAAAGTTTAACGGCAGGTAGTTAGTAGTCTCAGGGAGCTAATGAAGTAGGAGATGATAACTTAAAGCATGGTTGGTATTAGAAATGGACAGTTAGGTGTGGTGCGATCTCCCAATGGTCGGGCAAAGAGTCCAGTACAAGGGGTGACATTCCGGCTCGTGCAGCAACAGCAGGATTGTCTTGGAAAAAGATAGAGGTGTCCTATTTGTTGGTTCTAGAAAAATTAGGCATTGTGTCTTGGTCACTACCCATTTGACTGAGTAGTAAAGCAGTGCCATGGTTATTGATGTCAAATCAAAGTCTGGAGGTATTATGTCCATTCGTCTGTATGTAGGGAATCTGCCCAAAGAAATAGAGCGCAAAGAGCTAGCAGAGGTCTTTGCTGAGGAGGGTGACTCTGTGACTACGAAGGTGATCACCGATCGGAAAACAGGGAAATGTCGTGGTTTCGGTTTTGTCACAGTCAAAACCGACGAAAAGGCTGACGAAATTATTGAGAAGTTCAACGGCTATGTATTCAAAGACAGCACCCTGAAGATTGAAAAGGCATTGCCGCGTCAAAAAGGTAAAGAAGGTAAAGAAGGTAAAGAAGGTAAAGGCGGCGGCTCCCCGGAGGCAGTTCCTGCCACCGCTAGCAGCACGCCAGCTCCTAGCGGCGGCGGGCGCAAAAGCAAAAGCAAAAGTAAATCTCGTCGTCCAGCTAACACAAGCTCTGCCGCGGCTCCTAGTGCCAATGAAATTCAGCCGGATCCGCGCTGGGCAGACGATCTGGCGAAACTCAAGGAACTGTTGGCAGCACAAACGAATTAGAACGACCCGAGTTGGGCTCTTCCAATTGGGGGGAGTAGTAAGATAAAATTTACTTCTGACTACTCCCCGCTCAGTGGATTACAGATACCGATATTAAGGATCGGCAATCGGTGATTCACGCCAATCAACAGAGCGGCAGTTCGATCACCCAGCAAATCTGTTCACAAACGCGAGCAGCTGCTCAGCGTCAAAGGGCTTGGTTAAATATTCCGTGGCACCAGCAAGACGCCCTTGGACTTTATCAAAAGGGCTATCTCGGGCTGTGACCATGATAATGGCCAGATGCTGAAACTGCGGGATGCTGCGCACGGTGCGGCAAAGTTCGAGACCATCAATTCCTGGCATGGAAACGTCCAGCAGGACAAGGTCGATGGGTTCGTGGTAAATCAAGGCCAGAGCATCGACAGCATTGCTCGCCACCAGCACCCGATAGTCGCTGCCTAAATATTTTTGGATCAATTTTTGCATGATCTCGCTGTCATCGACTGTTAGGATTGTCGGTACATCAGTCAAACTGGAAGACATCTTTTCCTCCACGGATTTAGGATGGACATTGCCAGCTCCTTAGAGCAAACGTGCAAACGTAAAAGTAAATGGGAAAGCAGTAATGGTGATTTTTGGGCCAGAGTGGGGCAGCCTTTAGGCGCTGTTAACCCATACCAATGGCCTCGACAGTTTATACTTGTTCAAGGCCGGGTTAGTCAACGCTGGCAAATGCTCCTCAAGACCTGTCCCCAGGATCTGGTTGAGCATGGCCACCCGCTGGACGGGCACACCCCCACCTGGGGGTATGAAAAAAAATCTCGCTTAATGCCCAGAGGGTAAGGGTTTCGCGGATGTCGAAAAAAAAAGTTCAAAAAAAATCGAAATAGGACTTGACAATTACTAGGGTATGTAGGTTATGATATAAAAGTGAGCTGCATTGGGGTGTAGCCAAGCGGTAAGGCAGCGGGTTTTGGTCCCGCCATTCCTAGGTTCGAATCCTAGCACCCCAGTTGAATAGGTGATGGCTAGTATGGTCCTCTGGATGTGATAATGATCCAGTAGCGATGTGAAAACTATGCCTGAAACCGCTTGCGGTGAGCGAAGTAGAACCGCCCCTACTATCCTCGCCCTCGATTTTGACGGTGTTCTCTGTGACGGGCTGCAAGAGTATTTTCTGACGACTTGGTGGACTTATTGTCAAGTATGGCAGCCAGCTAGTCAGGATCCTCCCGAGCAGATAGCGCCGGTGTTCTATCGCCTGCGACCGGTGATCGAAACGGGATGGGAAATGCCTTTGCTGCTACGAGCCATTATCCAGGGTATCCCAGAAGAGGAGATTTTGCTCGGTTGGCCGGCGATCGCCCAGCAGCTGTTGAAGACAGAAAATCTCCAAGCGGCAGAGTTGGGACCGCTACTGGACAAACAGCGCGATCGATGGATATCTACAGATTTAGCTGGCTGGCTGGGGTACCATCGGTTCTATCCGGGAGTAGTCGAAAGAGTGCGATCGCTCTTTGAGAGTCCGGTAGAACCGGTGATTATCACCACCAAAGAGGAACGCTTTGTCAGAAAGCTGTTGCAGCAACAAGGAATAGAGTTTGCCTCTGGGAAGATTTATGGCAAGGGCTGCAAACGTCCCAAGTACGAAATTCTGCGAGAATTGGGAGGCGCGGTCCAGAACATCTGGTTTATAGAAGACCGGCTGAAGACTTTACAATTGGTACAACAGCAACCAGACTTAGAGCCGGTGAGGCTTTACCTAGCTGATTGGGGCTATAATACTGCCTCGGAACGAGAATGGATCCGCAATACCGAGGGCATTGAGTTGCTATCACTCGAACAGTTCGTGCAGGATTTTTCGGCTTGGCCCTAGGCCCATAAGCCAACTGGTAGCAAGCAGAGGTCTGACCGGTTGCCAGTCGAGATAATTGGGGGTTTGGGGGGATCCGGCGACTGAGAGGGCCGCCCGAACGATCGACAGGTTTTGACCACACCCCTGAGACGGTAATTTTTTGCTATCTGCTCCATTTTAGCAGACCTAGTGCCTGCACCCGTTTGAGAGCGTCATTTATAGTCATGAATAGATAGCTTTACTCTTTTCAATTAGCAATTAGCCATTAGCAAAGTTGAAAAATTGGCTGCTATCATCCCCTCAATGTGTAACGCCAGAATATCTTCACTATCGAAAGTCAGGGTTTGTGGTTGCGATCGAATGATTGTAGGGCATCTTTAACAGCGGCAAATACAAAGGACCAATCCCCCCGTTGTTGCTGGCGGAAGAGGCGCATGGTAGGATACCAGGGAGAATCTGGGCGTTCCAACATCCAGCGCCAGTCGGGAGCAAAAGCAAGCAGCACCCATACGGGTTTTCCGAGAGCACCTGCTAAATGGGCAACTGCCGTATCTACTGTAATCACTAAATCGAGTTGTTCGACGATCGCAGCAGTGTCGGCAAAGTCATTTATCTGTGGGTCCAGATTGACCAAATTGGGAATATCCTGGGTAATATCTGCCACCCGATCGCCCTTTTGGAGGCTGTAGAAAGAAACGTCATCCATTTGTAGGAGAGGCAGAAAACAATCTAAGGTAATGGAACGATGGCGATCGGTCTTATTCATGGTACTGCCCGCCCAAACAATACCCACCTTTATCCGCGAGGACGTTCGTAGTAAGCGCTTTAGCGCTTCCGACTCGACAGCATGAAAATAGGGGATTTCGTGAGGAATTGTCTCTAAGGTAGTACCCAGAATGCGAGGTAAACTCATCAAGGGCGCTTGCAGATCCAGTGGGGGCAAGGGTTCCCCTTTGACAACCAATTGGTCGATCCCTTCTAGGGTTTGAAAGAGACGAATCAGAGGTTGCTGACATTCGACAACAATGCGGCTAGGTTTGCGGGCCCGGACCATGGGCAAATAGCGGATAAATTGGATGGCATCGCCAAAACCCTGTTCCCCTCGCAGCAAGATGGTTTTCCCCTCCAGGGGGCTACCATCCCAAACATTATGCAGGTAATGTCCTAGGGAAAATCCTTTTTGATGCCAGCGCCATTCATATTCTACAAAACCTCGCCCGAAATCTCCATTTAATAAGAGTGCGATCGCCAGATAGAGGCGGGCCTCGGGGTTTTTAGGTTGCCGGGCCAGGGCCTGCTGATAATGGCCGATCGCCTGGTGTAAATTACCCCGTTCTCGCCATGCCAAACCCAGATTAACATGGGCTTCAGCATGGTCTGGTTTGAGAGATAGCAACTGCTGATATGCGCTAATTGCCTCATCCATGCGGTCTTCCCGCATCAGGGCCTGGCCCAGATTATTGTAAGCATCAATGTAATCCGGTTTCAGGGCGATCGCCTTTTGATAGTAAGGTATAGCTTCAGCAGCCTTTTCCAGCTTCCAGAGGGCCGCACCCAAATTATTGAGAACTTCGGGATAGTTGGGATTCAATGCCAGGGCCTGACGATAATGGGCGATCGCCTCTTCGGCATTATCCATTTGATAAGCAACGACTCCCAGAAGCTGGCGTGCATCCACATGTAAGGGTTGGGCCTGAAGAATTTGCTGATAGATATTGCGTGCGGCTTCCAAGCGTCCCCCTTGTTGATGCTGCACCCCAGCTTGTAAAAGAGATGTAATATCATTTTCTGTTTGTAGTAAGCGCCCTCGTTCCCAGGCTCCCGCCTGGGAACGCGCTTCTTCTGTTGAGTCACTTGTTGCAGACCCTGTCCCTACAGGTGCAACTGACGACTCACCAGACCATGACAATAAAGCTGATTTAACTCGGGCAAACAGTTCCGACCAATCACCAGGTTGCTGTTGGCGGAACAGGCGCATAGTGGGATACCAAGGAGAATTTTCGCATGTCAATCGCCAGCGCCAATCAGGACAATGGCACAGCAGCACCCATACAGGTTTACCGAGGGCCCCGGCCAGGTGCGCCACTGCCGTATCTACAGTAATCACCAAGTCAAGTTGCCGAACAATTGCTGCGGTATCGGCAAAATCCTTCAAGAGGGGGTCCAGGTTCGCCAAATTACCAATCTCGGGAGTAATATCTGCGGTGCGATCGCCCTTTTGGAGACTGTAGAAAGCGATGCCCGGAATTGACAGCAGTTGCTGAAAATAGGAGAGACTGGTAGAACGGCGGCGGTCATTTTTATTAGCAGGATTTCCGGCCCAGGCAATTCCCACCTTTAATCGATCCGTTCGTAGTAAGCGCTTTAGCGCTTCTTCTTCCGTTAGCGCTTCCCAAGGGACAGCTTTTACGTAAGGCACAGTCGTAGGAATAGTTTCCCAAGTCGTACCCAGGATGCGGGGCAAACTCAGCAAAGCTGCTTTCACGTCAAACTGGGGCAACTCTTCGCCTTTGATTATCACTTGGTCAATGCCATCTACTGTCTGCAACAGGCGATAGACTGCGGGCTTACACATGACTATTACTTTTACATTAGTTCCCCGGGCCCGGACCAAGGGGGCGTAACGGATGAAATTAATTGTATCGCCAAATCCCTGTTCAGTGTAAAGTAAAATTGTTTTGCCATCCAGGGACTCCCCCTGCCAGTCAGGTTGAGTTAATTCAGAACGCTGTATATGTTTCAGTTGCCAGCGCCATTCGTACTCTACAAAACCCCGCCGATAATCTCCTGCTAACATTAAGGTAATCGCTAAACCCATGTGGGCTTCGGCAAACTGGGGGTTCAAATCGATCGCCCGTTCGTAGCTAGCAATAGATGCTTGCAACTGACATTTTCTGTGCAGGGCCACGGCCAAATTATGATAAGCGTCGGTGAAGTTGGGGTCCAGGGCGATCGCCTTGCGGGACATGGCCTCTGCTTCATCCAGTTGGTCCATTTCTTCGAGCACCAAACCCAGATTACTGTAACCTATAGCATAGTTGGGGTCTAAGGCGATCGCCTCTTGCAAATGGGTTTTAGCGTCATCTAAGCGTCCCACATCCTTGAGGGCCACGCCCAAGTTGCTGCGGACCGAGGCCGAATTTGGTTCCATGGCGATCGCCCGGTCGTACATGGCGATCGCATCTTCCAGCTTATCCTGTTCTTGGAAAATCGAACCCAAACTGATGATCGGGTCTACATAGTTCGGTTGAATACTTATAGCCCGTTGATAGGAACTGGCGGCTTCATCAACTCTACCCAGGTCTCGATAGACATTACCAAGATTATTAAGAACATTGGCAGCATTGGGATTAATTTGCAAAGCCTGTTCGTAGGTAGCGATCGCCTCTTGGGAGAGACCCTGCTTGCGGAGGACCACACCCAGATTAATATAAGCATCAAACAAATCTGGTTTGAGATTAATGGCCCGCCGATAATGCTGAGTTGCCTCTTGAAGCTTGCCCTGTTTTTTCCGGGCCATGCCCAGGCGGCGATGGGCTTCGGCAAACTCCGGTTCGATACTAATTGCTTTACTATAGCAGGCGATCGCTGCATCTAGCTTACCACTCTGCTGCGCTTGAAACCCTTGGTCTAGTAACTGTAATGCTGAGTTATTTACTCCTGTCGTTCCCTGGCGATCGCCTGGGAACGCTGTTGTTTTAGTTGGGGGCTTAAATTGAGTACCAAAACCTTTATTCTTAGCTTTTTGTTGCTTTTTGCGCTTTTTCACAGCTTCTCCTTCCTCGGGATTAACCAATGCTAATAAACTGTCCCAGACTTCTTCAAAAACTCCCTGCCAATCTCCCGGAGATGCTTGACGAAATAGTCGCATCGTGCTATACCAGGGAGTAGATTCTCCCGACTGCATCCAGCGCCAGTCGGGGGCAAAAGGTAGCAGCATCCAAACTGGTTTTCCTAAAGCACCTGCTAAGTGGGGAACCGCAGTATCTACGGAAATGACCAGGTCCAATTGGGCGATCGCGCTAGCGGTATCGGCAAAGTCATTTAGCTGGGGACTGAGGTCGTGAATAGGAGTATCGGTGGCCTCAACTGCCCGTGTACCTTTTTGCAAGCTATAGAAGACGATACCCGGTATATCCAGCAATTCCAGAAAATAGTTTAATCCGCAAGAACGGAGACGTTGAGGACTCTGAAGTCTGTTCTCCCCCCATTCACCTGCGGCCCAAACAATTCCCACCTTGAGGTTTCGGGTCTTGGGCATCTGAACTGTCACGTTTTCTACTGTTTGCAGGTAAGGTATTTGAGTAGGAATTGTGGAAACAGTGGTACCCAGGATCCCCGGGAGACTCATCAAGGGGGCATGAACGTCAAATTCTACAGACTGATCGACTACAGAGATTAGCTTACTAATACCAGGAATGGTGGAAAACAAGCGCAGCAAAGATGGTCCGCAGGCACAGGCGATCGCCCGTGGATGCCGTTGGGCCACCAGGGAAACATAACGAATAAATTGAATTGTATCTCCCAACCCCTGTTCCGCATGTAATAAAATGGTGAGTCCTGTCAGATCCTCTCCTTGCCACAGGGGTTGGGGAAAAGCGGGCATCTCTTTACCTGGTAGATGCCAGCGCCAATGATATTCGGCAAATCCATCGGGAAAATTATTAGCATACAGTAAGGTCAGCGATCGGGCAAAATGGGCTTCCACATTTTCCGGGTCTAGTTCCAGGGTTTTGCTGTAGGCCCCGATCGCCTCAGCAATGCGGCGCAGTTCGTAGAAACCATGACCCATATTATTGTAAGCATCTATGTACTCCGGCAGCAACTCGATGGCCTTTTCATAGTATGCGATCGCCTGTTCTGGTTTCCCGGTCTGCTGCAATGCTACGCCGATATTATGGTAAGCATCAGCATAGTCTGGTTTCAGTTCAATCGCCGTTCGGTACTGGGCGATCGCCTCTTCATGGCGACCCTGTTGTTGTAATGTCACCCCCAGGTTAAAATGATCTTCCGGATCTTGGGCGTCCAGACTCACCACCTGCTGGTAACTGCCGATCGCTTCATCCAGTTTTCCCTGTTCTTTGAGAGTAGCGGCCAGATTTCTTGCTGCTTCGATATTATCCGGTTGCAGTCTGAGGGCAGTGCGATAATTGGAGATCGCCCCATCGGGATCCCCGCTGTCCCTGAGGATCGCCGCCAGATTATAGTAACCTTCGGCAAATTCCGGAGCCAGATTTATGGCCTGCCTGGCATGGGCCATGGCCAAGTCCAGTTGTTGCAAACCGTGATATACTGCCGTCAGGTTACTATGAAACTCTCCCTGGTTGGGATTGAGAGCGATCGCTTTTTTAATCAAATCGCAGGCCATATCTGACTGACCTTTTTGATGGGCCATCACCCCCAGTAAATGCAAAGCTTGGGGGTGGTCCGGTGCTGTTTCCGGTTGGTTAGCAATAATTTGCCGATAGATATTTTCCGCTGCTTCTAGGCGTCCCCCCTGGTGATGTGCTAAAGCAATTGCTAATTGTCCATCGTTAATTAAAGTGCGATCGTTGTCAACTGCTATATTTCCGCTTAACAAATGTACTAAAGATTGTAAGGCAGATTTGACTTGGGCGAACAGTCCTTGCCAATCTCCCGGTTGACTTTGACGGAACAAATGCATAGTCGGATACCAGGGACTGTCCGATCTATTTAGCATCCAGCGCCAGTCCGGTGCAAAAGGTAGCAGTACCCAGACAGGTTTGCCCATGGCCCCGGCTAAATGGGCCACTGCCGTGTCTACGGAAATAATTAAATCCAGTTGGGCGATCGCATTGGCCGTATCAGCAAAATCCCCCAATTCTTCGTGCAAAGATACCACCGAGGTTCGTAGTAAGCGCTTTAGCGCTTCCTCTACAGGTTCTTTTTGCAGACTATATAAACTCAGGTTGGGAATAGCCAAAAGTTCCAGGAAAAGATCCAGGGGACAAGAACGATAGCGAGTCAGATCGTGCAGATAGGAATCAGTACCGGCCCAGACAAAACCCACTTTAATTCCAGCGTCATCCGGGAGATCCCCCCCGGCCCCCCTTAAAAAGGGGGGAGTAAGAAGCCCCCCCCTTTCTAAGGGGGGTTGGGGGGGATCCTGCTGGGGTGAGGGGGGAGTAAGAAGCCCCCCCCTTTCTAAGGGGGGTTGGGGGGGATCCCACAAATAAGGTATTGGGGCGGGAATATTTTCTAGAGAGGTACCTAGAATGCGGGGTAAACTCATTAAAGGCACCTGAACGTCAAACTCTGGTAATGGCTTACCCTGACTCACCACTCGATCGATTCCCGGGACGTTAGCAAACAGTCGCACTAAGCTTTCAGGACATTCTACAATTACTTGTCCGACCCGTTCTTTCACCAGAGGAGCGTAGCGGATAAACTGAATATTATCACCCAATCCTTGTTCTGTGTATATGAGGATAGTACCTCCGGGGGAACCATCCCACAAAGGTTCTTCAAAATGACGGGGCGCTACTATATCATCGTCCCAACGCCATTCATATTCATTCCAACCTGCTAGCATCTCCCCCATTAACAACCAGGTAAAGGCCCGGGCAAAATGGGTGGTAGCATCATCGGGTCTCAACTGCAGGGATTTGTTGTAATGGCCGATCGCCTCTTCTAAACGCCCTTCCGTTTGCAAGACTAGGGCCATGTTATTGTGAACTTCTACGTAGTGGGGTTCGATGGCCAGGGCCAGGTGGTATTGGGCGATCGCCTCGGCAATTTTCCCCTGCTTTTTGAAAGTGTTTCCCAGACGATTATAGGCCCCGGCGTAGTTGGGGTCCAGGGCGATGGCCTGCCGGTATTGGGCGATGGCCTCATCTAACCGTCCTACTGTTTTCAGGCAATTGCCCCAGTTATTGTAAGCTTTAGGATAGTCTGGCTTCCGGGCGATCGCCTGTTGGTAATTGGCCATCGCCTCTTCATATTTCTCTTGTTCTTGGAGGGCATTACCCAGGTTATAGTAAATCTCAGCCCGGTCCGGTTGGATGCTTAAAGCCTCCTGGTAGATGGCGATCGCCTTTTCCTTGTCTCCTTGTTGACAAATAGCCAATCCTAAGTTAAGACGGGCTTCAAAATGATTGGGATCGCTGGCGATCGCCTGTTGGTAGAGGGCGATCGCCTCATCTAGATTATCTTTCCTGTGGAGGAATGACCCCAGAGAATAGAGAGTATCTGCATGTGCGGGAAATGAGGAGAGAATTTGCCGACAGATATCGATCGCCTGTTGAGTTTGTCCCAGTTCGTGGTGGTTGCGGGCAATTTCTAAACCCCGATCGATGGAAATCACCTGGGTTTTTGGTTGTTGTTCGTTCGACTCACCAGTAACAGGCGAGACGCCTGTCCTACGAACTGACGACTCATCCTTGGCAGTTAATGCTGCCTTAACTTGGGCAAACACGCTTTGCCAGTCGGACTGTTTTGCTTGACGAAATAGCCGCATTGTCGGATACCAGGGGCTGTCCGATCGATCTAGCAACCAGCGCCAGTCAGGAGAAAATGGTAGCAACACCCAGACAGGTTTTCCTAAAGCACCCGCTAAATGGGCCACTGCTGTATCTACAGATATAACTAAGTCTAGTTGGGCGATCGCCGCCGCCGTATCAGCGAAGTCATGCAAATGCGTACTTAAATCCTGAATAGCCGTGCCATCGAGGATATCTGCATGTTCCTTTTGCAAACTATAAAGAGAAATTCCTGGGATCTCCAACAGTTCCAGAAACAGGGAGACTGGACAAGACCGCTTGCTAGCAGTAGGACTTTTAGCATTAACAGCCCACACAATGCCGACTTTTACCTCTCCTTCCGTTCGTAGTAAGCACTTTAGTGCTTCCGTCCCTTCAGCGTGCAAATAGGGAACTTCAGCAGGAATAGTTTCCACCGTCGTACCCAGGATCCGGGGAAGACTCATCAGGGGGGCTTGCAGGTCAAATGCTGGTAACTGTTCGCCCTTAATTACCACTTGCTGCACCCCAGGAACCGTAGTAAACAAGCGCCCAAGATCCCGATAGGTTTCCAGAATTACTTGAGTTCCTTGCTGGGCGACTAAGGGGGCGTAACGGACGAACTGAATAGCATCCCCGCATCCCTGTTCTGTATGTAGGAGAATGGTTTTTCCTGCCAGGGACGAACCATCCCAAAGGGGTTTTCCCAAGCGTTCTGCCGGGGTCTGTGATTTTGTCCGCCAGCGCCATTCATATTCGGCAAATCCTCGTTGAAAGTCCTGCAATAATAATAAGCACATTCCCAGGCGCACGTGGGCCATTACTTCATCGGGCTTTAAGGCAATAGCATGGCGGTAATAGCCAGCCGCCTGTTGGAATTGCTTTTGTCCTTGCAGGGCAAAACCCAGGTCGCTGTATGCTTCGGCAAAGTCTGGTTTCAGGGCGATCGCCTGTTGGTGGCACCCGATCGCCTCTGGCAATTTCCCCTGACTTTCCCAAGCCGTACCCATATTATTGTAAACTTCTGGATAATCTGGTTTAATTGCCAGGGCCTGACGATATTGGGCGATCGCCTCTACTATGTTACCCTGCCGTTGTAATGTGATCCCCAGGTTGCAAATTGCCTCCAGATAGTCTGGTTTTATCCTTAAAGCCTCTTGATACCGTCTCGCCGCCTCTGCTAAGTCGCCCCCTTGTTGATAGCAGTAACCCAGCCGATTGTAAAATTCCGCCTTTTCTGGTTTAATGGCAATGGTTTTTTCATAATAGGCGATCGCCTCTTCTCTCCGGTCCTGGGCTTCCAGAATAATGGCCAAATTATGGTAAGCTTCCCCACAGTTGGGGTCAATGGTGATGGCCTGTTCGTAGCAGGCGATCGCCTCATCATCGCGGCCCAAGCTGCGCAAAGCTACGCCCAAATTATTGTGCAAACGCATGTCCTGGGGCTGTCGGGCGATCGCCTGCCGATAAACCCCGATCGCCTCTGCTATTTTCCCGGTATTTTGCAGGAACACTCCCAACAAATAGGTGGTTTCACTATGTCCCGGATAGGTTAATAGCAATTGCCGACATAGGGCGATCGCCTTGTCACCTTCTCCCCCTTGATATAAACTATGGGCTTTGACTAAACTTTCATTAATTTTCACAGTATTTTTACTATTATTTGCCATACTTAAAAGTTCTCGTAAAGCTATTTTAACATCAGCAAACCGTCTTTGCCAATCTTTTGGCTGTTCTTGACGAAATAGCCGCATCGTGGGATACCAAGGGCTATCGGATCGATCTAGCATCCAACGCCAGTCGGGGGCAAAAGGTAGCAGTACCCAGACTGGTTTTCCCAAGGCCCCTGCTAAATGGGCCACCGCCGTATCTACCGAGATCACTAAGTCTAGTTGGTTAATTATAGCTGCTGTATCGGCAAAATCGGAGAGGCGATCGTGCAGAGACAGGACATTATTTTTTTCTAAGGCAGCTATTTCTGCCGCCGATGGATATTTTTGCAGACTATATAAAGTCACCTCCGGGATCTGGGCAAGTTCCAGAAAATAACCCACGGGATAAGCACGCAAGTGAGTGATATCCCCTCGATAGGCGATATGTCCCGACCAAACAAATCCGATCTTGAATTGGGAATTGCGTGGGATAGGGGACAGGAGAGTCCCGGATATTTTGAGGTAAGGTACTTGATTAGGAATTGTTTCTAAAGTTGTACACAGGATCCGAGGCAAACTCATCAAGGGTGCTTGCAGATCGAAATCTGGCAGTACCGTTCCCTCAGCTATAATTCTCTCAATGCCACTAACAGTTGCAAACAGTCGGACTAGAGATGAGTGACATTCTACAATTACCCTTCCTCCCCTTTGGGCCACTAGGGGCGCGTAGCGAATAAACTGAATAGCATCACCATACCCCTGTTCTCCATAGAGGAGAATAGTACGTCCCCCAAGGGGTTCTCCCTGCCAAGTTGGTTGCTGAAATAGACGTGGGGGAACTCCCTTTCCCTGATGTTGCACCGCAAAACGCCATTCATATTCAACGAAACCGCGACCCATGTCCCCCATCAGCAGCAGCGCCAACCCTTTACCTAAATGGCCGCTCGCATTTTCCGGATCTAACCGCAAAGCTTGATTATAATACTCGATGGCGGTTGGCAATTGTCTGACGGTCGTAAAGGCCAGGGCTAAGTTATTGTAAACATCTACGTAGTGAGGATCGATCGCGATCGCCCGTTGATAGAGGTCGATCGCCTCTTGCAGTAACCCTTGCTTGTGGACCAGACAGCCCAGGTAATGCAGGGTCTGAGTCTGTCGGGGATGGGATGAGAGAATATCGCGATAAATTTGGGCCGCAGCATCTACATTTCCAGCTTGTTCGTGTTTCTGGGCCATCTGTAGCAGGGCAGATGTTTGATTATCCGTCTGGGATCCCAGGGCCACCTTCACCCGATCGAACAGTTCCGACCAACAGGATCGTTTTGCTTGCCGAAACAAGCGCATAGTCGGATACCAAGGAGTCTCTTCTCCATGCAACTGCCAACGCCAGTCGGGAGAAAAAGGTAACAGCACCCAGACTATTTTTCCCAAGGCCCCGGCCAAATGAGCCACAGCCGTATCTACAGAGATTACCAAATCCAATTGTGAGATCACAGCAGCAGTATCGGCAAAGTCTTTCAGCAGATGACTTAAATCTTGTATGGGGGTTTTTTCGATTTCCTGCTTTGCTTCGTCCGACACCTCCAAACTATAGAGAGTAATTTCTGGGATTTCCTCTAGCAGTTCCAGAAAATAGCTAAGGGGACAAGCGCGTTTGTAAGCAGTGGCGCTTTGAGGATTAACCGTCCAAGCAATACCCACCCTCAGCTTCTGGGTTCGTAGTAAACACTTTAGTGTTTCCGGGGTTCGTAGTAAACACTTTAGTGTTTCCGGGGTTCGTAGTAAACACTTTAGTGTTTCCGGGGTTCGTAGTAAACACTTTAGTGTTTCCGTTTGTAAGTAAGGAACTTGAGAGGGAATTGTTTCTTTCCTCGTACCCAGGATATGGGGGAGACTCATTAAAGGGGCGTGGCAATCAAATTCCGGTAATTCTTCCCCCTTAATTATCACCCGATCGATCCCCGGGACTGTCGCAAATAAGCGTTGCAGTCCGGTATAGGTTTGGACAATGACTTTACCACCACCCTTGGCAACTAGGGGAACATAGCGAATAAACTGAATTGTATCGCCAAATCCCTGTTCCGAGTCTAGCAGAATGGTTTTTCCGGCTAGTTCCCTACCATCCCATACAGGTTTAGTAGTCTTCAACCTACTGGAGAGTAAATCTGCCGTTTGCCAGCGCCATTCATATTCAACCCATCCCTCGGGGAAATTACCACTCAGCAACAAGGCCATTCCCAGACGACTGTGGGCCATGGCATCTTCAGGATCGATCGCAATGCAGGTGCGATAATTAGCGATCGCCTCTGGCAATTGATTTAACGCTTGCTCTTGTCGCGCCGCCCCCAGATTATTATATACTTCTCTAAACTCTGGTTTGAGAGCCAAAGCTTTTTCATAGCAAGCGATCGCCTCTTCTACCCTGTCTAGCTGCTTGAGGGTAGCACCTAAATTATTATAGGTTTCCGGTATCTGCGGCTTCAGGGCGATCATCTGCTGAAATAACTCTGCCGCCCTTTCTAATTGCTTTTCCGCCACAAACACAAAGGCCAGATTATTTAGGGCCTCGTAATAGTCTGGCTTCAGGCCGATCGCCCGTTGAAAATTTTCCTTCGCGTGGGTTATTTCTCCCTTTTCCTTGAGGACTTCTCCCAGACTATTATACAATTCTGGGTTTTCGGGATTAAGGGCGATCGCCTGTTGGTAATTGGCCATTGCCTCATCCCAACGCCTGCCCTTTTTCAGCAGATCCGCCAACTTTTGCCGGGCCTCTCCACTCTCCGGCCTTAGTAAGACAACTTGCTGGTAAACTGCCGTCGCCTCCGATATTTTTCCCTGCCTTGAGAGTGCGATCGCCAGGTTATTATAGGCATCAATATAATCTGGTTTAATGGCGATCGCCTGTTTGTAGACAGCGACCGCCCGTTCCATCTGGCCCTGTTCCCAGAAGCTAGCCCCCAGATTATTATAAGCCTCAGGGTAATCTGGTTTTATCGCTAACGCCTCTTGGTAATAGCCGATCGCCCGATCGTATGCCCCCGTCTGATGAGCAATAATTCCCAGCATCGCGATCGCTTCCACCTGGTGAGGCTGTTCTTGGATAATTTCCCAATAAACAGTCCTCGCCTCATCCAGGCGTCCTGCTTGGTAGTAACCCAAACCCTCGCTCAATTTTTCATTATTTGCATGCTGTACCATTTTACTTCATACCCATAAGACAAGGGGCGCTCATCATACCTTCACTACAACCGTTTCCTTACCGTTCCGGAAAAATCGGATTTCCACCGATATTTTATTTGAACAGACAAGCTGCTGGAAAGATCAGGTATTCCAGGAAAAACAACTTCCAGATGAACTGATAGAAGCTGGCGATCGCAGGACGTTCTTCTAAGTCTACATCAAAACTGCGCCACCATAGCAAGCCCAAGGCTAAAATATGAGCAACTATCAATCCGATGGGATTAACTCCTTCGATCCCTAACAAGCCTACCACAATTAGGCTCAGATAGCACGCGGTAATCACTCCTAGTCCCAGATAGAATACCACTTTAGCACCAAGCCGCAGGGTAAAGGTAGAAATATTATAGATCCGATCGCCCTCCATATCGGGGATATCCTTAAAAATGGCGATCGCGAAGGTATACCCCAGAATAAACAGGGTCAGGGCCCAAACCGCCGGTGGCACCACAATAATTTTATCTGACAGAGTCCAGCTAAAGTGCCAGAACAAACCTAAATTAACCACCAAACCCCGGACCGTATAGATGCAGAACCCGGCCCAAAAGGGAAACCGCTTCAGTCGCACTGGCGGGAGAGAATAGGCAGTCCCGATCGCCAAACTAATGCCCACCGTCCCCAACAGCCAAGGACCGGTCAGGGCCGCCAGCAGCAGGGCCCCTATACCGGTAATAGCGACGATCGACTGGCCCGTCCGACGGGAAAACTCCTCCGCCGCCACCGGCAAATGAGGCTTATTGATTTTATCGATCTCCACATCGTACAACTGGTTTAGCCCCACAATATAGACATTGCCGCACCAACAGGCAACCAGAGTCCCCAATAGCTGTATCCCACCGGAACCAAAGGGTACAGAGGGCGACTGGGCTACCGCGATCGCGTAAAGGGCCACCACACTCAAGGTCGTGCCAATAATAGTGTGAGGACGAGAGAACTTCCACAAGGAGTAAAACCATTGTCTAGTATTACCTGGCTGTTCTCCGGGAGACTGAATATCGTAACTTTGACTCATAATGCCCCTCAATATGGTTCAGGATCAATTGTATCCGATCGCAGCTCCCCTATTCATTAAGAAAATCTGTTTTTTTCGCCAACAGGTTTGCTTTTGCTCGACTATCATCATATCATTCTTGAGGGCAACTTAATAAAGCGATCGCCTCCCGCAAAGGGGTTGCTAAAATACCCAAAATATCGTCCACCTCTTTAATATAATAATCGCTCAGATCCATATCAATCATTTGGGCGCTCAATTTGAGAAACTTCCAAATAGTCCCCGTCGTGACTGCGCCATATATAGCTGGCACTTCCTCATCATGTCGAAGATTAAATCTTTGAGCAGCTACCATTTCTGCAATACACTGTCCCAGTCCCCCTTTAATATTTTCATTCTTTGCTTCCACTAAGGTCACAACAGGAGTTCTGATTTCATACATTTTCCTGGATGCCGTCAGGATATAATCGCAGCATCCATTCAGTCCCACTTGGGACTCGACAGTCAGTCCCCGAAAAAAACCCTATTTGGAAGTTTAATATTCGTCTCACTTCTAGTAAAACCGGAGTGATAATTAACTCCGATCGGGCTTTTTCTGTGTTAATAGCGTTAGCGAGAGGTAAATTCTCATCCAGAGTAATTTTTAGGTAGTCGCTGGGTGCGATCGGTTCGATCTCAGTAAACAGGTGAATCTTTTCTTCAACCATAAGGTTAAAAGTTTCTCTCGCTTTGGCGATCGTCGTAAATTCACTATATGCCATATTATCTTTGTCGGTTGTTAGATGAGTTAATGGGATGGATATATTGATGAGTTAATGGGGGATCTTCTCGATCGTCTTTTTTTTCACTTGCTATTCACTTGGATTATATGCTAAACTGAAAGCAATCGTCAAGCTAATGACGCTCAAACCTGTACTTGTTTACTCTCATGGTCAACAAAATATCGGCCTCAGTTATTCCCATCGATGAATTAGAAGCAAGATTTAACCTTGTGGAAGTTGATGACGAGCATTTTTTCCCAGAATGGCAAACCAACTTACCCGAGATCCCGGACGCGGAGAAGCAAATGTTAGACAAGGTGAAAGCAGGTTACTTTAACCTACTCAGACACCCTCCCTTGCTGGAACACCCCATCCGAATGGCAGTAATTGCTCCCTTGCTATTTTTCGCTGACTTTTTTCTCTCTCCCTTTCACATCAAGTATGAAAATACGGTGACATTAGAGGGAGAGGATGATGGTAGGATCGTCGAGGGGAAGATGGATGTCTTAGTCCTCAAGGATCAGTTGTGGGTAACGGTGATCGAGTCCAAACAGGCATTTTACTCTTTGGAAGCAGGTAGAGCACAAATTCTCTCTTATATGTTAGCTAACCCTCAGCCAGAAAAACCTAGTTTTGGCATGATTACCAATGGCGGCAGTTTCCTCTTCCTCAAATTAGTCCAAGGCAACCCTTCTCAGTATGCCACATCTGACCCCTTTGATATGCTTAAAAAACGGGAGAACGATCTGTATAATGTCCTGAAAATACTCAAGCATCTCGGTCAGCTAACATAGGCTGAAAAGGGTGTGGTCAAAACCCGTTGGTCGCCCAACCCTAAAGGGCCCGGCTACATGAACAAAGCCCGCCTGCGCGGGCTATATTACTATCGGGCGATGCACCCAGCTATCAACTACTTTTGACCACACCCGGCTGAAAATGGGAACAGCTGGGCGATGCGGTGGGCAATGCCCACCCTACTTATTTAACTTCTGCCATCGGTTTAACGAAAGCACGAACAGCATCGAGGATATCTTCTAAGTCAGCCACCAATTCCGGCGCATCTTCCAGACTTGCTTCCATTCGGGCCTGACGTTCCAGTTCGGCAGCAACCTCTTGCATTGATGTTGCTCCCACATTCCCACTCGCACCTTTAATGGTATGAGCTTGACGGCCAACCTTGGCAACATCATTTGCTGATAATCCTTGTTTGAGTTCTTCCAGGTAAGCTTGAGTATCCTGCACAAATATTTGCAAAAGTTCCAGTTGGAATTCCTCATTCCCATGGGAGATTTGATGCAGACGGTCCCGATCGAACAAAAGATTATCGGTCGTATCGCCTGGGGTAGTGCTTTTAGGGATCTCCAAGGACACCGTTGACTCTTGACTATCTGTGGGTTCCGACCCTGGTGGTAAAACAGATCTTGACCCGTTGGAATTGACTGACAAGGGTGACGACTGACTGGGGCCAGACCATTTTTCCAACATAGCTGCCAATGCCGTCATATCCACCGGTTTACTCAGATAATCGTCCATACCTGCGGCCAGACATTTCTCCCGATCGCCCGACATCGCATGTGCCGTCATAGCGATCGCGATCGTATGCCGGTCGGAACCCTCTCGTTGCCGTAGCTGTTGGGTAGCACTGTAGCCATCTAGCACCGGCATTTGGCAATCCATGAAGACGATATCGTAGTGCTTGGCGGCTAAAATATCGAGGGCCTCCTGACCGTTACCAGCAACATCTGCCCTGTATCCCAACATTTTCAGTTGATTTAGCACCACTTTCCGATTAATTTCTGTATCTTCTACCAACAGAATTTTCGGTGACTCTGTCTTTACCTCAAGTTCGAGGTCTTTTGAGGGCAGAACCTCTCCGTCAAAACTGACTGACAACGCCCGTGACTCTGAGTTATAGACCAAGTCGGAAAGACCGTCCGACTCTGGAGACTGACCTGTAACTGCTGCTATTAAACTCTCAAGTAATTTCGATTCTGTAATCGGTTTAATTAAATAGCCGACAAAACCCAAAGTCAAAAACCGCTTAGCTTCCTCTTGCCGAACGCGGGTAGCGCAGGCGATTAACTTAGTCTGACTCAGATCTGCATCCCCGTCAATTAATTGTTCTATTGTTTCATCTATTTCTGGCATCTCTATATCCAGCAGGACGACATTATAGGATCTCTTTTCAGCCACAGATGCCAGGAGTTTCTCCGTTGCTGCGGAGGCCGCCGTCGCCCGCTCGACCTCCATCCCCCACCCCGAGGCATGGTAATTGACAAATTCCCCATAGGTAGCATGACTGTCCGCCACCAACAACCTTTGTTCTTTTAATTCTTCCCTAACATATTTAGTCCCAGGGGTTGACAAGTTACCCAAGATAGCGGTAAAGCAAAAAGTCGAACCCTGTCCCACTTCGCTATCCACCCCAATAGCACCGCCCATCATTTCTACCAACTGCTTGCAAATTGCCAGACCCAAACCCGTCCCTCCGTATTCGCGAGTAGTGGAAGCATCCACTTGGGAGAAAGATTGGAACAATTTTTTCTGGTCTTCTGGGGCAATACCAATCCCCGTATCCTTGACTGCAAACCGCATGTCGATCCGATTATTATCAGGTAGTTGGGAGTTAACAGATATCCGCACCACCACTTCTCCAGAGGCAGTAAATTTAATCGCATTGCCCGCGAGATTAATCAGAATCTGACGCAGGCGAGTGGGATCGCCCTGTAATTTTCTCGGCACATCCCGATCGATCCAGGCAATTAATTCTATTCCCTTTCCCTGGGCTTTATCTGCCAATAATTCTACGACATTGTCTACAGCTTTGGTCAAATCAAACTCCACAGTCTCCAACAGCATTTTCCCAGCTTCCAGCTTAGACAAGTCCAGGATATCGTTAATCAGCGTCAGCAGACCCTGGCCGCTAACTTGGATCGTCTCCACAAACGATCGTTGTTCGGCATTCAAAGCAGTTTTCGCCAGCAAATCCGCCATCCCCAAGACCCCATTCATCGGGGTGCGAATTTCGTGGCTCATATTAGCCAGAAATTGGGACTTTGCCTGCACCGCTTCTAGGGCAGTTGCACGTGCTTTCGCTAAGTTATATATAATTATATAAGAAATCCAACCCAGGAATATCAAAGAGAAAATGTAGGCATATAAACGGTAAAGATTGACAGTTTTCAGAGCTTTTTCATATCCGCGCTCGTAGGCTTCATAGAGTTCGTCACTCAACTGCACTGTGGGCAATTCTAGCAGCTGTTTAGTTAAGACATCTACCTGGGGTTTGTACAGCAAAATCGTTCTAGTATGGGCGATCGCCAGTTCTATTAGAGACCTATCCCGGACAGCATACTGGTCTTTGATCTGGGACAATTGTTCTATTTGGCTCTCGATCTCCGGGGCCATTTTCTCATCCGAAGTCAGATTGTAAAGCAGGATATTGTACAGCAAATCATTGAGAGTATTTTCCAGATACCAGTCCCGACGTTGGGAATTATCCCCCAATTCTCTAGTCAACTCTGGCAAGTAACGTAGGGAAGTTTTCAGAATCGCATTTTGAGATTTGAAGCGTTCAATCAAACTATCTTTTTCCTTGATAACTGCTGCATTTTTTGTCAGAAGCTGCTTAATTTCAATTACACCATCTGCACCTATGAATGTCGGAATTGTTTTCATCTCCGACTGAGTCTGTTTTAATTCCGATAATTCCTTGACAAAACCATCATATGATGTTGCTATCTCGTAACGAGCTTTCAGCAAATCATGATTGAGTATGGCATGATTTTCCTTCAGCTTAACCAAATTTGCATGATATTCCTCGTGTTCGGTAAATTCGATCGACTGGGTCTTTCCCACCAGAAAGACCAATAGCAGAGAACCACTGATTCCGATCGATATATTTAGCAGTTTTTCTAGTTTCATAAGCTGTCGTGTATTGAAATTGCATAGGCCGATCTGCGCGCGCTCCTTGCGCCCAAAGACTGTCCCAATTTTGAATTTTGAATTTCGAATTTTGAATTGCCTAGCGGTTGCCCTTTATATTCGCCCGTGAGGGTATGGAGGAACTTGACAATGACTTCGATATCTCGTGACGACATCTGCCGTCCTAATTGATATTTTGCCATGATAGCAACTGCCCCTTCTAGGGTAGGGGCAGAGCCATCGTGAAAATAAGGAGCAGTCAGAGCAATGTTGCGCAGACTGGGAACCTTAAATAGCTGCCGATCGCCTTCATCGCCAGTCACGTTAAAGCGCCCGGCATCTTCTGCTATTCGATCCTCGCCCCGATCGCCAAAGTAATCTGCCATAATTCCCATGGTCTGGAACATATTCCCCCCCACATTCACACCTTGATGACAGCTGACGCATCCAGAGGCTTTGAACCGGCGATATCCCTCCTTTTCCGACTCAGTTATTGCTGAGGTATCCCCCCGCAGGAACTTGTCAAAGCGGGAGTTAGGAGTATATAGAGACTGCACAAAAGTCGCGAGCGCATCTCTTATATTCTCCCTTTTTATCCCATCGGGGTACAGCTTGTCAAACATATAAACATAATCAGACTCGCGCTGGAGTTTCCCGATCGCTTCTGGCCAAGAAGACCCCATTTCGATCGGATTATTGAGCGGTCCGTCAACCTGAGCTGCCAAACTTTCCGATCGCCCGTCCCAAAACTGCTTGAAATTAAATCCACTATTAAACACCGTCGGCGAATTGCGATCGCCAACTGCACCATTAATTCCCAGGGTTTTGGGCAAGCGGTCCGTACCGCCAGTCTGCAAATTATGGCAGCTAGCACAAGAAATCGTATTATTTCCCGATAATTTCGGATCGTGAAATAGTTTTTCGCCCAATTTTACCTTATTTTCATCCAGATCCAGCTGCAGGGGAATTGGCTGAATTGGTTCATCAATAGCCGCACTAGCTACAGGTGATTCTACTGTTGTTTCCTGTCTATCGGAGTTAGACTCTAGAAGACGATCGGGCTGCCACAGGACCACCGAAAACATAGAGATCAGCAGAACTGAAAGCAGCACAACCCTATGAAGCCTTTTTCTGAGATAAATCCGTTTCACAATTGTTAATTTACCTGACTTAATTGATGATAACTGTTAGATTTAGCCAGAGGGGGGATGTTTGCCCCCCAGATATATCCTCACTTCACGAACCTGATTTCCTAGCGGAGAGCAACCCGTAGCGGATCAAGCCACGTCGATAGCCCGAGACCATCAAGGGCAGGGAGAGGGCAGCAACAATAGTCTGCCAACCACAGCCGAGTAAGTCCAGTATAGCATCGGGATTCATGGCCGAAAAAATCACTTCATCCCAAAAGGGGGCTACCGCCGATGACCAATCACGGATGCGAATGCCCTCAAAACCTACTGAATGGGCGATCGCCTGATATTCTGGCAACCCAATAACGTAAGGTAAACAATAGACGCGATAAATCTCTTCTAGATGCTTTTGCTCATCTGCCGTCAGGGGCCAACCCGGTTTTTTGGTAGGGCGATGGCACCAAGTGGCCAGTAGCAGCGTTCCCCCCGGTTGCAGCACCCGGTAGCATTCCGCCAGGAATTTTTCCTTATCGGGCATATGTTCGCCGCTTTCGAGGGACCAAACCAAATCAAAGGAGTTAGCAGCGAAAGGCATATTCAGGGCATCTGCTACCATAAATTGGGTCCGATCGGACTGCGCTGCGGCCCCAGCTCTTTGAGTGGCCCTGCTGGCCTGTACCGGAGAGAGAGTGATGCCAGTCACTTGTGCATTAAACTTTTCTGTAAGATAAAGAGAACTACCACCTATCCCACAGCCCACATCCAGGATCCGATCGGCCTGCCGGACCCCTGCCCAGCGCAGCAGTTCTGCCATCAGCTCGATTTGGGCCTGACGCCGGTCCTTCCTTTCCCGACCGCTTTCGCCATAGTAGCCGTGGTGCATGTGTTCTCCCCAAACCCGCTCCCACAGACCCGAGGAAGCATCGTAAAATTCCTTAATTTCTTCAGAAATTGTCTGATTCATGGTTGATTGTTTTATCTCAAGAGTTTATGGTACAATAAATCGCGATCTTGTCAGTAGTCAGTGGGTAGTAGTCAGTGGTCGGTAGTCAGTAGTGGGTGTGGCTCCGGCAGTCGTTGCATCAGTAGGGTGGGCCGCACCCACTGTCAGAAGCGGGTGTGGTATTACCAACTGGTGCAAGACCGCACCCGTCAGTAGTTAGTAGTTAGTAGTTAGTAGTTAGTAGTTAGTAGTTAGTGGTCAGTGGTCAACCCACAACTAACAATTAGCAATTAGCAATTAACAATTAGCAATTAGCAATTAACAATTAGCAATTAACAATTAGCAATTAGCCATTAGCAATTAACAAATGACTGTTTCGAGAACAATTTGCTTGAGTTTTCTAGGGGCGATCGCGTTGGGCACCGGTCTGTTAATGCTGCCATTTGCCATTAACTCTGATGCGGCGATATCGGGCCCCTTAGATTACGTAATCAAAGCATTATTTACCGCGACATCCGCTGTATGTGTCACGGGTTTATCCATAGTAGATGTCAGCCAATATTACTCATTTTGGGGGCATCTGTTGATTTGCATTTTATTTCAATTTGGCGGCTTAGGATACATGACAGCTAACACATTTATGTTGCTACTGCTAGGGCGTAAATTAGGCTTGCGAGATAAAGTCGCCCTACAACAATCACTGGATGTAGAAGGAATAGCGGGAGTCGGCCAGCTAGTCAAATCAATTATTGCAGTTACCTTAATTTTTGAGATGACTGGAGTATTTGGTTTGCTGCTAGTATTCGTACCAGATTATGGATTTATCCAGGGACTGTGGCTATCAATATTTCATAGCATAAGTGCCTTCAATAATGCCGGGTTTAGTCTATTTAGTGATAGTCTGGTAGGATATGTGAGTGCGCCAATTTTGAACATAGTAATAACCTTGTTAATTATATTTGGCGGTTTGGGATATCAAGTAATCATGGAACTATATCAATGGTGTCGAGACCGCAGTCGCCGTAGAAGCAGTGGTTTTTCCTTGCATTTCAAAATGGTCACCAGTACCACGATATTTCTATTGGTATTAGGGACGATCGCATTTTTCCAAACAGAATTTAACAATCCCGAAACCCTAGGGCAGCTAAACTTAGGGGGTAAAATGATGGCAGCGTGGTTTCAATCAGTCACCAGTCGGACGGCAGGGTTCAATACGATCGACATGGGCAGCATGACGATCACGTCGTTATTTATTACCATAGCCCTAATGTCGATCGGGGCGAGTCCGGGCAGTACCGGTGGGGGGATAAAAACCACCACATCCAGAATATTGGTCAGCTGTACCAGAGCAGCACTGAAAGGGGAGGAAGAAGTGATATGCTATAAACGACAGATTCCCACAACATTAATTCTGAAAGCCGTTGGCGTCGTGGTAGGATCCATGTTAGTGGTAATTTTGGCCACCACTTTATTTACCATGACAGCAAGAGAGCAAGGGTTTAACTTTATCCAAAGCTTTTTTGAAGTCGTGTCCGCCTTTGGGACTACGGGCATATCTACAGGGATTACAGCAAGTGTACCCCTGGGTGCTAAACTGGTATTGATCGGGACAATGTATATAGGGAGAGTAGGAGTGTTGCTGCTGATGGCGGTATTTCGGGGAAACAGTAAACCACAGATCGTCCGGTACCCAGAGGAAAATTTATTGATCGGGTAAGTATGAAGATAGAAAAGAGGTGAGACAGTGCATTTATCATCTATGAGTTTCTTCCGCAGTCGGCGCCGAGAAAGTAAGCAGTTTGCAGTCATTGGTCTGGGTAGGTTTGGTCGCGCAGTCTGTGCGACGCTGTATGGCATGGGATATGAGGTAATGGGGGTTGACAAAGATGAAAAGCGGGTGGCTCAAACAGCCAACGACGAGATCGCGACCCACGTACTAGAATTAGACTCAACAGATCCATCGGCCCTGAAGCAGGCAGGAATTTTTGAATTTGATACGGTGATCGTAGCAATAGGAAATTATATTGAAGAAAGTGTCATCACGGTGTTGAACTTAAAAGAAAAAGGGGTGAATTATGCGATCGCCAAAGCTTCATCAAAGATTCACGAAAAACTGCTGAAAAAAGTAGGAGCAGATTTGGTAGTATTTCCCGAGCATGAAATGGGTTGCGGAATGGCCCGATCGCTCACCCAACCAAACATTTTAGAAAGGTTGGAACTAGATCCAGATTATAGCATAGTAGAAGTAATGGTGCCAGCGGAATTTGAGGGTAAGACCCTGGCCGAAATAGAACTGAGAAACCGTTATGGTCTCAATTTGATCGCCCTGAGTGAGAACAAAAAATTAGAAATAAATACCACAGGCGTTCAAAAGTTACGGAAAGGAGCGAAAATGGTGTTAATAGGGGCAAATAAGGACATCAAAAAATTACCAATGTAGGGTGGGCCGCACCCACTGTCATTCGTGGGTGCAGAAATAGGCAGATGAGAGAAGGGGAATATGCGAGTAATAGGTCTCATAAGTGGTACATCAGTAGATGGCATAGATGCGGCAATGGTAGAGATAGATGGAGATGCCCAAAAGCTGCACGTGCGAGTTATAGCGGCGGAAACATATCCATATTCGGTAGATTTGCAGTCGAAAATATTGGCAGTGGCTGGCGGTGCGGCCATGACGATGCTAGAATTAGCAGAATTAGACGACGCGATCGCATCGGAGTTCGCGATCGCAGCAAAAACCCTGGAAGCAAGCGTTACCAGGCGGTCCCCAGGTAACGAGGGAAAAGCGGAATTGATCGGTTCCCACGGTCAAACAATATATCATCGCCCTCGCAGAAAAACATCTGCTAGCCAGTCATCAAGTACCCAATTGGGTTATAGTATGCAATTAGGGAGAGGAGAGGCGATCGCCCATCAGACAGGGATAACCACAGTGAGTAACTTCCGAAAGGCAGACTTGGCCGCCGGGGGACAGGGGGCCCCCCTAGTACCGCGAGTAGATGCCTATTTATTGGGAAATCCCAGGGTGAGTCGCTGTATCCAAAATATAGGTGGCATTAGCAACCTCACCTATCTGCCAGCCGGGCCAATCGGACAGCTAGAAAAAGTTGGCGGCTGGGACACAGGTCCGGGTAATATGCTACTAGACCTAGCAGTGCAGCAGTTCACAGGTGGGGCCAAGACATACGATCGAGATGGTGCCTGGGCAGCACGGGGCGTACCCTGTACCCCCCTAGTAAACCAGTGGCTGAAACACGGCTTTTTTCAACAAGCGCCCCCCAAATCAACAGGCAGGGAGGAATTTGGCAGTCAATTCTTACAGGAATGTTTGACAGATGCTCAAAAGAATGATATAATCAAACAAGAGGATATACTAGCAACTCTGACAGAACTGACAGCAGTATCAATAGTCCAAAATTACCGAGAATATTTACCGCAAATGCCAGAGGAAGTGCTATTGTGTGGAGGAGGTAGCCGCAATCTCTACCTGCGACAGCGTTTGCAAAAGCAGTTAGGGACAATACCGGTGTTAACAACAGATGAAGTAGGTTTGAATGCCTCAGATAAAGAAGCGATCGCCTTTGCAGTCTTGGCCTACTGGCGCTACCATGGCATAGCAGGTAACGTTCCCGGAGTAACAGGTGCTCCGCGAGAGATGCTGTTAGGGGAAATCCATGTAGGTGGATGCGGTGGAGGCAACCCATGATAGGATAGTAGAAAGGAACCAGTTGACGGGCAGATAGGCAGGCGATAAAATAAAGGATAGCGCTGTGACTCACACATTTTTAGTAGAGCCGGGAGGCTGGGTATTAGAGGGAAATTGGCTAGAAAAGCAGGGAATGCCAATCCCAGTAAAAGGTAAAACATTAATAAAATGGCAGCTAGATAACTGGTTTACAATGGTAACCAAGCTAGAATTTCCAGAAACAGACCGCCCAGAAATTTCCCTAACATATCGGGGACGCCTAGATTTAGGAGATCGTCAGTATACCTTCGTACTCCAGCATAGTCTATTAGGTAAAGTAGAAGGAGAAGGCTGGATAGCCCCAGAATCAATAGTGCAGCGCTACTGGGTGCTGGGTGACAAAGAACGCCGCAGTAGCTTTGAAACCCTACGCCGCATAGACTCCAATACCTATCATATCTCCAGTGGCATGATGTCCGGTTATCATCTGACCAGTACGATGGAAGCAATTATAGAACGTCGCCTTCATAAATAACTGGTAACTGGCAGATAATCTGACTCCATGCAAAATGCTTGTATTGACAACTAACAACTGACAACTAACAACGTACATGCCCATTGACTCTAATATAGGCCGCATACTATTCAATCGCTATCAGCTAGTAGAGCCGATAGGAAAAGGAGCAATGGGACAGGTGTATCTGGCGAAGGACAAGAGAGTGGGAGGGGTAAAAGTTGCCATCAAGTTTCTCTCCCAGGCAATGTTGAACAAAAGGATGCGCGAACGGTTTGAAACCGAAGCGAAGACTAGCGCTCAGTTAGGGCAGAACAGCATGCATATAGTCCGGGTGACGGACTATGGGGTCACCGAAGACGAAACCCCATTCTACGTAATGGAATATCTGCAAGGAGAAAGCCTGAGTGATATCATTAGCAATCAACCCCTATTATTGCCGAGGTTTTTGAGTCTAGCCCGCCAAATATGCTTGGGTTTGGAGTGCGCTCACGCCGGAATCGAAAAAGACGACAAAATTATTCCCATCATCCATCGAGATATTAAGCCTAGCAATATTCTGGTGAGTCAAGATCCGACATTAGAGGAGTTAGTGAAGATCCTTGATTTTGGCATAGCTAAGCTGCTGCAAGAAGACGCTGGGGTAACCAATTGTTTCATGGGGACTTTGGCCTACTCTTCTCCAGAACAGATGGATGGCAAGGAATTAACTAGCGCCTCAGACCTTTATAGTCTGGGGGTGATGATGTTCCAAATGCTCACGGGAAAAATGCCCCTGGAGGTAAAAACCCACACTTTCGGGGCCTGGTATAAAGCTCATCAATCTCAAGCCCCTCGGTCTTTTAAGTCAGTAGAACTCAACTTAAATCTGCCCCAGGAACTAGAAAAGTTGGTGATGAAATGTCTGGCCAAAAACCCCAAGTCTCGTCCCGAAAGCGCCAGAGAAATTTTCAAGAGTTTACAAGCCCTAGAAAAAGACCTAGAAAATTTTTCTCGTCCTCCGTCCCAGCCAAAGTCCCAACCCAAGTCTCAGTCAAAGTCTCAACCCATCGAGCCAGAGATTAGCAAAACCCCCTCTGGCCCCCCGTCTCAGCCCATCAAGCAAAAAATTAGCAAAACCCCCACCGTTCGGGAAAAATCGGATCGGTTAACGGCAGTCGAACCCCAACAGGATGTGCCTGGGGCAGATGAAATCTGTCAGGCCCAGTCTTGGCCAAAGAACAAACCCCTTGCTCAAATTGTATTTCCCCATCCGATCAAAGTGGGTTCTGGAGGGTCCCAGACTTTGGTGACCCTATGGGCGATGCTGTCAGCACGGGAAATCGAGCAGCGTCTGGTGAATAAACTCTACAATAAGCTCTACAAAAACTTTCTCTGCTCGATGGCTCCCCATCCCATGGTGCTGTGGCTGACAGTCCTTTACAACCAGCGGCAGGGTCCGAGATGGCTACCTTGCTATCTGGATTTAAAGACAGCTACCGGACAGCAAATGGCCAGACAATTAGGGGAAATCGGTCGCTACCGGCTGCTATTGTTTCCCTTGGAGGGGCCCCATACCTGTGCGGAGGTGATGACAATCTCTCTGAGCCAAGAGCAATGTCGGCGGCTGCTAGACTGGACCAACAAGAGTAGGCTATTGCCAGAGAACCAACCTAGCTTGAGCAAAGAGCTGCTCAAGCAAGAGCTTGACAAGCTGCAACCGCAGATTTTGCTCAAGTTGGAATCGGGTGATTCGGGCTCTTTTGCTCTCGGTTGCGATCGCGAAGCGGCTGCGCAGCAGCATCGCAGCAAATTTTAACCGCGATGATGGCCCGATCGCGGGGGTGGGAAAAAGACGATCGGATGCCAACTACGACGCAACAACTGGCTGCTAAAGCTGGGAACTGACCAGTCGAGTAACTTGTTGTGTCGTAAAGAGGTGATGGCGATCGCGGCGATATCATATTCGAGAGCCGCATTAAAAATCTCCGGTAGGGGATCTCCCTGCCGTATCTCCACAATTACCTCCAAGTCTAGTTGTGACAAATCTGCTTTAACTGATTCGAGGGCTTCCCGGGCAAGTTGTAATTCTTCATGCTTGCGCAGTTCCCTGATCCCTCCCTCCTCAACTACCCAGATCAGCAGACAATGGGAGAGTCCCGACGGGCGGTCTTGGGCGTATTGCTTAATCTGTTGGAGCAAATAATCAGCTGAGTCGCTGCCATCGTAAGGAATCATCAAATAGCGGAACAGATGCTGACAGCGCAGGGAAAGCTCCTCGGTAGTGTAGACAGAGACTAGCCGGGGGCGCAGCACCATCAACGGCGTTTCCGTTTGCTGAGATACAGTCACGCTGGTAGAACCAAACAGCTTTTCGTTCAGCAGATTCTGGGTAGAAGCACCCAAGATAATGATATCTGACTGGTAGGTTTCGGCGGTCTGCAATATGGCCTCGTGGGGTTTATTGGAGGTGAAGACCTCAACTTTGACATCCACTTCGGAAGTCCCTTGTGCCGCTGACAGGCGAGATTTCGCCTGCTGGATTTTTTCGGTATCTTCTCTGGGGATTCTCCCCTCCTGCCACAGGGGCACCGTATGCAGGAAAACTATCTGCTGCAAACCGCTAGCAGCCAGATCTGGCACAAAATCCACTAGCCGATGCAAACCGTCCGCTAAATCTGTAGAGATTAAAGCACGCTTAAACATAGGAGCTACAATTTTCGGATTGGGTAAAAATCGGGGCGTTGCACATTTTTACCGATGATAGCAGTCTGAGAAATCCAGTTGGCAGTGCTCAGCAAGAATGAAATGATGCGCTATATCCTATGGCCAGAGTCAATTGGGCTTTTTATATTACAAAATATAACAGATATTTGACATATCGACCAGAGTTCGATAATGGCAACTAATTCAGTTTTAGCAAGTTGCCATGGGTAAAGATGCTCGCAACGAACAAAATACCCCAGAAACAATCTGTTCCTGGGGTCAGTTTCGTTTTTTCAGGATGATGGTTGCGAATTGCTGATTGCTAATTGCTAATAAGAAGTGCCTTTAGGGATAGATAATTTAGACAAATATTGATATTTATGACCAATAACCGCTCGATCATCAATCAACACTATCATATTGTGCAATAATTAACAATTGCTCAATGGGAATCGTCGTCAATCATCACAATTATAACGGTGATATTATCCCGTCCGCCCTTCTCTTTGGCGGTGTCAATCAGAGTTTGGGCGGCTTTTTCACTGGCGCGAATGCTTTTGAGTTTAGACTCAATCTGATGGTCGGAGAGTTCTTCAGTCAAGCCGTCACTACATAAAAGTAGGCGATCGCCTGCTTTTACGTCTAGAGATTGGATTTCGATTTCGTTCAAGTCCTCGCGACCCAGACATTGAGATAATACATGACGCCAAGGATGAGTCCGGGCCAGATCGGGAGCGAGTGCGCCCGAACTTACCGCACGGGCCACCCAAGTATGATCTTCGGTAATTTGCTCTAGGCCATGTCCCCGCAATCTATAGAGGCGAGAATCGCCAATATGAGCACACCAGGGTCGGTGTCGATCTTCTCTAAACATCAGCACCACGATCGTTGTTCCCATATCCGATCGTTCTGGATGCTGCTGCTGATCGAGCAAGATTGCTTTATTTGCCTTGTATAAAGCCTCTTCTAGCAGATTTGGGGATGTTAGGGAACTATCCCACTTCTCCTCCAGATAGCTGGCAATGGTCGAAGTGGCGATCTGACTTGCCTCTTGACCGCCCGTATGGCCTCCCATTCCATCTGCTACTATAAAAAATCGCCCTTCGAGATCGCAATGGTAATGATCTTGATTGACGGAACGGACAACTCCTGTATCAGTTAGACCTTTAAAGAAGCGTTTCATAAATAAGAGTGGGCAGCATCAAACAGCAATTTAACAATAGATCGATCAAGGCATGCGGTCGAAACGGCTGATAGAGCGCAGTAGACGGAACAGAGCGACTGCCAATATTATCGCTCCTGCTACCACTACCACCGCTAACCCTGGATAGCCGCTGACAAACAGTATTGTAGCTGATAATGTCAAAGCCGCGATCGACAATACATAGTTAGTAGCCATATTAACGCTACTGAGACGTCTAATCAGCCGATCTGTTTCCGTAGAGCGGACCCGCAGGCGGATATCTCCCTGTTCTAGTTTATCGAGGGTCATCTCCAGGCGTCGTGGCAGACTCAAGGCCGTATTACTCACTTGGGCAGCTTGGCGGCCCAGTTCGCTAAACAGGTCATTTCCTGGTTTTGAGTTTCCATCGGTCATAATCTGCGTGGCAAAGGGTCTTGCTACCTCCATAAAGTTAAACTCAGGGTCGAGTCCCTTACCCACACCTTCGAGAGTAGAGAAGGCCCGCATCACGAAGGTAAAGGTGGCCGGAAAGCGAAAGGGCTGGTCGTAGGCGATCTCATACAAGTCATCGCTGATTTGATTGACCGATTGATTTTCAAAGGGCTGATCCATAAAATTATCCAGCATATACTGGATAGAGCGCCGCACCGGTCCCATATCTTCGACTCTCGCTAAGGCACCTAACTCAATCAGGGAGTTCATCACCCGGTTTCCATCTTTTTGGGCAATGCCAAAAAAGGTATCTAGGAGTTTCTCCCGGGTAATCGGCTGGATCTCCCCCATCATACCGAAATCATAGAATATCAGTGCCCCTTCTGGGTTAACTGCAATATTCCCCGGGTGAGGATCGGCGTGAAAGAAGCCATTGTTGAGGATTTGCATCAGATAAGCCTTGGCACCTAGTTGAGCCAAGGTCTTGCGATCGAGACCCGCCGCTTCTAGGGCTTCGTAATGGCTAATCTTAATTCCGGGGATATACTCCAAGGTAAGAACGCGGCCTGCTGTATAGCGCCAGTGGACTCTGGGAACCTGCACCCAGCTACAAGAGCGAAAATTGCGGCGGAAGGTATCGGCATTGCGACCTTCATTAATATAATCTATCTCTTCCCAGAGGATCCGACAGCATTCATCATAAATGCCGAGCCAGTCGCGACCCCTACCCCATCGAGGATGGTTTTGAAAGTAGCGGGTAATACCCTTGAGAATGCTTAAATCTATGGTAAACAGCTGCTGCAACCCCGGTCGTTGTACCTTTACCGCTACCTCTTCGCCGGTGTGTAGCATAGCTCGATGGACTTGACCTAAGCTAGCTGCTGCCAGGGGTATGGGATCGAAACTGCGGTATAGTTCGGCGATCGGCTTACCTAAGTCCTGTCCTACGATCGCCTCCACCTGCTCGTCGCCAAAAGCCGGCACCTTATCTTGCAGTTTAGAGAGTTCTTCTACATATTCGGTGGGAAATAGATCGGCCCTGGTGGAGAATAGCTGCCCCACCTTGATAAATGTGGGGCCCAAATCCAAAAGGCTCTCGCGGATCCAGACTGCTTGTTCGCGGCGTCTGATATTTTTCTTCTCCTCTGTCATACCACCCCGGTAGCTCCAGGGTTTGCCGTTCAGCCAGAATCCGCCCAGTAACAGCCAGACAAAGGTCCAGATATCCAGATATCGCCGGTGACGAGAATATTTGGGGCGATTCCACCGATAAGCCCGATTGTTATAGGCTTTTTCCATTGGTTCGACAGTTTTAAGATGCTTGGTCTGTGTGCAGAGAGAATAGTTTATGTTGAGCGCGATCGATAGCGTTGCAACTCAGCACGTAACTGAGCTGTTTCTGCCCGCAGTTTATCGATCATCTCTTGCAGGTCAGATTGTTGGGTGCTATTGGGGGCAACGGTGGTCGGAGTTGTCTCCTGAGTTGCTGTTGCTTGGGCCTGGTCTGCCCGTGCAATTACTTGCTCGGCAAAGTTACGCCAGCGTTCCCGTTGCTCGGCATCGAACTTACCCAGGGCACTGATGGCATCTGTCAGGGTATATGCTAGCTGCTCGCCGAGGGCCTCAGCTAGGGCCCTGCCGACAAAGAAGGCGCGAACTAGAGGATCACTCATGTAAACAATGTTTGGGTGCGGTCTTTACAAAAATTATAACTACTTTTTTCTCAATCTCGCGTTTCGACTGAGAGGAATTTCCCCCAGGGGCCCTTCCACATTCGCCGGTTGTACCCTGACCCTATGGGGCCTTACTGTACCAGTCTTGGCGTAGGAGCCCACCATTGAGCTGCGAGTTCTGCCTTCTGTCTACTTATGAGATCGCACGCGCGATCGAGATCTACGTCTGCGGCTTGCTAGTGATATATTTTCTCGGCGTTGCACTAGCCAGAAAAGCCAAAACAATTATTCCCAGCACATTTTTTGTAGGCGATCGGGCGATCGGGGTTTTCTCCGATGCCATAAACCTAGTTTGATCCGATTACATATATGATAACATTAAGAATCTAGAAACAACACAGGAGTTAAGGATGACTGAAGCTAATGATGATGAACTGAAAAAGTTAATCGAGTCCAATGCTCGCGCTATTGCGGCAGTGGCAGATTCTCTGGCAGAACTGAGAGAGAGCGATCGCCAAGCGAAGCAGGAAATGGCCGCGATCAGGGAAACCTTAGCTAGTCTAGCAGAGACTCAAGGCAATGCTTTGGCTAATTTAGCCAAGGTTCAAGGCGACACTACCGCAAATATGTACAGGCTAATCAACAAATTGGACAACCGTCAAGGAGAGATTGTGGACATTCTCAAGCTGCTTGTCGAAAAAACACTCTCGAACGAAGCGGGTGATAATTAAAGCGATCGGGAGCTTGAGATTCTGTTTAGTATTCACATCGAAGGCCCAGAAACCTGGTTTTTACCGAAAACCGGGTTTCTTCATCTCAATGGTGGTAGCTGATTAACTAAACATCTGAGTCACTGACAGCATTATATCAGGAAATGCAAAAGAAGCAATCTCTCCCCGTTCTAACTCCTGCTGAGGGTGACGGCGATCGGGCTACAAACGACTCTCTGCGCTTCGCGCCGGTAAATCACTAAAGTGATTACTACAAACTGGACCGGTAAATCACTAAAGTGATTACTACAAACGACTTTTCATTTCAGGGGGAAATGTTCTGCTAGATAAGCCTCCGCTGACGCCCGATCGCCCACTAGACCATCCAGCTTCGCGACCAATAAAGCATCCAGCATTTGCTTAAACTGAGGGCCCCTTTGATAACCCAACTGCTTGAGGTCATTGCCATTTAAGGGAGATTTCACTTGTGCAAATTCCGTTAAATAACGCCAAATTTTCTGTCTTACGCTTCTCGGACTCCCCACTGCAATTAAAATTAAAGTAGCCACATCATAGGGTTGCAACAGTTGCAGGATCTGACTAGGACGCTGACATTCTGGCAATTTCTCTAGCACAACTGATGCTACTTTGTCAAGCTGACTGAGTCGTTCAATAGTCTGGGCAGGTAACTGGAGATTTGTCGCTACCTTCCCCCTTTCCTCTGGTAATATCTGAGTAATCAAAACCTCTAGCAGCATTTCCCAACTTGGTAATTGAGGATTTAATTTGCTGAACCGCCGCAAACACCGATCGACTAAGCGCATCTGTTTCCAGAGTTGCTCGTTCAATTCCAGAGTAGGATGAATGCAGCGTAAGGCTCCTAAATCTCCCAATATCTGCAATGCTAGTTTCCAGTAAGGCGCTTGCAAGATATATTTTAATTCATTCTTGAGCCTGGTTTCTAGAGCAGGTGCTCTGCTATTTTCAGCGACAGAGCGATTGTAAACTCCACTTTCTATGGCATAATGGATATATGCTTCAGTCTGGGATTCAATTTCAAAGCCCAAGCGGACGGCAAACCGGACGGCGCGATAAATGCGGGTGGGGTCTTCAATAAAGCTATTGGCGTGTAAAACGCGAATTAACTTGGCATCTAAATCTAGCAAACCGCCAAAGAAATCTAATAATTCACCGGCACGGGGTGGCGTGAGCCGCAATGCCAAGGCATTGATGGTAAAATCACGACGATAGAGGTCTTGACGAATAGAACTTGCCTCTACTTCTGGGTTAGCAGCGGGATAGGGATAAAATTCGGTTCGGGCCGTGGCAATATCGAGCCAGAGATTATCTAATTCGGGGTCTTTGTGCCACAGCAAGGCAGCAGTTTGAAAACGTCCATGCACTTGCAAACGGGCCCCTGGGTAGAGTTGTTGTAGTTCTTTGGCTAGTTCGACTCCGGCACCGGCATCAGCAGAACGGTGGAAGCCATCTACAACTAAATCAATATCTTGTAGCATTACTAAATTATCTGTGTCGGCCAGCAGTAAATCACGGACGGCGCCACCGACTAGATACAGATGCCAACCGCGACTAACAGCGGCATTGGCGGCCATCTTGAGAAGATGCCAGAGTTGTGGAGTGAGGCGCGATCGCAACTCTGGCAGCAAGCATGTTTGCAAGGGGATTGCTTCGCTGGCGATCGCAACGCTGCGCGATTTGGCTGTTGGTTTGGCCTGGATATGTTCGGTATGCAACTGGCGCAAAACATCGGTGCGGGTGACACTGCCCACCAACTGACCAGCTTGCAAAACTGGCAAGCGCCCGATATCATAGGTCATCATCAGAGACTCGATCGCCCTAAGTCCGGTATCGGGAGTAATTGTTTTTAGGTTCTTGGTCATGTAACCCTTGACGGGGGCATGAGAAAAACCGTGGTGCAGGGCAAGATCGATATCTCGTCGGGAGATAATTCCTACTAACTGACCGATCGCGTCCACTACGAATAAACCGGAATGACCGTATCTGAGCAGAATTCTACTGGCTTCGCGAATCGTAGTTTGAGGTAAAATGGTCCGGACAGGGGAGGACATTAACTCCCGGGCCGTCAGTGGTTGAGGAATTTGGGCTTTCAGTCGATCTAGCAGTTGCGCGAAAATTGTCTGTGGATCTTCTCCCCGCCAGGTTACAGAGGCCGCTTGGGCATGACCGCCGCCTCCCAAGGGTCCGAAAATCTCATTGAGATCCGTGCCGGATATGCCCGATCGCCCGATCGCGCTCAAGCGTTCTTCTCCGGAAGACTTGGCCCGATAGCGACATCCCAATAGCAAAGCATCAGCATTGGTTAACTCCAGCAGTCGCGTTGCCAGACTAGACAACCCCGGCACAAAACCATCAGTACACAGCAACACCGAAGCTACCTGGTGACCGCTTACCGTTTCCACTTGCAAGTTTTCCAGCGCTACTGTTAACAACTCTTGTAGCTGGCCAGATAAACTAGGTGAAACATAATCCGCGATCGCTCCTTGACTGGCCCCCTGCTGCATCAACCAGGCCAAGGCCAAAGCATCTCTTGCCGTGCTAGATTCAAAAGTGAGAGAACCCGTATCCACATGGATCCCCAAGGCCATTACAGTTGCCTCTGCTGGGGTGAGACTAATCTGTTTGAGCTGCAACTGTTCTACTATCAGAGTAGTGGTCGCCCCCACAGACTCGATCTGAGTATAAGTGGCCTGAATATCTCCCAGGACCGACCGGTGATGGTCGTAAACTTCTACTGCCGACAGTTGCGGTAAGTCCAACCACTCCGCCGCCTTCCCCAAGCGATCGCGCTGCTGGGTATCCACCACCGATAGGGAACGAATCAGTTTGGGGTTGACTGCCCGACGTTCGATCGGGGCATACTCATCCCGATGCAGAGCCAAAAAATCTCGCACAGTCGGGTGAGAACCGCCAGTCAGCACCAACTTCGCTCCTGGTTTCAGCCTCGTTAGACCCACAGCTGCACCCAAACAGTCAAAATCAGCTGTGGTATGACACAAAATTAAATCCATATTTGGCTCCGTCACCAAGGCAGTCAGTCTTTTCCCCATGCTAGGAGTTAAATCTCTGCGCTTGAGGATCATTTTTTGGTAGCTTAAGATTGCTAGCCGTACTGGTATAGTCTAGTCAGACGCTGTTGTTAGGAGAGCAAACATGTCAATCATATTTCAAATTACACTAGCTGCTCTGGTAATCATGTCCTTCGTCATGGTCGTAGGTGTCCCAGTCGCCTATGCTTCCCCTGAAGACTCCGAGCAATCTAAAAACCTGATCTTACTGGGATCTGGGATCTGGGTGCTTCTAGTGCTGATCGTGGGTGCCTTGAATTTTTTGGTGGTTTGAACGGTATGCGATCGGTCAGTGGTCGCGATCGACGTACCCTGCCCACCAGTTAACAGTGACTTTGGACAGGCGCACCGCCCGTCCTACGCAACGGACCACCAACAAATAACATGACAGTTTTCGAGGGAACATTCGATCGGGCTTCATCATTACGGTTTGCGATCGTGATCGGTCGCTTCAACGACCTGGTCACAAACAAGCTGTTAGCCGGATGTCAAGATTGCTTGAAACGCCACGGGGTCGATATCAATCCTCTAGGCACTCAAGTAGACTATGCTTGGGTGCCTGGCAGTTGGGAAATCCCCATCGTGGCCCGTCAACTGGTGCTCAGCAATCGCTATGATGCCGTAATTGGCTTGGGTGCCGTGATCCGGGGTCAAACTCCCCATTTTGACTACGTCTCAGCTGAGGTATCCAAGGGAATTGCGGCCACAGCCTTACAGACGGGAGTGCCGGTCATCTTTGGCGTCTTGACCACCGATACCATGCAGCAAGCCTTGGAACGGGCGGGCATTAAAAGTAATCTGGGTTGGGACTATGCCATGAGTGCTCTGGAAATGGCCAGTTTGATGCGTTTGCTCAAAGATGGCGCAGGTGCTGACATCTATAATAGCAACGTCGCAACTGGGACCCTGCCAGCATCGCCAGCATCATTAACTGAGGTAGCGGTTGAGCCAGAAAAACAGACCTAGAACAAGTATAAAGGCAAAAAATCTACCCGTTGAGTTATAAAGCTTGTACTCAGCGGGTAAATTACGGTATGATAATATGTCTGGACTTGCAGGAGCGGTTCGACTAGCGCTACGCGCGGGGACGCTCACCGCAGTCTGAATAGATAATCCGATCCTATTCATCTGCACGGCTGGGACGGCTCCCAAACCGGAAGCGTCCACCGAAGTAAAAGACACAAAAAAATAAGGAGTAGAATCATCCAGGAAACAATCAGCATGGTCAATCAGCAAATAACGGCTACAGACATAGGCTTCACTCACGCAGATTTCGCAGCCCTACTCGACAAGTACGACTATCACTTTAGTCCCGGCGACATTGTCGCGGGAACGGTATTTAACCTGGAGCCGAGGGGCGCTCTGATTGACATCGGTGCAAAAACAGCTGCATACATACCGATTCAGGAAATGTCAATCAACCGGATAGAAGGTCCGGAGGAAGTGTTGCAATCGAATGAGACTCGCGAGTTTTTTATCCTGACAGATGAGAATGAAGACGGACAACTGACGCTTTCCATCCGCCGGATAGAGTATATGCGGGCTTGGGAACGAGTGCGACAGTTGCAGGCCGAAGATGCAACGGTGCGATCGCAAGTATTTGCGACCAACCGGGGCGGGGCATTGGTCAGAATAGAAGGGTTGCGGGGCTTTATTCCCGGTTCTCACATCAGTACCCGCAAAAACAAGGACGATCTGATGGGAGAAGAACTACCTCTGAAGTTCTTGGAGGTAGACGAAGAAAGGAACCGGCTAGTGCTGAGTCACAGACGAGCGCTGGTGGAGCGGAAGATGAACCGCTTGGAAGTTACCGAAGTGGTCATCGGTACGGTGCGGGGACTCAAACCTTATGGTGCCTTTATCGATATTGGCGGTGTCAGCGGCCTACTGCATATTTCGGAAATTTCTCACGACCACATCGATACCCCTCACAGCGTGTTCAATGTTAATGATGAAATCAAAGTGATGATCATTGACTTGGATGCGGAACGGGGCAGGATATCGCTTTCTACCAAACAGTTGGAGCCAGAACCAGGGGATATGGTGAAAAATCCTCAGCTGGTTTACGACAAGGCAGAAGAAATGGCAGAAAAATATCGCCAAAAACTGCGCTCTCAACAGGAAGGCGAACAACCAGCAGATGAGACTGCATCTGAAACATCAGATGAGACAGCAGCGGAAACGCCAGTTGAGACATCAGATGAGACAGCAGCGGAAACGCCAGTTGAGACATCGGATGAGACAGCAGCGGAAACGCCAGTTGAGATATCGGATGAGACAGCAGCGGAAACGCCAGTTGAGATATCAGATGAGACAGCAGCGGAAACGCCAGTTGAGACATCAGATGAGACAGCAGCGGAAACGCCAGTTGAAACATCAGATGAGACAGCAGCGGAAACGCCAGTTGAAACATCAGATGAGACATCAAGTGAGATGGCAGCTGAAACATCAGACGAGACATCAAATGAGATGGCAGATGAGATTTCAGAGGATACCCCCCCTGGGACAGAAGAATTACCCACTGCGACGGAGCAGAAGGAGTCCGAGCTGGTTTCGGCTGAGTAGGTATAGCGTTGATGTAGGGTGGGCATTATACCCACCCTACATATATTTTGAGCTATTTGAGTGGAGCAAACGTAAACGCCTTGGCAAGAATTAAGTGTGGTGCGATGACGTTCGCGCAGATCGAGGCGGTGATTTTTGATAAAGATGGTACCCTGGCGAATTCAGAAGCTTTTTTGCGCAGCCTGGCCCTGAGGCGATCGCGCCTGATTGATGCCCAAATTCCCGGTGTGGGGGAACCGCTGCTGATGGCCTTGGGACTGGAGGAAAATCAATTGAACCCAGGGGGGTTAATGGCGGTGGGCAGCCGTCGGGAAAGTGAAATTGCTGCCGCTGCTTACGTGGCAGAAACCGGTCGCGATTGGATTGCATCTCTGGAAATTGTTGCTTCTGCTTTTGACGAAGCTGACGGATATATGCAGCGGAAGGCACTGGAGACACCTATATTTGCAGGTGCGGCCCCTCTGCTGAAATCTCTTTGGACAGCAGGGGTGAAGGTGGGAATTGTATCTTCAGATATCACGGAAAATGTTAAAGATTTTGTTAAGACATACAATCTGGAGTCTTACGTAAGCTTAAAGATGGGAGTGCTTCCCGACTTGCATAAACCGGACCCTAAAGTATTTCAGGAAGCATGTCTGCAGCTGGGAGTAGCGCCAGATCGTACATTGATGGTAGGAGATTCACCGGCAGATTTTGATATGGGAAGGGCAGCCGGTGCAGCAGGGGTGGTGGGAGTCAGCTGGGGATGGACTGGCACAGTAAATCTGGAAAAGGCAGAGGTGGCGATCGCTCAACCAGACGAAATGCAAGTAATAGGGTAAAGTGGGATCAGCCAATGATCCCCGATCGACAGGGGTGATGGGTGAAAAAATTGAATTTAGCAAATAAAGGAGATATCATTGACACGTCGTTATCTATTTAGTTCGGAATCCGTAACGGAAGGACATCCAGACAAAATCTGCGATCAAATCTCAGACACGATCCTGGATGCGTTGTTGGCGGAAGACCCCACCAGTAGGGTAGCAGCGGAAGCTGTGGTCAACACGGGTTTAGTCTTGATTACGGGTGAAATTACCTCCAAGGCTCAAATTAACTTTATCGATCTAGCGCGGAAAAAAATCACTGAGATTGGTTACTTGGGTGCCGATAGTGGCTTCTCTGCCAATAGCTGTGCAGTTTTGATAGCTTTAGACGAACAGTCTCCTGACATTGCCCAAGGGGTGAACAGCGCCCAGGAACAACGGGAGATGTCTTCGGAAGAGAAACTGGACTCTGTGGGTGCCGGAGATCAAGGTTTGATGTTTGGCTTCGCCTGCAACGAAACTCCCGAAATGATGCCTTTACCGATCAGTTTGGCCCATCGGATTTGTCGGCGACTGGCAGCGGTGCGGAAAACAGGACAATTGCCTTACCTGCGTCCGGATGGGAAAAGTCAGGTGACAGTGGCCTATGAAGACGGACGGCCTGTGGGGATCGACACGATTCTGATTTCTACCCAACATGCGCCGAGTATTGGCGAGATTACTGATGAAGCAGCGGTGCAGGCAAAGATTAAAGAAGACCTGTGGTCAGCAGTGGTTGAACCCACGTTCGCAGATATTGATACCAAGCCTGACGATCAAACCCGCTTTCTGGTGAACCCGACGGGTAAATTTGTGGTAGGCGGTCCTCAAGGGGATGCGGGCTTAACGGGTCGTAAAATTATCGTCGATACCTATGGCGGTTATTCCCGTCACGGTGGCGGCGCGTTCTCCGGAAAAGACCCCACCAAGGTAGACCGCAGTGCAGCTTATGCTTGTCGATATGCGGCGAAGAATATTGTGGCTGCTGGGTTAGCAGAAAAATGTGAGGTGCAGCTGTCATATGCGATCGGGGTAGCGCGTCCCGTGAGCATGTTAATTGATACCTTTGGTACGGGCAAGGTAGATGAAGATAGCCTGTTGGAAGCAGTGAAGAAGATATTTGAATTCCGCCCAGCAGGTATTATTCAGGCGTTCAATTTGCGCAACTTGCCAGGAGAACGCGGGGGACGTTTTTATCAGGATGTGGCTGCTTACGGTCACTTCGGTCGTCCGGATCTGGACTTGCCTTGGGAAAAAACGGATAAGGTTGAGTTGTTGAAGGAAGCATTGAGTAAGTCGGCGGCGGCTGTATAATGCGATCGGTCCACCTTACGCTACTAAATGTAGGGTGGGCACTGCCCACCTTAAGCAATTCAAAATTAAAAATTAAAAATTAAAAATTGGGAAAGTCCCTGAGAGCAAGGATATCGGCGGCTCGGCCTATGCAATTTAAATGCACGACAGCTTACCTGGTAATGGTGGCGTTGCACATTTTTACCGATGATAGCAACCCTCATCATCCCGGAGTTGTGCAACGCCGTAATGGTTAGTTAGGTTGCTAAAATGAAAGCAACAGTTTTAGCAATCAAACAGAAGATTTGGGGAAGGAACAATACAAGTTTATATTTACAGTTGAAAGAGATGTGAGAGAACCAAGATTGTCCACTATTGTGGAAGATCCTAAATTATCGGAATTATTTAAGTTTAACGATCGCATTGGTGGTAAGGTAACTAAATTAGTTGCACAAATGATTCGGGGAGAAGTTATGGAATTTCCCACCTATGCAGGTGATTTTGGTACTCGCGGGCGTTAGCACTACAAAAGCCTTTCCATGACAGCTCGTTAATGGCAGCAAGAATGAAGAAGTAAAAAAACGCTATCATCGAAAATTAGGGCTAGGGCAATGCAGACAAGATTCCCGATCGAGCAAAAAATAGGACGGCGCAGTTTGTTATTTTTGGCTGGCGCGGCGGTGGCAAAGGGGGTGGCGATCGCTTCTCCTGTTCGGGCCGCCCCCGTACAGGTAACTAAACGGACGGTTGCTGGTGCTAACTTCTATCAAACTGCCATTGACCTGAGCGATCGAGAAACGGTAATGACGATCGGTCTAGCCAACAATGCCAGACTTGCTAATAGCAACCGAGTCCAAAACGGGGACGAACTTTTTGCTCGCATGGTAGCTAGGTATCCGGGGGCGGCGGTGGTAAATAACGGTACGTTTTTTAGCCAAGATGCTCAAAAGCGGGTGATGGGGAATATGGTTTCGGAAGGTCGTTTCTTGAAATACAGTCAGTGGGAAAACTTCGGTACGACTTTGGGACTGAAAGCAGGGAATAGGCCGGAAATGATTACCGCGCGGGTTGAAGGCAAACCAGACTGGACGGAACATTGGTTTTCCATCACCTGCGGTCCTCGCCTGATGAAAGCAGGAGAAATTTGGCTCGACCCCAAGGTAGAAGGCTTCAAGGATCCGAATGTATTGGGCTCTAGTTATCGTACTGCTATTGGATTTACTGCCGACGGTCAAAAAATATTTATTATTACTTTTCTCTCGATCCTGACTTTACAGCAAGAGGCAGAAGTGATGAAGGCGATCGGCTGTTATGAAGCGATGAATCTGGATGGCGGCGCATCCCTGGCCCTAGCTCAAAGTGGCAAGATTCTGCTTCCCCCCGAGCGGAATTTAACCAATATTATTGTCACCTACGATGTTACCCATCCGGCTCCAGCATCGGTTAAAGAGGCTTGGCGGCGCTTTCAGAATGGCGATCGGCCAACTCCCCCCATAATGTAGGTTTGATATCAGGAAGTAAGGGAATTTACCAATCATTCAAAAGCTGAAGAAATTCCCGTACCACATCCTCGGGTTCATTTTCACATCGGTTCCAGTCAAATCGGTATACTGGTACTCCGTTCTGCTGGAATAGTAGATGCCACTGTTGTTCTTCGGTTTGTTGCTCTGGGGTGTAGTTAAGGTTATCTACCTCAATAATTCCCCACTTAAAACCCTGGGGAGTTGGGCAGCAAACCAGAAAGTCAGGCTCTTTGTTTTTCGGCCCTTCTGATGTACATATCCGCGCTAAACTGCTAGGAAAATAAAGGACTCCTGCTCGGTCAAGCGCTTTGGCAATTTCCAGCTCTGGGTGGGAATGAAAGCTTAATTGCTGCTTCCAGTACATAAATCTTTGATGAGGCAGAAATTCATAGTTGCGTGCCATTGGTTGCAGGATGGTGCCCTTCAGGTTAGCTTCATTCAGCAGGGCGTCAGTAAAGTCAGTTCCAGCTAAATTGGCATCAGTTAAATCGGCATGGTGTAAGTCAGCGTAGTTCAACTGAGCATAAGCTAGGTTAGACTGACTTAAGTTGGCTCCTGATAAATTAGCACCCCTGAGATCCGCTTGAATCAGATTAGCACCAGCCAGGTTAGCTTGAGCGAGGTTAGCATCCCCGAGATTGGCACCACTCAGGTTTGCTTGAGCGAGGTTGGCACAAATAAGATTAACACCACTTAAGTCTGCTTGAATCAGGTTGACAAAAATCAGTTCGGCACCACTCAAATCCGCACAGATGAGGTTGACACCAAACAGATCGGCTTTAATCAGATCCGCTTGCGCCAGATTAGCACCGCTCAGGTTGGCAAGAAACAAGTTGGCATTACTCAGGTTGGCTCCACTCAGGTTGATGTTCATCAATGTCGCCTTCCGCAGGTTGATCCCTTCTAGGTCTACACCCTGGAAGTCTCTCTGTTTTGCTTTATACCGCTTCAGTAGTTCGATCGCATCCATAGTATCTGTTTGGCAGACTTGCAACCCCAACCAATGACTCCTGTCTGAATTTTAGTCTACCATAGTTTTTTGCCAGCGGTTGCGAGTAGTCAGGGCTCGGGATCGGTTGGAACGGGATCGCTGGTCCAGTAACTAGACTCTGGCAGCTGCTAGGATATGAGCGAGAAGAGGCGATCGGGTCATGGAGGCGATCGCCACAATAACCCGTTAGGGAATGTTAAAATATTCTCCACAGACATTAAACGATGTCAATTAGCAACCCACAGGTAGAAATAAATACTCACAGCAAGCAAGTTTCGTGCTGATTATGAACGAATAATAGCCATGACACAAACTAAAAATGACATTCTCAGTTCCCTTAACCCCAGTCAGCGCCAAGCAGCCGAACATTTTTGCGGTCCCTTGCTGGTCGCCGCTGGAGCTGGTTCTGGCAAAACTAGGGCCTTAACCTATCGGATCGCTAACCTCATTCTCAAGCATGGGGTCGATCCGGAAAATATCCTGGCGGTCACTTTTACTAATAAGGCCGCACGGGAGATGAAAAATCGCATCGAACAATTGTTTGCCCAACAACTGGCTCTCACCCAGTATGATAAACCTTGGTCAGCTTTGACCCCCGAAGAGCAGATGAAATTGCGATCGCGCATTTACCACCGCTACATTAAACCCCTGTGGGTGGGCACATTTCATGCTTTGTGCGCGCGGATGCTGCGCTACGATATCGAAAAATACCAAGACGAACGAGGACGCAGATGGACGAAAACTTTCTCTATTTTTGACGAAGATGATGCCCAAAAACTGGTGAAGCAAATTGTTACTCAGGAACTGAATCTAGATCCGAAAAAGTTTAACCATAAGAAGGTGCGCTATAGCATCAGTAACGGCAAAAATAAAGGCTGGTCGCCTCAAGCTTATCAGGAAGCGGAGCCGGATTATAAAGGTCGCGTCATTTCCCAAGTATACAGTATCTACCAAGAGAAGCTGGCCGAAAATAATGCCCTGGATTTTGACGATTTGATCCTGGTGCCCGTGCAGATGTTTCGGCAAAACGAGCAGGTATTGGCCTACTGGAACCGACGCTTTCGTCACATCCTCGTGGATGAATATCAAGATACCAATCATACTCAGTACGACCTGATTCGTTTGCTGACCACAGGGGGAGTAAATTCCTATAGCTTCAATGATTGGGAACAGCGTTCGATATTTGTAGTGGGTGATGCCGACCAGTCAATTTATAGTTTCCGCATGGCTGATTTTACCATTCTCCTGGACTTCCAACATGATTTTGGCGATCGCCTGCCCGATGAGGAGACCCGCACTCTGGTAAAGTTGGAAGAAAATTATCGATCGCGGGAACCGATTTTAGAGGCAGCAAATCATCTGATAGAAAACAATGTAGAACGCATTGAGAAAGTTCTCAGACCAACTCGCGGTGCTGGGGATCCAATTTATTGCTATTGCGCTGATAACGAACAGGAAGAAGCGGAATTTGTTATCCAGAAAATTCGCCAGCTTAACGGCGATAACCCGGAACTGCACTGGGGTTGCTTTGCTATTCTCTATCGCGTTAATGCCCAGTCCCGGGCCTTTGAAGAGATTTTGGTGCGATCGAATCTGCCCTATCGGATTGTCGGGGGGTTCAAATTCTACGATCGCAAAGAAGTGAAAGACGCCCTGGCCTATCTGCGCATCCTGGTAAACCCAGCAGATAGTATCAGTCTCACCCGCGTTATCAATACTCCCAAACGCAACATTGGTAAAACCACAGTTGACAAGCTGATATATGCGGCGATCGAATTAGGAGTGCCTCTCTGGGAAATAATTAGCGATGAGACTTCGGTGAATACCATGGCCGGGCGATCGGCCAAAGCAGTAATCCGTTTTGCCCAGTTAATCGCCAAATGGAAGCAGGAAGTAAATAATCTGACAGCTTCTGAGATTGCCCGGGGGATAATGGAAGAATCTGGTTACATTGAAGACTTGAAAAATCAGGGAACGGATGAAGCGGAAGATCGACGGCAAAATGTTTTTGAACTGTTCAACGCGATCGCGCAATTTGAAGAGGAGAATGAAGAAGCAAATCTAGAGAATTTTATCGCGGAGGCGGCCCTGGCCTCAGATTTGGATAACTTAAAAGAGGGACAAGAAGCAATCTCTTTGATGACCTTGCATTCTGCCAAAGGATTGGAGTTTCCAGTAGTATTTTTAGTAGGATTAGAGCAGGGATTATTTCCCAATTACCGCAGCATTGAGGATCCGCCTGCCTTGGAGGAAGAACGCCGCTTGTGTTATGTCGGTATTACCCGCGCTGAAGACATGCTGTTTCTATCCCATGCCCTGAGACGTCGCCTCTGGGGGGGGTACCGGGAAGCTGCTATTCCTTCTCAGTTTTTGGACGAACTACCTCGCGACTTGCTGAGTTCCCCTCATCTAGGCCGTTCCCTTAGGAAGGGGGGATCTCCTGGACGCATTGCTGGGACAAGCACAAGTCAAAATTGGCGTAAGGGCGATCGGGTGGTTCACCGCAGCTTTGGCCCTGGCGAAATCACTCACGTCTTTGGCAAAGGCCAGAAAATCTCTGTGGCGATTAAATTTCCTGGCGCTGGCCAAAAGATTATCGACCCGCAACTAGACCAGTTGCAAAAATTAGAATAATTCGACGAGCCCGGTTTCTGGTAGGAACCGGGCCTTCAAGATGGTGTGGCCGCAATACTTCAAGGTTTTGCATGGCGGCAGGTACATTTGTCATTGCGAGGGGGGGGGTAAGTAGCGATAACTTATGGGAAATCTCCTTAACCCCCCCCGAAGCAATCCCCCCGTCCGGTATAAGTCGGTGAGATTGCTTCGGGGGGATCCTGACGGAGTTCCCTAAAATGTCAGTTTTGGTTTCCCCCTCGCAATGACAGGTTCTTAACCGAGAAGTATTGAGTGTGGCCGTGTCTCCCCTTTTGTGCGGTTAGCGCTCCCCGGAGACACGGGAGGCCATAATGTTTCATTTTGTTACAACTAAGATCGCGATCGAGGAGCCCGCAGCTAGAATGAGTACAATGAAAAGTTCGAGCTATAAAATCAGCATTTTTCACTAGGGAAAGATTCTAGGGTATAGCCAAAAAGAGAGGTAACTATAATGTCAAATACTCCATAGATATGATCGAGGAAGAAGCGCGAACTGGAAGAAAGCGGCTTTTTATTGAGAGATCCCATCGGCGATCTGATTGGTGATGAAAAATGGGAAAATGATTAATTACTCAGCCTACTGCTTTACGGCCCGCAAGGCCAATAAGGCCGTGCCGTAGGCAGCAGCGGTGTTGATGGGTGTCACCATCGGTACTTGCAGATGACGCTGGCGAATAGCAGTCCAGGTGGAATTCTTCGCGCCACCACCAGCAGTATAAACGCGACTTAGGGGAGTGGCACCGAATTGTTGCAGTAGTTGATAACCCCGGGCTTCAATTCTGGCCATGCTTTCGAGCAACCCATGCAAAAATTCTACTGGGTTGTCAGGACGTGGTTCCAGTCGGGGGGGTAAATTTGGGTCGTTGATGGGGAAGCGATCGCCCGTTTGTGGTAAAGGATAATAATCGAGAGGACTTGCTTGTACCGGATCTATCTGGCTACTGAGATATTCTAACTCTCCATCGGTAAAGAATTGCCGCAACACGGCCCCTCCTGTATTAGAAGCACCGCCCACTAGCCACAAATTACCTAACCTATGACTGTAAATCCCCGATCGGGCATCATTTACGGGAGTGGTGCTTAACAACTTTAGCACTAAAGTAGAACCCAGAGAAGTTACCGCTTCCCCAGGACTGCTGGCACCGCTAGCGAGAAAGGCCGCAATACTATCTGTAGTACCCGCACAGACGATACAATCACGGGGTAAACTCAGCCCTTCGGCAATGAGGGGTGTTATTGGCCCGATCGGGCATCCGGGGGCCAGCACTTGAGGCAAATGAAAGGGTAATTGCAGATTTTCTAACCAGGCCGGGTAAGATAAATTTTCCACATCGTAACCCAGTTTTAAGGCATTATGATAGTCACTAACACCCAGCTTGCCGTGCAGATGGAATGCTAACCAATCAGCTTGATGCAAGAAATAATAATGTTGAGTTTGGTATGGGACATTTTCTATTAACCACAGGAGTTTAGCGAGAGTGGAAGTGGCGCTGATTACGGTATGATGTGGAGGGGCGATCGCCTTCAGTTTTTCCATCATTACCACACCCCGGGCATCATTGTAGAGAATGGGGTCTTCAACGGGTAATCCCTCAGCATCGCATAACAATACTGTAGAAGAAGTCCCATTCAGGGCGATCGCCTTCACCGAGTTTCTGACATTAGGGGAAATTTGTTCAATCAGGGAAAATAAAGTATGCTGCCAGTCAGTAGCTAGGCGATCTGATTTTGTAAGCGTTTCTTCCCCGAAAGAAGATTGTGCTTCAGCTTGAACAATACCAGCAACATCAATTATTACTGCCCGCGCACCAGAAGTTCCAAAATCTATGCCAAGATAATAATTCATTTTGATATTTGCCAAAGCCTAATCATGCCATCTGCGCTGCTACTAGCAAGTATTTTTCCATCGGGACTGAATGCGATCGCCCTTACTTCCCTTTCATGATTATTGAGAGTCTCCAGCAGCTGGCCAGTATGCAGTTCCCAAATTTTGATACTCTTATCCGCACTGCCACTGGCGAGAATCTTACCATCGGGACTGATGGCGATCGCCTTAATTTCCCCAATATGTCCAGTCATAGTGCTTTTACGTTGTCCCGTCGCCATATTCCAGAGATTAATCTCGCGACCGTGACTGCTAACCAGGGTTTTGCCATCGGGAGTAAAAGCAACAGATTCAACTGACATAGAACCATTTTTGAGAGATGGTTTTTCCTTCAGGGTATTCAGGTCAACTAGATGAATAGTACCCGATTCCGTGCCAGCGACCAAAGTTTGTAAATCTGGACTAATACCCACAGCATTTACCCACCCAGAATTCCACTTAAAAGTTAGCTTGCGAGTGCCATTAGCAAGATTCCAGAGTTTAAAAGTTGTGTCTCGGCTACCCGTTACGATAATTTGGCGTTCGGGAGCGATCGCTAGAGACACTATACCTTCGTTAGCTGCGATCGCGCCTAGGAATTTTCCCGTATCCATCTTCCACAGGTTAATTTTGTCATCATTGCGACTAGCACTCGCTAATATCTGACCATCTCTGCTAATGGCGATCGCGCTGACCGCAGATTTTCCCTGTAAAGTATTAATTAGCTTAATTTCTGGCATCCCCTCCAGCCCCCACATTAAGATAGCACCATCGTCTTTATCGCTAACTAAAATCTTACCATCTCTGCTGAAGGCGATCGCCTGAACTGCTGCCGCTTGGTACTGAATCCCGTAGAGCACCTTAATCTTGAAATTACTAGATGGACTGGGAGAGTCCTTTGCTGCTGGCATCGATTTTAGCAAAGGTTCTATTAAATGCACGGGAGGACCGCCATTTCTGCCATACCAAACTCCTGCACCTGCCAATGCGAGGATAAACAAACCTGCAACCAAAGGGTTAACCGATGGCAAGTTTACCTCCATCCTTCTGGGTCTACTCAGTTGGGTGGGAGTATATATTGGTGCTGGTTGCGGTAGTTTATAGGAACTCTGTCCATAGGCAACAGGCGTCTGCAACCGGGGATAGGCAGGTAAATGCTGTAATGGCGCTGGCACGATCGGGATTTTTTTCGGTTTTAGCGGTTGCAGATGCTGCCCGCTTTGCACCGCCGCCACTGAAGGAAAAGGGTCTCGTCCTTTCAAAATTCGAGTCCTTTCGCACCAAGGGCAGCTGCGTAGATGATTGCCATAGCGATGCTGCTCATTTTTAGCGCAGGTTACCAAACTATCTTCCGCTTCCTTGAGTGCTACCTGCCAAGTCTTAGCATTGGGGCGAACGCTAGGGAGAGAATGTCCGTCTTCAAAGCAGCGCATAAATAGTTGTCGCAATGTCGGATGCAGTAACTCTATCGGCGGTGCTGCTGGCATCGGATTGAAGGGCACCTTCCGACTGCCATAAGGAAAGTGATTAGCGGCAATGCGCTTCTCGATCGGGGGCGGTTCTCCCGGCAGTCTGTAAACACCAGCAAAAGGATGAGTACCTTCCATTAACAGCTGAAAAATCAGCACCGCCAACCCAAACAGATCCTGTTCTGGCCTTCTGTCGAAATCAGCAAAAGACTTACCCTGCAACTCTGGTGGTGTAAATTCTGGCTTCCCTACCGGACAGCGGTAAATTGCCCCCGTCTGGCGATCGGGTACCTGCAAAGAATCCATATCCACGAAAGTGCAGAGGGCCGTCTCTGTCAGGAGAATATTCGACTCATTCACATCACCTATACAATAGCCTCTAGCATGTAGGGCGCTAACAGCCCCTGCCAAATTGCGGGCCGTGCGATGGAGATAAAGATAATTGAACAACGGACAGTTCTCGCGGCGACTTTTCGGGTTATAAAACTCAATCAACGGGCGCATATTCCTCACTCGCGGCATCAGAAAACCCGCCACTTTATTTGTCCCTGTAGTTAACAGCAAGTCAACAGGCCAAGCGAAAGACATATGTCCGAGTGATGCCGTCGGATTATCCGGTGGGTTTGCCAGCATCGCCGCCAATTTGTGGCCATGCATCGGTTTTGGCTGGCGATAAACCTTTGCTACTAAACTGGGTTCTCCCGGGACAGCGAATACCCGCGCTTCACCGCCTGCCCCCAGTTCTGACCCCTTATCTAGAGTAATTAATTGTCGATTAGATTGCCGTTGTAGCCCCATCGCTTTCTTTTTTCTAATTGTTAATTGTTAATTGTTATTGTACTTACACCCATTCCTTTGTGGTGGGCGGTGCCCACCCTACAGTTATCTCTTCTTCCTTTAGCTATCAGCCATCAGTGGATTGAGAGTTGCTAACAAGATTGTTAAATCATCATCCGTGCGTTCTGTAATCCGGGGGTGACGCAAGAATTCCATCAATTGCTCCTTTGCTGACTCTTCATCTGTTGCCTCTGCTACAAACCGGAACAGAGGCGAGAAAAATGGTGGGTGGGGCGTTCCTTCGGGAAGTTTCAAGGCCAGTCGCTGTAGTCCATCGGAGAAGATCGCTAGATGAGATACTTCCCCCCGCCATATTTTAACTTGGGCCGCTTCTACCACTTCGGGTGAGAGCAAGAATACAGTTTCATTGGCATATTCACCAGTTTCTGGGGTAGTGAGCGCACTCAGATTGCCTTCATTATCCCGCACCACCGCCGCCCCGTCACCCACCTGGGCCGCAGCAACCAATTCTGGCGTGGCTACTACGATAATTAAAGTGGTCGCTAAGTCCCGCAGTTCTACATCCCGCGCTGCCGCTTCTGCCGCGATCGCCTGTTGGGCGGCAGAAGCGGCCTCACTCAAGAGCGACTGCCAAGCCCGATCGTCCTTTTGCAATTGTAAGGTTGCAGTATTGTTACCCAGGGTAGCTACAGCAGTTTGAGTCGCTATCGCAGATCCCACCTCTGAGAGTGCCGCCGAACCCGCACCATCAGCCACCGCTGCCACCAGGATTCCTTTTGGCAATCTAGCCCAATCATAGGCATCTTGACAAGGCTGTCCCCGCTTTTCATGGCCCGTGCCCTGCACTGATGCTGGCACCACCCGCCAGTAATCTATGGCCTGTAAATTTTTCGCTTCACTTTTACTCATCAAACAGTTCCCCAACCGGGCGGCGGCAAGGCCACCTGATCGTCTAGCTTAGAATGAGACACTGCTGACATACTAGCGGAAAGCCAGAGGAACATCTCCACAAAATTTAGTCCTTTGAGCTTCACTGGCGTGCGGGTCACGATTTCGGCCAGACGTTCCATGTCCGCATTTTCCACCCCCACGGCAAAGAAGGCCACGTGTTTCTGAACTTCTTCATCTCTAATGCGCTGGGCGGCCTTACCGACCACATCTTCCCCTTCTCCCTGGGGCGATCCATCGGTAATCATAAATATCCAGGGGCGATAGTAAGCAATGCCATTGGCCCGATATTCGGCTTTGCGGGCTTGGATCATGTCCAGGGCTTTGTGAATGGCGCTGCCCATGAAAGTCTGGCCTTGGGCTGTCAGAATTGGGGGTTCAAACTGGTCAGCAGTAACAAAATCTTGCTCAATTCTAATCTCGTTATTAAAGGTGACGATCGCCACTTCCACCCGGCGGGCCGCGAGGGAATCTTTAATCAAGTCAGCTCTAAAAGTTTGCAGTCCTTGATTTAAGGCATCAAGAGCCGGTCCCTGCATGGAGCCAGAGGTATCCAGGAGGAGAACGCAGGGACAACGAGGTTCTGGGTTTTCGGCAAATTCTACTGCTTCGTCTAGTCTTAAGCTATCCAGCATGGCTAGGTCGTTAATCGGTTGTTCTGTTTCATGTTCTTCTAATTTGTAGCAAGTGAGCGGTAATTTCTGTGGCTGTGTCCCGTTACATTTGCACCCGGGGCTGCTCTCCTCTCCGCGTGCGCCTCAGCGAGCACGCGGAGAGGAGAGCATTGCCGACCCAGTAGCATTATACTGGCATCTGGTGAAGGCAAGGGCAAGCATTACTGCGGCGCAATGGTTGCAGCCAGCCGCGCAACGGTTGCAGACAGCCGCGCAACGGTTGCAGCTAGCGGCGCTATGGTTGCAGACAGCGGCGCTATGGTTGCAGCTAGCTATTAGAGAAAACAGAGAACACAGAACAGAGAACACCGCATCAGGCGTTATGGTTTTAATTGCAGATACCTTAAGTTTTCAAGAGTTTATGAATCGCGAATCTTTGCCATTGGCGACGTTGCATCGTGCAGTGTTTGAGTTTTTGCGCGATCGCCAAGATGTTGTTTTATTTGGAGCCCAGGCGGTAAATGCCTATGTCGGGGAGCCGCGTATGACACAGGATATTGACGTGTTGTCGCTACAAGCAGCTTCTTTGGCAGAAGAATTGCGGAGTTATTTGAGCGAAAGGTTTTACATTGCCGTGCGGGTGAGAATGGTAGAGGGAGGACAGGGTTATCGGTTATATCAGGATCGGAAAAAGGGAAATCGCCATTTGATGGATATTCGACAGGTAGAGATGCTACCAGATTCTCGCTGTATCGAGATTGCTTCGTACCTCGCAACGCTACGCGGTTTTGGTGATGGCTCCAGCAGAGTTGGTAGTAAGTAAGGTAATTTTATACCATCAGCGCCGTGGCAAGCCCAAGGCGGGTACAGATTGGCGGGATTTGGCGATGTTATTATTGACATTTCCGGAGTTAAAGGTGGAGTCAGGAGCGGTGTTAGATGGGTTAGTGGCAGCAGAGGTAGATGAATCTGTGGTATCATTATGGCGAGAACTTGTAGCTATGGAGATTGAGGCATCCGATGAAGATGATGAGTTTTAGGCTTGAATCTGTGCCGATCGCTTTCGATGCACCCAAACCGAGAAACTGCCCTTACCTGAGTTAATAAGTATACTCTATCAATAAAACCGACAGCACTCACGCTTAAGTAGCAGGACATAATTATTTGAATATTTTTCTCCTATTGTTAAAAAGGCTATAGCCCTTACTGGGTAAGCATTTGAAGCTCTCTTTTCCCAACTACGAACTACGAACTACGAACTACGAACTACTTATATGGCTACCATTCTCAGAGATTTAAGTTATCGCTATCAATGGCTCTATGATGCGATCGCCCGACTTTCGGCCCTGGCCGTCGGGGGCGAAAGCAGATTTCGTCAGTTACCGCTACAAGATTTAACCGTCACCTCGCAAACCCGAATACTGGATCTCTGCTGTGGCAGCGGTCAGGCAACTAAATTTCTGGTGCAGCAGTCCCGGGAGGTCACCGGTTTAGATGCCTCGCCCTTATCTCTCAAACGGGCCCAGCAGAATGTTCCCGCTGCATCCTATGTGGAAGCCTTTGCGGAAAACATGCCTTTCAGCGACAATCAGTTTGATATCGTGCATACCAGCGTCGCCCTGCACGAAATGGAAACCATGCAGCTGCGGCAGATCCTCCAGGAGGTGTACCGGGTGTTGAAACCGGGAGGCATCTTTGCCCTGGTAGATTTGCACGCCCCCAATAACTGGCTATTTTGGCCCGGCTTATCCCTATTTATGCTTTTATTTGAAACCGAGACGGCCTGGGAACTGCTGCGTACTGACTTACCCCAACTGCTGGGGGAGATTGGTTTTCAGCTTCAGCGCCAGCAGCTCTACGCCGGTGGTAGTCTCCAGGTTATCCAGGCCCAAAAGGTTTAGTGCTGTACGGAGAGGGGGGGATTCGAACCCCCGATAGGGTTTTAGCCTATAACGCATTTCGAGTGCGCCGCATTCAACCGCTCTGCCACCTCTCCAGGTATGGTTATTCTACTATTTTACTTATTTTAACCCCAGCGATGTCAAAAATGGGGCTGCTTAGTACAATCGGTTACTCCACTGCTTATCAAAATATCATATCACAGAAATATCGGAAATATAGTAAATTGAGGAATTTGTCATGAATTACACATTTGACATCCTCGGCGTATCGCCAATTTTGCATTTTTTTAATCATCAGCAGGAGAAGATCGAACAACAACCCCGTGCTGGTGCGGAATATGTGGCCAGTTACCATTGTACCTTGGATGCTTTTCTGGAATCGGTGGAGACAGTGCCTCAGATTCGCGGTTGGGACTTCGATCGGGTGGTGGACAGCGTTATCGGCTATTGGATGAAAAACTCCGATAGCATCCGGCATTGGAGGCGGCGCTTACAGGATGCCGGCGATCGCAGCCTGTTAGTGGCCCGGGTAGCTGATGTTCATTCCCTCAAGACGGAGTTTGAATCCCTGTTGAATGGATGATATCATCTCCGATTACTGGCAAACAGCTCTCCAATGGTGGCCCATCGTCAAAAAGGGACAAAATAACCCCCTCCTTACCCAGATGGGCCGCCTTCAGGGATACCGGTTTGATGGCGATCGCGCTAGCGGATAGGATTAAAGATAAATTATGCCCCAAAGAGCGATCGCTATTCGCAACAGACGATTGCTATGCTCATATGAGCGGGATTTTTGAGAATCATCCTGCTTGATAAATTAGGTAATTTGTGATTAAAAGATAGAGCAGATCGCCCGCCCCATCGTTGCCGCCTCAGAAACGGCGATCGCCCCCCGAACAGCACCCCCTTCACCCTCGCGGCCAGAAACTTCGCTGTCAGCCCGCCGGGGGTTAAAACCCCCGGCTAATAGCTCAAGTCGGTTAAAACCGACTAATAGCATAATATGGTAGTAATAACGTAGGGTGGGCACCGCCCACCAAAGCCCTCACGCCCGTTGTCAAAGAGGAAGGAGGAAAGAGGAAAGATTAATTCAAGGGCGATCGCTATTCAAGACAGAAAATATTATTGCCGTCCTTATCTTTGCAGGGTTTTTGGGAATAATTTTGCTTGACAAATTGGGCAAATTGTGGTTCAGAAATGGAGGCGATCGCCCGCCATCGTTGCCGCCTCAGAAACGGCGATCGCGCCCCGAACAGCACCCCCTTAACCCTGGCGGCCAGAAACCGGGTTTCTAGGAAAATATTGGCAGGAGAACGAGATTTGACAAAGAAACCCGGTTTCTCAATCGGAACGCGATCGCACCTCAGCATGACTGTAAAGGATGCTTGAGGCGATCGCCTTTCGGGAGGGAGAGTCAAGAGGATCCCTCTGCCCGATCGCACTTCCTCCAAGAGGGCGATCGGGCAGCGGTTCGTAGGACGGGGGAAAAGTCAGGCGCTAAGAGAAGCTTTCTTTTGCAGCTGGCGCTTCAGCAGGGAACCCGCACCGACTGCACCAAAGGCGAATAAACCCAACACCGAAGATGGTTCGGGAACTTTCACGTTGTCTTTGCAATTATTCGTGCAGCCATCAGCCTCGCTTCCAGTGACGATCGTTATAACATTATCAGAATTCCATGCCGATCCTGCATCATTGATTGATATGTAGCCTGGGATATCTTTGTTAAAGCCAGCGTGAGCAGAAAGCTTCCAATTACTCAGACCTGCTGTCGTCAACCCTTCATTAACAGGAAAGTCAGAAGTTGCTGTTGGGATAATAACCCTCTCGTCATATATATAGGATACATATCCCTCCAATTCATCCTTCAAGAAGGAATTCTCATCGAGCCACCACTGATCGTAAACATCAGGAAGGGAGACAATACCCATCCCCGTGCCACTTGCAGCCCAGTTAACGGCATTCACCAAAAAGCCAAGCGGACCATCGGGACGTGGACCAACGTTAAGTATGTAGTGTAAGTCTGCATCTTGACCGCTCAGAAAAGTGCGATTGCCCCGCGCTGCTGAGATGGCATCTTTGTTGTTCAAGATCCCGGAAGCGTCAAACCCAAAGTATCGTGCTTGAGGAAAAGCGTTCCCAATCACGAAGACATCGTAATCGGAAAAGTTGGGAGCTGGGTCGCTGGGATTCCAGATAGTGAGATTCCAGTCCAGACTGCCATCGTCCGCAGGATCGAAGCTGCTCGCTTTCTCTGCTATTTCAGACATTTTTGCATTGTAGATTCCCCGCTGACCGTACCAGAGTACGTCTATTTCCTGAGAAAGAGAAGCTGCCCGTGCAGTTTTTCCTGTTCCCAGAACGACTGCTGCCGTCGCGATCGCAGCCATTGATAATTTAGAGATCGTATTCATAGGATTCGTTTCTCCTTGAGATTTCAATTTCGTGAACTTGGGGAGGCCCAGGGGCCCGATCGCACGGAACAAGAGGGCGATCGGGCAGCGGTTCGTAGTCCGGGGGGAACGTCAGGCGCTAAGAGAAGCTTTCTTTTGCAACTTGCGCTTCAGCAGCGAACCCGTACCGACAGCACCAAAGGCAAGTAAGCCCAGCAGAGAACTCGGTTCGGGGACTGTCTCGGAGACAACAGGTTTTTTCGTTCTGAAAATTAGAAAATCGCTATGGTTGGGACCATTGCTCCATAGATAATCAGCGTCCAAAGAGATGTCTTGTGAAATCGTACCCTTAGAAGAAGGATTATTTGAAACCAAGAATTGTGGAGTAGACCAAGTGGCGCTAGCTATTTGGGTCTTAACATCTGTCAGGGAGGGAAGGTCACCGGAAATACCGGAGTGGGGACCAGCAGTTGTGTATTCCCAATCGCTAGTATTTGACAGAAGCAAACCATCTGGTGTTTGGAACTCACCAAGCCACCATCCCAAACCGCCATAGTCCCAGGCTAGGACATATATGTAATCGCCGGGGTCCATGTTGAATTCCCAGGCTTCAGGGCAAGCCCACTGAAGACCAGAACAAGGAGAGAGGGGGACAGGCGGATTCTTGTCTGGAACATGAAAAGTCCCCTTGCCATTTCGACCAACAAAGGTCAGATCACTACCGTCAGCATTACCATAATAGAGACCGTAGTAGTTGTCGGCTGTAAGGGTTGTAGTGATAGTGGCAGCAATTGCTTGATTGGTTTCAGTCATTAACAGACCGAGTGTCAGCAGCGTTCCAGTCAGGCTATGTTTGATTGCAGCAGAATTACATCTTAACTTAGTCATTGATTTTTCCTCCAAAAAGGTGAACAGTTTGGCAATGTTTGTTTTTCCTTGTTTGTTTCTCCTTGAGATATGTTCGTAGGACGGGGGGATGTCACGCGCTAAGAGAAGCTTTCTTTTGCAACTTGCGCTTCAGCAGGGAACCGGCACCGACTGCACCAAAAGCCAATAAACCCAATCCAGAAGATGGTTCGGGTACAGTTTTGGGTGGGGTGGATGGGGTGGATGGGGTGGGTGGAATGTCATTCTGGGTAAACCCCGAATAAAGAACATCCCCTTGAGAAAAGTTATAAAAACCGAAGCGACCGGCCTGAAACTCTCCACCTACTTCATCTGCGCTAATATCAAAGATGGTCTTTCCATCAATGTCAATCTTGACGCGATCGCTTTGATAAAGCAGAGTAAAGTCATGTTCAGTCTCATCTTTCCATCCCTTGCGACTGCCATAGTCAGATGCAAGCACATTGAAACCAGTGTCGTTTTTCCGTTTCCAAAAAGGACTATATTTATTAAGCGTTTCATCGACTTTAGCTAAACTGAAACCTTCGTGAGCTTTTCCTAAGTTATCTACAGTTTGTTCCGTTTGTTTCCAATCAAACAGCATCAAATCGAATTGATTAACTGCTGGTGATTGATAACCAAACACAAATCCGATCAAATCGTCATCTATATGGGTTTCGACCTTAATTTTCCCGTTGATGGTCGTGTTGATAAAGTCGTCGGGACTGACAAAGAAAGTTGGCTTTCCATTGATTGTTTGCAGCACTGATTTTCCGTCAGGACTCACTTCCCAATTGCCATTATCCCGCATCCAATTGCGATTCGTTGGCAAACGTTCCTGTTTCCAAGTGCTTAAATCGATCGGCTGTGGCTCCGGAGATAAGGTTGCTGCTTGCACAGATGATGCGGCTGTTCCTGAAAGGACAATTGCTGACGAAAGCGTAGCCATTGAGAATTTATTAATTGCGTTCATAGGACAATTTCCTCCTTGGAATATAAATTACGTGAACTTGAACGAGCGATCGCCATCGTTACACCGGCACCGACCAGCGCCCCTCGTCCCTGCCTCCTATTAAGACTTGGATTTACAGCCCAGTTTTTTTCGCAAATCTGGTGAAAATTTTCACCGAACTGCCCGGCCCTGGCTCCGAGGACAGGTAGCACCAGTTCTCGGTCAGGGTTTGAGCCCTGGAGAGGACTAAAGTCCTCACTACGAACGCCAGCGTTACACTGGCACCGACCAGCGCCCCTCGTCCCTGCCTCCTATTAACATTTGGATTTACAGCCCAGTTTTTTTCGCAAATCACAGAAAATTTCTGGAACTGCCCTCCACCGGCTCCTAGGACTGGCGTTTCACCGGTTCTCGGTCAGGGTTTTAGCCCTGGAGAGGACTAAAGTCCTCACTACGAACGCCATCGTTACACCGGCACCGACCGGCGCCCCTCGTCCCTGCCTCCTATTAACATTTGGAAGTACAGCCCACTTTTTTTCGCAAATCACAGGAATTTTTTTGGACGCTCCCGAAATGTAAAGTTTTGTAACAATTCCATGATTTTGAGAAAAAAATTACCCCCGTCAGGCAAATACAGAGTAGAGGCTCAATGATTGGGTCTGGTATTCACCGGCGATCGTCGGATTGCAGCTTTCCCGATCGCCCGCCGGTGGTTGCCACCCCGGACCGGCGGGAAAACCGGCGGACCAGCGGGAAAACCGGCGGGTCAGCGGACCAAGAGATAAGTGACAGTTAATAGCAATAAGGAGAGTCAAATGACAGATGAATTCGATCGCCGACTGCAAGCGATCGCCCAAAAAGCTCAGAATACGAGAGCGCAAAGTAGGGAACGACAGCAAGCATTAAATTCGTTAATAGATGAAATTACGCGATCGAACCAACTCGGTCATCCCCAAAGGGGGAATTGGCCAGCTAATGTTTATCGAGACCTTTATGATGAAGCAGTTTCGCGAACCTTCCAGAAGATTTGCGAAACTATTGACGAATACAATTCGGAACACCCAGTCATGGCGTGGGTGAACAACATGCTGCGTTATGAGTTTTTAAATGTTGTCGGCGAACATCAGAATCGGAACAGACGAAACGTTTCCATCCCATCCCTAGAGGAAATAGACCTAGATTCGGAACAAACGGAAACAGTTGACTCCGACGCGGAACTGGTACGAGAATTTCTAGCAGATGACCCGGAAAACCTTTTGCGGGCCGAACATATCAGAGGGCGTCCGGACGTCACCTTTCAATCGATCGCCTGGGCGAAATACGTTGAAGACCAGACCTGGGAGAGTATTTCTCAGACAATGGGAATCCCAGTTTCAACTCTTGCTAATTTTTTTAAGCGCAATTTGCGAAAATTCCAGTCCTATTTCGATAATTATTTACAGGACTGATTAACTAAGGACTAACAAACAGATATGTTAAAGATGAGCAAAGTAGCAGAAACAGAACCATTGACTTTTACAGTTATCCTATCCTTTAGCGCCCACGAAATTGCCCAAGAATGTCGCCGCCAGCAACCCCATCCGCGCAAAGGCAAACAGGTGTATCTGAATAGCTTAGCAGTCTACGCGGTGGAATATTACCTGCGCTGCATGGGATGGGAAAGCAATTGGGAAAGTAGCGACAGTCGCAACTCCCTGATGCTGAAATTCCTGGATGTGGCAGATTTAGATGTCAAGCAGTTGGGCAAATTAGAATGTCGCCCCGTCTTGCCAAATGCCGAAGTGATGCATATTCCTGCGGAGGTTTGGTCGGATAGAGTTGGTTATGTAGCTGTCAGGTTGAGTCAATCTCTTCGAGAAGCGACGGTCTTGGGATTTGTCAGAACCCCCGCCCGGGAAGTGCCTCTGACTCAACTGCGATCGCCCGAAGAAATGCTGCTGTACATGAGTGAAATTCGCCAAGCAGAACCAGTCAACTTGCGGCAATGGTTCGATAAGCAGTTCGAGTCTAGTTGGCAAACATTGTCAGAACTTTTAAGCAGCGAACAAATGAATTTTGCCCTGGGATACAGGCCATTAGAAATCACGCGGGGTCGGGAGATTGACTTAGGACTGCAACTAGAAGGGAAATCAGTTGCCTTGGTTGTCTCCCTGCTTTCAGGCGCAGACGAAATGGAAGTAGACATGAGGGTGCAAGTGCATCCTGCCAAAGATGAAATCTACTTGCCATCGGGGTTGAAACTAATAGTCATCGATGAATCAGGAGAGGAGGTATTGGAAACATTTTCCAGAGAAGCAGACAACTTTATTCAATTGGAATTCAGCGCGGAGGAGGGGGAACAGTTCACCGTTGCCGTGACCCTGGGAGAAGCGAAAGTAACTCAAGACTTTCACCTGTAGGGTGTGTACCGCCGGCACCGCCCACCGGTGCATCCTTTTCACCACCGGTTGGGCAGCCCTCGTTCACCGGTTGCATACAACTCGTTACCTGGAGTTTAATAATATGAAATTCAACAATCATAAATGCCAGCAAATCCGCGCACCATAAGCGTTTTAAAACATTCTCAAAAGTCAAAATGCTTGGCTTTAAATATTTTAATTTACTACTCAATGGCATTGAGTAATTTTGTCATGCGCTGATTTTTTTGTGTTCATACAATTTAACATTTTTTTTAGGCAATTAAATGATCTATTCAGGCGTTGGAGGTATATACTAAAAATGTTGGATGATTGATTCAGGAGTTGGATCTATATTCTGGTGGGAGTTGAGAAACCGGGTTTCTTTCAAGATCTCGGTGTAGATGCGAAAATTCTCGCAGAAACCCGGTTTCTGGTCTTCAAAACGGGATCGTCGGGTGGGAGTTGAGAAACCGGGTTTCTTTGAAGATCTCGGTAGTAATGCGAAAATCATCGCAGAAACCCGGTTTCTGGTCTACCCGCGTCCCCCCCCCGATCGGTCATCACCGGTGCTGTATGGCGATATCGCCAGCGGTAATGGGGCGATCGGCCCAACCAAGCGCAAGGAACGGTAAGACCATGAAACCTGAAGTTTTGCGAAAAAGATTGGATAAAAATCGTCCCATGACCGAGGTAACGATTCGCATGCCCGAGGACGTGGTGTCAGACCTGAAACAGGTTGCGCTAGTGCTGGGATTTTCTGGTTATCAACCATTAATGCGGGCTTATATTGGTCAGGGTTTGCGGGTAGATATGGAACGATTGGAAAATGATAAAGTATCGGTGTTGATAGATAGTTTAAGGCGTCGGGGGGTTAGCGATGAGGTGATTTACAAAGCCCTACATGAGGTAGATCGTGAGTACGAGTAATGGTCACTGACTTAAGCTGTCATTGCGAGGGGGCGATCCCAAACCGAGATTTTGGGGAACTCCGCCAACAGACCCCCCGAAGCAATCTCCCCACCAACAGCTCCCCAGGAGATTGCTTCGGGGGGGATGCTAATGTAAGATGATGATTTTTCGCTTTCCCACCCCCCTCGCAATGACATTAATAACTTTGTCCCTTAAGTCTGTGCCATTCAGCCCTATGTCCTCTTCCCGGGCAGGCGAGACGCCCGCCCTACGTAACAACAACATTCACCAAAACCATGTTTCTAAATCTAGATCGCCGTTCTCATCAAGGACGTTCTTTCAAAAATGAAGACCTACAAGGTGCGGACTTTTCCCGCAGCGACATTAGAAGTGCCGACTTTACAGGTGCCAACCTAGAAGGTGCCAACTTCACTTATGCCAAAGCGGGACTGCAACCGAGTTGGGCAATAGCCATATTTCTCCTAGCAGCACTTCTGTCAGTCATTGCCGGCGCAGCAGCCGCGATCGAGGGCTATATTCCCATCAGATATATCCTTCCTAGCCCCTCGCAGGAAGACTATTTTCTCGCCAGTGTGGCGAACATCTTAACCAGCCTCGCTATTTTAAAGATTACTCTGCATCAAGGACTGCAAAAAGCATTGATGACAGTCGTTGCTAGCGTGGCGATCGCCATCCCCGTGATTGGAATTTTAAGTGCTTTGGGCAACGATAACTCGAAATTGACCGATTGGTTTAGAGGGTTTCAACTGACGGTTTTTATCGAGGCTACAACCCAGGGAACCGATAGACCGATCGCCGTAGTAATAATTGGTTTCTTCATAGCTGTGGCTGCTACTACCGCCGCCATTATCGCCCTCGCCCTCGCCGTAGTTTTAGCCACCATTGTCACCTCTCCCAGAGTCAGCAACTTGGCGATCGCAGGCGCAGGCACTTTAGCTGTCATCGTTGCTGCCATCACGACCAAAAACAGAGCCAGATATCTCTGCCCGAAATATTTTCCACCACAAATCAAGGAATCTGGTATATTAGAACTGCTACAAATACTAGCAGTTCTTAGCGCTGTAGCGATCGCAGTTGCTGTCGTGTATTCGATCGGCAAAGTAGCTTTAGCCACCATTGTTCCTGAACCTATAGTTAGCAGTTTAGCCTTCGCAGGCGCAGGCATTTATGCTGTCATAGTTTATGCCATCACTAATCAAAATTTATTGGAATCTTTTTGCCCGCAAAAGCATCAAGATATTAAGGTCTTGGTAGTGCCGCCGCGACAAATAATACTATCACAGTCGCTACAAATACTAGCAGTTATTAGCGCTGTAGCGATCGCAGCTACGATCGTGTATTTGAGCAGTAAAATAGCCCGGCAAGTACTGGCGGAAGACCCCCAATACAATCTTATTCGCCAAATTGGCATTTTCCTAGGCGCGATCGGGGGAACCAGCTTTAGGGATGCCAACTTAACCGATGCCAACTTCAGCAACGCCACCCTGAAGAGCAGTAATTTCCAAATAGCGAACACCACTCGCACATTCTGGTGGCAAGCCCGAGAGCTGAACTACGCCCGAGTTGATGATACCATCTTAATAGACCCAAAAGTGCGGGATTTACTGGTCAGCGGAGATGGTGAGGGCAAAAACTATGAAGGTGCGAACCTCCGAGGCGCTAACTTAAATAGTGCGCATCTCAAGGATGCCAATTTGAGGACAGCGGACTTAACAGAAGCCTCTCTCCATGCAGCCTGTTTAGACGGGGCAAACCTGACAGAAGTGCAAGTCATTAGTGCGAACTTCACCTGGGCACAAATGACAGGAGTTAGCCTAGAAAATTGGAACATAGACAGCAGCACACAGCTAGATGATGTCGAGTCGAGATATGTGTATCTGCTGGAACATCCCAAACCGGGCACGGACGACAGGGAACGCCGTCCCAGCAGCGGCGAATTTGCCCCGGGAGACTTTACCAGTCTCTTTCAAGAAGTTTTGAATACCGTTGACTTGATCTTCCGGGATGGCATAGACTGGAGAGCATTCATGTCATCCTTCAAACAGCTGCAAGTAGAGAATGAAGGTACGGAACTCTATATTCAGGGCATCGAAAACAAAGGAGAGGGCGTAATAGTTGTGAAAGTCGCCGTGCCGCCGGAGACTAGCAAAGCCAGAATTCATCACGAGTTTATGCAAATATACGAACAGAGTATAAAATCATTAGAGGAGAAATATAAGCTAAAACTGGAGGGTAAAGAAGCACTGATTAAACGATTTCGCGAGCATAACGCTAGCTTAAAACGCATCCTCGAGTATGTGGCAACTCACCCCATGCCCTTTCCCAAAAATCCAATTATCTCAGATAGATTAGTAGTCATCGATTTGGGGCCAGGGAATTGTGCGCAAGGGTTTATCGCTGTCAAAGCGCAGATTTGGTCGGATGGTCATTCTCTGCCCAAGAACTTCCCTGGCAAATTACCGCCCCAACCAGAAATTCCCCGACTCTATCAGGAATGGCAGGGGAAACACGAACATCTGCGACGGTTACATGAGAATCAAGGGTTGAAGTCCCGCATCAAGAAAAAGCCAGGTCAAGTATCCCAGCTGTCCGATCGGGACATGCCGGATGTGAAGAGAGATATGAAAAAGTTAGCCAAGGAGTTGGAAAAGCAGTTGGATAGTTGGCTGAACTCCGAGGCATTTTATCCCATTCAGAAGAAATTGCGCTCCCAATTTAATCCCGAGGATAGAGTGCGAGTCATCGTACAATCAGAAGACTCCCAACTGCGACGCCTTCCCTGGCATCTGTGGGATTTTTTCCAGGAATACCGATCGGCGGAAGTGGCCCTGAGTCTGCCCGAGGGAAACCGCATCAAAAAGTCAGTCCCTGACAGAGAAAAGATCCGAATATTAGCCGTCATGGGTGATGACGAAGGGATTGATGTCGAAAAAGACAGGGAACTTCTACAGAGTCTCCCCGATGCCGAATCCGTATTTTTGGTAAAGCCCGATCGCGCCTCACTGGATAGCAGTCTGTGGGACGATCGGGGTTGGGACATACTCTGTTTTTCGGGCCATAGTACCAGCAAAACAGATGGGAACAGCGGTCGTTTTCAACTGGGGGACAGGGACATCAAGCTGGAAGAATTAGAAAAAGCCTTAATATATGCGATCGGGCGAGGATTGCAGCTAGCGATCTTCAACTCATGCGATGGATTAGGGTTAGCAAGACAGCTAGAGAACTTGCACATACCGCAGATAATTGTCATGCGGGAACCGGTGCCCAACCCAGTAGCCCAAGCATTTTTAAATAATTTACTGCAAGCATATGCCAGCGGCAAAACCTTATATGTAGCAGTGCGGGAAGCGCGGGAAAAGCTGCAAGGGTTAGAGGATGAATTTCCCTGCGCTACTTGGTTACCAGTGATTTGCCAAAATCCAGCGGAGTTTACCAAGACATGGCAAGAATTACGGGGTACAGTGAAACCTAAATTCCCGGAACTATTAGAGCAATTAAAAGCAGCAATTGAGACCGAACCGGGATTAACAGCAGAAGATAAAGAGCAAGCATTAGAGCAGGTAAATATGTTAGCATCTGTGGGAGCAAACCCTCAAAAGGTGGCACAACGAAAGCAACTGAATACTGCAAAATGGTTGTTACAAGGGATAATAGCGAGTCTGCCCGCCGCCACCCAAATGTCCGAAGCATTGGACAATTTGCTCTTTTATCTGAGTATGAATAATCATGACATGTAGTGGGCACCGCCCACCACCAGGGTTAAAAATTGTATTTGAGGGTGTAATCATGAATAATTTACTCAGAACATTGTGGCAGAAAAGATGCGATCGGGGGATGACGCTAGTAGAATTGCTAGTGGTTATCGTCATCCTCGGAATTTTGTCAAGCATTGCCTTGCCAGCTTCCCAAAAAGCAGTTTGTAAGGCTAGAGAAGCTGAAGCAACAATTAACATTGGAAATTCAAGCCGATCGCAGCAAGCATACTACACTGAGAAAGGAAACTTTAGCCTAAATTTTGCCAAATTGAACTTTGCGATCGAATCTGTAGAGGAAGAATATGACAGTGAGGTAGCTGCATTAGCAGCTTTTGCCTCGTCTAGTGATATAGAAGTTTCTTCAAAGGAATCAAAAAATTACCTTTATGTTATCATAGCGATGGATGATGATGACGAGCCAATGGCAATTCACGTAGCTGCGTCTAAGATTGACTGTGTGAGAAGTTATGCAGGAGTTGTATATCTGAAAGAAGGTAATATGCAGATCTGTATACCAGAACCGATAGAAGCAAACTTGCAGGATATGACGTCGGTTATAGAAGAATTAGGCAATGTCATATCAAATCCGGAGGAGTCTTGTCCTGGAATTGTGGAATAATTTTTGGGATGACCTGTCCCCAAAGTCCGCAAACTGCCCCAGATGTAGGATAATAGAAAGAACGAACCTCGACTCAAGATTCACCCATCAGGGAGGAGAAGAAATGAAAACTGCTATAACTGCTATGACACTTGGCTTGACATTGATTCTGGGAGCTAACCGGGCAACTGGTGCATCTGTTACTCTCTACGATGGCTCATTGTCTGGCACTCCCGACAGTCAGGGCTGGCTGGAATTTACAACGGCTCCTGCATCTGTTACTGTGAGCCCAATTACGGTCAATCTGCCTCAAGCTACTCAAACCCAGATCTCGGGCGGGACTCAGTTGAATACTGCTGTTACTAATACCTTGATAACAGACCCCAATGATATCGCCGGGGGCTATAGCAACTACGAGTCCTGCATTGAGATTTTCCCTGGTTCCTGTACGCCGAATTTGATTAACGCCTCTTTCCCTACTCTCGATCGCAATGGTGGCTATAACATCAGTTTGGACCTCAAAATTAACAGGGAGAACCACGTTGGCAACGATCGGGCGGGTTTTAGTATCATTGCTATTAGCAGCGACCTCCGGGGTATTGAACTGGGGTTCTGGGAAAATGAAATTTGGGCACAGCACGATGACGTGACTGGCAGTCTTTTTACCCACGCTGAGGGCACTGCGATCGGGACTACTGATTTGAGCAGCTACGAACTCCAGATCCAGGGGGACAGTTACCAGCTTCTCCAAAATAATTCACTCATTCTGAGCGGTTCTCTACGGGACTACAGTGCTTTCGACCATACTGCTGGTATTCCTTTAGGAGCCGTGAATTTAACATTGCCCTACGACCCCTACGAGACGCCGAACTTGTTGGCATTAGGGGACAACACGACCCGGGGGAGTGTTAATGCTGACCTCAAAAAAGTCGCCGTTACTACTGCCGAAGCTACTAATAATGCTACGGCAGGTGCCTCTTTTGAATTCTCGCCGACTAATGGTGTCTTGATTATGGCGATCGGGGCTCTAATCAATATACTGCGCAACAATCGTAAATAGGTCGAATTGGGAAGGTATCATACCAGTAGATATGAGACCCGATAGACGCTAACTTGCAGGATATGCCGTAGGCTATGGCAGCATTAAGCAATGTAATATAAAATACCGAGGATGATTTTCCTGGGATTTGATAATAACTTTTGGGATGACCTTTCCCCAAACTGCCCCAGATGTAGGATAATAGAAAGAACAATTAACTCGCAAACAACACCCAAAAATGAGTATAGATATTAGTTCCTTGCTTGAGCGATCGCCGGAGTCCGGTTGGCAAATGATTGGGCGGGCGATCGGGATTGGTGCAAGATGTAAGTTCAACCAAACTGACGAAAGTCTGTCACAATAGTCAAGGCAAGCATAGTCAGGAAGGGGAATCGTGACTTACAAAATTGGTTTACTAGGACTGGGTACCGTTGGTGCAGGGACCGCAGAGATTTTACTCGACCCCAAGGGGCGTCATCCCTTATTGCAGGAATTGGAAATCTATCGGGTGGGAATGCGCGACATCTCCAAACCCCGCCCGGTAAAATTGCCTGCTGATATGCTGACAACGGATCTAGAAGCAATTGTCACAGATCCGGCAGTTGATATTGTTGTCGAACTGATCGGGGGACTGGAACCGGCCCGATCGCTGATTCTGAAAGCTATTGCCCACAAAAAGCATGTGGTCACTGCCAACAAAGCGGTACTTTCCCGCTACGGCGATGAAATTTACACGGCGGCCAATAACGCTGGCGTCTACGTGATGCTGGAAGCGGCGGTGGGGGGTGGCATTCCCGCGATCGGACCCTTGAAACAGGCATTGGTCGTTAACCGCATTCAATCGGTCATCGGCATTGTCAACGGTACGACTAACTATATTCTCACTAAAATGCAACGGGAAGGCATCGATTTTGCCGATGTTTTAGCGGAAGCACAGCAGTTGGGTTACGCCGAAGCAGATCCGACTGCCGATGTGGATGGTTTGGATGCTGCCGATAAAATTGCGATTCTGGCATCCTTAGCGTTTGGAGGACGCTTGAAACTAGAAGATGTTTATTGCGAAGGCATTCGTCATGTAACTGTCGCCGATATTGCCTATGCGGAAAAATTGGGGTTTGAAATTAAACTGCTGGCGATCGCCCAAGGATCTGTAGAAGGTTCCCTGCAAGTGAGGGTTCATCCCACTCTGGTTCCCCAAACTCATCCCCTCGCCAGTATCAGCGGCGTTTATAATGCCATCTTAGTCGAAGGAGAACCGATCGGACAGGTAATGTTTTACGGACGGGGTGCGGGCGCTGGCCCCACTGCCAGTGCTGTAGTTGCCGATCTCATGAATGTTGCCGCTATTCTGCAAACGGAAACCGAACCCATACCCCATCCTTTACTCTCCTGTCACCATCAACATTATTGCCCGATCGCCCCAATAGAAGAACTCCAGACCCGCTTTTACGTCCGCTTTCTCACCAAAGACCAACCGGGCGTCATCGGTCACTTGGGCACTAGCTTCGGCAACAATAATGTTAGCCTCGAATCCCTCGTCCAAATCGGATTTCAGGGTCAACTAGCAGAAATTGTCGTCCTCACCCACGAAACCCGTGAAGGTAACTTCCGCAATGCCCTCAAGGAAATTAACACTCTCAATGCTGTTGACAGCATTCCCAGCATCATCCGAGTTCTTTAGCTAATTGCTAATTGCTAATTGCTAATTGCTATAACAATTAACAATGAACAATTAGCAATTAGCTATGATAATATATTTGTCGGTAATCCGTCAATACTCGTTTGATTCTTCTTTCGCCAGTATTCAACAATTCCTGTTTCCCCTTCCCGTTTGCTCGTATTATTTAGCCATCTTCGTCGCTGATAATTTGTGGCACCTTGAAGAAATCGCCATCTTGGTCCGGCGCACATGCTAGAATAGCATCCCGGTTAGGGTCAGGTTGCAGTTCATCTGGCCGCGTTACATTACTAACATCAATTGCCCTTGTTGTCGGCGGCACCTCGCTAGTGTCTAGTTCGCTCAACTGTTCAAAATAATCCAGAATACTGCTCAGTTGAGTAGTAAATTTTTCCTCTTCCGAGGAAGTTAATTCCAAACGGGCCAGATGGGCAACTTTGCGAACTTGTTCTAGATCGATCTTCATCGGTAGTTCCTGGTGAACATGGTTAATATCGGGTGGTCAGTAGTCAGTGGTTAGTAGTCAGTAGTCAGTGGTTAGTGGTTAGTGGTTAATAGTCAATAGTCAACTAACAACTAACAACTAACAACTAACAACTAACAACTAACAACTAACAACTAACAACTAGAAAAATACATCCATTTCCGATCGCCCCGTATTTTTGAGCCAATTTTGAGCTTCAATGTAGTTATTGGGGGCCTGGCGAATTGCTTGCTTCCAATACTCAGCCGCTTTATCAAACATAGCTTCACCTGCGTCATCATCACCAGCTTCCTTTGCCCTTTCTCCCTTGTAGTGGTAAATGACCGCAATATTGTTCAGCGCTTGGGGGAGGCGAGCATTTTGTTCCAGGGCCTGCTGATAGTAACCCAGCGCCTTCTCATGTTCGCCGTTGCTAGCATGGATCAATCCGATATTATAGAGGATATAGCTGCGATCGTTCGGATCTTCTTCTATCTCCAGCGCTTCATAGTAATTGTCCAATGCTTCCGCGTATTCTCCATCTGCTTGAGCTGACATTCCATCCCGGTAATAGGCAAAAGCTTCCTTCGCTTTTTTGTTCGTCGGCATGATCTTGAGTATGATATCTGCCATTACCGTAAAGCTTTTGTCAATGAAATTATCGTTACGTTGCGTTCTGGGCATATTCCCTCCCTTTTCTCTGAGCTATATCACATTTAGGTAAGGACTAAAGTCCTTACTACGAACTGCGAACGGCGAACGGCGAGGCTAGGAACGGTAACGCTGACTAGCTTGAGAATTAGTTAATTCTAGCAATTTCTCATCTCCCAGCAGCAGCTTGCCGGTGGGAGATGAGGGGACGACTCCCAAGGCACGGATAATCTCTGCTGCCACTGCCTTGGCCAGCAATGGCGGTACGGAATTTGCCACTTGCCGGAACCCGTGCCATTTCGTCGCGTGAAATCTGAACCAGTCCGGATATGAATGCAACCTTGCTGCTTCCCTGACCGTGATACATCTGGGTACATAGGGATGAATTGGCCTGGGGGCAGTGAAAGAACCTTGAGTCCTGTCCGTTCCTCCCCGGAGACTGTTGCATATGCCTTCAGGATGCAGCTTCTGGAAACGACTGATTTTTTCCCTTTGACCCTGTTTGGTATTCTCAAATCGTTTCATCGATCGCAATGAATGTTTGGTCAGCATGCTGGACGTCAACAATTGTCGATCGTATTCCCGATCGTAGCCATAATTATCTGCTAAAAAGTCCCGAACGCTCAGTCCTTTGGCATAATTGCTAGGCTTGCCGTACTCCGCTTGGGTCCAGTCCTGCTTGACTAATTCCGGGTAGTTTTTCGCTTCTGGTAGGTCTGACAGGGCATCCCACACCGTGGGACCGAGGGGCAGATCTGAATCTCGATGGCGATCGCGCAGCCTGGGTTTTGCTGGTTTTGTCGTTGCTAGCGGATATTTCGGCAACTTCTCGGATGACCGGCATCCCAGCAGAAACAGTCTTTCGCGAGCCTCTGGTATTCCGTAGTTGGCAGCATTGAGAGATTTATAATCCTCTTGTACTTGATAGCCTGCTTCCCTTAAATCCTTGATCAAATTCTTCAGTCGCTGTTTTTGCCTCCCGATCGCCAGTCCTCGGTCATTTTCCATCACGAAATATTTCGGTTTGAGCTCCGCAACCAGTCTCTGAAAATTATACAGCACCGAATTCCGCTTTTCCGACGCTGCGCGTTTCCCCATGGTGGAGAATACTTGAGAAGTTGGCAAGCTGGCCAGCACTACGTCTATCTCCCGATCGCCTATTTGCGACCTTGACCTTATTTCCGCTTCCGTAGTTTCTACTATATTCTGGCATAATACCGACCAAAAGGGGAAATTATACTCGTGGATAGCGCAGTGTATTGGATCTATGTCAACAGATGCCAGCACGTCAAACCCTGCTTGTTCAAACCCCAGGGTCATCCCTCCTGCACCTGCGCACAAGTCTACTGCGATCGGTCGTTCTTTTTTTGTCTCACTACTCATGTTTTTACTTTTTTCATCTTTTTTGCCTGAGAGGGTCCCGACTGGGGGGGCAATGGCAGGCATTTTACCATATCCTTGCCGAACCCGCGATCTCCCGGGCCCGATCGGGTCTCGATCTGGTTTTTTTACTATAATGCCCGATCGCGTAGCGAAGCGTGTGCGCGCAGCGCAATCGCTTTTTTTTCAATCCCGACCAGAGCGCGATCGCCCTGCTTCCACACCACCGGCGATCACCGGTTGTCATTCCCTGGGGCTACAGGCCGACCCCACCTGACTGGGTGGCGATCGCCTGCTGCGGTGGAAAGGACATCCCATTGTATAATCAATCCCAAGCCATGGAACCACCATAACTGCCCGATCGCCCGTTCCCCATCCTACAGTAACTACTCACCACTTACCACTCACCCATGAAAGAAGTCTCTGCACCAGAACCGATTAACCCTTGGAATTATAAACCTTGGTGGTGTCAGCCTTGGTCAATCATCCTGACTGGCATAGCTATTGAGAGTATCAGTTGGTTGCTCTTCAGGACCATCTGGATCTCAATTCTTGTCGGAGTGCCCGTGTTAGCCTGGATGGGCTTTTTTCTGTTAATCTGGCCGCCAATGATGCGCCGGATGCTAGCATCTTACCAGGGATCGTCACCGTCGGCGATCGGGGGCGATCGCTCCTGATGGCCGGGAACCCGGTGGCACGGCTTCCCAGCTTTCAACGATCGCGAAACTCAAACCCATTCGCCTCTGCATAACGGTTTAAAAACCGCATCACTCGTTCAAAAGCAGATTTTGAGTCTACTTCAAATGTACAGAATGCTTTTGACAGCTCGTCTTCTTTTTCAAAGATAAACTTGATGCCACTGGGAATCACACGAATTTCCCCTTCTTCGTCCCGCAGCAACAGGGCGTCTATCTTTTGGGTCAAGCTGCGAAATTGCTCGATCGCCCGCAGCCGATCGAAGGCTAAAACCACGATCTTGGTTTTATCGTTCCGGCGTTTCCGCAAGCTAATGCCACCAATCTCCTCATCCAGTCCATCTATAAATTGTACCGATACAGTCACGACAAATTCCCAATTCTATTTTTCACTCAGTTTACCATAATCGGACAAAGACTGCAAAAACTGGGCAGCAATGGAGGGGAGTCCTCCCCAGTGGAGATGAATGTAGGAAGCATGTACTCCATACAGCTGCCATCCTTCCGTACCCGATCGCTCTTGGGAGTAATATCCCTTGGTCCGATATAATGGTTCTTTGGGTGCTGCGGTCAGTTGGGAACGGTGAAATTCATGTCCCCGCACGACCAAGTCCGTCCGCAGCAGGGGACTATCTCGCAATGCTACTGCTTGTCGATATCCTAAGGTGAGCCGCTTGCTTGCGATCGTCGATGTGGGCAATACTCCTACCATGGGCCAGGACTTGCTGGCAAAGTCAACTAGGAATTCGCACAAATACATTAAACCCCCGCATTCGGCATAGGTAGGCATTCCTGTCCAGATTGCCTGCCGCAGGGCCTGGCGAACGGGGATGTTTTCTGCTAGCTGTTGGGCAAACATTTCTGGAAACCCGCCTCCGAAATATAATCCCTGCACTCGGTCTGGTAAACTCTTGTCTGCTAGGGGACTCCAAGGAATTAATTCTGCCCCTAGCTGTTGCAATAGATCCAGGTTATCCTGGTAGTAGAAGCTGAACGCGGCATCCCGGGCGATCGCCAATCTGACTGGCCATCTCCGGGTTGCTATTGGTGCATTGGTGAGAGTCGATTTGGGGGAGCATTGCACGAGTGGCATGAGCCGTTCCCAGTCAAAGCTATTTTCTCCCAAATGGGCCAGTTTGTCTACGATCGCATCCAGTTGGGGAATTTCCGCCGTTGGGACTAAACCTAAGTGCCGATCGGGGATGGTAATATTATCCTGTCGGCGCAGCACTCCTAATATGGGCACCTGCAAGGGTTCTAGGGCAGTTAAGAGCAGTTCTAGATGCCGATCGCTCCCGACCCGATTTAATACTACACCTGCCAGTGCTATTCTGGGATCGAAAGTACGATAACCTTGGACGATCGCCCCTACGGAACCGGATAGCCGACTGCAATCTATTACCAATAATACGGGCAAATCTAGTATCCTAGCTATATGGGCCGTGCTGGCAAAATCGGTGATCTTTTCTTGGTTAGCAGTAGTAATAGTTATGCCATCAAATAGTCCCATCACCCCTTCCACCAGGGCGAATTCACAAGAGCGAGTATGGAGAGCAAAACATTGCCGGACGTACTCGGGGTCGGTCAGCACCGGATCTAAATTCCGACAAGGACGACCGGTGATATACTCGTGAAACATCGGGTCAATATAATCAGGACCGACCTTAAAAGATTGAACCCCGTAGCGTTGCAAATATGCTAGCATACAGAGAGTGCATGTTGTTTTCCCGACGCCACTGCTGACCCCCGCAATTACTAAAGTCATTGAGATTTTATTACGGTTTGCTTCAAATCAATCTGTTTTGCTATAATATCATAGGTGGCCGAGGAATTGAGGGCGATCGCGTACTAGATTAGCCTCCTGGCCCGCCGGGGGTTTTAACCCCCGGCTCATAGCTTAAGTCGGTTGAAAACAGACTGGAAACATTGTCAACACACTCGACCTTGTCGAGAAAGAATTGATTTAGTCCACGACACTGTACTTGCACTCTTAGCGGACAATTTTAACCAGAAGCGGCCTGTTGCGACAGAAGCATTCCGGTGAATTAAAACCGAAAATAAGATAATGTACAAATAATTGTAGCATTGTTTTGCCAAAATTGTCTGACGTATGATAACTGAATTGGTGGGCAGTGCCCACCCTACCAATTGAGAAAAGCAAATGCCGATTAACTGTCCCGTCTGCCTGGCTGAAAATGCCGATACAGCCATTACCTGCGCCGCTTGTGGTTGTCCCTTAACCTCCGTGCAGTCTAACGGATACCAACTGCCTGCTGGAACTTTACTTCAGGGAGGTAGATATAGGATTTATAGAACCATCGGGGAGGGAGGATTTGGTATAACTTATCAGGGAACTGATACGGTTAAATTAGCGGAAGTGGCGATCAAAGAACTTTGTCCGGACAAATTTCTCAGGCAAGATAACAGCATTATTTGGCCGGCCTCGATCGCCCCCCAAGCGCAGCAGGAGCAAATTAACAAATTTAAGACAGAAGCCGAATGCTTACAAAAGTGCATCCATCCCAATATCGTAACAGTTTATGAGTGGTTTGCGGAAAATAATACTGCATATATTGTGATGGAGTTTATCAAGGGAAATTCTTTAGCAGAAATGTTAAAATCGGCAGGATACTTGCCAGAAGAGCGCGTCAAGCAATATTTTCTGCAAGTGACAGCGGCATTGAAGGTAGTACATGCTAATAATTTAGTTCACAGAGATATTAAACCAGAAAATATTATTGTTGACGAGCAAGACAGAGCTATTCTCATTGATTTCGGCACGGCGAGAGAGTCGATCGCGGGCATGACCAATCAAATGACTACAATGTTAACTCCTGGATACGCGCCCTTAGAACAATATACCTATCAAGCGCGACGCGGCCCGAGTACAGATTTTTATGCTGTCTGTGCCTCAATGTACCATGCTTTGACGGGTCAAACTCCTTTAGAAGCACCGGCGAGAATGGGGTCAGATGCTCTCATTCCACCACGACAAATAGTGCCATCAATTCACCCGCAAACAGAGCAAATTATCTTAACGGGAATGAATATGCAGGCGGACGATCGCTTTCAAACTGCCGATGAATTAATCGAGGCCCTGCAAGGAAAATTTATCTCCCCCAGTCTCAGAAAAGCACGTTACTTGGTGGGGCAAGGTAAACTCAAGGAAAGCGCCGCAGCTTATGAAAAATGTCTCGATCGGGAGCCTGATAATGGTGCAGCATCTGTAGAATTAGCCTTAGTGTTAATCTATATAGATGATAGTCGAGCAGCGGGGGCGGCAAGGAGAGCAATTAAACTACAACCAAATGATAGCAGGGGTTATGGAGTATGGGGACTGGTTAACTGTCGGCAAGGAAATTGGACCGCAGCAGTGCAACCATTACAGCAGGCGGCTAGTTTAGCACCTCATGAGTCTTGGATCCAGGCGAATTTGGCTTGGGCATTGGCCAAAACTGGCAACTGGCAAGAGGCTGAAATAGCAGTCGAGCGGGCGTTAGAACTGGACAGTAATGCCACCTTCGCCCTGGGATTAAAAGCTTGGATAGCAGTACGCAAGGGAAAATGGAAACTGGCCATCCGCGCGGCCCGGCAAAGCATTACCAAGTCCAAGCAAACTAACAGTAATTCTCGCAAAGAACTGCAAAGTTGGGTATATCCCTGTCTGACTATTGCTCTAGAAAGAGCTTTAGTTAATCAGCAAGCCCCCGATCTAGATAGATGTATCCAAGAGTATCAAAGTCAAATACCCGATAATGCTTTTATCGAGGGATTTATCGGCTGGCAGGCGGCAAGTTTAGGTAAATGGACGGAAGCAGTTTCCAGTTTTCAGCAGGCCATGGCAAAACCCCGATCGCCCGCTTGGGTATACTTAAATTATGGCATTGTTTGCGAACATCTGGACGACTTGCCCGCAGCTATGGAAGCCTATAGCGATTATATCCAGAAATTCGGGGATGATGCCTTCGCTTTATTTCGTAAGGGAACTTTGCTCGCCCGCCAGGGCCAATGGGAACAAGCCCGATGGTATCTAGAAACAGCAGTGCAATTAAAAGCCGACTATGCCGAAGCCTATCATAATTTAGGTTGGGTTTTGCTGAACATTAGGAACCCCGATGGACATGTGTTAAACTTGCGCGATATCCGTTCGGCTTATTATCAAGCTGTCCAACTATATGGCCAGCAACAAAAACATGCTTTATCTCAAGCAATAAAACAAGCTTTTCATCTCATTGGCGTTGACTTGTAGCGCTAATGATCAATTCACTATGAAACCGATCGGACTCTTCAGGATTGAGTAGAGCGGATATATCCACAGATAGATGTACGGGGCAAAGTACCGATGGGTGCAAGGGCCCTGGATCTCCATGCTGAAGAAAATTATGGGAGTGAGGTTGACTTGGGGGACAGTGCCAGATATAATCAATAGCGGACAAGGAACGTAAAGAAATAAGGAGTATCTACCTTGAGCGAAGAAATTGTTGAATTACTGGATGAACTGCCGGCAGATAACATCACGGTGAAGGTGCTGGAGGCCCTGGATGCCGTCGTGCCAGGGGAGTGGGAGAATATAATCGGTTGTGACAATACCATTACAGCGGTGACTGGCGAAACAGATCCTGAGAAGATTGCCAGTATTCGCGATCGGGCGATCGAGCTGTACAATGACGAAAACAATGATGGATACCGGACTGCGGTTTCGATTTACCGAAACATCGATAATGCAGATAATGCCATAGCGGCGGCGGCGATGGCAGAAATAATCAGCGAGAAAATCCCCTTCCTCTCCTTTTTTGGCAAGATTACTCCCAAGGCGGACACCACTCAATCCATTGACTTGGCCCTGAAAATTGTCGCCGAATTGGTCGCCTATGCCAAACTCAACGGTATTCCCGAACTGAACCCCGAGGCTTTTGTGGCGGAATTAACCGAGAACTATACCGGTCCATCTAAGATGCGGATGGTGGCCTTGGTTTGCCTAGATGGCCTGGCCCCCCTGGGTCCGGACTTCTTGCAAAAAGTACAGGATGCCCTGGATGGAGAAGATGAGGGTACACTGGAAAACAATCCGATTTTCTCAGCCGTCAGCGGCCTGATTCCCGGGGATGACAAACTGGGCTTCGTTCGTAACGCCTTCGGCGCAGTTAGCGGCTGGATGGATGGTTTGGTAAGCTCTACTGGTTTAACGCCGGAAAGCGTTTTTGAGAAGGTCGGTGGCTTTATCGATTTTTCCGATGACGCTTTAGACGTGGTGGCGGCATTTATCGACCAGACCACAACATATTATAAACAGACTGGCATCCAAACCGTTGCTCGCAAGTTGATCGCGCAAGCAGCTGAAGAGGTATAGCCTCCTATGGTGGGCAATGCCCACCTATGACGGGAATGGTGAATTGAAAATGGTGCATGGTGAATTGAGCAATTGTTAATGGAAAATTGAGCAACTGTTAATTACAAGGGACAGATAATTATTGATTGAGTAAAAGAGAAGGTGGGCGGCAATACTTCGTAGGTTTTGCATATAGGTTGTCATTGCGAGGGGGAAGTAGGACGCGATTAACTTATGCTTGATGACTTACCCCCCCCCGAAGCAATCCCCCCGCCCTGTATGATATGAAGAGTGCTTCGGTGTAGTTGGTGAGATTGCGTCGGGGGTATCCTGGTAAAGATTTGTAAATTATCGGTTTGGGTTCCCCCTCGCAATGACAGATTATTAACCGAGAAGTATTTAGGTGGGCGGTGCCCACCCTACAGTTAAAAATTATTGCGAAGGGTAGATTTTTGAGATGGTCGCAGATATAATAGAGATGACAACTAGCGCGAACAGATAAGGAATATACTACTTTGAGCGATTCAATTATTACGTTACTCGACGATCTGCCCGCAGATAACATCACTGTGAAGGTGCTGAGCGCCCTCTCTCGCATCACCCCAGGAGAGTGGGAGAATATTGTGGGTTGCGATAACACCATTATCAAGGTGACTGGGGCAGAAGATGAAGACAGGATTGCCAGTATTCGCGATCGGGCGATCGAGCTGTACAATGACGAAAACAATGGATATCAGAGTGCCATCTGGATTTACCAAACGGTGGATAATGCGGACAATGCCCTAGCGGCGGCGGCGATGGCGGAAATCATCAGCGACAAAATCCCCTTCCTCTCCTTTTTGGGCAGATTTACTCCGAAGCCGGACACTACTCAATCCTTTGACTTAGTGCTGAAAATTGTAGCGGAGTTAGTCGCCTATAGCAAACTCAACGGTCTGGAACTGAACCCGGGCAAATTTGTGGCGGACTTGAAGGAGAACTATACGGGTTCGGCTAAAATGCGGATGATGGGCTTAGTTTGCCTGGATGGTCTCGCTCCCCTGGGTGTTGACTTCTTGCAAAAAGTACAGGATACCCTGGATGGAGAGGACGAGAGCGGTCTGGAAGATAATCCCATTTTCAAAGCTGTCAGTGGCTTCATTCCCGGAGATGATAAAATCGGGTTCGTCCGCGATACCTTCGGAGCAGTGAGCGGCTGGATGGATGATTTGGTAGGCTCTGTTGGTTTAACTCCCACAAAGATTTTCGATCGCCTGGGTGGGTTTATCGATTTTTCCGACGATACTTTAGACGTGGTGGCAGTATTTCTGGACAAGACTACCAATTACTACGAACATACTGGCATTCAAACTGTGGCTCGCAAGTTGATGCTGCAAGCGGCTGAAGAGGTATAATTTGTAGGTTGGGCAATCAGCCCGCCGGGGGTTCAAACCCCCGGCTAATAGCTAAAGTCGGTTAAAACCGACTAATAGGATATTGCTCTAAAATTGGAGCATTTTTTTGACAAAATGAGATAAGGCGATCGCCCATTTTATGTCCGGTGATTCTAGATCTGGCGATCGCGCTTCTGCTATAGCTAACCAGAAATTGTTTGTCCGGTCATATCTGTGCTATAATAGGAAAAGGCGGTGGAATTTGTAATTAGATCAAAAGGAGAAAGAACGTGACAGTAGCAGCAATAACTAAAACAGAAAAAAAGGCGATCGCATTTTCGACTGAACCCCCAGAACAACGGGTAGTTTTCCATAACATCAGCTGGGAAAAGTATGAGAAAATATTGGAGAGTCTGGGAGACGATCGGGCGGCCAGATTAACCTACGACAGAGGTACATTAGAGATTACCATGCCATCAGAAAAACATGAAACTGCGACCAGGTTGATTGAAAAGTTTATCTGGAGTTTACTTTTTGAGCTGGGGATGAAGGTAAAAACAATGGGTTCAACGACTCTGAATTATCCGGGATTAGAAAAAGCGTCAGAACCAGACAATTGTTACTACATTCAAAATCAAGCATTAGTAGCGGGCAAAGAAGTGGACTTAAAGAAAGATCCTCCTCCCGACTTAGTTGTGGAGGTAGATATCTCCTATAGCAACATCGACAAACCCCGTCTGTACGCAGCAATGGGAGTTCCCGAGTTGTGGCGTTATAATGGGGAAGTGCTGCGGATTTATCAATTGCAAGACGTCGGATATGTGGAAGTGGAAAATAGTCCGACTTTTCCCAACTGGATCTCGAAAACAAAACTTTACGAGTTTCTCGAAGCTTCTCAGACGGATGAAATGGACGCGGAAAGGGCTTTGAGAAGTTGGGTTCAGCAGCAAGTCCGTAATGGTTGAACTGTTCGCTGTCTGGGATGCGATCGCCCATTTTCTGTCCGGCGCGGCGGGGCACGGCAATAGAGAGATTTCGGTTGATATCAAAATATTATGTATGCTGTGCCCCTACAAGGGCGATCGCATTCTGTCAATATCCTTATGTTATGAACAGGCCCTGTGAGCAGAGATAATGCGATCGCCCAATGCTATACTCATGGCAACAGTTTTGAAGGCGCAGTATGGCAACAAATAAATTAAAACTGCTCAATGACTGGATTATAATCGTACCACCTTCGATCGCATCAAGCTGGATACGATAGCCGTAGAGCAAACTCATACCAACCAAAGGTACTGTCTCGGCTGCATTGACATCAATTCGTTTAAATTCTCCATCCCAAATGACAAATCCACGGTACACATCAAAAATACAAACACTTCCATCTCCCAATGTTCCCTCTTCACGGCTATACAACTGTAAGTTGAGGTTGGTAATAACTGTTATAGGCAGGGTCAAAAAACCTGTAAACCCTGTATCTATTACAGCATCAATCATTTGTCTTTGTCCATGGGCATTTCCTACGACCAACCGAATCGTAGCCTCGCCGTTTTGATTGACAATTCCATGCATCATAATATTACACCAGGCGACCTCTTCCAAAGCGGTGAACGGCTTTATGCCCAATCCTAACGCGCCAGAGGAGAGCATCAGGGTATCGTTCCAGTAATGCTTCGGAAGCTGTAATCGTATCATCAGCAACCTCAAAGGCTCCTGTCTCGATATCGATCGCCACAATCTTGCCGTAATTTCCCTGCTCAACTTGAGGACGGACCTGGGTATGGTAAATTTCATTCCCCCGTCGAGCAAATTCCTCTTTGCTGTAGTCCAGTAGTCCCACTGTCATCGCTTCTCCTTTCAACTCTTGCCTTCCCATTTTAACATGGCCGATCGGGCGTCTAGGATCTCCCCAAAGTGCTGGCCTCCCGATGGGCATCCAGATGCACCAACATAACTGTAGGGGCATCTCACTAAGCTGTCGCGCATTTAAATTGCATCGGCCAAAAAGCTGAGATCCTTGCCCTCAAGGGCTTTCCCAATAAAGAATTGCTGAATTTTGAATTTTGAATTGTTTACGGGCTCCCGCAAACCGAATTGGATATTTGTTAATTTATCGAGGGAGATTGCGGTCCCTGAGCGTTAGCCGAAGGGTCGCGCCCATGCTAGCGCTGACGCGCAGCGGAGCTAAAGGTCGGATATTTTTGCATGCATAGGGAAGGGAAATCTTTCTGTCCGCGTACCGATCCGTGGTTGGCGAGCAAACATAAGACCAACAAAATCCATCGGACTCTGCTCCCTTCCCTCTCACCACGTCTGCTGTCCCCTCCAAATCTTGATGGTATTGTCATTACTGCCACTGGCTAACAACTGCCCATCGGGACTAATGGCGACGCTCCTAACCGGGCCGGAATGACCAGTGAGGGTACGCAGTAATCTGCCGCTTCTCAGATTCCAAATCTTGATGGTATTGTCATTACTGCCACTGGCTAACAACTGCCCATCGGGACTAAAGGCGAGGCTATTAACTTACCTTCATTGTCGTAGCGTTGAAACCTGTCAGACACTTCCTGACAGCGGCGCTCACGAGTCCATCCCGAAGCCTCGAAATTACGGTTAGACCAGATAATGATGGGCACATTTTCCCCGTTTTTTCGCACCATTGTTGCCGGCGAGCCATCACTCGTACCGCAGAAAAACTTCTTGCTTTGGGCCGCGCTGGGTTCTGGGTTGGCGGTCCCCAGGGTTAAGGCGATCGCCAACCCAGCCAGCATTTTCGCGAATAACTGGTATTTCATCTCCTCTCATCCTTCGCTGAATGAATCAAGACCCTAATATGATATCACTTGCTGTTTTGAACTAGGCTGGCTCACCATTCGGGCCATTTCTGCCCGCCGGCGGCAGCCCAAGTTCCACTATACTGCAACTTGTTTTATTTCTTCAAGATCGATGTAAAGAATCATGTCGGAGTTAATCCTGCTATTTCTTTTTCCTGTCTATTTCCTCAATTCGTTCACGGATCGCTTCTTCCATGATGCGGATATTTTCCGGAATGGGCACCCCTTCAGGAGTACAGGGTGCCGGATACCATGTTGCTTCCGAGTCGGGAGTCCGGCGACTAACCAATGCATGTAAAGCTTCCATATCCTCCCGATGTTCCAGCACATAAGCTGTTAGTTCTTCTCTCGACATTTCTGCAAAGTTCTGTTTCATCCATCTACCTCCAAATTCCCCTCTCTCATAATTGCCCGATCGCCTCCTGCCACGATCATACAATTTCCTCAAGTCTCGATCGAGAAAAACTGCCACATTCTCGTTCCCAGGTTCTACCTGGGAACGTTTTTATGAGGCTCCCGCCTCCAAGGAGTGCTCCCCTAAAGTATATCATAATTAAAAAAATGGTGACATATCCCTTCTGATGATTAAAACGGAAGATTTAGATGTCCCGATCGCCGTCGGACAGCATTTGACAAACTCGCAGACATGATTGCGATTGGTCCTTTGTTGGTATAATGGTTCTATCCTCAATTATGACCTTCTACAATACCCTGATCGCGGTTCGCCCCATTGCCTAATTGGGACGATAGTCGAAATTTAGCAGTTGCAAAATCGATCGCCATTCCAGGCAAGGAGCGAGCAAATAACCCCGGTCATCGGGCAAGCTTGACAGTTGTAGCACCAACATGATAATATAAATATAGGACAATTGACAATTCACAATTAACCATTAGGTTCATAGTCAATGAAACCCAACCCCCGCCAAATAGCATTTCTCGCCCTCCAGGAAGTCGATCGCCGATCGGCCTATGCAGATGTGGCCCTCGATCGCTGGCTGCAAAAAGCCAAACTATCAGGGGCCGATCGCTCATTGGTAACGGAGTTACTGTATGGGACAGTGCGGAGAAGGCGATCGCTGGACAATATAATCGATCGGCTAGCCAAAAAGCCAGCAAGCAAGCAAAACCCGGACCTGCGGATAATATTACATCTAGGTTTATATCAACTGGAGTATTTAACTCAGATACCAGCAGCTGCAGCAGTAGATAGTACGGTGGAACTAGCCAAAGAAAATCGTCTGGGGGGACTGGCGGGGTTTGTGAATAGTCTGCTGCGGCAATATATCCGAAATGAAGGAAAAGGGGAATGGAAATTACCAGAAAATCCCGTGGAACGTTTGGGGATATTGCACAGTTACCCCGACTGGATAATAGAATTATGGTTAGAACAGTTGGGAGAAACGGAAACGGAAAAACTCTGTGAATGGTTGAACCAACCGCCAACCATTGACTTACGGGTAAATATTCTGCGCACTACAATAGCAGAAGTAGAAGCAGCGATGTTTTCAGCAGGGGTAGGAGTGAGTCCCGTCCCGGAAACATTTATATCTGTAATGGGGGTGGCGGGTTTAAGATTAAATGGTAGAATAGGATCGATCCAGAAATTACCAGGTTTTCAAGAAGGGTGGTGGATGGTACAAGATAGTAGCGCTCAATTAGTAACATATCTCCTCGACCCCCAACCTGGTGAAGTGGTAATAGATGCCTGTGCTGCACCCGGCGGCAAAACTACACATATTGCCGAGTTGATGGGCGATCGGGGAACGGTTTGGGCATGCGATCGCAGCGTCTCCCGCCTGAAAAAGCTGACTCAAAACTGCGATCGCTTGAACTTGCAGTCAATTAAAATATGTGCAGAGGACATACGCAACATAGAAAAGTTTACCAACATGGCCGATCGGGTATTACTAGACGCCCCATGTTCGGGTTTAGGAACCTTACATCGCCATGCCGATGCCCGTTGGCGTCAAACCCCAGAGACAGTCGAAGAACTATCAGCATTGCAGAGAGAACTGCTAGAACATACAGCTACATGGGTAAAAGCAGGAGGCATACTGGTTTATGCCACCTGTACCCTGCATCCCTTAGAGAACGAAAGAGTTATTCAGGCATTTCTAGAGAAGCATCCCCACTGGAAAATAGACCCACCCCCCGGCGCCGCCGAGGGATGGGTCAAAGTCTGGCCCCACCGACATCAAATGGATGGATTTTTCATGGTGCGGTTAAAGCAGGAGTCCGGATAGTTTATTTATCCTTGTCTTTGGGCTTAATCTCAGGTATAATGTCCGGACGCTTGGCATCCTCCCAACCAGCAGGGCGCTTGGAATTATACCAGGCGATCGAGCCAATAGTGACAGCAGCAATAAAGCCCACGACGTAGACGAGGGTAAAATAGAGCGGGAACGCACCAGCTTCCATTAATATAGGCATCAGTAGTTAACCTCAAAAATTCAAGACACTAGATGGAGAATACAGCAATTTAGGGACTCTCGCTCATTTTTGGGATTACGAAAACGTGATAATTCCCGCACTGGCACTAAATCCAATCCCAAAAATAATCATAAAACCCGTTCCGCTAGTAAAGTCACCCTCTGCCAACATAAATCCCACCGAGGCACAAGACAGATTGCCGTACTTGCGTAAAATATCGTAGGATAGAGCGACTTGCGGGGAACTTGGAGATAAACCCAGTTTATGACAAACTCCATCGAGGATCTTGCGACTACCTGTGTGGATGAGACCAACTTTCGCTTCATCCAGGTGGTTGATGGGGGTGAGGGGATGTTCCAGGAGAGCCTTTACCGTTGCTGCTGCATAAGCGGCCCCGCGCTTGGGGACTTCCGATCGCATCCAGTATCGCGGCACGCCATGTACGACCGGATGCTCGGTACCACCGTCAGACATCACAAGTAAGTTAGCATCATCTGGTTTTTCGTTGGTTAAGTGACAGATTGACCCAAAACTCGCAGCAGAGCCATTATTCTGAGAGCCCAGGAGTAAAGCCACCGCGCCATCACCAAATAAAAAGGCTTCGATTGCTTCTTCAGTGTAGCGCATCTTGACCGACTGTTCGGCTGGAGGGTCACCCATTGCCTTAATTTCGCGAAAGCTATAGTATTCTCTACCAGCGAGATGTTTTATGGAGTAAGGTGTGGCAGCCTCAGACATCAATACTAGGGCTTTTTTGTCAGAGTTAGCGAGCAGATACCACTGGGCTACCTCCACAGCTTTGAGTAAAGCTGCACAACCTTGACCCTGCATATTGATGATACTTATATCGGGCTTGAGAATACCATGTAACAAAGCCATTAGATCTGAAGCGAGACCGGGTAGCAAGCGACTCTGGGTGTTCGTTGCTGCAATCAGCAAGCCTACCTCATCAGGATCTACATCTACAAATGCGAGGCATTTCCTCACCGCCTCCGCACTCAACTCTGTGGCTGTCGTAGAAGCTTGGATCTCCTCTTTTCCAAGGAGCGTTTCTAAACAATTATTCAGTACGGAATATCTGTACTCTACTCCCATGTTCTGAATTGTTTTCACCAAGAGGGGTGATAATTTATACCCTAACTCAGTCAGCAGCATTTCTGTGCTTAACTTATTTGATGGCAGGGCTGTAGCGATCGAGAGAATCTTGGCGTCCATTTTTGCCTTGGCTGTATCCAAAGAACTTTACCATATTAACGTCTTGACACCGCGCCAGATTACTGTTACAGTGATGGAGTTCCCAGACTCAAAACGGAGAAGAGAATATGTCGGATATGGATCGGGATGCTCAACTATGGACCCTGAAGGAGCTTTATGGCATTAAAAGCATCCCACCGGCTGAGGACTATGAGACCTTTATCAAAGCGGCTCTCATTTGTGCAAAAGCAGACGGCGTACTGGCACCAGAAGAAAGAAACTGGGTTGTTGGTCGCGCTGCTACGCTACGCAATCCCGGTTATGAATTAGCCAAAAATTACCCAGCTGATGAAGATTTGCTTGATGTAGTAGCTAAATCATCTGCTGTGGACAAGAGCGGTCGTCGTATGCTAATTTATGTGGCGATTCAGGCTTGTGCTGCGGATGGAGAATACCATCCAGATGAACGGGCAAAAGTTCACAAAATGGCCAAAGCGCTGGGTATCGAAGAAGATGTCGTCAATCAACTTGAGGAACTGTGCATGTCCGAAGCCAAAATCCGAGAACAACGGATTGGCCTCATCTTTCCCGAAGGCGTGCCTTATTAGAAAATATCCATGACCCAGGGGTGTGGTCAAAAGTAGTTGCAGCCGATCCCCCCCAAACCCCCCCTTCCGAAAGGGGGGGGCGGTCTTCGCCCCCCTTTTTAAGGGGGGTTTGGGGGGATCCGGCGACTGAGGTATCCCATGATCGATCAACGGGTTTTGACCACACCCATGACCCAGTGCAAGTGAAAGCATAACAGGAGTAAAAAAATCGAGTATTATCCCTGTTATGCTTCCGCTTTAAGGAAGTACTTACTCGAAAAAATTACATAGAGTTTTCGATAGAACTCTCAAAAAATAGAAGGTTAAATTAGATGTTGGATTGCATCGTGATTGGAGCCGGCCCAGCAGGTCTGGTGACTACCAAAGAATTACTAGAACAAGGGGTGCCTGATGTAGTATGTTTGGAGCAAGCCGAGGATATAGGAGGTGTTTATGCTAATGCCTACGAAAGTTTAGTGATGACCACATCTTGCTCATTTAGTATGTTTTCTGACTTCTGGATTGGTGATGGAAATCAGCATGAATTCTGGACTAAGAACCAAGCGGTTGACTATTTGCAGAGGTATGGTAACCATTTTTGCGTTCTCGATAAAATTCGTTTCAACTCCCAAGTTGTAGCCGTCACTCCCCAAGAAAATCAAGGGTGGCAAGTTCAATTAGCATCTGGAGAGACTTTGCTCTCAAAACGATTGGCCTTGGCGATCGGGAACAACAGGATCCGAAATTATCCCGAGTGGAAAGACTTATTAACTGAGGTAGAGTTTTACCATTCCCAAGAATATCGTAACGGCGATCGCTTTGTGGGCAAGAATGTATTAGTTGTTGGCGGAGGTGAATCAGGTGCAGACATCGCACTAGAAATATCTCGCGTGGCCAATAATTGCTGGGTCAGCCTTCGGAATTCAGCCGGGTGGATAATACCCAGGAAGAGAGGTGACTTTGCCCTCGACAATGCTAGCCATAGGGGTGTATACGGACTACCGAGGGAATATGGACAGACCTTGAGCCAACTTATCTCCCGCAAGTGGTTGAGCTTCAACGATCCCATGTACGATACTGCCGTTAAGCTCAATCAGAAGATTAATTGCAAAAACGGAATCTGGGGGATATACGGAACAAAAAATTTCTCATTACCCGAGGCAATCGTGCATCATGGGTGTAGGGTGGTCGGCGAAATCTTGAGGGTAGAAGATGGCGGCAGGACATTGAGCGCTGCCGAGGGGGAAACCCTGCAAAACGTAGATGCGGTAGTTTTTTGCACAGGCTACAAAAACTACGTGTCTTTCCTTCCTCCTGAACTGAAGAAAACTGATCCCCGGAGTCTTTACAAACATATGTTTCATTCCCAGTATCGGGACAAAATTGTTTGGATTGGCTGGGCACGTCCGGCCTTGGGAAGTCAGTTTCCGATTATAGAAATGCAAGCACGGTTTTTTGCCTTAATTTGCACTGGTAAACGGACCCTTACAGCTTCTGGAAAAATGGCAGAGGTGGCATCTATCGATCGGGCGAAATATTTAGAACAGTTTGAACATCATGCTGCCAGAATAAGAAGCTTAATTGATTATCATATCTACATCGACGAACTAGCCGATTTAATTGGGTGCAAACCGCCATTATGGAAATACTTTTTCTTACATCCTCGCCTCTGGCTGCGCATAGTATATGGTCCTACCCAAGCTACCCAGTTTCGTTTACGAGGGCCTGGCCAGAAGGAAGCCTTGGCTCAAGAAATAATCGCCAAGTTACCGGTTAGTCCATTCAATCGCGTCGTCGTTGTCAAGGCTGGTCTAAAAGGTCGCGTGATTTATGGGTTCAAAGCTGTAGTAAAATGCTTGATGAATCCGACTTATTTTGCTAAAAATTTGGGCCAAAAATTTGCATCATAATCGCCAATCGGACCTCAGCAACCTTGAGGTAATTTATACTTCAATTTGTGCGTTATTCGAGGCAGTAAATTTTTATTTCACTGCCTCAATCACACTAACCTCTGATGCTGTCGGGACTATTTTCGTGAGTTTGAACCCAGCCGCCTTCAACAACTCTCCATACTCAGCCTCGGTTCGCTCCCGTCCACCCCCTGACAGCACCAACATACTTATATCCATAAATTTACTTGGGTCAGGCTCGTTTCCAGGGAGAATTACTGTCTCGATCGCCAACAGCCGTCCTTGTTCTCCCATAGCTTGATAGCAGTTCTTGAGAATAGCGATCGCCCGATCGTCACCCCAGTTATGAATAATATGTTTGAGCAGATAGGCATCTCCCCCCACTGGCATAGTTTTAAAGAAATCGCCTTTTGCCAGTTTCAGGCGATCGCCTAGGACTGTTATTGAGAGCCAATCTGAGGCTCTGTTAATCACATCGGGTCGATCGAACAACACCCCAGTCATAGTAGGGTAAGCTTCAAGAATAGAAGAAAGTAATCTACCATTACCACCACCGACATCAACCAACTTGCCAATGCCTGAAAAATCGTAAGCAGCTAATATCGCATGATTGACAACTCCTGAAAGGTCTGTCATCGCGCGATCGAAATTTTTCCCTGAGGTAGAGTTTTGCTGAAAAAACTCGTATAACTTCATGCCATATAAGTTCTCAAAAGCATTCTGACCAGTCTCCATGCTATACATCAAATTTCCCCAGGCTTGATAAACTTCCTCACCTAACATGATTGCATAAGCATTTAAGGAGTTGGGAACATCGCTTTGTAAACATATTGCTAGTGGGGTTAGCTTAAAATATTGGGGCTGAGTTTCAGCAAAAATGCCGACACTAGCTAAAGCTCGTAATAGTCGATAAATTGCATCCTTGTTGCTATTCGTTGCCGTGGCCAAAGCATCGCAGTGTTGTTCTCCGTCTTTGAGCAAATCAGCAATTCCGAGTTTGGCAGCAATATAGATACACTGTGAAATCCGGAAACCTCCGATCATTTCTAGCATGGTTGTTGTTATTTGGTTCGGGTTGACTGGATAATTTGATAAACTCATCAGTTGTAACCTCCTTTAGCTTGACCACTTCCTTCCCGCCAATCGGGTGAATCTAAATGAAATAATTAAGAAACCCGGTAACTCATGGCTTACCGGGTTTCTAGACAAAAGAGCGATTATGTCCGCACTATCATGCTCTAATCCTGCAACATAATCTATGCTCTAAAAAGGAATGCCTTCGGGAAACATTAGGCCAATCCGTTTTTCTCGCATCTTAGCTTCTTCCATGCAAAATTCCTCAATCTGACTGACAACATTTTCTTCAATCCCAAGATATTTTGCCATTTGGTGGATTTTTGCCCGTTCGTCTGGATGATATTCTCCATCAGCCGAACAAGTCTGAATAGCAACATAGATAATTATACGACGCAGGTTTTTATCCACCATAGAGGACTGGGCGAGAACTTCCAGCAAATCCTCATCTGCCTGGTAAGTTTTAGCGAATTCATACGCCTCCCGATCGCCATAGCAAGCAGCACGACCAAGAAACCAGTTTCTTTCTTCTGGTGCCAGGACTCCATCTCCTTTTGCACAGATTAGAACTGCTTTGGCAAAGGTCTTATAGTCCGCATCCGGCGGTACTGTTTTCACCCCATATAAGTTGCTGTAGGCCCACAGACTCCCGTCTTGTTCTATATCGGACATATTCAATTCTCCGTTTTTCGTTTTTCCACTCCATCATGATAATAGGAGCGGGCGCGATGTCATACCAATTTTATATTAAGTTTTGTAAACTTGCTCGGGGCGACAGCGGTATACCTGCTAGACAATATGGTGTACTTGGGTCATCTTCCTGCTGCTTTCAGAGTATTATGAGCCATTGCCTCTATTTCCGCTTGAGTCTCGATCGCCTCGCGGACTACTCCCCACCGCTCAAGCGCTTGCTTCATCGCTTCAATATTCAGGCCACTCCATTCTGCCGCACGACCAAGGGAAAAAACGCCCCGTTCGTATAGTTTACAGGCGATCGCCTCTCGCAGATCGGGCCTGGCTGCCAAAAAAGTCCGCACCGCATCTGTGATAAAAGGCGATCGCTCTTCATCCGTCAATTCGGCAAATATTCACTATCCAGGGTCTCTGCTATCGAAAAAGGTGATTCATCGGGAAAAGCTTCTATATCTAATCCTGTCTCATCCGCTGCTAACTCTCTCGCCTTTTGATAACAGGCGTCGAAAACATTATTAGAGTAACCTTTCAAACTCGGACTCTCTTGAAAAGATTCTGTTAATCTTTGTCTGTGCTCTCTTATCGTACTTCGCCAACTATTAGATCGCCTGTCAGGCTGATATCTGTACTTCAGCAAATGCATTAACAAAATCTTCAAGTTGCTGTACACCGCCCGTTTTTCGCTTCTACCCATCGCCTCTAACTCTTCAAGTAGGTTCTCTAAGTCAATTTCCGTAAAAGCCCGATCGCGCAACTGCCCGATCGTCTTTTCTAACCACAGGTTGTAATCTAGATCGTAAAGCTTAGCATCAGTCCCGATCGCTTCAGATGTCATCATAGCTACCCTTTCTCCTTCTTCTAAGTAGGTGGACATAATTATTTACACATTTGTAATGTCGGCGGGGGCTCAATATCTGGTGGTGGGCGGTGCCCACCCTACTTCCCACTTAATTCCTTTTCCCTCCGTTCCAGTTCCTTTTCTCGCTGCTTGAGGCTTTCTGATAATCCCTGAATCTGTTCCATACGCGCTTCTAATTCCAATTTGCGCCGGGCTAGATCCTGGCTTTCTACAGTCAGTTCGTGCCGCCACTGTTCCGCCCGATCGGCCTCTTCCCTTAAAAACTCGGGCGTAATGCCGCTAGTCAGGTATTGTTCCATAAAATAAAGAATCCATCCCGTGGCGTCGCGAATGTTAGTAATCTTGCCTTCCCCCGCAAATTCTGCCAACACTAGCATCCCTTTATCCCACTCGGCAGCTTGCGTACACCATAGGACTTCTTGCTTCCGAACGATCGCCCAAGTCTCTTCTTGATAAGCAGCTAGCAACCGCAGTCCAGCTTTGCCGGACTGCTTTTGCACTTGGGCTAGATATAGAATTTTCGTACCTTCTCTAGCTTCCTTCATTGTCTCTCTATCTTCACAGATGACTCAGGCGATCGCGCAAAATTTCGGCTTGTTTTTCCGACTCTGCGAGACTCATGCGGGCCCCTTCTACCACTGCTGCTGGGGCTTTGTTAACAAAACCCGGATTATTCAGACGGCCAGACAGAGATTTTATTTCTGCTTCTATCTTACCCAAATCCTTCTGTAACTTACCACGCAGGGCCTCTACATCCACTACAGCTGCCAAAGGAATTAGCACTTGCACTGTCCCCGTCACCCCTGCGATAATCTGCCCAACGGATCCCACAGTCTCGGTAATGGTTAATTTCTCCACCTTACCAATCTCTCGCAGATAAGTTTCCCCGGCCTCCAGTATTTCGCGTTCCCGGACGCTTTCACTCTGCAAGATCGCCTCCACCTGCACTCCGGGTTTCACATCCGCCTCCGCCCGCAAATTCCGGATCGTGCGGATCGTGTCAATTATCAGAGCGAAATTTTCTTCGATCTTGCCATCTATTATACTTGTCTCGGCCTGGGGATAAAGTGCGATCGCCAAACTTTCCGGTGCCACTGCTTGAGTGAGAGTCTGCCAAATTTCCTCGGTAACATGGGGCATAAAGGGATGCAGCAGTTTCAGGATCCCTTCTAACACGTAGGCCAAAGTCTGCTGGGCCACCATTCTGGAACCCGGTTCCCCATCTTGACGCAGCCGCGATTTTACCAATTCAATGTACCAATCGCAGAAGTCTCCCCAGATGAACTCATAGAGTCCCTTCGCCGCTTCTCCCAAACCATAGTTATCTATGTAGTCTCCCGTCTGCTGCGCCACTTGATTGAACCGAGACAAAATCCAGCGATCGCACAGTTCCAGGGCCGACCTTTGAGGCGAACCCAATGCTTGTGGAGTTTTCCCATCCAGGTTCATCATCACAAACCGGGCCGCATTCCACAACTTATTAGCAAAATTGCGGGATGCTTCCACCGATGTTGACTCATCAGTTTTGCGGTTATATTCCAAGCGGATATCTTGACCCGCACCTGCCACTTCCTTAATCAAAGTATAGCGCAGGGCATCCGTACCGTATTTCTCAATCAGCAGCAGCGGATCGATGCCATTCCCCACTGACTTGGACATTTTTTTATTGTTCTCATCCCTGACCAACCCGTGAATATAGACATCCTTAAAAGGCATCTGACCGGTAAAATGTCCTGCCATCATCGTCATCCGGGCTACCCAGAAGAAAATGATATCAAAACCCGTTACCAAAGTTGTGGTCGGATAGTAAAAGTCTAAGTCAGGATGGTCTTTTTCCGGCCAGCCCATGGTCGAAAATGGCCATAGTCCCGAAGAAAACCAGGTATCTAACACGTCGGGATCCTGTTCTAACCGGACATCTTCCCCAAACTTAGCTTTCGCTTTTGCTGCTGCTGCTTCCCGATCGCCTGCCACAAAGAAGGGGGTAGTATCAGTTATTTCGCCTCCCGTTTCGCTGACCGCATACCAGGCCGGAATTTGATGTCCCCACCACAGTTGGCGGGAGATACACCAGTCTTTCAATTTTACCAGCCAATCTCGATAGACCTTCGTCCAGCGATCGGGGACAAACCGAGGGGAATTTTTTTCGTCCAAGAATTCCAGAGTTTTATCCGCGATCGGGCGAATTTTCACGAACCACTGGGTAGAGAGGAGAGGTTCGACCGGTACCTTGCCCCGATCGCTATAGGGGACAGCATGGGTATAATCTTCAACCTTAACCAGGAAATCTTCTTCGCGCAACTGTGCCACCACATTTTTGCGGGCGACAAAGCGGTCTTGTCCCTGGAACTCTCCCGCATTTTCATTCAAGCTGCCATCCTTATTCATAATATTGATGAAAGGCAACTGGTGGCGCTGGCCCATATCAAAGTCATTGGGATCGTGGGCCGGAGTTACCTTCACGCAACCCGTCCCGAACTCCCGATCGACCAATTCATCGCCAATAATGGGAATTTCCCGGTTCATAATTGGCAAAGTAACTGTTTTACCGATTAAATGCTGATAGCGTTCGTCTTGGGGATTAACTGCCACCGCCGTATCTCCCAACATAGTTTCCGGTCGGGTAGTGGCCACCTCCACATAGCCGCTACCATCAGTGAGAGGATAGCGAAAATGCCACAGATGCCCATTTACCTCCTTACTTTCCACCTCCAGGTCGGAGACTGCCGACTGGGAAGCAGGGCACCAGTTAACCATATAGTTGCCGCGATAAATCAATCCTTGTTCGTAGAATTGGACGAATGCTGCTAATACCGCCTTCGACAAACCTGCATCCATAGTAAAGCGTTCCCGGGACCAGTCCACCGACACCCCCAGGCGTCGCAGTTGGTTGGATATCGTCCCCCCGGACTCCGCTTTCCATTGCCAGGCCCGTTCCAGAAAGCGATCGCGGCCCAGATCGTAGCGAGATTTGCCTTCAGCTTGTAATTGTCTTTCCAGAATAGTTTGAACAGCGATGCTAGCGTGGTCAGTGCCGGGCAACCAGAGAGTATTGCGTCCGCGCATCCGGTGGTAGCGGACCAAAGTATCGATGAGGGAACTTTCAAAAGCGTGACCCATATGGAGACTGCCCGTGACATTAGGGGGCGGGATCACGACACAGTAAGGTTCGCCACCTTTTGCGGGGTCAGCTTGGAAGACCTGATAGTCTTGCCAATATTGTTGCCATTTGGCTTCGGTGTTAGAGGGGTCGTATTTGCTGAGCAGAATGGTCTCGGTCATCAGAGATCCTGGACAGATGATGGGACATGGGATTTATTCTAAGATCTTCTGGCGCTACCGCCAAGTCGGGGTTCGTAGTAAGCACGAAGCGTGCTTCGGGGTTCGTAGTAAGCACGAAGCGTGCTTCCGGGGTTCGTCGCGCCCTCTGCCCCACTAGCCGATCGCAGGGGGCTTGTCTACTCGGATGGCCCCACGTGAGGGAAGGGGTTCGGAGTTGGGGTTTTGGACCTCTCGGTTGGGGTTTCAAACCTCTCGGCTGGGGTTTAAAACCTCTCGGCTGGGGTTTAAAACCTCTCGGCTGGGGTTTAAAACCTCTCGGCTGGGGTTTTGGACCTCTCGGCTGGGGTTTAAAACCTCTCGGCTGGGGTTTAAAACCTCTCGGTTGGGGTTTTGGACCTCTCGGTTGGGGTTTAAAACCTCTCCGTTGGGGTTTTAAACGGGTGTGGTCTTGTGCTCATTGACAACAGTGAACCGTTCCCTGTGAGCCGTTTTTGTAATCTAACCCGCCTGCGCGGGCTATACATGTACCACACCCAGCGGTTGACGACGAGTCCACCGAGAGACCGGGTCTGTTCCTTTCGCAATCTCCTGCCTAGTGCGAATAGCGCATGTGCTGCGCTGGGGGCGCTGCGCCATCCCAAGAGATCGCGGCTACCGGTTCCCCAGAGCCAAAACCTAGCCATCAACGAGGGTGGCCGAAGCTCAAGACCCCGTTTGGCAAATCCATATTATCATATACCTATCCACCACCAGAGGCGATCGGCCTCTGTGACCCCATCCGATCTGCTACAGTTATGGAATTAAGAAATTATATCACAGCTAAAATCAGTTTAGGCGAACAACAAGGTTATGTAGCCGAATGCCTAGAAATTAATGTAGTCACTCAGGGTAGTAATTTAGATGAACTTGTCAGCAATCTGCAAGAAGCCGTTGCTTTATATCTAGAGGATGAAGATCCTACATAATTCGGTTTAATTGCCAAACCGACAGTTTTAGTTACCTTTGATCTACAACCATAATATGCCTAAAATTAAAATATTATCGGGAACAATAGTTGTTAAAATATTTGCAAAATTTTGATTTCTACGGCATAGCCAAAAGGGAAGCCATCCTTGACAATTGAGTAGCAGCAAGAAACCAGGTTTACCGTGAGGTGAACGACGAGATATCAATGCTTCTCCCGCTATTCGGTGGTTTCTTGACCGCTAGACCATCGCCCCTGAAATTATCAAAAAAGAGGCGATGTTGAATAGTGAAATTTATTCTGTTATTTGTTGGTCGGTTAAAACGACTTTAGCTATGAAGCGTTTGTCAGCGGGCTGTCTTTAATTTACCCCATAGAAACCAATGTCGCCTGCTTGCCAACTGAAGCCACAGTATCTACAGATCCCAAAACCGTCTCTCTTGCCCATCGGTCTGCCGCAATGATATCATCTAAAGAAGGATTTTTACTCAGTTCTCCAACATGTCTATCGCAGGCATACTCGATCACCCTGGGAATATCCAAGAACTTAATTTTTTCCTCTAGGAACAGAGAGACAGCTTGTTCATTAGCAGCATTCAAAACCGCAGGCATAGAACCCCCGGCACGTCCGGCAGCATAGGCAAGGCCCATACAAGGATACTTGACCTTATCTGGTTCCTTAAAAGTGAGATTTCCAGCCTTGACCAAATCCAAAGTTTCCCAATCAGTATAGAGGCGATCGGGCCAAGAGAGAGCATAAAGCAAAGGCAAGCGCATATCCGGCCAACCCAGTTGAGCCAAAACGGAAGTATCTTGCAATTCAATTAAAGAGTGAATAATACTTTGAGGATGAATCACGATATCGATGTGGTCGTAATCCATGCCAAACAGAAAATGAGCCTCAATTACTTCCAGCCCCTTATTCATCAAGGTAGCAGAATCCACCGTAATCTTACGTCCCATAGACCAATTGGGATGCTTGAGGGCATCAGCAACCCGCACCTGCGCCAACTTTTCGACAGGCCAATCTCGGAAAGCGCCACCAGAAGCAGTCAGAATAATCCGCCGCAAACCACCCGACGGCACCCCTTGCAAACATTGAAAGATGGCAGAATGTTCCGAATCAGCAGGTAATAGCTTCACCCCATGCTTTTCCACCAAAGGCAAAACTACCGGACCGCCAGCAATCAGCGTTTCCTTATTTGCCAAGGCGATATCCTTACCAGCAGAGATAGCAGCTATAGTCGGTAACAAACCAGCACAACCGACAATACCCGTTACCACAGTTTCCGCATCCCCGTAACGGGCCACTTCCGTAACCCCCGCCTCTCCTGCCAAGAGAATAGGTTGCTTGTCCACAGAGGCGATCGCCTCTTTCAGTTCGGGCAACATTGCTTCTGCCCGAATAGCCGCTATTTCCGGGCGAAAGGCACGAATTTGCCGAGCCAAAAGTTCCACATTGCGTCCCGCAGCCAACCCGACAACACGAAATCGATCGGGGTTTTGGGCCACAATATCCAGAGTCTGAGTGCCAATAGAGCCGGTAGATCCCAGGAGAGTAATTGCTTTCATCGTATATTTTTAATGAGGACTAGCGTCGCATCTTGCACCATTGCTGCATGGGGTAGCCCCAAAGGGGGTGCGGTCTGCATAAGTTGCGGCGGATCCCCCCCAAACCCCCCCTTGCCAAAGGGGGGGCGCACCGGTTGCCCCCCTTTTTAAGGGGGGTTTGGGGGGATCCCACAACTGGGAAGGCCCATGAACGATCAACGGGTTTTGACCACACCCTCCCAAAGGTGCAAGATGTCAGCTCAAATCCACTTTACGTCGAAAGCCGTGCCAATGCATCCCTCAGTTCTGGTGGCAGCTTGCGCACTATCTTTCCCTTCTCCCGATCGATCGCCACCAAAGTCACTTGAGCCGTTACATATAACTCCAGGCTATCAGCCGAACAGATTTGATAATCCCAAATCAGCCGGACCCCCTTGACTGTTATGCGCGTCTTCACAAGCGCTTCCATTCCCATACGGAGCGAGTGATGGTAACGCACGGATAGCTCTACTACCGGTAAATCTAAGCCTAAAGCCACCACATCGGCAAAGTCAATGCCAATTGCACCCAAGCATTCTACCCGCGCCTCCTCCATCCACTCCAGATAAGTGCCGTGCCAGACTACGCCGGCATAGTCCGTATGATGGGGGTGCGATCGGACCCGATATTCAAACCAACTAAACTCTTCCTTCACGTTACAAATTATTACAGTACGCTACATTTGTTCCAACTCTGAGTCAATACTTAGGCTTATGCTGAATAGACAGAAGCGGATTGATTGCGAGAAGTATTCATATGTTCAAGAAAATTTTGGTAACCGTCGCCGGCAGGGGACTGTGCGAACAGATGGTAAATATGTTGCTGGAAATCCCGAGCATCAAGCAGGCATCCTTGACAGTATTGCACGTCGTGCCTCCCCAAGCCACAGCGCAAGCCATGTCAGCCAAGCTAGAAGAGGGGGGCAAAATTCTAGCAGAGGCAGTAAAATCAATCAAGATCGACGACTCCAGCCGGGTCAATCCCCGACTGAAACAGGGAGACCCCAAAGATGTCGTCCTGGAAGTTGCCAAGGAAGAAGAGTCTGACCTAATTATTATGGGTTCGCGGGCCTTCGGACGTTTGGAAGCGATCTTGAAGAACTCAGTCAGCCAGTACGTTTTCCAATTAGCCTCTCGTCCCATGCTGCTGGTGAAGGACGATGTCTATGTCAAAAGAATCTACCGCGTCATGGTGGCTCTCGACTCCTCTCCAACAGCCCAGCAGAGCTTGCAGCTAGCTATATCGTTGCTGCGAGATATTCCAGGTGGCAAAGCCAAACTGGTGCTAGCTCACGTCAACCCAGACAAGAACGTCACCAACCCCGAAGAGGATCCTCTGTTGAAGGAAGCAGCCAAACAGGCCAAGCAGATGGGAGTAGCTTATAGTTGCATCACTTCCCGTGGTGATGCTGGCAAAGAAATCTGTCGGCTCGCAGAAGATGAGAATATCGACTTATTAATTCTCGGTTCCCCGGACCGACGCCCCTCCGTGGCCAAGAACCTCCCAGACCTCGATCGACTGCTCGGAGGTTCTCTGTCAGACTATGTCCGGGTGAATGCCAACTGTCCAGTGTTGCTGGCCCGGTTCCCTAACTAGGCCCGACGAAAAAGGTGCCGTCACCAAATGCCGGCACCAACAGAGCAGTTTTGTCAGTGCTTAGCTCTTAAACATCATTATTGCCTTCACGGCTAGCCGTTTGAATATAAAGGATCAACAGAAATACCGCAGGCACTAACACAAACAAAATGCTGGCCACAAATCCCAGATCGTTAACTTCCATCGCTTGCAAACCTCCCTCATGAATAGACGAGATACCAATACGTACCTAGAATAGCTCAGATCGGATCTCACGGCTTTGTTTTGACCGAAACTGGGCCATTCACTAGGGTTTGACAGGCTAGCCGGTAGTTGTCGGGCTTCTTCTTTAACTTCCGCTGTTCAGTCTCAGTCCGAGGCGAGAGATTTTCCATTCCGGCCACAATTTCCACAATACAGGTGCCGCATTGACCGTAGCCCCCACAATTGGTCATCTTCCCCCAAGTCTTATACAGATCGATCCCGTTCTCCAGAGCCTTTAGCCTCAGATTGGCTCCATCGGCGGCGATCGCCTCCTGGTTTTCCTTGACAAACTTGATGTTAGCCATTTTAGTCTCTTTATTTACTTATGTGAAGAATTATCAAGAAATCTTGCTTACATATAACATATAATGCTATGTAAGCGAAAATGGCCAACCACTGCAGCCCGATTGGACTTGCATGAATGGTGGCCCTGGCAGACGAACTGCGATCGGCTGAAAAAAAGATTGTCATCCCAGCCAACACTGGTAACAATTCGTTATATTCTGTTTAAAGATCGATCTGCTAAACAACCATCAGCTCAAAAAAGTAGTAGTAGAGGAGGATTCTACTGAATGGGACTACCCTGGTACCGCGTACACACAGTCGTCCTGAACGATCCGGGACGCCTGATTGCCGTACACCTAATGCATACCGCCCTCGTAGCAGGGTGGGCCGGCTCAATGGCATTGTATGAGCTAGCCATTTTCGATCCGAGCGATCCAATTTTGAACCCCATGTGGCGTCAGGGGATGTTTGTCATGCCCTTCATGGCCCGTCTGGGTGTAACTGACTCTTGGGGCGGTTGGAATATTTATGGAGGGACAGCAACTGACGTAGGTTTCTGGTCCTTTGAAGGAGTTGCCACTGCTCATATCGTGCTTTCCGGCCTATTATTCCTAGCAGCAGTATGGCACTGGGTTTATTGGGACTTGGAACTGTTTACCGACCCCCGCACCGGCGAACCAGCTCTGGACTTGCCCAAAATGTTCGGCATCCACCTGTTTTTGTCAGGTCTGCTGTGCTTTGGCTTCGGCGCATTCCACGTCACGGGACTATTTGGACCGGGAATTTGGGTCAGCGATCCCTATGGTTTAACTGGCAGCGTGCAACCGGTAGCGCCAGAATGGGGTCCAGCCGGGTTCGATCCCTTCAACCCAGGAGGTATCGCAGCTCACCATATTGCCGCTGGAATTGTCGGGGTAATCGCCGGTCTATTTCACTTAACGGTGCGACCGCCCGAACGGCTCTACAAAGCCCTGCGGATGGGGAACATCGAGACCGTACTCTCCAGCAGTATTGCCGCAGTTTTCTTCGCCGCCTTCGTGGTCGCCGGAACGATGTGGTATGGCTGTGCAGCAACCCCGATCGAACTATTTGGCCCCACCCGTTACCAATGGGATGGCGGCTATTTCCAGCAGGAAATTCAGCGACGAGTGCAGGCAAGCGTGGCAGAAGGTCAAAGCCTCTCAGAAGCCTGGAGTCAGATACCCGAAAAACTGGCATTTTACGACTATGTAGGCAATAGCCCCGCTAAGGGCGGTTTGTTCCGCACCGGTCAGATGAACCAGGGAGATGGCATTGCCGAAACCTGGCTCGGTCATCCGGTATTCACAGATGCTGAAGGTCGGGAATTGACAGTGCGCCGGATGCCCAACTTCTTTGAAACCTTCCCTGTAGTCTTGACTGATTCTGATAACATCGTCCGGGCCGACATTCCCTTCCGTCGGGCAGAATCAAGATACAGTTTTGAGCAAACTGGCGTCACGGTCAGCATATACGGTGGTGAGTTAAATGGTAAAACCTTCACAGACCCACCAACGGTCAAGAAATATGCTCGCCTGGCTCAATTGGGCGAACCCTTTGAGTTTGACAAGGAAACCTTAGGTTCTGACGGGGTATTCCGCAGCAGTCCGCGTGGTTGGTTTACCTTCGGACATGCAGTGTTTGCGCTGCTGTTCTTCTTCGGCCATATCTGGCACGGTTCCCGCACGCTGTTCCGGGATGTGTTTGCTGGAATTGAGGAGGGCCTCGAAGAACAGATCGAGTTCGGCGTCTTCCAGAAAGTGGGTGACGAATCAACCCGCAAACCGGAAGCCGTATAGATTGTACTGGCTTTGTTAATCTCTTGAGGGGCGGGAAAATTTTTCCTGCCCCTTATGAATTCCATCGAGCCAGCATGGTAAAGTTAATATCAGATCCGAACATTAGGGGGACATTCTCACATGGAAAGCGTTGCCTACATTTTGATTCTGACTTTGGCCTTGGGTACATTATTCTTTGCGATCGCCTTTCGGGATCCGCCGAAAATCGGCAAGTAGCCGGGGGAATTATTCGAGGGCTATCGGACAAAGTTGACCATCCTGCTTAAGAGACATAGATAATGCGATGTCCATTTTGTCAGCATACAGCAAGTCGAGTGCTGGAATCGAGATCGACTGAAGAAGGTCAGGCAGTGCGGCGTCGGCGAGAATGCTTAAATTGCCAGCGTCGCTTCACGACTTACGAACGAATTGAATTTGTCGAGATCGCTGTCATTAAGCGGGATGGTCAGCGGGAACCTTTTGACCGTTGCAAGCTATTGCGGGGAATTTTTAAATCCTGTGAGAAGACCGGTATCCAGACCGCGAGACTGGAGGCACTGGTGGATGAAATAGAAGCAGAATTGCAACGGATATCGATGCGGGAAGTAACCAGTAGCTTGATTGGCGAACTCGTGCTCCAGCAGCTGCAACAGCTATCGGAAGTGGCCTACGTCCGTTTCGCCTCAGTGTACCGGCAGTTTCAAGGAATTCGAGATTTTCTGGAGACCGTGCATCATCTCAAGGAAAATAGTGTTACTATAGAAGAGGTAGCATCCATCAAATCGCCGGCTATCCCCACAGAGCAGTTATCCCCAGAAAAAAAAGCTGTTGACAAACTGCCATTACTGTGACAAGATAGTATCAGGCACTCTCAAACAGCCAGTGTTATGACCGGCTTCTAGAGAAAAAGGCTGATTGGCAGATTGTTTAGAAAAAACCCTTGACAAACTGCAATTGCTGTGGCAAGATAATATAAGAAAGGTTGATGCGGGTATAGCTCAGTGGTAGAGCGTCACCTTGCCAAGGTGAATGTCGCGCGTTCGAATCGCGTTACCCGCTTAGGAAGTAAAATAACAGAGGGCGTTTAACTGGTAGCTGGTCAGCGGTCAGTGGTCAGTTGTTAGCAGTCAGTTGCAAGCAGTAACCGGTAGCTAGGAACTGGTAACTGGTAACCGGTAGTCATGGGGTGATGGTTTAACTTTGTAAGCTGCTTGTGCCATCACAGAAAGCTGCATTTATGACGTTTTAGTTGAGTACCCCTGTCCTTGTAGACGTCGGGGTCGTTTGAGTAATATTATTTTGACTGAAGCCTTGGGCTGCAACAAATGTCAGCAGATATTTGTTGTCAGCACATTACCACTCAGTAATGCTGGTGGTTTGCCTATCTTGGATATTTCTGTTCTCCGGTGCAGATCTGCTGCTGTGGGTGATGGTGCTGCTATTAGCGGTGTTACTGTGGGTACTGATGCAATAGACGCTGATCGAGATGACAACTGACTCTTTTGCTGCTTCACCTAATGCAATGGCCGCTGTTGAACGTGCCTACCAAGCTTGTTTAGAATTGGCAAGCAGGTCCGGAACTGACCGCTCTCAAGCTATAAAGGCGATGGCCTGCGGGCTTTCCGAATCGATCGATGATATTCTCGAAGCGAATACTCTCGACTTAGAGGCATCTCGCGAGATGGCGGTGCCCGAATTGATTCTCGAATGGCTGAAACTGACTCCCGAACGACTGGGAACCTGCGTTCAAATTCTTCATCGCTTGGCTCAATTACCCGATCCTCTTCAAGAGGCGATCGAGGCTGATTTGAGGGTTGAACAATGCCAAAGCTACTGCCAGCGCACGCCTTTGGGGACGATCGCTTTAATTTATGAAGCGTTTCCGGAGTTGTCAGCGATCGCGGCAGGTTTATGTCTGAAAACTGGTAACAGTTTGATTCTCAGAGGGGGGAGTGAGGCTAGTAATTCTAATGGGGCGATCGCCCGGGTGCTACAGACTGCCATTGCCGATACGGAACTACCATCTGGCAGTCTGGAACTCCTGCCATCCGATCCAGGAGTTTCCATTCGGGACCTAGTCAAACTCGATCGCTTTATCAATCTGGTGATTCCCTATGGGCGTCCCAGTCTCGTGCAGCAAGTGATGCGGCAATCTACTGCTCCAGTCTTGAAATCTGCGATCGGCAACTGTTACCTGTACTGGAGTCCAACCGGCAGCCTGGATGCGGCCCGTTGGATGATTTTAGACTCTCATCAGAGCGAACCCGATCCTGTCAATGCTATAGAAAAGGTATTGATTCATCGCGATCGAAACACTTCTTCCTTGGTAATGCTCTGGAATAGTCTCAAGGAAAAAGGTTTTGAAATTAGGGGCGATGCTCAACTTGTGCAAGATTTTCCCGATTTAACCTTAGCAGAACCTTCTGAATGGAAACAACCCTATTTAAGCAAGATTGTTACCTTCTGTGTTGTCGATAGTATCGATGGCGCGATCGCCTGGATTAACCGCAACAGCAGCGGTCACGCTGACTGCCTGGTTACCGAATCTTATCAGGAAAGCCGTCAGTTTGCCTTGGGCATTAACAGTGCTGCTATCTTCATTAACACTAGCCCCCGATTTTCTCGTTGTCCCCGCAGCAGCAACGAGATTTTTCTGGGCATGTCTAATCAAAAGGGCTTTCGCCGTGGTCTGATTAATTTAGAAACCTTAACCACTTTCAAGTACATCGTTCAAGGCAACACCTAATCAATTCAAAATTAAAAATTAAAAATTAAAAATTGGGAAAATATTTGAGCCTAATGGTTTGCCGCATTTGGAACCATGCAATTTAAATGCGCGACAGCTTATCTGGCTAGTGCATTATATATTTCCGCCGCTCGCCATTAGTCAGTTGTCAGTTCTAGGCTATTATTTTATCCGTTCATTACTCACTACTGACAACTGACTACATGGGTTCTACTCTTGAGCGAGTTTTACCTTACTTGCCAGTCCCACTGCTTGCAGCAGCCGAATTGTCATCCAAGTTATGTCAATTTCCCACCATTTCAGACCGTGGCGAGCCGAATATTGAAAGGCATGGTGATTGTTATGCCAACCCTCACCATAGGTGACCAAGGCCACCCACCAGCAGTTTGTGGAGCGATCGTTCGAGTCATATGTCCGATAGCCAAACATATGGGTGGCACTGTTAACGAACCAGGTGCAGTGAAACACCACCACTAGGCGGACGAAAATTCCCCAAACGACAAAGGGCCAACCTCCTAGCAAGTATAGCAATACTCCCAAAGCTATCTGGATCGGGAAAAAGTAGTTTTGCAAAAACTGATAAACCGGGTCATCTGCAATGTCTTGGGTGTAGCGAGGCACTTCGGAATCTTCGGGGAGATGATATAGCCAACATCCCATGTGGCTCCACCAAAAGCCCATATTAGAGTCATGGGGGTCTCCTTTCGCATCCGAGTACTTATGATGCTGGCGGTGCAGACCGACCCAATCAATCACTCCCCCTTCGCAGGTGAGGGAACCGCAGAAAATGAGAAAATACTCCAGCCATTTTGGAGTCTGGAAACTGCGGTGGGTGACCAGGCGATGGAATCCTAGTGTAATTCCCAATCCACCAGTTATCCAGTGTAAGAGAACTGCCAGACCCACTGCGGCCCAAGTAAAATTACTGGGAAGCAAGGCAAACAATGCCCCGATATGGACTGCAGCCATAAATATGATTACGGGCCATTTGAAGCGCGGTGGCGTTGCCGGCAACGTCTCGTTGGTTTGTTCTGAAGATGCGATTGTCATGAATATTTATTTTACCTCATATTTCTTCAATATAGGGGATAATTAACTTCGCGCACAAGATCTGCTGCTCGATCCCGTGCTGCCCACAGGCGACCCGCGAGGTGTAAATGAACAGTCCGAAAGCCCTACAAGATGCTCGCAAAGCACTTTTGCCTATTTTCTGTGCGATTGACGATCGGGTCAAGGATAATCTCCAGCGGGTTCTAGATGCTTTTCGCCGTCATCGCCTTGGCGCTCATCATTTTGCTGGCGTCACCGGCTACGGTCATGATGATTTGGGCCGTCAGACCTTGGATAAGGTGTTTGCTGAGGTTATGGGTGCGGCGGCGGCGATCGTCCGAGTGCAGTTGGTTAGTGGAACTCACGCGATCGCCTGTGGGTTGTTTGGGGTTCTTCGCCCTGGAGATGAAATGCTCTCGGTAGTTGGTGCTCCCTACGACACTTTAGAAGAGGTTATTGGTTTGCGGGGCCAAGGTCAAGGTTCTCTGATTGATTTTGCCATTCATTACCGGCAGTTGGATCTGACTTCGACCGGTACTGTGGACTGGCAGGCCCTATCCCAAGCTGTGACCCCCAAGACTCGTCTGGCCTTCATCCAGCGTTCCTGCGGTTATTCCTGGCGTCCCAGTCTCTCGATCGCTGATATCGAACGCATCGTACAGCTGGTCAAGCAACAAAATCCCGATACGATCTGCTTTGTCGATAACTGCTATGGTGAGTTTGTTGAAGGTCGGGAACCACCGGCTGTCGGTGCTGACCTGATTGCTGGTTCTGCGATCAAAAATCCTGGGGGGACGATCGCTCCAACTGGTGGTTACATTGCCGGTCGAGAAGACCTGGTAGAGGCAGCTGCATGTCGCCTGACGGTACCGGGAACTGGTAGTGAGGGAGGGGCCACGCTTGACCAAAACCGGCTCATGTTTCAAGGCTTATTCTTGGCTCCGCAAATGGTGGGAGAAGCGATGAAGGGTAATTACCTGACTGGCTTAGTATTCCATGGCCTGGGCTATCGAGTCAATCCGGCACCAATGGCCGATCGCCGGGATATCATTCAAGCTATTGAATTGGGTTCGGCAGCTAAACTGACTGCCTTTTGTCGCGCTATTCAGCAGCATTCCCCTGTAGGTTCCTATCTAGACCCGGTTCCAGCAGAATTTCCCGGTTATGAAAGTCAGTTGGTCATGGCCGGAGGCACGTTTATTGATGGCAGTACCTCTGAGTTCTCTGCTGATGGCCCTTTGCGAGAACCTTATATTGCCTTTTGTCAAGGAGGGACTCATTGGACTCATGTGGCGATCGCCCTAGAAGCTGCCATTCAAGCTGTTGGTCCAGCTTGTTAGCGATCGGTGGTCAGTGGTCAGTGGTCAGTTCCAGGGACCATCACCTTTGTTTCTTTTTTCAACCTTGGGTAAAGATTAGAGGATATCTTCCAAACCCGGTTTCTTGCGGCAAGGGGGCGATCGCATCCACCACCAACGGGCGATCGCATACATGTAGGTGTACTCAACCCTCGCGGTCAAATATTTCCCAAATTTTGAATTTTGAATTTTGAATTTTGAATTGGTCATGTAGTACCGGAAT
>JBFRWI010000085.1:0-7361 GCA_051439505.1 Hormoscilla sp. | reverse complement strand
CTACGAACCCGGAAAGACTAAAGTCTTTACTACGAACCCGGAAAGACTAAAGTCTTTACTACGAACCCGGAAAGACTAAAGTCTTTACTACGAACCCGGAAAGACTAAAGTCTTTACTACGAACAATAATACCTATTTCAGTTGTAATTATATGGAAAGGAATGCCAATCTCATAGCTATCTTTCTGGAAACTCTCAGAAAACCATCGAGCAGATATCGTTCTATTACTAGCTTTCTACTTGTCAGTCTGCTGGCATTCACCCTGGCAACCGCACCAGCATCTGTAGGGCAAATTCCCGGTCTGCCAACCCAAACACCTAACGGCACCCTTAACCCTGCCGCCGATGTTATCCGCGTGGGCAATCTAGTTTCTGCTCCCGTGATCCTAGATGGCTATAAACTATTTAGAGTGGCCGCATTTGCCTCGATCGGGACCGAACAACAAGATGGTCAATTACCAATTCAGACGCGAGTACAAATTATCCAGAACGAATTGAAGGGCATTATCTCTAACCAACTTTATGCAGGATCTATGGGACGAGGTTTTGACTTCGATACCCTGGAAGTTACCGTGGGCACTCTCAATAATTCAACCGTAATTTTAGTTTCTGATGGCGATCGATTGGCCAAGCGCCAAGTCCTGACTGTTACCCCCCAAGATGCTCAACTCTACGGACTGTCCGTAGAAACCTGGGCAGAAAACTTGACCGATAGCATCCGCTTGGCCCTCATTCGGGCCCAAATTGAGCGATCGCCTCAATATTTACTGGATCGGGGTTTAATCTCTGGGGGGATAATCCTCGCAGTGATTTTCGTTACCAAGATACTGACTTTGTTACAAAAACGCGCCTTAACTCAATGGGAAAAGATCCAGGAACTCGAACCCCAGGCAATAGCAGAGTCGCCGCCAGCAACAACTGACGTTGAATTACCTATCCCCCAGCAGCAGTCAGAGATCGTAGAAGCTAATCAGCAAAGGTATGCTTGGGAAAGACAGCGAAATATCAATACTCTTCAGCGGTGGTTGCTGCAATGGAGTCAGGTGATAATTTGGGCCGGCGCCTTCATCGGGATCCTCCGACTATTTCCCTGGACCCGCTGGCTGCATTTTTTACTGCTCAAACAGCCTATCTGGATTATGCTTATTTTTCTCGGTACTAACTTGGCCATTCGCGCCAGTTCTGTTGCCATTGACCGCTTCTTCAAGACATTGCAAGAAACCGGGACTCTCACCCGCAAAGCTTCCCAACGACAGGCTTTGCGCTTTTCTACCTTTACCGTCGTACTTAAAGGCATTGCTACCTTCTTATTTACTAGCCTGGGCATTATTTTGATGCTCAATCAACTACATATTCCCGTTGGTCCGGTGCTAGCTGGTGCGGGAATTCTCGGCATTGCTGTATCCTTTGCTTCCCAGAGTTTTGTCAAAGATGTCATTAATGGCTGCTTGATTTTGTTGGAAGACCAATATGCTGTCGGAGATATAATTGATGTCGGCGGTGCATCTGGTTTGGTAGAGTATATGAATCTGCGGGTCACCCAATTGCGCGGGGCGGGCGGACGTCTCAGCACCATTCCCAATGGCAGTATTTCCATCGTTCATAATCTGACTAAGGATTGGTCCCGGATCGATTTCACGATCGAGGTCTCCTATGACACCGATGTAGATTTGGCCCTGGCAGTGCTCAAACAGGTGGCCGAACAAATGCAAAGCGACCCGGAATGGCAAGAGACGATCATAGACCCGGTCAGCTTATTGGGCGTTAATAGGATCGATCACTCGGGCATCCAGATTCTGATTTGGATCAAAACTCAACCCATCAAGCAGTGGGGCGTGGAACGGGAGTTCCGCCGCCGCCTGAAACTGGCTTTTGCCGAACAGGGAATCTCCATCGGAGTGCCCCAGCGATCGCTCTTTTTCCCCAATTACCCGGAATTAATGATGCTGACAAAAAATAACTCATCGGATAGTAATTAACAACGATCTAATAGCAATGTTCTCTAAAATATCTAAAACAGACCAGATTTTGGTGGTAGATGACTCTCCGGAAAATTGCTTTTTGATAGAGTCTATTTTGTCAGTTGAGGGATACAAAATTACCATCGCCAATAGCGGCGTGTTGGCAATGGTAGAAATTGCTAAGTCTCCACCAGATTTGGTCTTGCTGGATATCATGATGCCAGATATGGATGGCTATGAGGTGACTCGGCGTCTGCGCGAAAATGATGACCTCCCATTTATGCCCATCTTACTGATCACGGCTTTCGACCAGCCTAGTGCGGTTAAGGGTTTGGATCTGGGGGCTGATGATTTTATTCGCAAACCAGTAGACGTTGATGAGTTATTGGCTAGGGTGCGATCGCTTCTCCGTCTCAAGCACAGCGTGGACGAACGGGACCAGATTGCCCGCCAGCGAGAAGATTTTGTTTCCCGTCTGGCCCATGACCTCCGCACTCCCTTGGTAGCAGCCGATCGCATGCTGCATTTGTTGCATCAGGAAGCTTTTGGTGCCGTCCCGCCAGCGATGAATGAAGCCTTGGACACGATGATTTACAGCAACAAAAACCTCCTGAAAATGGTGAATCAACTGCTGGATGTCTATCGCTATGAGGCGGGTCGCAAAACCCTGGCTTTTTCTCCGATTATATTACCGGATTTGATCGCTGAAATTATTGCCGAACTTGCTCCCTTAGCAATGGAAAAACAACTGGATCTCAAGCTTAACTTGCCAGATAATAAAGATGATGAGGTGAAAGTGCTGGGGGACGCCCTAGAACTGCACCGCGTGTTCACCAACCTGATCGGCAATGCGATCAAATTTACAGATACTGGTTTTGTGGAAATTCGCTTCCATACTACTGTGACTCACTACCTGACAGTTGAAATTCAAGACACTGGCCCTGGCATTTCCACCCAAGAGCAAGCTATATTATTTGAAAGGTTTCGTACCGGAAATCATACCCGTGCGGGCAGTGGCCTGGGCCTCTACCTGTCTCGCCAGATCCTGGAAGCCCACAAGGGTACCCTGGAACTTCAGTCTCAGGTAGGCGCTGGCAGTATATTCACCGTTCGCCTTCCTCTCCATTCTTAATTATCAGTGGTAAGTTGTCAGTCAGTGGGTAGGGTGGGCATCGCCCACCATGTCAGTGGTCAGTGGTCAGTTGTCAGTTGTCTGTTGTCAATGTTGAAGAAATGATTTTGTGGTAATATATTTGTAGTCGGGAATATAGGTAATTATGGTAACTAAAGTGCCTGTTAACAATATCGATGAGATTGTCTGCCAGCAACGACAATTTTTCGCGTTAGGGAAAACTAAAGATGTGAGGTTTCGGATCGAACAACTCCAAAAGCTAAAACAGGCGATCGCCTCTAATCAAGCGGCAATTATGGCAGCATTGCAGGGTGATTTACGCAAGCCGGAACTGGAAAGCTATGCTAATGAAATTAGAGTGCCTGTAACTAGAGAAATAGAACATGTCATCAAGCAGATTAAGTCTTGGACTAAACCCCACAGAGTATCTACCCCGATCGAGCAATTTCCGGCCACTGCCAAGATAATACCCGAACCCCTGGGTGTAGTGCTAATTATTGCACCCTGGAATTACCCCTTTCAGTTGATCATGTCCCCCTTGGTAGGGGCGATCGCCGCTGGCAACTGCGCCATTCTCAAACCTTCAGAAATTTCACCTCGCACTTCTGGGACGATCGCATCTATAATTGAGAAAACCTTTGACCCAGAATATATTGCCGTTGTGGAAGGGGGCGTGGAAACCAGTCAGCAACTCCTAGCAGAAAAATTCGACCACATCTTCTTTACCGGGGGAACGGCAGTGGGCAAAATTGTCATGGCAGCAGCAGCACAGCATCTGACACCAGTTACCCTCGAACTGGGTGGTAAAAGTCCCTGCATCGTCGATAGCAATGTCAACCTGGAATGCGCGGCCAAACGAATTGTTTGGGGTAAATTTATCAATGCAGGTCAAAGTTGCATCGCCCCAGATTACCTGTTGGTAGACAAAAAAATTAAACCCCAGTTATTAGATCGCCTGAAAAGCTGCATTGTGGAATTTTACGGAACTCACCCAGACGAGAGTCCTGACTATGCTAGAATTATTAATCCCAAACAGTTCTACCGTCTAGTCGAATTACTGGAACATGGCAAAATAATCATTGGCGGCCACATAGATGCCGAAGACCTCTACATCGCCCCCACGGTGATAGATAATATGGACTGGGATGCACCGGCAATGCAAGAGGAAATCTTTGGACCGATTTTGCCCGTGCTGGAATATACTACCATGGAAGAGGCGATCGCCTTGATAAATGAGCAACCCAAACCCTTGGCCCTCTATCTGTTCTCCCGGAATAAAAAATATCAAAAAATGATCTTGCAGCAAACTTCATCGGGCGGCGTTTGCCTGAATGACACGATGATGCAATATGGCGTCTCGGAACTGCCCTTTGGCGGCGTCGGCAATAGCGGGTTAGGCAGTTATCACGGCAAGGCCAGTTTTGATAGCTTTTCCCATTACAAGAGTGTTTTGACTAAGTCTTTCCTGTTCGACTTGCCACTGAGATACGCTCCCTACCAAGGGAAACTGAAATTGCTAAAATGGCTAATTGGTTGAATTGTAGCATTGTTTTGATAAGATGGTATAACCAATGACATGGTGGGCAATGCCCACCCTACACACTGACAAAATTTACTATGTCATACGATCGCGAAAAAAAAGTTGCCGTCGCAGCAGCAATAGCAGCAGGCAAACTCTGCCAGCAAGTGCGCCGGGATATCCCCGAAGCCATGGAAAAGAAGGACAAAAGTCCTGTCACTGTAGCAGATTATGGCTCCCAAGCAATAATCTGTAAAGCCCTAGAGGAAGCCTTTCCCGACGATCCAGTGGTGGGTGAAGAAGATGCGACGGAACTCCGGAAACCGGAAATGCGAGAAACCTTGACAAAGGTCACTAGCTACGTGCAAGAATTGATACCCGATGCTACCCCAGAACAGATCGCAACCTGGATCGATCGGGGTAATGGCACCGTTTCCCGCCGCTATTGGACCTTGGACCCCATCGACGGTACGAAAGGTTTTCTCCGTCAAGACCAATATGCAGTGGCGATCGCCCTAGTGGAAGATGGCGAAGTGAAGGTAGGAGTCCTGGCCTGTCCGGCCCTGGCCGGGTCGGGCCCGGAACCCGGAATGCTATTTGCAGCAGTCCGGGGCCAGGGGGCGACCGCGATGCCCCTAGCGGGTGGCGAAGAAGAAAAGATTCGCGTGGTCCAGGCCGACGATCTGGCAAATTTACGCTTCGTCGAAAGTGTAGAATCGGGTCACGGAGACCAGTCCCGACAAAATGCGATCGCCCAGGCCGTAGGCATCACCCAGCCTTCGGTGCGGGTTGACTCCCAGGCTAAGTATGGTATTGTGGCATCCGGACAAGCTGCCCTGTATCTGCGCCTGCCCTCCCCCAAGCATCCCGACTATCGGGAGAATATTTGGGACCATGCCGCAGGGGCGATCGTGGTAGAAGAAGCGGGTGGCCGCGTCACCGATATGCATGGCCAACCCCTGAATTTTGCCGATGGAGTCAAGATGGTAAATAACCGAGGGGTGGTGGTCAGCAATGGCACGATTCACGATACAGTTTTGGCAGCCTTGCAATAGTAGATCGAGAAATCAATATGGCGAAAGCAAAAGTAACTTGGACCAAACAACTGGGCGGTGCTGGCGACGACTTCTCCTGGGGAGTGGCAGCAGACAGCAGCAGCAATGTCTACATCACTGGCGGGACCAAGGGTGACCTGGCAGGCAGCAATGCTGGGGGTTACGATGCCTGGATAGCCAAGTACGACGGACAAGGCAACCAGCAGTGGGTCAAACAACTGGGCACCTCTGGCGATGACAAATCCTGGGGCATAGCAGTAGACAGCAGCGGTAACATCTGCATCACGGGGGACACCACGGGATCCCTAGGAGGCAGCAATGCTGGGGGTTCCGATGCCTGGGTTGCTAAGTACGACGGACAGGGAAACCAACTGTGGATTCAGCAACTGGGTACTGCTGGCGATGACAACTCCTATGGCGTGGCCACAGACGGCAGCGGCAATATCTACATTGCTGGGGGCACCACAGGATCCCTAGGAGGCAGCAATGCTGGTAGTTACGATGCCTGGGTTGCTAAGTACGACGGACAGGGAAAGCAACTGTGGGTAAAGCAACTGGGTACCTCTGAAGAAGACAAATCTTGGGGCATAGCAGCTTCCGACAGCGGTAATGTCTATATCACGGGCCGCACCAAAGGAGCCCTAGAAGGCGGCAATGCTGGCAGTTTTGATGCCTGGGTTGCCAAGTACGATAGCGAAGGCAACCAACAGTGGATTAAACAATTGGGTAGTTCTGGGGCTGATTACTCCTACGGTGTAGCAGTAGACAGCAGTGGCAATGTTTACATTACGGGCCGCACCACAGGATCCCTAGGAGGCAGCAATGCTGGCGGTTTTGATGCCTGGGTTGCTAAGTACGACAGCGAAGGCAACCAGCAGTGGGTTAAGCAACTGGGCACCTCTGCTAATGAGTTCGCCTTTGCCGTAGCAGTGGATGGCAGCAGCAATGTTTACATCTCTGGTTGCACCCAGGGCGGACTGGCAGGCAGCAGCAATGCTGGGGGTTGGGATGCCTGGGTTGCTAAGTACGACTCTGATGGCAACCAGCAATGGCTCGAACAGTTGGGTACCTCATCTGATGAGTTCTCCTGGGGCGTAGCAGTAGATGGCAGCGGCAATATCTACGCTACAGGCCACAGTAAGGGAGAACTGGCAGGTAGCAATGCTGGCGGTTTTGATGCCTGGGTTGCTAAGTTGAGCGAAGTCTAGAGCATCGGTCAAGGGGTGTGGTCATCCTGAGTTCTCCGTTCGGAGTTCTCCGTTGGGGTTTAAAACCCCAACGGAGAGGTTTTAAACCCCAACGGAGAGGTTTTAAACCCCAACGGAGAGGTTTAAAACCCCAACGGAGAGGTTTTAAACCTCAACGGAGAGGTTTTAAACCTCAACGGAGAGGTTTTAAACCCCAACGGAGAGGTTTAAAACCCCAACGGAGAGGTTTAAAACCCCAACGGAGAGGTTTTAAACCTCAACGGAGAGGTTTAAAACCTCAACTCCGAACAGAGGACTCCTCACGTGGGGTGCCGGTTAGATTGGGTGCGGTCACTACCCGGTCGTCTATTGAGGCCAGGAGGGTGTGGTCAAAACCCGTTGATCGTTCGGGCGGCCCTCCCAGTCGCCGGATCCCCCCAAACCCCCCTTAAAAAGGGGGGCTTCAGGAAGGCCCCCCCTTTTGGAAGGGGGGGTTTGGGGGGGATCC
>JBFRWI010000084.1:0-28835 GCA_051439505.1 Hormoscilla sp. | reverse complement strand
ATACCCCAGGGTTTGGGTTCACGGGCACAGATAGCTTCAGCTATACGGTAGCAGACTCTCAGGGTTTAACGGCATCGGCGTTTGTGACGGTGGATGTCACGGGGACAACGAACCAACCCCCGATCGCGATCGATGACTTTGCCGAAACCACAGAAGGGACAGCAGTCAGCATCTCTGTCTTGGATAACGACTTTGACCCAGAAGGAAACCTGCTATCAATTACAGGTTTTACCACCAGTACAGTAAGTGGAGGGACTCTCAGCATCTCGGGCAATAGCCTAGTATACCAGTCCCAGTTTGGGTTTATCGGCACGGAAAGCTTCAACTACACCATTAGTGATGGGCAGGGTGGTACGGATACAGCGACAGTCAGCGTGACAACAGTGGCCCGGAATGGTAGCATCAGTGGGGAAACATTCGCCGATGGCAATGCTAACGGCATCAAGGATGAAGGCGAATCAGGACTAGCTACTGTTGCGGTCTTCCTGGATACTAACAACAATGGCAGCTTCGATGTGGGGGAACCAGATGCCCTCACCAGTTCCACGGGCGGCTACTTCTTCCCGAACCTGCTTCCAGACACCTATAATGTCCGACAGGTCGAAGAACCAGGTTTTCAGTTAACCTCTGCTAATCCCGTGACCGTTACTCTCGTGCAAGGTGAAGACCGCACGGGTGTAAACTTTGGTAATCTGGGTGGCCCGGTTTCTAGTGATATAATTGCTGGAGATGACTTCGCCACTACTGACGCTGGCAGTTCGGTGGCCGTCGCAGTTCTCGCTAACGACGTTGACATCGAGGGTGATGCCCTCACGATTATAGGCTTCGAGCAGTTCACGTTCAATGGCGGTGTAGTCAGCACCGAGACAAATGGTACTCCCTTCGATCTGACAGATGACTTGCTAGTCTATTCTCCCCCAGGTGGGTTCATTGGCACGGACAGCTTTAGCTATACGGTCAGCGACCAGAAGTCAAACGAGACTGCAACAGTGACTGTAAATGTTGTGGCCAGTACCGTTGTCAATCAAAATGTTGTTGGTATGGCATCGGATGATAACCTAGTTGCTGGTGCTGGCAATGACAGTCTCACGGGAGGTTTGGGGAATGACATCCTGACTGGCGGTGCTGGCAGCGATCGGTTTATCTTCAACAGTCCCAATGAAGGAGTTGATACGATCGCCGACTTTGATGAGTTTGGCGGAGATGCGATCGGGGTTTCTGCTGTAGGATTCGGTGCCGGGTTAATTCCAGGTACTCTGGACTTCACTCAGTTTACCTTGGGAACATCTGCTACTACTCCCGACCAACGGTTCATTTATGGCATTAATGATGGTAGTCTGTTCTTTGATGCCGATGGTACGGGTGCGATCGGCCAAGTGCAGATAGCAACCCTATCAGGAGTACCAACAGGATTTTCGGCCTCGAACATTATCGTCTTCTAGTCCGTTCCCTCGTTCCCTGTGTCTGGCAGGGAACGAATGCCCCCGGCAATGCCTGGGGCATGTTGACATCAAGAAGCAGACATGCTAGCATGAGCAAGAGAATCATCGGGAGTAGAGTTGATTTCAAATTTATAAAATTAGTGAGAAAAAAATGACGGAAATAATGACCGAACTGCCTCATTATCTGCTGTTAATCACCTTGAGTGTGCTAGGCAGCTATATTGTCATTTCCTTTGCGGAGGTAGGGATCCATAAAAACTTGATGCACGGCAAAAATCTGGCGAAAGTTCTCTATCGGATATCCCCTTACATTCTGGAAGTCTTTGAATCACATGCCATCCGGCATCACGGACATTGGTATCGGGAGTTTGACTTTGAACCAGACACCGAAGGACGTCACGATAATATCTTACTGCGTCCGATAGAGACAATATTGGCGCTGATATTATTTGCTCCGGTAGTGGTGCTATTCTTTGTAATTTCACCGGTGCTAGGGGTAACGTTCATTGTCATGACCTTCATCCACAGTAAGTTGTGGAACCTGCTGCACACCCAAATGCACATGCCGAAACCGTTATTTTTCGCTAAGTGGGGGATTTATTGTTGGTTAGCGCGGCACCATTACATGCACCATCAGTTTACCAACAAAAATTATAATGTCGCCTTTCCCCTAGCAGATTATCTAGTGGGAACCAAGACAAAACCTCGGATGAGAGATCTGCGTCAGATGCTGTATCTGGGCTATTTAACTCCGAGGTCTGCTAGAGTGAAAGCACGAGTGGAAGCAAGGCGTGCTGCTGTAGAACAAGAACGTGCCGCATTGCTAGTGCCCGAAATGGCTTAAAGGAGATTATCATTCGTAGTCTCCTGGCCCGCCGTGGGTTCAAACCCACGGCTAATAGCTAAAGTGGGTTAAAACCCACTAAAAACATTGTAATTTGTAAGAAATAATTTTGAATCAGTAATTTTCAAGAAATAGTTGCAGCAGCATTCTCAGGTAATGAAAATATTTGTTCCCGGTCGTCTCTGTCTGTTTGGCGAACATAGTGATTGGGCAGGAGGCTATCGTAGCATTAATCCGGCTTTAGAAAAAGGTTACACCCTCAGCGTCGGTACCAATCAAGGACTGTATGCTGAGGTGAAACCTCATCCTACCCAATTAATATTGTACGCTCTCATGAGCGATCGGGCGCGGATCGGTCCGTTGAAGCTGCCGATGGAAAGGCAAGCGCTGCTAGAGGAGGCGAGAAAGGGAGGTTTTTTCAGTTATGCTGCTGGGGTTGCTTATCAAGCCCTGACTTATTATCGCATAGAGGGACTGGAAATTGATAATTACTACACGGACTTGCCAGTAAAAAAGGGACTTTCTTCTAGTGCGGCTATTTGCGTGCTGGTGGCCCGGGCCTGCGATCGGCTATACAACTTAAAGCTAACTATCAGAGGAGAAATGGAGTTAGCGTACCAGGGAGAGATCGGAACTGGGAGTCGGTGTGGGAGAATGGATCAAAGCTGTGCCTATGGGAACAGACCAGTAATGATGACCTATGACGGAGAGGAGATTGAGATTGTCCAGTTGCAGGTGCCCGAGGATTTATTCTTTGTGATTGTAGACCTGGGTGCAAGTAAAAATACTAAGGAAATCCTCAGTCAGCTAAATAAATGCTATCCCCATGCCAGCAACCAAATTAAAAGGGCGGTGCAGAATTATTTAGGACCGATAAGTGCTAAAATAACCCAGGATGCCGTTGAGGCGATGCAACAGGGGGATGCAGAAAGAATTGGCAGGTTAATGAGGCAAGCACAGGCAGAATTTGACCGACATTTAATCCCTGCTTGTCCGACCCAATTAACTGCGCCCATACTGCACTCACTCCTGAATCATCCACCCCTGCAACCATATATTTTAGGTGGTAAAGGTGTAGGATCCCAGGGAGATGGTACGGCCCAGTTTATAGTGAAAGATAGAGAAAGTCAACAGCGGGCGATCGGGATTATCCAGGAAGATTTCCCCCAGATGGAATGTATCAAGATGGCGATCGCCAAGGAAAATGGAGAGTAGGGTGGGCACCGCCCACCGAAATCCCTGGGGAATGTGTATATAAATATTTTTGTGTACTTGCTGAGTGTGGCGTCAGTTATGGTTCACAAATTGTGGATAATCAGACTCAATATAACAGCTGACAACTAACAACTGACAACTGACAACTAACAACTGACATAGTGAAGATGAAATTAGAAGTTAAATTGCCCGATCGGGTATTAGAGGAAGATCCTGAAAGAGTGCGCCAGGTGATTTTGATCCAGATATTAGGCTCGCTATACCACGCCGGTCAGATTTCTGGCGGAGTAGGTGCTAGAATTATGGGATGTAACCGATGGGAATTTTATGAACTGCTATCACAGCATGGTTTTGCTGTGATAGATTATCCCGATGAGGAATTAGAAAAAGAAGCTGAAGTCGCTCCAATTTGGTATAAAAGGGTAAAAAATATTGAAAGTAGTCGTTAACAGTACACCACTGATTTCTCTGTCTATCACAGGCCACTTTTCTCTGTTGAATACTCTCTTCGATCGGGTTTTTATCCCTGTCTCGGTTTATGAAGAAGTAGTTTTGCAGGGCAAAGAACGGCCTGGCGCTGAAGTGCTTGCCCAAGTAGATTGGAGCGTAGTCCAAGCGCCAGCACAAACAGCTTCGTTGTCTCCTGAATTGCTGAAGCTCGATCGAGGTGAGCAAGATGTGATTTTGTTAGCCCAAGAAATCCAGGCAGACTGGGTATTGATAGATGAGAAAATGGGCCGTCGCATTGCTACAGAACTTGGTTTTGATGTTAAAGGAACATTGGGAGTGCTGTTAATTGCTTATCAAATTGGTCTGATTTCTAGAGACACAGTAAGGGAAGCTTTGCAAGAGTTGTCTCAAAGTTCGGTTTACATAAGTCAGAAGTTGTTGGATTGGTTTATGAAGCAACTGGACTGAAGACTAGAACACCGATCGGGCAGGGCAATACCTCAAGGGAAATTAACCCCAACTGTCAATCCCAGAGTTTCCAACTAATCCGATTTAACCCAATTCGACCTTACCCCGGTTGCAGTTGCATCTTCTCCGACAATCCTGCCAGTTGGCACCGGTAGGCCAAAGTATCAAGCAAAAGCTGCCCTTGAAGGAAAATTGAGGGTAGGTTGGGTTTCGTGCCTCAACCCAACACTTGACTAAATGGCAGACTGCTGCCATACTATACCATTGTCCTGGCGGGCATTGTCACCGCAGTCGTTTCCCACCGGCGAATCTCCCGAGATCCTCGCGTTATGCCGGTGGTTGCGAGCCAAATTGGGGAAATATGCCCCTATATAACCCCCGATCGCCCTTTTAACACCGGCATTTGACTAGAAAAACCTGGAAATTGACGAGATCGGGGGGACAAAATTGCCCCCAGAATCCGTACCAACCGGCGGGAAATGGATAATTTTCACAGTAAATTTAATCCCTGCGATCGCCGAATCCTTTGCGGAGTAAGGCTTTTGGTAAATCAACAAAAATTAACAGAAAAAGTCTATCTAAAGTGACACCTCTGATGTAGAATAAAAAATATGGCTACAGCGATAGAATAGAAACAATTGCATTGGATTTAGTTATATTAGTAGGCAGGATATATGACTCAGACAAACAAACAAAGACCCCGACCCATTCTCATGACTCCGATTCGGCGTTGTGGGAGCCATGCTATCCGTTTAAGACTAAACTTTTCCAGAGAATTTTATTCACCATATCCGCTTCACATTGTTGATTTCTTACCCTTAATAAAGCTATATGGCGACTTGAATGATGACGATATATATTTTCAGCTAGTCCTTGACATGATAGGGTTGCAAAATGCAAACATGCGTAGATGGGACAAGGTTTCTTTAGATCCAGTGGATATTTTTGAAGCAGTTAAAGAAGGTCCTCGTAGTCCTCATGCGATCGCCTGGGAAATGTTGTTTTTTGCAGGGGAACAGCACCATGCGAAAGTTGTCATGGATAAGTCTTTGGACAATATTCATGACTTTGAAGAGTTGATTGATTTATTTGATGACATCAAATTCTTGAATATAGTTCGCGATCCTCGTGCTCAAGTCAATAGCATCAATCTTTCTATTATTCATGAATTTGATACAGTCTTAAACGCCTTGACCTGGGTTAAGGCGCACGAAGCAGCGAAAAAACTTGCTGAAAAGTATCCCAAAAAAGTCCTGACCATTAGATATGAGGACTTTCTGAAACATCAAGAGCTTGTAATCCGAAAAGTCTGCCAATTCGTCGGGATTAAATTTTTCGATGATATGTTAGATGTTTTCGCTTCATCAGAAGCACAGAATCTTTCCCAGCTGTCAGCCCTCTGGGAAAATAATGCGTTCGATCCTATTGTCGCTAACATTGATAAATTCAGTAAATCCTTAACTCAAGAAGAGATCAACATTATTGAGACCATTACTTCCGAATATATGGAACGCTATGGCTATAAGCGAATTACGAAAGGGTCTACTCAGATTACCCAAGAAATGATCGAGCGTGCGAAATCAAAAAGCCTGAAACGCAAACAAGAAGCTTGGATAAGTTTAAAACAGAACGCTCCAAGAGATTATCAGTTGAGGATGTTCCGAGCCAACTATCTGCGCATGGTAGAAGAGAGGTTGCGGTCTCAACAATTTTGAGAGGAGATTATAGGTATTGCCAAAAAGTTGTGGTTTTTATTTATAATAAATCAAAACCACAACTTCCAACTAACGAGATTACCAATTACGCTAGGGCTTTGATTAAGTGATAGGGGGACCGATCTGTAGAGATGATCTTCTCAGTTTGGTCCTCTGGTAAATTGTAAATTTCTCTGCGGCACTCCTATGGGTAAGGATTCGATGGTCACTCGGGCGCAGACGCGGGGTCAAAAATCAGAAACGGTAACATTTGCGTATTTATTTTGGACATTTCTCAAAATTGGTAGCACTGCCTTTGGCGGCTTTATGTCCCTGATTTCAGTGGTGGAAAGTTTTGTGGTGCAGCAGCGTAAGCTGATGACCCATAAGGATATACTGGATGGGATTTCGCTGGCGGCTGTTTTGCCTGGTCCCATGGCGGCTAATGTCATTGCCTATGTGGGGTATCGCATCCGTGGCAACTGGGGGGCATTGGTGACTAGCGTTAGCTCCCTGCTGCCATCCTATATAATCCTGCTCATTTTTTCTGTTTATGCCAAGCGGTTTGAGTCAATTCCGGTAGTAGAAAAGACCTTTATGGCCTTTGTTCCAGCCATGGTGGCGATTATCCTGGCTGCGGCTTGGCGGATGGGAAAAAAGACGATTAAATCGTTCCGCAACTGGCGAGCAATTTTAATTGCCGTTATATCGGCACTGTTTTTGAAGTTTGTAGGTGGCTTCTATACAACGCTGATTATTGTTTTGGTATCTGGCCTGGCGGGCTATTTCTGGTACCACGGTGAGGTTAAACAGCATACAGCAGTTGATGCCGAGGCCGATGCGGCGGCTCCAGCGGTGGTATCCAAGCGCGATATTATTGCTTCGTTTATATTTTTGAGCTGCTTTTTGGTGCTTGACATCGTGCCCCTACCCTCGATCGGCGATGACAGTCTGGCGCGATTATTTATTACGTTCTCTGGGATGAGTTTGCTGCTGTTTGGCAGTGGCTATGTGTTTATCCCGATGATTCAGGATCTGGTGGTTAATACCTATGGCTGGATTACGCAGCCAGAGTTTACTAATGCGATCGCACTCGGTCAGCTAACCCCCGGCCCGATCTTAATCAGTGCCGCCGCCATCGGCTACTCCGTCAAAGGCTTCTTGGGCTCCATCGTGGCAACGGTTGGCATCTTTTTCCCACCGGCGATGCTGATGTTGACCTGTTCCCATCTATTACAGGGAATCAAGCAATCTTCAGTGATTCAAGCAGCCCTAAAGGGTATCCGCCCGGCGGTAGTTGGACTAATTTTTACTGCTGGTATTGCCTTCGCCCAGCCCATGTTAGAACTGGGCCAGCCCCTGCTGACCTATGGAGTAACAGCGCTCATCTTTGCCGGATCCATGGTTGCCCTGCTTAAGTGGGAGACTGAAGTGGTACTTATTATTCCCATTGCTGGGGTAGTGGGTGTACTGCTCTATCCCTAAGATAGAGGTTTTACCCAGCAGAGAGAAGTGCAATTGCCCGATCGGGTATTAGAGGAAGATCCTGAGAGATTGCGCCAGGTGATTTTAATCCAGATATTAGGCTCACTATACCATGCTGGTCAGATTTCTGGCGGAGTAGGTGCTAGAATTATGGGATGTAACCGATGGGAATTTTATGAACTGCTTTCACAACATGGTTTTGCGGTGATAGATTATCCCGATGAGGAATTAGAAAAAGAAGCTGAAGTCGCTCCAATTTTATATCAGAGGGGTAAGGTGGAGTGTGGTCACAAGTAGTTGATAGTCAGCAGACAAGAAACCGGGTTTCTTCGACCAAATTAAAGGCAAAAAACAGCCATTTACAAAGAAACCCGGTTTCTGACGCATGACCACACCCGTAAGGTGGGCAATGCTACTTAATGATGAACTTTACCATCGGGCATGATCGCCCCAGTCAGGATCGCCTCATTCAAGTCAGCTCCCAGAATAGCAGCATCCCGGAAGCTAGCACCTCTGAGGTCCGCACCCCGCAAGCAGGCGCCATCCAAGTCAGCACCCCAGAGGTATGCGCCGCGCAGGTTAGCTCCACTTAAATCAGCCCCTGCAAGGTTAGCTAAATTGAGGTTAGCATCGCTCAAGTCAGCATTCCTGAGATCCGTTTCTCGCAAGTCAGTTTTCATCAAGTTTGCTTGCACGAATTGACCGCCTTTGAGGTTGGTCTGATGCAAATTAGCTTGCTTGAGGTTGGCCCCATCGAGCTTAGTATTACGCATCTGAGCATTACTCAGATCGGTACCCGTTAAATTAGCAGCGTCTAATTTAGCGCCACTCAGCTTCACCTCCGAGAGTTCCAGTCCGCTGAAGTCAATGCCTTCCAGCTTCAGACCATTCATCCAAGCGCCCTTCAACTTGACTCCATTCAACTGTGCTCCCTTCAGGTTAGCACCGCTTAACCGAGCGCCATTCAGGTTAGTCCAATTCAAGTTACATCCTTCCAGATTGGCCGATCGCAGGTTAATGCCATCCAGATTAGCACCACAGAAGTTAACTCCTGGCAAATTAGCGCGAAAAAATGTCACCCAGGAAAGGATAGCACCGCTGAGTTTCGCTCCCCTTAAATCCGCCTTCGCCAGATGAGCGCCTTTCAGGTTTGCTTTCGTCAAGTCTGCCTCGATCAGTTGGCCGCTCTTGAGTTTCACATAACTCAAGTTTGTGCTATACAGGAAAGCTCCATTTAAGTTAGCTTCCAGCAGGTGACAGCGCTCTAGGTGGGCCCGGGCTAAAGCTGCTTCCTTCAAATTTGCTCCTGAGAGGTTGGCCCGGATGAGGTTGGCTCCGATCAAGTTAGCTGCCATCAGAGAAGCTCCCCGAAAATCCCTCTCTCCTTTGGTATATCGCCTTAAAATTTCATTGCTATCTATCATTTGGTATAATCTCCTACTTGGATTACACAAGTTTACCAACGGGTTTCAGTAATTACACTGTACCCTTGTCCTGACCATCAGAACTTTTGGCATCCTCTTCATAGTAGATCGTTTTCGCTGTCTGGACCGTAAAGAATATTTAAGAAAGGTTGCTAGATATTAAGTTAAAAATGTGTTAAGTTTTAAGGTAGTCCCAAGGGTTCTCGAACAGGGCCAGGAAATGAGAGCATAGATAATTGGTAAAGATGACTAATTCACAGCAGCAAGTGCGCAAGGCGGTGATACCGGCGGCGGGGTTCGGGACCAGGATGTTCCCAGCGACGAAGGCGGTGAAAAAAGAACTGTTGCCGATAATAGATCGCCAGGGAAGGGCGAAGCCGATCGTATTAGCAATAGTAGAGGAAGCCCTGAGTGCGGGGATATCGGAAGTGGCCATTGTGGTGCAACCGGGCGATCGGGAAAATTTTCAGGATTTCTTTACAAAGCAACCGGCATATTTGCACAAACTATCAGAGGAAAAGCAGCAATACTGTGAGTATCTCCAGGAGGTGGGGGAGAAAATTACGATTCTCACCCAGGAGGTGCCCGAAGGGTTCGGTCATGCGGTATTCTGTGCGAGGGAATGGGTAGGTGAAGATCCCTTTCTGCTGCTGCTGGGAGATCATCTTTACGCTTCACAAACGGAAACTTCCTGTGCCCGTCAGTTAGTAGAGGTGTTCGGGCAGGTTGGTAAAAGCGCGATCGGGGTGAGGGTAACGCCAAGTTCGGAAATACATCATTATGGCTGCGTTACTGGCACTTGGCAAAAAGATGCTATGCTAGAGGTGAGCGAAATATGTGAAAAACCCGATATTAATTATGCCCGTCGCCATCTGCACGTAGAAGGGATGGCCTCCGAGGAGTTTCTATCAGTATTTGGTCTCTATCTGCTGACAGCCAATATTTTTCAGCATCTGGAAGAAAATATTAAGTGCGATCGGCGCGATCGGGGAGAATTTCAGCTAACATCTTGTTTAGAAAAATTGCGCCAGTCCGAGGGAATAATGGGATATGTGGTTAAAGGCAAATCTTTTGACACGGGTTTGCCGCAGTTCTACCGACAGGCGATGATTGAGTTTCCTGAGTGCCGCCCTGTGGTTTTCTCAACAGATCGCTAGTTTGAAGACCCAGTAAAAGCGATCGCAGCATCTACCTGTCTTAACAGCACTTCTCTGCTAGATGAATTATCCAATACTAGATCAGCTTGTTGACACTTCTCCTCTATAGGCATCTGAGCATTGATCCGGGCATGCGCTTGCTCTAAACTGAGGGCATTACGCTGCATCAGTCTGTCAATTTGCTGTTGGCGATCGCAACTTACTACCCAAATTTCGGTCGGCAAATCAGTCATCTGAGCTTCAAATAGCAAGGGTACGACTAAGACGAGGGTATCCGAGATTTCATGGATGGCTGCCAGAAAGCGATCGCGCACGTAGGGATGAATAATATCTTCTAACCACCGACGTTCGGAGGGGTTGCGAAAAATAATCTCTCCCAACTGAGGGCGATCGAGAGTACCATCAGGTAAGAGAATGTCTGCAGCGTAGCGGGCGGCAATTTTCTCCAGCAGGGGGGAACCGGGTTGCACGGCATCTCGGGCGCAGACATCAGCATCTAATACTGGCAGTTTGTAAACAGCTGCCAGATAATTAGAAACAGTAGTTTTGCCAGTGCTAATCCCTCCCGTAAGACCGATAATGCGTTTCATAATTTGTGAATGGCCCGCTCTACCCATCATCAAGATTAAATCACAGATTTCATTTCTGAAGCAGATGCCTTCAACTGTTGGGTACCTTTTTTCACCTGACTGATGCCGCTAGCAGTTTCTTGGGCCGCCTCATTGAGACTATTCATGGCCTCCATTACCTGGGAAATCGCGATCGCCTGTTGTTTAGCATTGAGGGAGATTTGCTGGCTGCTAATCACCACATTATTAATCGCATCCGTCATCCCGACGAAAGCTTCTGCGGTTTCCCGAGCAATGTTCACTCCTATTTCCACAGTTTTAGTGCCATCATCGGTAACAATGATGGTGGTACTAATTACTCCTTGCACGTCATTGACGAGGACGTTAATCTTTTCGGCTGATTTTTTACTTTCGTCTGCCAGTTTTCTAATCTCTGCCGCTACTACCGCAAACCCCCGGCCATATTCCCCAGCCCGCACTGCTTCTACCGCTGCGTTTAATGCTAGCATATTAGTCTGGTTTGCCAAGTCGCTCACTAGGCCGGAAATGTTACTGATTTGATTCGTTTGCTCGCTCAGGCGCTGGATCTGAGAGGCGATCGCTCCGACTTTGTCTTTCAGGTGGGACATCTCCTGTAAACTTCGATCCACTGCCTTGGTGCCTTGTTCCGACAAATTCAATACCTGACGCGCTTCGGAAGCAGACATTTCTGCTTGTTCGGCGGACTGCTGGGAAGACGCAGCTAACTCATCCATCGTAGCAGTAGTTTGATTTACTGAAGCCGCCTGCCCAGATGCCGTCCGTTCTTGCTGCTCTATTGTTGCTGATATCTCCGTGGCCGAATTCGCTACCGCGCTGGCGGAGGAGTTTATGCGTTGGATAATAGCTGAGATAATCCAATATCCCGCAGAGAGCGCCACCAACATCGACAGAATTGCCGCACCGACAACCACCATTACCAGCTGTTCTAGAGCTTGCCTTTGCAGCTGTTCGCTTTTCTCGACCAGGGACCGTTCTGCCTCTAGTAAATCTGACAGCAAATTGTTAATGCGATCGCTGCGTTGCCGAACATTTTCTGCTTTCCATTGCTCGATCGCTTCTTCTGCTTTTCCCCGATTTACTAGGGCGATTAATTCCTTGTCTGTGCGATTTATTCCCTTGACTAATTCATCAACCTCCCTTAACAAATCTTTCTGGATATCCTCAGCAACTAATCGATTTAATTCGGATAATATTTTCTCGTAATTTTGGATAGCAACTTCATAAGATTTGCTAGAAATCTCGTCTCCGGCCAGCAGATATGCCCTAGTTGTCAAGGACAAGTTTTTTACCTCTATTGCTAACTTTTCTATCCTTTCCAAAATTCTCATAGAATTTCGCAATTTGTCGTCTTCTTTTCTCGCAACACCTACATTCCAAAATACCAAAATTGCCGATAAAAACGCTAGCAAAATCGGGACTGCATATCCAGCAGCTATCCAATACCTTAGTTTCCAACTACGCAATCTTTCCATATTTCTCCCTCCATTGTCAGTTGTCAGTTGTCAGTTGGTAGGGTGGGCACTGCCCACCGACGTCAGTTGACTACTAACCACTGACTACTGACTACCGTCCGACCTGGCCCATTGCCCGATCGCCTCTTTGAGCCCCTCCAAAGTATACTCCCGTGCTTCAATATCCACTCGCCCCAACAGTTGACGGCAGGTTTGGGAGGTTTGAGGCCCGATCGAGGCAATACAGATCTTATCTAAGCATACATCACCTGCTGCTGCTATTAAATTACAGAAATTCTTCACAGTTTTAGAACTGGCAAAAGTGATCGCATCTACTGCTTGTCCTTGCAGGGCTAAGAGCGCTGAAGGCGCTATTTCTTCGGGACAGCGAGACTCGTAAGCAGGAACCTCCACCACTTCTGCCCCTTTGGCCGTTAATTCCTTGACCAACACTGCGCGCCCGCCGCTTTCTACCCGGGGAAAGAGAATTTTTTTTTGTTCCTCTAATTTCTCCGGGAAATGTGCTACCAAAGCATCCGCTACGAACTCTGGGGGGATAAAGTCTGGTTGTAAACCTCTTTGCTGCAAACTGGTAGCTGTTTTTTTCCCGACTACTGCTATTTTTACTCCGGCCAAGGCCCGACTATCTTTCCGGTTTGCTTCCAGTCTCTCAAAAAAATAATCTACGCCGTTAGCGGAAGTGAGAATTAACCAACTGAAGTCCGATAAATTTAATATAGCATTATCCAGTGCCTCCCAACTGGAAGGCGGTCCTATTTCCAACGCTGGCATTTCTATTACCCGCGCGCCCTCCTGTTGCAACAGTTGCCGAAATTGACTAGACTGTCCCGCCGAACGGGTTATTAAGATCGTTTTCCCTGTCAATGGTGGTGGTACATCCATAATTTTCTGATGAAGCCAATATTCTCGCAATTTTACCACTTCTCCAATTACCATTACCGCTGGCGAGAGAGATTCTCCCGCCGTTTCCCGGACAATGTTCTCTAGTCGTGCTGTCCAAATATGCTGCTGGGGGGTACCGCAAGCGCGAATAATCGCGATCGGGGTATAAGGCGATCGGCCATTTTCTTGCAAATGTAGTACAATTTCCGATAAGCGACGGCCTCCCATTAAAATTACTAAGGTATCAATCTGGGCTAAAGTCTGCCAATCTAGTATAGCAGGATCGTGAGCCGTCACCACAGCAAAACAGCGACTCAAGTCCCGATCGGTCAGGGGAATGAGGGCCAATAAAGGTGCTGCGGTAGCTGAAGAAATGCCGGGAATCACCTCAAAATCACAAGCAGCAGCAATCAAACTCTCGATTTCCGCCCGACTGCGACCAAAAATAAACGGATCGCCGCTTTTCAGCCGCACTACCTGCTTGCCTTGCTGACAGTATGTTACCAGCAACCGATTAATTTGTGCTTGGGGCGTACTGGGTTGACCGCCCCGTTTCCCCACATGCAGTTGCAGACAATTATGGGGGACTAACTGCAACAGATGACTATCCACGAGAGCATCATAAACTAAAACTTCCGCTCGGGCAAGTAATTGATGGGCCCTGATGGTAAGATAGTCAAGATCTCCGACCCCAGCCCCTAGCAAGTAGACTTTACCATTTTTATCCTTCATAATATCAAGGTGTAGCTTGAGAAGCATCCGAAATGAAAGTAAAAATTATGCTCCTAGTAGCCATCGTCAACTTGATGGCTTCGTCAGACGCGATCGGGCCCCCGTCAGACCGTCAAAGAGTCCCCGATGAAAAGCCCGCGCAGGCGGGCTTCGTAACTGTAGCCCGACCCTTTAGGGTTGGGGCGGCGGGGGTTGGGGCGGCGGGGGTTGGGGCGGCGGCCCGCAGTCTGGCGATCCGGGAGAAAATAGCCGCCCGGGACTTAGATAAACTGGATGACTGGTGGCGACAGAGAAACATTGGCGACCCCCACAAATATCTACTGCCAGTCATTCTCTCACGGTTGAGCTTACCAGAGCAATACAAGGAGCGCTCGGAGATTTGGGACATTCTGCTGAATTTAGAACGAGACAAAAGAGACCTCTACCATTTTCGCAGTATATTCGACATTCGCATCTTTTTTCTCTTCCGGGATATTATGCCCCCGGAAGTCAAAGCGGACTACCGCAGCATGCTGAAACTCCCGCGCGTTCTGGAATGGGACTCCGGCGGTACAGAAAACCATATGTTCATGCAACGAGTTTCCGGTCTGGCCTTGATGGATGGGAGTGGGTGGCCTGTTGGAGATCCTGCTACCGCTGCTACCAATGAGGCGTGGCTGCGATCGGAACTGAACAAGTGGTTAACTATTGGACAGGGTGAGTTCCATTCTTCTACTTACTATGGATACAGCATTGGCGGTTTACTCAATCTCTACGACTTCGCCCAGACGCCGGAACGGCGACAGTTAGCTAAGGCTGCTTTAGATTGGTTGGCTGCGAATATGGCTGTACGCTTGAGTTGGGGAACGGTTGGGGGTGCGGAAAGTCGCGGTTTCGATCGCGGCACTTGGGATGAGAGTGGGTTAGCTGCTTTGGCTTGGGTTTGGTGGGGATCGGGCCCCGAAACTGCCGAACGCCTGGTGAAAAATTCTGCCCGGGTGGCCATACCTGCGGCCTTGAGTGGCTACCGTCCGCCACCCCAGTTAAGGGCGATCGCCCGCAAGGAAGTGCCATTGCCATTTATGCTGAAAGCCAGTCACCCCGGTTATTATAGCTATCATCAGGGCAACAGATTTTGGGAAACATTCTATGTGACGGAAGACTACAGCCTGGGGACGCTGCTGAACCCCCAACGTTCCTATCAAGTTCGGGGTACGATCAATGCTCAATATGCTACCTACAAGCTAGTGGTCCGGGACCCCAAGGGTGTTCACAATGCCGTGGTATCTTTAGGAGGAATTTTTCATAACCCCATGGCCACAGGCAGTTCTCCAGGCGATCAATATTTGCAATCAAAAGGTACTGTAATATATCAGTTACGGTTGAGCGATCGGGACCGGGAGGCGGGAGTGCCCGCAAGTTCCCATCTAGTTTTGCCAAGGCGTTATGGCAAACCACAGCAACATAGAGATTGGTACATTTGGAGGATCGAGAACAGCTGGCTGTGCGTTCGTGTCTGGGGGGAAAATATTAGCTGGCAAGAACGAGTATCAAAAAAGCACAAAGATTACCAGACATTAGTAGCAAATGGCATCAATACCGCTTGGATAACTGATGTGGCCAGAGTTGCTGACTATCCCGACTGGAGGAGTTTGACTCGCGCCCTCGATCGCACGCAAGTGGATAGTAGAGAACTGGCGAGCAAAGGTAAGTTAGCTTATACTAGCTTAGAGGGTGATCGCCTGGAGATGACCTACCTGCCCAATAGTGGCATTAGTCGTGCCAGCATCAATGGCCGAGAAAGGATCCTCAAGGACTGGCCTGTACTATCCAGTCCTTACGTGAAGCAAGAACTGAACAGTGGTCTATTAGAAGTCTTTTCCCCAGAAGTAAAATGGCGTCTGCGTGCCACCCCGATCGGTCCAAAATGGGAATAAACTATGCTTAATATTTTCCCATTCACCATTCGCAATTGACAATTGACAATTGACAATTCACCATTCGCCATTGACAATTGACAATTGACAATTGACAATTCACCATGATCAAAATTCTCCACCTATCAGATATTCACCTGGGCAGCGGTTTTTCCCACGGCAAGATTAACCCCGAGACAGGTCGCAATAGCAGATTTGATGATTTCGTCTATACTCTGTCCCTCTGCATCGATCGGGCCATAGCAGAACCAGTAGATCTAGTGCTGTTTGGGGGGGATGCCTTCCCCGACGCCACCCCAGCGCCTTACATCCAGTCCGCCTTTGCCAATCAGTTTTACCGCTTAGTTGAAGCTAAAATTCCCACAGTGTTGCTAGTGGGAAATCACGATCAACATACTCACGGTCAAGGTGGGGCCAGTCTCTGCATCTATCGTACCTTGGGAGTGCCCGGATTTGTCGTGGGCGATCGCATCGGTACTCACCGTATTGTCACCCGTAACGGCCCCATACAGGTTATCGCCCTACCCTGGTTAACTCGCGCCGGTTTGCTGACCACTAAACAAACCGAAAAACTATCTCTATCAGAAGTCAATCATTTATTACTCGATCGCCTGGGAGCTATCTTAGAAGCACAGATTCGCCGTTTAGACCCCAACATGCCTACAGTTTTGCTAGGACATTTAATGGTAGATAATGCTCGGTATGGGGCCGAACGCTTCCTCGCTGTCGGCAAAGGCTTCACGGTACCCCTCTCCTTTCTAGCACGTGAAAGTTTTGATTATGTCGCCTTGGGACATGTCCACAAACACCAGATACTTTGCCAAGACCCCCCCGTTGTCTACCCGGGTAGTATCGAACGAGTTGACTTCAGCGAGGAAAAAGAAGAAAAAGGTTTTATGTTAGTACAGCTAGCAAAAGGTCGGGCCCACCTAGAGTTCTGTCCCCTGCCAGTGCGTAACTTTAGGACCATCAAGGTGAATGTTACCACCGCCGCCGATCCCCAAGCAGCTTTAGTGAAAGCAATTCAGAAAAAAAACATTACAGATGCAGTAGTTCGCCTCAGCTACCAGCTGCGATCGGATCGAATAGACCTAATTGATAACCAAGCATTGCACGCATGTCTGAGTAGCGCCCACAGTTACAGCATCCAACCAGAAGTAGTCGCCAAACAAACCCGTGCCCGCTTACCCGAACTAGGGGTCGGTAAAGGTATCGATCCCATAGAAGCATTAAAAATGTATCTCGATAACCGAGAAGACCTCAAGGATATCGCCTCGGAAATGATCGCCACCGCCGAGGAAATACTAGCAGGCGATCTGCCCCAATCTTCTCCTGACTCCCAACCCACCCAACTCAGTTTACTTTAATTGGTCAGTGACAATCACAAATTTTCCAGCTTTTGTTGCACTTGTTTTCGTTCGTCCGGTTGGAGCTTCAATGCCAATGCCTTCTCATAAGAATTTTTCGCCTCTCTTGTTTTCCCCAGTTTTGCCAATGCATCCCCTCTGTTGATCCAAAGATAAGGATCCTGGGTATTAATCTCTTTTGCCCGATCGAACACCTCCAGGGCCTCTTGGTATTTTTCCAGGAAAATCAGAGTCACGCCCTTTTCCTTCAAAGCCGGATAGAATTCCGACTTTAGTTGCAGAACTCTCTCAAAAGATTTAAGGGCTTCTTGAAGGTATTCTTGTTTTTCTTGCTGCTCTTCTTTTTTCTGCGGCAATACTCTCGATAGTATGATTCCTCGATTGTACCAAACCAGATAATCCGTATTCCTGCTCTCTATAGCTTCATCATAAGCCTCTAGGGCCTTCTCTGGTTCCTGCAATCTTACCAGGGCATTCCCTTTTGCCACTAAAGCTGGATAATGCTGCGGGTTAATTTTCAGCGCCTCTTCATATGATGCTAGGGCATCTTGCGGACGGCCCAATTGATTTAATACCTCCCCTCTGTCAACCCATGCAGTCAAGTTTTCCGGCTCTTTTTCCAGCTTTTTATCATAGCTATCCAAGGCTTCTTCGTATACCTTCAACGCTTCTGGTCTCCGGCCCAAGTACCCCAAAGCAATGCCTTTAGCTTGCCATACTCGCGGGTCATTGGGGGAAATACTCTTCGCCTTGTCGAATGCCTCAATGGCCTTGTCGAACTCTCTCATTCCGATCAGAGCAATTCCTTTCCCCTGCCAAGCGCTAGCATTATTAGGATCCAGTTCGATCGCCTGTTCGTGGGCCACCAAAGCATCCTCCTTGCGTCCCAATTTATACAGAACTTTCCCTTGATTATTCAAATTTTTCGGGTCATTTTGTTCCAGCAGCACCCTTTGATAAGCTGTCAGAGCCCTTTCATAACGGCCCAGAGTCAACAGAGCATCTCCTTGGCCTTTCCAACCTTCCCTGTAATCGTCGCGCAAATCTGTACTGTTCTCAAATTTCACCAATGCTTTCTCTGGTTGAAACTCTTCGAGCAGCTGCCTTCCCTGGCGAACATAATAAAACGGACGCGCGATCGGGTAGAACATTTCCACCACCAGCAGCAGCACCCCCATACCAGCTACTCCTGCGATCGCATGCCAGGGCTTTACAGATAATGGCCCTATCTTTGATGGTTCCTCTGGGGGTTCCAGATTGCCACTTTGTGTTTTCTCTGCATCAGGATATCCTGGAGTAATAACCTGTGTCGGCTTATATCCTTCTGTCGTTGTCTCTGCCAGAGCTTCCAGTACCTCAGTAGCTGACTGGTAGCGTTTTCTATGGTCGGGATGCACCATTTTCCGCAAGATCCCAACCAATGCCTCGCCGAGATCCGGACTCGCCAGTTCTCGCCACATCACCTCTTCCGTATCTGGGTGTCGTGGTATGTCTCTAGCGGCCATACCCGTCAAAGATTGGATCGCTACCATGCCCAAGGCATAAATATCACTACTATAGTTTGGATCTCCGATCGCTTGTTCTCTCGGCGTGTAGCCCGGAGTGCCAATAATAGTAGCGTGAGACTGTCTCTGAGTTATTTGCTTAACTGCCCCAAAATCTATCAATACTAGCTTGCCGCCCGGTGGGCGAATTATATTCGATGGTTTAATATCTCGGTGAATCACCTGCTCGGAATGCACGTACTCTAATATTGGCAATACATCCCGCAATAGTTTTCTCGCATATGGCTCGCTCAACTTTTTCCCTGGAGTCAGTTCTCTGCTGAGGTCGCGTCCTGGGATGAATTCCTGAACCAGATAGAACTCTTCTGCTTCCTCAAAGTATGCCAACAAGCGCGGTATCTGGTCGTGTTTCCCTAACCTTTGCAGGGTTTTTCCTTCGCGATCGAACAATGTCCGGGCCTTTTCCAGCACCTGGGGCGAACTAGGCTGAAGTTTTTTGACCACGCATTGTTCGCCAAAACTATGGATATCTTCCGCCAAGAAAGCTTGACCAAACCCTCCGCCTCCCAGGTGGCGGACGATCCTGTAACGAACCCCTACTACTGTTCCCTCACTTACCTGCATGTTCTTTGCCTACTAGCGTACTTATCTTTCGAGCCTCGTCCCGCAATACTGCCATCATATCATTGACTTCTCTGGAACAGTAGCCAATCAGCAGACTTTCTCCTGCCCGGTCACTGCGGAGGTCTCCACCGGTCCTTCTCATACACCGGCTCTGAAAGCCCTACCGTGCTCTCAACCGGCGTCATCGGACCAGCAAATGCCTTTTCCCGGCCTCGGCTTTTGCTGCTGACCCCATCCTCTATAAGTATATCATAACCAAGAGCAATTTTCTGATGCCACGAAACAGTCTCTAGAACGCCAGCTCATGTTATCGGGTTAAGAGCGTCAGATCCTTGATATCTCGTTAAAAATGAACCTCCCAACCCGGTTTCACCCTTGCTACTCCTGGCTTTCTCATCAATTGATTTACTTTTTTGATACCGATAATCAATTTGGGGCCGGAATAACTAGATATGCAATAAAATTTAACATGATTTTAAGCAAGAAAATTGAGTAATAGATAAAACGATAGATAGAATGAGAGAAAGAGGTAGCAGAAAAAATAGAGGAGAAATGACCATGCAGAGAGTGAAGGCCCGAAGGTGGGTAAAATCATTGACAAGCACGTTAGCGGCGGTGGGGGCTAGCACTTTGCTGAGTATGCCAGCGGCCCTAGCGCAATTGGGGCCCTATAGCCTATTCCAACCCATGGCAGACACGGGGATGTGGGAATCAGAAGACAATCTCAGCATTAGCGAGAGATTGGAAGCAAGCAGTCAATTGGGAAGGTTTGGTGAGGCTTTGGAGCAGGCGGGGATGACGGAGCAATTGGCCAGTTTGGAGAAGGTGACAATTTTTGCCCCGACGAATGCAGCACTGAACTCCCAGTCAATGCAGCAAATGTTGAGATCTGGTTCCAGAGAGGATCTGGCGAGATTTGTCAGCAACCACATTCTGGTGGGAGAAGTCCCCCCGGCACTGATAGAAGAAGGAGGAGGAGAAGTCCGGACTCTGGGAGGAGAAACAATCAGGATCCAGGTGAACCAGCAGACAAGGGAAGTGGTGCTGAATAATGCGGCGAGGTTGAATTACGGATCAGGTCAAAATAGGCCCCTAGAGGTGATCAATGGAGTAATCTTGCAGATTGACAGGGTACTACAGCCAACCACAAGGAGCCTCAGAATCGAGAACAACTCAGGTCAGAATATCGTAGCATTGTACGTCGATTCATCGGGGTCTCGGACCTGGAGTCAAGAGCAGTTAGGCCATGGAGCCCTAAGAAACGGTCAGTCGGTGAACGCGAACCTGAGTGGTGACTGCATGTATGACATCAAAGCAGTGTTTCAAAATGGCCAGTCAATGGAACGCCGTCAGGTGGATACATGTAGCAGTAACTACATCAGCGTGGAAAATGCGGTGGCGCAATATACCCCGGTACAGCCGCAGCCAATGAGTGCAGCACCGGCGCAGTCAGGATTTTACTGCGACAACAGTAATGGGATCCCACAAACCCGATACAAAAGTCGTGCCGGGGGAACGGAAGTATGGATTAACTGGGGTTCAGATCATTTTGCCGATGCGGGGTATGACTCCCTGCGTCGCTGCGAAATAGTGAGTGGCCGCCTGGAAAACTTCCGTCGCAACCGGCAACTGAATTACATCGGCGTGGGTTGGCAAAATGGTCAGGAGATCATCTGCGCGGCGACGGAGGCAGGACAATGTCGGGGTTTGATCTATACTCTGAAGCCAGGTCAAGATGGAAATGAAACCCTAGATAGATTCATGCGACTGCGTCGAGGAGAGGCGAGTGCGCCAAGTCTGTGGGAAAGCGATGATGATGCAGCATTGTTTATTGATGTGAGGGAGTTTCTGGAACAGGGAAGTCCGAGTCCCCGGATAGCCCCGGCACCAAGCTACCAGAACCGGCCACGGCAACCACAGAGGAATGATGGGGGAATGCGCGAACTCTAAGGTAGCAGTCAGGTTGGCAGTCAGGTTCGCAGTCAGGTTCGTAGTAAAGACTTTAGTCTTTACCCTGGCAGTCAGGTTCGTAGTAAAGACTTTAGTCTTTACCCTGGCAGTAATGTTAGTAAGTGACACAGCGGTGCTATCACCGCTGTGGCCTGATGAACACCAGATATCCTCAGAAGAGTCCCAGAGGGCACGGGGCGATCGCGCTTCAGGGGAAATAAGGAGGATAGCGCAGCAGACGACGGTGCGGGTAATGACAGGTTCGGCGTCGGGGTCTGGGGTAATTGTAGACCGTACCGAAGGGATATATACAGTAGTGACAAACTGGCACGTGCTGAAGGTGAATGACTCACAAATAATAGCTCCCGATGGTGCTCGCTATCAACTGTTCGGCGAACAGCAACTGGGGAAGAATGACCTGGCGATCGCCCGGTTTCGCAGCAGCAGAGAATATGCAGTAGCAGCGATCGGGACTGAACCTTTAGCAGAAGGAGAACGGGTATATGCAGCGGGGTTTCCCATGTATAGTGGAGATAATTTTGCCACGACCTTCGAGTTAGGACTAGAGGTATTCCAGTTAACTGCGGGAAAATTGTCATTGCTGTTACCAAAATCCATGCCAGAGGGCTATAGCTTGGGCTATAGCAATGATATAGTAGTAGGTATGAGTGGAGGTCCAATTTTTAATGACCGGGGTAAGCTGATCGGGATAAATGGTAGGCTAAAAGGCAGAGATCCGGGCTTTGGAGTATATAGATTTGCAGATGGGACCATGCCATCAGAGCAATTATTGGAGAGAATGATCTACTCTAGCTGGGGAATTCCCATTAGTACCTATCTCCAATTTATTTCGCGCCCAGAGTCACAGAGTTGGAATAAGAGAATGACGGGAGAGAGATAATGTCAAGAAAGCAGATTGTTCTGAAATATATAGCACTAATCTTGTGCAGCTGCACCCTGGGATATGCAGGAAAGATGACGATCGCAAGTGAAGCGGAAGCCGAAAAGATCGCGGTAAATACAGCAGCAAGAGAACTAAGCATTGCAGAAGTGAACTCGATCGCGCGTCAAACAACAGTGATGATCGCCCCAGGTTTGACAAAACAATTAGTCAGGGAATTAGAAGAAAATCGGAAGAATCCTCTAGCGAGTTCCAGAAATAAAGATGGAGTATGGAACCCAGGTTCGGGAGTGATCTTCGCCAAAGAAGGAAGGACTTACTATGTGTTAACAGTCACCCATAACTTCAAGCAAAGACATTTAGACAAGAACATAGTTCATGGAATTAGAACCAGCGATGGGGAAGTGCATCTAGTCAAGCAAATAAATGATGGTCGGGGTTGTCCTCTGGGAGGAAACCCAAGGCGGGGACAACCTTTGCTGAGGTTCGGATGCTATTCAATCAACGTGCCCGGGCGAGTTACGGGTTCGGATCTAGCTGTGGTAAGTTTTGAAAGTGGGAAAAACTATCCGGTAGCGGCCTTAGGAGATCCCGAAGCAGTGAAGTTGAAAGACCGAGTTTATGCCTCGGGTTGGCCAGATCCAGAAAAGGAAAAGGATCCCAAGACAGGGAAATGTCGCGGTCAGGTAAAACGCCGACAAAGGCGTTTAACTTGGGGTCCGGTAATGGCAAAGCTGGATAATTTGCGCGAAAGTGAGTTTGGATGGGGCTATGGAATTTTTTACATTGATAATACTCGTCCGGGGATGAGTGGCGGACCGGTATTCGATCGCTATGGTCGGGTAGTAGGAGTTCACGGACGCGGTTCCGGGGACAAAAAAGCTTTGGTAAAGCAATATTGTTCGGTCCCAGAGAATAGGCAAACGACGCAATTAGAGTCAGAAGATGTTGATACTTTAGTAGCAAGGGTAGAAAATGCCCAGCCGACAAATTTGAGCAAGCAATTTAGCAGCGGTCAAAATTTGAGTTTTTTCCTAGAACTGACTCAACAGACGGGGATAGATTTGGCCTATAACAGACAGCAACTTCCAGATGAACTGATCCAAAAGTATGCCAAGTCGAGTGATTGCAATATTTCTCGCGCTCGGGATAGTAATTTTGGCATGTGTGAAGAGATAATAGGGGCGATCGACGATCGCAACGATGTCGAGAAAAATATCTATAAAAAATTCCTGAGTTCGGCGTTGAAAGATTGTCCCATCGGAGGATTGTATGATGTAGAAGGTTGTGAAGATGAATGGTGATCGGTTGTCGGTTGGGTCGTGCTGCTGCTAAGCGCATGATATTTTAATCATAATCAGTTATAATCTCAAGAATTATGCAGGGAAAACGGGTATCGATCGCCGGCAGCCCTTGCGTAATCCTGAATCTCATCAAAAAGGTGTTGAGGAGAAAAGTGAGAGGAAAAGACATTATACTCGGATCGGGAGTGGCAGCATTACTGGCAGCAGGGCCAGCAGCCGCAATACCAGTCGCGGAGTCCAGGGTGCAGTCCCAGACACAGAACCCGGACCAGCTGCATAAACAAATGCTTGGTAAAAGAAGTCAGAACCCAATGGGTCAGGTGACTTCTGTATCCCAACTGCGAGACGTGCGACCGACAGACTGGTCATTTCAGGCATTGCAGTCCTTGGTAGAACGCTATGGTTGTATTGCGGGATATCCAGATGGCAGTTTTCGGGGAAATCGTCCCCTAAGCAGATTTGAGTTTGCCGCTGGTCTGAATGCTTGCTTGGACCGGATTAACGAATTGATTGCTGCGGCTACAACTAGCACCATCACCAGAGATGATTTAATCACACTTCAGCGACTGCAAGAAGAATTTGCGGCGGAACTGGCCACCCTGCGGGGTCGGATAGATGCCCTGGAGGCGCGGACAGCGGAATTGCAAGCCATTCAATTTTCGACTACAGCCCGGTTTGGGGGAGAAATTATCTTTGCAGTCGCCGGTGGAGAGGGAGGAGAACCACGGGGAAATGGAGACACTGAAAATGTGATTTTCGCTCAGTTGACACGCCTGGGGGTGGCGACATCTTTTAACGGCAAAGACCGTTTGCGCCTGGGGTTCGTAGCTAGCAATTTCTCTAATCGCGGCTTTTCCGGTGGCAATGGATTTAATACGGATATGGCCCTGCTGTCTTTCCAGGCAGATACTGACAATGCTTTTGACTTGGATATGCTCGAATACAGGTTTGCCACCTTGGGCGATCGGGTAGTGGTAACCTTAAGACCAGTAGGTTTCAGCCTCAGCAACGTGCTGACAGCCAACTCTCCCTATTTTGACAACGGTCGCGGTGCCATATCCCGGTTTGCCGAAGCCAATCCCATCTTCAAAATTGGCACATTGGATGCAGGTGTCGGTTTTGACTGGTTGGTAACGGATAAAATGCGTTTGCAGGTAGCCTATGGCACTCGCGATAGTAACGATCCCAGCGAAGGGCGAGGGGTCACGGGTGCGGATCATAGCGCTTTAGGGGTGCAGCTGTTAACCCGACCTTTGGCCAGGGTGCTGACGGGGATTACCTATGTGAATGCCTACTCAAATGATGGTCAGCTGGATACTTTCACCGGGAGTTTGAATGCCGATGTCTCTGGGAACCTCTCTGAAGAAGTGCAAATTCAGGCAGTAGGAGGGACTCTGCAATGGCGCTTGACGAACGATCTGGTATTTGGTACTTGGGGTGGGTTTACCTTTGCCAATGCTGTGAACTCGGATAATTATGCCAATACCGAGACGTACCTATTTTCTCTAGGCTATCGAGATCCTTTTGGTAAAGAGGGAGATTTACTGGCCTTTCTGTTTGGTCAACCGCCTAAACTGACAGATGGCAGAGGGTTACGGCGGGGAGAAGATGACGATACTTCTTTGCACTTTGAGTTATTCTACCGGTTTCAGGTAAATGATAATATCTCGATTACGCCCGGGGTGTTCTTTGTCACAAATCCCGAGCATAATGAGGATAATGATGACATATTTGTTGGCTTGATTCGTACAGTTTTCCGTTTTTAGGAGGAGACAGTTATGCAAAATAAAACCAAGGGAACTGCGCTTTGCCTGTTGATTTTGCTTGCTTCTGGTCTAGGGGCCTCAGCGCGAGCGCAGTCGAGTCCTCAACCGACTTTCTTTGACGAAGACCGCAAGTTAAGGGTGCCGACAGCAGCGGAAAGACGGGAGTCTCGGGAACGGAGATCCCGGCCTGGGTTTCAAGATACTTTCTTGCAAGATTCTCTGGGAGGTGTTGCCGATCCTTTGACTGGAAATGGTTGGGCAGGTACTAATCCCGGTTCCACTGATAATAACATTTCGGACAGGTCTTTTGGGATTTTCCGGTCCTTGCCCCCCCGAACGGAAGGATCTTCGGGTATTTTCCGGTCCTTACCTTAGTGCTGAGTAGGTGGCTGAAATTAAAGGTAAAATAACTGTGGGCTTCCCAACCCGGTAAGTTAATTGGGTGGATGTTCATCTCCGAAAGTAGGGTGGGCACCGCCCACTAGCAGCATCTGTGCTCTTTTTTTCCTAACTGGTGCAAGACCACACCCATTTCTACTCTATTCGTCAAAGTCAGAGGTTTTTATTGTGGGCGATCGCCCAAACATGATATTAAGTTTGTAGTTGCGCTTTAGCGCAGTTTGTAGTAGTTGCGCTCCGAAAGCGAACGCTAAAGCGTTTACTATGAACCCCAGGGGAACGCTAAAGCGTTTACTACGAACTAGGGATTATTGTACCAATAATTAACGGAAATTAGGACTATGCCGACTCCCATCAACACGCCATGTATAGTCTCAAATTTACTGGACAGGATACAACCTACGAGCGTGCCTGAAAAAATCGGTGGTCCAATCTTGCCAGCGAACTCTATCAAAAACTTTTGGTACTTGCGAGGCATGGCCATGTTCGGATCCTGGGAAAATTTCACAAAATATTCTCGATAAATTATATCAGTATTGCGAGACTATGTCAATCCGCCCGATCGCCTGCAAATTCCCCATAATTAGCTGTTGACAAATCCTGAGTAATGTGATTCAGAAAAATGGCATTATAAAGGAAGATTTGCTAAAAAATGTAAATTTAGCTACAGTTTGCCCAATTTGATGTCAGAATAGAGATTAGAGAAGACATTCTGAGCGAGGAAATTACCATGAACACTGAAGAACGGGCACGGGAATTAATGGTTAGTGACCGGCAGCATGCGGAACACCAGCACGAGTCGATGTTGAGTCGCGCCTTTAAGGAACTCGACAGGGGTATAGAGGGAAATACTGAAGAAGAAGCGAGGGAATTGATGGCAACAGAACGGCAGCATGCGGAACACCAGCACGAGTTAATGTTAGGCCGTGCTTCGGCATAAGAGAATTAGGTAAATGTGCCAGAGGCGATCGACCCCTCTGGCGATCGCCAATTAATTCAAAGGCAGGAAAATGGTTAATACCTGACCTTGCTGGGGGCGCTGGCGGACGATTAGTTTGCCCCCGATCGCCTGAAACAGATTTTTGGTTACACTCATATTGAGGCTGAGATTACCAGTTTCCGGTTGGAACATCAGCAGTTGACCCAGACATTTGAGAGTGGGTTGAGTTGCATCTGTCTTTTTGTCGATCGCCCTACCTTGAGACTGGAGTTGCAATTTCAGCTGGTTGCCTGCTGGCATCACTTTCACTTGCACGTGACTGCCAGTTGGTAGGGTACTGGTGAAGTTCGCGATCGCCCCGGTCAGCACCTGATCCAGCATGGTCGGGTCGCTAACTACGACTGGCATTGTTTGAGGTAAAATCACATCCAGAGTCACATTGCGACGACAGGCTTGCTTTTGCCAACGGGGGATGCTATTATCCAATATTTTGGAGAGTTCTGTCGGGGTCAGATGCACTTTGGCCGCAGATGTCTCCAATTCGACTGCTCGGAAAATTAACCCAAAGCGATCGATCTGTTCGGTACATTCGCGGTCAATTGCTTGTATCCTTTTGATCGCATTATCTGGGAGGTCGCGACGCTTGAGCAGCAGTCGCGTGAAGGTACGAATGGTGGTTAAAGGCGTTTTCACTTCATGGGCGATCGCCTGTAACAATTCTACATCTTGGGGATGTTGTCCCAGATCCTGGGGAATTTCTTGGAGTGGGGGATGGTGACAAGAAACTGCCCCTCGATCGGCTTCCCGGTGTTTTTGCTGGACAAATTGACGATCTGGTGGTATGTAATTAAGGAGCAGTTGGCTAAACTGCATGACAGTTTTGTAATCGGGAGCCCTGGGAGAAAACTGTTGATAGTAGGTGTCTAGCTGCTGGCGTTGTTGGGCATTCCCGGTCAGAAAAACGCGCGATCGCAGTTCGTTCCAGGCGATCTTGACTGCATCTGGGTCAAAGGAAAATCGGAACTGGGGTGCCCCAGTGCGGTTTGCACCTAAAACCATCACGAAACCAAACCCTTCTGTTAACACCAAGCAAAATGCCTCATTTCTGAGGGAGTCATTGGGTAGTAGGGGAAAAATCACTCCTTGACAGTCTGGCCTGTCATGGTCTGGGGCGAGTAAGGTAGCAGGAGGTAGCCTCAGGACATGATTGCCAGTATCAGGTGTAAACAGCCAAGTAGCAAACTTGGGGCTCAAAGCTGCATGAGACAAGAAGGGTATTGGTCCAGAAAGAACTATGCCCGACTCTTCTGCTTGCAAGAGGGCCCCCAAAGCCCCGATCGCCCCACGCCAAGATCGTTCTGCCCTTTGACTGTGCCCGGTTTTATCTCTATCAGCGGACTTCATATATGGGGTATCAAAAGCTAGCTCGGAGTCCTCTAAAACTTCACTTAAGCTTGGCAATATCCATTGATGCATGACTTTTCCTCCTACACAAATTAACAACTTATCTGAGCGCAAAGAGGCTAAAACATCTTTATATATGAGGGTATAGGTGTTAGTCAAAGAATTCTAGCAGTGTAACCGAACTTGGCAGGCGGGAAAACCCTGCATTATTTGCTGGGGCAGCCTGACGGGCAGACAATACCTCAAGGGATAGCAGGGATCACTCTCGCAGGGAGCAGGGAGATTGGGGTGTGGTCAAAAACAGTTGAACGTTCGGGCGGCCCTCCCAGTCGCCGGATCCCCCCAAACCCCCCTTAAAAAGGGGGGCTTCCGGAGCCCCCCCTTTCGGGAAGGGGGGGTTTGGGGGGGATCCTTTACAACTACTTTTGACCACACCCCACCGGAACTGATATAACCAATAACAGTAATTCCCGTGGCGGCGAGACTGTAAAATGCGATCGCGGAAACCAGATGCAACGTAATGGCGATCGCCAGGGACCACTTAGCCACTCGTCTGACGTAAGCGACTTGCTTAAAATCAACTTGAATGTCCTTTTCTGCGGAAGTTTTTGCCTCAACCAGGGTGTGGTCAAAAGTAGTTGTAGAGGATCCCCCCAAACCCCCCTTAGAAGGGGGGGCTTCCGGAAGCCCCCCCTTTTGGAAGGGGGGGTTTGGGGGGGATCCGGCGACTTCCGAGGCCCTAGAACTATCAACGGGTTTTGACCACACCCCTCAACCAAGACTTCCTTGGCCTCAAAATAGATATTCCACGGCACAGTAACAATTACCAGTAGCCATTCAAAAATAGCCAGGGCAATTACCCAGTCAATAAAGCTACCAGCGG
>JBFRWI010000083.1:0-14649 GCA_051439505.1 Hormoscilla sp. | reverse complement strand
CGCCTGCGCGGGCTAAATTATTATATTATCAATGTACCCGTAGCGTTAGTCGCCCGATTTTTCCGGAACGGTACCCTAAAGGGTCCGGCTACATGAACAAAGCCCGCCTGCGCGGGCTAAATTACATTTATTATCTGAGAAGATGAATTTTTATGGCCAAGATCTACGCAACCGCTCTTTTATAGCAGTTCTCAGCACTTTAGAGGTACAATTCTTAAACCTGTCATTCGGTGCGCAGCTTTTAATCTGTGAAACAATTTGGAAACCCTCACTGGTGCGCTCGATCTCCCTGCTCCCTGCTCCCTGCTCGATCTCCCTGCTCCCTGCTCCCTGCTCCCTGCTCCCTGCTCTCTACTCCAGTTTTCCCACCTTTGCCAATTCGCTGAGAGGAGTAGTGTCGGAAACAACGATCATTTCTTGTATTTCTCCAGGGTACGCATAGCTTGGGCAACCTCGCGATCTAATTCTTCGGACGTCAGCGTTGCAAATGGTGAGATGTCATAGGCACTCATCAACTCCGAAAGTTGCCACCGATCGATCCCTAGCAGATGTGCTGCCAGTCCGGCGCTGATCTCAGCATGTCGCAGCAATGTCATCACATAAGCTTCCTTCGCTTGGCGTTCTGCTTCTATCCTGATGGGGTCGGAGATATTACCAACGGGTAAGGTGAATTTCACCTCCGTATGTTTTTGTATCTTCACATTCATATTGGCGATCGGGCTAATGGTTTACCTTTCTATTATAGCTCCCGAACCCAACAAGCAGCAATTCTTTCACTTCGCACTTCACCCGCCGGGGGTTTGAACCTACGGCGGGCCAGGAGACTCATTTACTAATTTACAATGGTGCAAATTTACAATGGTGCAAAATTTCAGTTGAAAGTCGCGATCGATCCCGCCTTCGTTGTATCCTGGGAGTTCGATGAATACACCGTTGGGTTGAGGCACGAAACCCAACCTACGAATTACTACTTCACAAACTACGAACTACGAACTACTTACTCCTGGGCGATCGCGCTAATTTCCTGATATTGCCGTGGACTAATAGCTGCACCTTCGGCCTTCAAGGCGTCCATAACTTCTTTGACGCTATCCAGCAGTCCTCGCTGTTGAGCCAGCAACAGAATTCCTATGGTACCGATAACTGGCAACTTGCGAGAGTTAGCTACTCGCCGCGCTTCTAAATCATCTATCAATACCCAATCTACGTCCAATTCCTCAGCTAGCACGATGGTCGCAGATTCACTCCAACTCAGGTAGCTGGTAGTTCTCAGATCCGATACTTTCTGAGGATCGTAAACCGATCGCACTTCTATCCAGGTTGCTAAGGGCACTGCATATGCTGCTGGATGTTTTCCTACTGTCACTTCTTTGTATACTTCTTGAGATACTATCACTTGCCCAAATAGATCTCGCAAGATATTTATTTGTCCCACCACTTTTGCCAGTTCGCTTAATGGCGTGGCCTCGGCAACAACAATCATTTCTTGTATTTCTCCAGAGTCTGCATCGCTTGGGTCACTTCACGCTCTAATTCTGCCATTGTCTGCAGCGGAAATGGCGAGATTTCATAGGCACTCATCAATTCCGACAGTTCCGCCCGATCGATCCCTAACAGTTCTGCTGCCCGTCCGGCGCTGATATCGCCATGTCCCAGCAATGTCATTACATAGGCCGATCGGGCTTTCATCTCCGCTTCTAATCTATGTAATTCCGGTAATTCCGGAATCGGTACTTGGAATTGGCATTCTATCTTTAGTTCCGGTCCCTGCATCTGCTGCCATCCTTAATTATTCTCGCTACGCTTTTCTATCTCTTCTTTGATCGCTGCTAGGGTATCTGACGTAGTTTTTTTGTAGATGCTAAAAAATAAATCTCTTGTCGAGATATTCCCCGGATCTACCGTTACTTGATTAGAGATCAAAACCCGATCGGGCGGGGCCCCCGGATAAGGCGACACGGGTTCCAGTCGCCACACGCCTTCTAACGAGTCTACATCTCCTTCGATCAGGCGAAAAGCAATTTGCTGGAAATAGGTTTGCTTAACTGCGATTTTCACCCGGGGTTTCTGGGTAAATATGAAAACTCTAATCACATTTACTTGCTCGAATACTAGACTGTTCCCATTCTTCTGTATTACCTCACTTTTGGCAACGTTAGGCAGAAAGTTCTTAAAATTGTTATAGTCAGTTAAGACTTCCCAGGCCGTGGCGATCGGGGCTTTGACCAGTATCCTACCCGTATATTCTCCCTCCTCTCCTGTCATGACTACCCGCCCTTGCCGCAAGGCCACCCTCTCTTCCACCGGCAGTCGATCGACTGGACCGTCAAACAGTCCCGATGATGCTGGCGAACTGATTGTGATTGTTGCTGCTAGGGCGATCGCTAACATACCACTTAATCGCCATTTTTTGCTGTAATTCATCTGTTTTATACCATTTTGCTTTAATGATGATATAGTTAGTCACGCAAGCTGTTATCCCGCCGGGGGTTGCCAACCCCCGCGTTACCAGGCGGGACCAGGAGGCTAATTGACTTGGAACCCGCAAAACACCTTAATATAGCTGCTTAATTTTGGCTTTCAACTGTTCTTCAAACTCCGCTTGCGTCATCCGATCGCCTGTCATTTCGGCGCTGATTTTTTTTAGGGTATCCTGGAACTCCGTCAGCTTTTTTCCAAAGTCAGCGGACAATTCTTCCTCCGTCATCTTACCTGCCTTTATCTCTTTACTGTGGCTTTTGAGGAAGTTCTTTTGTTTGGTTTTGAGGGAACGAAACAGCCACGGTGACAGAAACTCTGACTTGGGTTCTTGCCAAAGTCCGAGGCCCTTTGCTTCCGCCTCCGCTTCTGCTAGCATCATTAAGATCGCCGTTTCCCGGGGACATTGACCGAAATAATCGTAATAAATTCGGGCTAAACCTTCTCGCACTAAAACGTACTGGACAAAGGTGCCATCTAGCAGATACACTTCTCCAAAGCAGCGCGGCGATCGACCGGGGCGCTTTTCTTCGCCGGTAATTTTCAATTTCACTTGACCGCCACTTTGTTCTACCAGTTCCTGGAGTCGTTCTTGACTTTTTTTCCCCCAGTCAAATTGACTTTCATAGACTCGGTTAGCGCCATTCAGCTTTTCCACCATCGAGTCTCCCCATCCCTTGGCCGTTTCTGGAGTGTCGATGTGGACGAAGCGAACCGTGATTTCTTCAGCAGCACCATCCATCACCGCATCAATTGTATCTCCATCCGATACTTTCACGACCTTGTATGTTTTGAGTTCCTGAAAGTAGGGTGGGGGGGATGGGCACTCTTCTGGTAATTGCGTTAAAATATCTCTGACTATTTCTTTCATGACTTCCCTTCCTTCCTTCTTGACTAACTTGTTTATTCTATCACAGGCAATCGTGATTCGGCGACCTTGTTAGCTATTCCAAACTGGTTTAATCTCAGAACAAATGTTGAGATAATTCCCGATCGGAACCGTAACCGATCGTCTCCAACAGATTCGCCCCCGTCAAACTGCATGCCTATCCCAATAATCGCCCCCGGGTTCTTGCATAACTTTCCTGGTGGGCAGTACACACCCTACCAACCATCCGACATTTCCTAGTATACTATAAAAATATCTGAATGGGAGTCTTTTACAGATTATGGAACAACTTTATCTGCCATCCTTGTTGGCAAAATGGGCAACCCTCGAACCCGATCGCTGTCGCCTGCGTCCTCCGGCAACCTTTGAAGTCATCTATCAGGGAGACTGGTATTCTGTTGCTGATTATCCGGGCAGTCATGGCATGCTCTTTGCTGCTATCCTCGATAGCTGCGAACATAATGGCATTTACTGCGCGATCGCCTATCATCCAGGCGATTTGCAGCAAAGGTCGCGACTGGAAGTCTCATGCTTTCCTAAATCCTGTCGCTGGCGATCGGGGGACCATCTGACTGCCAAGCTACCAGCATTATTCCTGGGCGAGTATTTAGCACAATTAGAATGGCAGCAACAGCAGCAAACCGATTAATTATTTGGGCTCTACATTTGCCAAAATCACCCCTTCTCTGGGTCCAAACCCATCTGCATATTCAGCTGGGTAATGGGCCGTTACCCGAAAAACCTTGCCATTCACCTGGCCGATCGTGACTCTACCAGTAATCATGGGGAAATTAGGGTCCGATCGCTTGTGGTATCCGTTCGAGAAACTAATAAAATTTCTTGCCCACTCGTAGGGAACCTTGTCGTACTCTCCCATTAAATCCCATTGATTCATTTTCAGCAATCCCCGTTCTCCCAGCACGTCTTCTCGCATTTCGGAAACCGACATCTCCTGACTGGGAAAGAAAAAAAGCCGCTGAGGGTATTACTCTCGCAAGAAGGCCAGGAGGCAGAGCCTCAAGCGGGAGTGACCGGGGAGACCCCGGTCACCAGAAAAGTAACCTTCCGAAGCACGCTTCGTGCTTACTACAAACCTTATACAAACCTTTCTCTAGCCCATCGCACCCAGAGTATTTTTCCATGATAGTTCCTTACATAATATTTCCAGCGCTCTCCTTTCGGGGCCCTGAAACAATTTACTATCGATCAATTGTTCTAACACCTGCTGAGTTAGTTGGGATGCAAAACTCCCCCCAGTCCTGATTAAATGGGCGTAATAACCCATATGAGGCCGGTTCTCTTGATTCAGGTGGAAACGATACATGTCCTCATCAGTCATCTTGAAAACCGGTGTATAGACTGGCACCACGGCGCTGGGAATCCCATGCTTGCCATAAACTTTACTAGCAGCTTTTTCTAAACTGCCAATCAGCACTACTCCCAATATTACCCGGGTTTCATTAATTAAATCCGGGGTAAACAGGGGGTCTGGTTCGCTGGAAAGACGGGGACCGATATTGGAAAATAACGGATTCTGCAACTGGGAATTGTAGATCGTTCCTACTGCCCAATGGCGCCCCTCTGTTTCTTCCAGTTTCACAAAGCTGCCAAACCCATAGTCTTCTGGTTGAGGAGGATGCCTCACTTCCAACCGATCGTCCACCTGTACCAGATAGTCGCAGTGGGAATTGGATTTCACAACTTTGCCTAAACGGAGTTTCTGCATTTGAGAATGGCTAATTGAGAATGGCTAATTGCGAATGGCTAATTGAGAATGGCTAATTGAGAATGGCGAATGGAAAATGGAGCAATTTTCAATGTATCCTTGCTCAATTTTCAATTTTCAATTTTTAATTTGACATTGCTCAAGAAGCTTGCACAGCAGATGCACCCGTTTTAGTGCTTTACTGACATGGTGGGCAATGCCCACCCTACCGATTGACAAGGTCAGGTGGGCAATGCCTACTGACATGGTGGGCAATGCCCACCCTACCAACTGATAATTAAGACATGCCTTGAATGAGGAAATCAAAGTAGGGGGCGACTTCGGAGGCGTCTTCCGTACTCAGGATCGAGAGGGAAGCTTCTTTCAAGCACCGCATGGCTTCGGCCATTCCGGGCATGGGTACCCCGAGGGCATTATACATTTCCCGGGCGCCAATGAGGCCAATGCTTTCGATCGGCTCCTTATCGCCAGCGAGAAGGCCGTAGGTGATCAGACGCAGATACCACCCATAGTCCCGCAGGCAGAGGGCCCTTTCCCGTTGACCGTTGGCATTTCCTCCCGGGGCGATGAAGTCGGGGCGCTTCTTCCACAGGTCTTTACTGGCACGTTCGACAATCTTTTTCTCGTTTTCCGTAAGGGTTTCGACGATTTCCATCCGCTGTTCCCCGCTTTGCAAGAACTTTTGGATGCTCTGGAGTTCGCCGGAACTGGGGTATCGCAGTTCGTCGTCGGCTTTGAGAATTACTTGGCTAACTACGCTCATATTGATCGCGATATTAAAGGTATTATTTGTAGTCTAGCGGTTTCCGGGACACAATTAAAGAGAAGAACAATGCTCGACAATCGTCGCGACCGTCAAGAATCAGCCAACCAATGGCGACAAGAGGATTTAGTCGAATGCACCGTCACTGATTTGAGCGATGGGGGTGAGGGGGTGGGCCGGTGCGGGCAGCGGGTGGTGTTAGTGCCGGATACGGTCCCGGGAGATCGGGCCCTGGTGCGTCTGGTGCGAGTGAAGCAGCAGTATGCCCACGGGAAGTTAGAACAGTTGCTAGTTCCTTCCCAGCACCGGGTCCGTCCCAGTTGCATTGTGGCGGATAAATGTGGCGGTTGTCAGTGGCAGCATGTCGATTATAGCTACCAGTTGCAAGCCAAGGGCAATCTGGTCGTCCAAAGTTTAGAACGGATTGGGGGCATCTCTCAAGCAACAGTGGATCCGGTACTCACTGCTGACGCACCCCTGAAATACCGCAATAAGGTTACCTATCCCTTAGGATTATCATCTACTGGTCGGGTGCAAGCTGGCTATTACCAAAAGGGTACTCACAAGCTAGTTAATCTGAATCAATGTCCGGTACAGGACTCGCGCCTTGACCCACTGCTAGCAGAGGTAAAGCTAGATTTGCAGCGACTCAATTGGCCAGTTTATGATGAAAGGCGTCACCGGGGAGAACTGCGCCACTTGGCCCTGCGCGTGGGACGACGTACTGGTGAAATCTTGTTAACCTTGGTGGTAATGGATGGTAATTTACCACCAGTAGAATCCCAAGGGCAAGAATGGTTGCAGCGCTATCGGGGTTTAGTGGGTGTCTGCTTGAATTATAATCGCGATCGCACCAATGTCATCTTCGGCCAAGAAACTCGCTGTATTGCGGGACGTGGTTTTTTGCGAGAGGAGTTTGCCGGGTTGCAGTTCCAGTTAAGACCCGATACTTTTTTCCAGGTGAATACTGAAGCTGCCGAGATGCTATTACAGATAATAGTCGAGGAATTGCAGCTGCAAGGAAATGAAGTATTAGTTGATGCCTACTGCGGCATTGGTACCTTTACTTTACCCTTAGCAGGGCGGGTGGGGCAAGCGATCGGCTTAGAACGGCAGGCGGAAGCCATATCACAAGCCGAAATAAATGTCAAGTTAAATCAGATTGAAAACGTGCAGTTTCAGGTGGGAAAGGTGGAGAAATTGTTACCCCAGTTGGAAGTAATGCCGGATATAGTATTATTAGACCCGCCCCGCCAAGGGTGCGATCGGGCGGTGTTGTCAACCCTGCTGGAAATGAAACCCCAGCGCATTGTATACGTGAGTTGCAAACCTTCGACCCTGGCCCGGGATTTGCAGATATTATGTGTAGATGGGGGTTATCATTTAAGTAGGGTACAACCCGCTGATTTCTTTCCCCAAACCTCTCACGTGGAATGCGCCGCCTTTCTGAATGCTTGGTAGGGTGGGCACTGCCCACCAACTTGTAGGTTGGGTATCCGCACGAAACCGAACGATATTGTTGGCGTTGCGGTTGTTGGGTAACAAAGGATAACCAAACCTAAAAAGATAATGCATTTGAATACCACCCGTTGTTAGTTGTTGTTGTGAGATGAAATTAAGTGAAGTCGTAGAAAAGTTAGGAGATGCTGCTAACAATAATAGTCTAGCAGATCTGAATCCGGAAATTACCGGGGTGGCCCCCGTAGATGCAGCGGCACCCAATAGTCTCAGTTTTATTGAAGGTGGGAAGTTTGCCTCTCATGTGGCCCAAACGGCAGCAACTGCTTTGATTTTACCACCAAGGTTAACAGGAGCAGCAGCCGATCGGGGAATTGCTTGGATCGCGACGCCCCAACCGAGGTTATTATTTGCCCGGGCGATCTCCCTTTTCTACGAACCCTTCCGTCCCCAAGCTAAAATTCATCCCACAGCAGTAATTGACCCATCTGCGATAGTAGGAGAAAATGTCTATATTGGGGCAAATGCTGTCATCGAAGCTGGGGTCAAAATTGGCCAGGATGTTGGCATTTATCCCAATGTGGTAATCTATCACGAGGCGGAAATCGGCGATCGCACGATTTTACATGCTAACTGCACGATCCACGAGCGATCGCGCCTGGGGGCAGACTGCGTAATTCACAGCGGTGCGGTAATTGGTGCGGAAGGTTTTGGCTTCGTGCCGACCCAGTCAGGCTGGTTGAAAATGGAGCAATCTGGCTGTACGATCTTAGAAGATGGAGTAGAGGTGGGTTGCAATAGCGCGATCGACCGGCCAGCGGTAGGAGAAACCAGGGTGGGTCGCAATACGAAGATAGATAATTTAGTGCAAATAGGTCACGGATGTCAAATTGGCGAAAATTGCGCGATCGCGGGTCAAGTAGGGATGGCAGGAGGTGTTAAAATAGGAAATAAAGTGACTCTGGCAGGTCAAGTTGGCATTGTCAATGGGGTCAGCATAGGAGATGGGGCGATCGCCTCAGCAAAAGCCGGAATTTACAGCGACGTACCGCCAGGAGAAATTGTCTCGGGTTACCCAGCAATTCCACACAAAACCCATTTGAAAGCATCGGCGATCCACAAACGCCTCCCAGAAATTTATCAAATGTTGAAACGACTAAGTTCGTAGTAAGGACTAAAGTCCTTATTCACCAATGGTAAGGACTTTAGTCCTTACTACAAACAGTAAATTAAATGGCAAGCAAAGATGTCAAACCGATATTGAGGCCAGATACCCAGGCGATTTTGCTGCTATGTGCTAACTTTGGTCTACCTATAGAAATAGAACCCCAACCTCTGACTCTGGGAGAGTACAATAGATTAGCTATGTGGTTGCGGAAAAATCAACTGCGCCCAGCAGATCTGCTGAACCAAGCTATTCAAAAAAGATTGTCAGACATCCCCCAGATAAATTTAAAGCCCGATCGCCTGCTCGACCTGTTAGCAAGAAAAGCTATGTTAAGATTAGCAATGAAAAGCTGGACTAATCATGGCATCTGGATCTTAGGACGCAGCGACCCAGAATATCCCCAGCGTCTGAAACAGCGGCTGAAGCATTTAGCCCCGGCAATTATCTATGGTGTGGGTAATAGGGATTTACTCTCAGGGGGAGGATTGGCAGTTGTAGGTTCCCGCAATGTGGATCTCGAAGGAATTGACTATACCAAACTTTTAGCAAAAACTTGTGCTGCCCAAAACATGCAAATAGTTTCCGGCGGGGCCCGGGGGGTGGATATAACGGCAATGTTGGGAGTTTTGTCGGCGGGGGGGACCGCTGTCGGGGTGCTAGCAGATCGGCTAATTAAAGCCCCTGTCAATGGTTTTTATCGTCATGGGATCCGGAAAGGGAGACTATCTCTGGTTTCGGTTTACGACCCGGAAGATGAGTTTGAAGCCGGAAAGGCGATCGGTCGGAATAAATATATTTATAGTTTAGCAGATTATGCTATAGTAGTGAGTGCGGCATTTGGAAAAGGTGGCACTTGGAATGGGGCGACGGAAACCTTAAAACGGGAAAATAGCGTTCCGATCTTTGTCAGAATGGAGGGAAATGTCCCCCCAGGCAATCAGCAACTGATCGAACAGGGGGCAAAACCTTTCCCAGAAACACCTTGGCAGGGTTCTCTCCAGGCATTGATGGCAGCAGCAGCAGCAGATCGCCAATTGTGAATTGCTGCTGATATGTTAGATAAGTAGAAATCAGACCTATCTTCTCACCACCTATGTTAAATGACATGCTTCCATTTCAGTTGACTCTGAATACTACAGCGATCGCCGGTACGTCCCTGTGGTCCCTAGCCTTGTATTTGGGCTTTTCCCCAGTAGGGGACTGGGTAGCAGAACAGCTCAACCGCTGGTTTAACTTCGCCGAGCGATCGCTATACACCTCCACTGAGGAATTTGAAAGAACCCGTCAAGCTAGAGAATCCCAAAATTCTTTCTACGCCTCAATTTTCAGCATTATCCCCTTTCTGATCGCTGGGGGTTTGTGCAATTACGGGGTGGAAATCACTTTAGGTCGCAGCTGGTCAATTAGTATGGGGTTAGTTGCTTGTGTCTGCTGCGGCGTGTACGAGTTGGGCCGTCGAGATAGTCAATCTTAATGTTGCCTAGGGCGGGCGGATCGCCTGCCCGTCAATTGAAAAAGGTGAAAATAGAAAATAGACAGAAAAAATCATGACATTTCCCGTTTATTTAGAGATCGGATCCTGGCGCATTCATCCGCACTTCTTGTTTGAGGTACTCGCCTACGCGATCGCCTTTCGGTTGCTGCTGCGACGGAATATAATTAAGCAAGATACTATTACTCCCAGTCAGCGGAGTTCGGTAATAGTCGGTGGCATGGTGGGAGCATTAGTGGGGGCGAAAATCCTGGTGGGACTGCAACATATTTATCTCCTGTGGCAAAGTTGGCAACTGTGGCTGTTACTGCTACTGCAAGGAAAAACGATCGTGGGCGGATTGTTAGGAGCAATAATTGGGGTGGAAACGACTAAAAAAATGATTGGCGTCAGGCGATCGACTGGGGATGTCTTCGTCTATCCCCTAATTGTGGCTACGGCGATCGGGCGGGTGGGCTGTTTTCTCACGGGGTTGAGCGATAAAACCTATGGAGTAGCCACGACTTTACCTTGGGGGGTAGATTTTGGCGATGGCATTTACCGACATCCCACCCAGATCTATGAGATAATCTTTATGCTAGCATTGGCGATCTTAATTCAGATTCGTGCCCGCTATCAAAGGCAAGAGGGTGACCTCTTCAAATTGTACATCATCGCTTACCTGGGATTTCGCTTCCTGATTGATTTCCTGAAGCCAGATTTTCATGTTATCCTGGGGCTAAGTGCCATCCAGATTGCCTGCGCACTGGGTTTAGGATATTATTGGCGTAGCATTAAACATTTATTGACATGGAAAAAAATTCCCCAGTCATGACAGAATTAACTCCCAAACTTGATGGCGTCCCCCGCACCATGCTATTTACATTAAAAGGACGGGCAGACGAACAGCACCGTCTGGTGCCCCTGTTTTCAGACCCCTTGGCGGTAGAATGGAGTAAAGTTCTGCCTAGGGATGAGGAACTAGGGGAATTTTATAATTGGGCTTATCAGAATTACTTGGCTATTCGAGCCGCGTATCACGATCGCATAGCCTCGGAACACATTGCCAGCCATTCGCAACCCGTTGTGGTAGAATTAGGAGCGGGCATGTCTACTCGCTATCATCGCATTGGCAGTAAGGTCTATCGTTGGTTCGATCTGGACTTGCCCGTGGTAACGGAACTGCGCCGTCAGTTAGATACCCAGACAGAGCAACATCAATTTATTAGCAGTTCTGTGCTAGATTTTAGCTGGATGGATGCCCTGCCAGAAATACCGCCGGAAAACTTTCTGTTTATTGCCGAAGGGTTGCTGATGTACTTGGCAGCAGGTGACGTGCAACAGATCGTTGACCAGATGCGATCGCGCTTTCCCGGTGGCACCTTACTGATGGATGTACTGGGGAATGTGGCCCAGCTAGCACCAGGGAAAAATAAGTTAGATCGACTAGGTGCTCCCTTCAAGTGGTACGTTCGAGATGAAGCAGAGGTAGCAGCAATGGGGTTGTCCTTAGTCAAGGTCGCATCCCTACCTCAACTCTGTCCGGAACGTTGGCCTTTTCTGTTCAGATTAATTACTTGGCTTCCGATCATCCGCAATAGTTATACTATAGTGGAGGGCACGATCGAACCGCTGAGATAGAAGGCTCCTATATAGTGTTGCTGCTGATTTTGTCAGCAAGTGCGAAAGTGCTGGCGACCTGAAGTTGCCTAACAGATTGCCAGGCATAGAGCCATTCTGCAACCCTGTTGCCTCCCGGTCGGTTGCAATGGCCGTGCTCCATTGCTTTTGCACCCAATCTTTCGTAATACTGGCGAGCACGATGGTTCGCCTCGAACGTCCAAACATAAATCCCGGCCTCGTATTTCCGACTAAGAAGCGAGTCAGTAAGGGCTGCCAACAATCTCGTTCCGACGCCTTTGCCACGACATCCGGGGGCCACATGCAGACTATTAATCTTGGTTCCCCAGCGGTCATCGCGACCGATCGAGGCAAAGGTAAATCCAACGACTGATGTGCCGGATAGGGCAAGCAGTCCGAGATGTTCTGGTGCAGGATTATTCAAAAGCCGATCTCGCCATAGGTTGAGAAAGTCCTCGAATATAGGGCCATCAAGATAACTATCGAGCAAAATCCCTCGGTAACTCGTCCGCCAACTTTGAGCGTTGAGGTCGGCAATGACATCTGAATCTGATGCGGATATTTCGCGTATATAAACCATGATTTTCCGCTCTGAACTTGCAAAAGTCTATCATATCGATCTTGAAAAATGTTATAACCTCACAAAGATGTCATGTCTTTGAGAAACCCGGGAACTCATGCGAAACCGCGCTGATGCCAATATTGTCGTTTATCGGAAATAAACCCATGCCTACTCGACCATATCTATTTTATGCTTTAACCAATAGCGTCTGTTCCCAATGTCTGACTAAGGTGGAGGCGAAAATCATCTTTCGGGACGATCGGGTCTACCTAGTGAAGCATTGTCCCACCCACGGACGGGAAGAAGTGTTAATTGCCGATGATGTGGAATATTACCGTAAATCCCAGGAATTCATCAAGCCCGGGGATCTGCCTCTCAAGTTTAACACTCCGATAAAATATGGCTGTCCCTACGATTGCGGACTCTGCCCGGATCACGAACAGCATAGTTGCTTGACTCTCATAGAGGTGACCGATCGCTGCAATCTTTCCTGTCCCATTTGCTATGCTGATTCCGGGGCGGCAGAATTTTTCCCGGACGGACATCAACCCAGACAACATCGCAGTTTAGCACAGATTGAGAACATGCTAGATGCGGTGGTGGCCAATGAGGGAGAACCCCAGGTAGTCCAGTTGAGTGGCGGCGAACCGACTATTCATCCCGAGTTCTTTGCCATCATGGATCTGGTGAAAAGCAAGCCGATCGGGCACTTGATGATCAATACTAATGGGGTGAGAATTGCTAAGGAACGGGAATTCTGCGATCGCCTGAGTCAGTACATGCCGGGAATAGAAGTCTATCTGCAATTTGATAGTTTTCAGACAGCCGCCCTGGAATCATTGCGAGGGGCAGATTTGCGGGACGTCCGGGAACGGGCGATCGCCCATCTGAACGAGTTCAATATTTCTACAACCCTAGTAGTTACTGTCAAGAAAGGGCTGAATGATGGGGAAATTGGCCAAATCATCGACTACGCCTTACAGCAGAAATGCGTGCGCGGCGTCACCTTTCAGCCGGTTCAAGTTGCGGGGCGCTTAGAAGGATTCGATCCCCAGCGCGATCGCTACACCCTCACGGAAGTCCGCCGTAATATTCTAGCACAGAGCGATCACTTCAAAGCGGAAGATATTATTCCAGTGCCCTGTCATCCGGACTGTTTAGCAATGGGTTACGCCCTGAAGTTAAATGGTAAAGTGATACCCCTGACAGGTATGATGGACGAGAGTGAATTCGTGCGAGTTGTCCCCAACACGGTATTATACGAACAGCAGGAAGAACTCAAAGACAAAATCTTTGAACTGTTTTCCACGGGTCATTCACCGGCGTCAGCAGCAACTTCATTAAAACAATTACTCTGCTGCTTGCCCTTGGTGCCAGTACCGGCAGGACTGACCTATGAAAATATCTTTCGGGTAATGATCGTCCAGTTTCTCGACCCCTATAATTTTGATGTCCGTTCCGTGAAGCGTTCCTGCATTCACATCGTCCACCCAGATGGGAGAATAATTCCCTTTGACACCTTTAATATGTTTTACCGGGAAACTAGCGCTGGTCATCACTTGGTTTCCCAAAGATGAGATAATTTCATGAATGGAGCAATTTAGATGTCGGAAAGAAGAGAATTTGTACAGGTCATTTGGGGCATTCTGATTTTATTAGGTCTGAATGTGCTTTCCGTGGGAATATGTTTGGCGATCGCATCTTTAGGAGTCCAAGTTTTGCTAATATATATCGCAGCAATTGGGATATCGCAATTGCTGTATGTGGTGCCCCTATGTATCTGGTTGAAACGGAAAAACCGCATGAGTATGATGAAAGGGGTGATTATCGGTGCAGTGATTACAGCTTTATTGAATGGCGGCTGTTACTTACTATTATTAAGTATGGCTGGATAATGGCGGCGATCGGGTGCCAGTTGAGAAACCGGGTTTCTTTTCAGATCTCGGTCCGGATGCGAAAATATTTGGAGAAACCAGGTTTATGGTATTGGCGCGATCGGGTTTCGGTAGGAGTTGAGAAACCGGGTTTCTTTTCAGATCTCAGTTAGAATACGAAAATAATCGCAGAAACCAGGTTTCTGGTATTGGCGCGATCGGGTTTCGGTAGGAGTTGAGAAACCGGGTTTCTTTTCAGATCTCAGTTAGAATACGGAAATACTCGCAGAAACCCGGTTTCTGGTTTCTGGCCCGAATCCTTTGTTAATAAAACTTAAAGATTAATCGGTTGCCAATGTGCCAAACTGATAAATGAGGCAGCAGTTATGATATACTCTTGCATAAAATCCGGTAATTTCTGACCTTTGTTGGAATTATCTCCCTCAGGAAGATGCAAGATGCAGGTCCAGGATCAGACCTACATTAGGGGGGTCATGACACCTACGGGTGAGCGCCAGCTCGTAGCTCTGTCGTCTGGCTTTAAGGAACGGAACGAATGGATTTTGTAGGACCGCGTGAGTTAGATGTAAAAAGCTCCTTTAACTTGACCGAGGCAAAC
>JBFRWI010000082.1:0-19142 GCA_051439505.1 Hormoscilla sp. | reverse complement strand
TTCGGGCGGCCCTCCCAGTCGCCGGATCCCCCCAAACCCCCCTTAGAAAGGGGGGCTTCCGGAACCCCCCCCTTTTGGAAGGGGGGGTTTGGGGGGGATCCTCTCCAACTACTTTTGACCACACCCGTTTTGACCACACCCGGTCGGGTCTCCCCTTCTGTGTCTCCCGGGAGCGCGGGCTCGCACGCCGGTCTGGGTAACCGGGTTTCTCCGATCAGATCCTCCGTGAGTGGCTCCGGAGTCGGTCAACACCGGTGCCAACAGGTGGCGACTGCGAGCCATCACCCCCCAGCAAGCCATAATTTCGCTGCTCGGGAGCCTGTCAACACCGGTGCTAGCAGGTGGCGACTGCGAGCCATCACCTCCCAGTGTGCGAGACTTTCATAGCTAAATCATTAAGCTGTCGCGCATTTACATTGCTACGGCCCAAGAGCTGAAACCCTTGCTCTAAGAGGCTTTCCCAATTTTTAATTCTGAATTTTTAATTTTGAATTGCTTATGACCTGGCCTTAATTTCGGCGTCAGGCAATAGCAAAGTATCCTCAATTTCTTGGCGAACATGAGGAGAGACAACCGAGTTACCATTCAAACAACGAGCCAACAAGGCATTGGCATTGTAATAGCTTTTCAACAGTTGGCGTTCCGCAGGTGTAAACTGTCCTTGCCAATCATGCCCAATCCCTCGATATTTAATGATAACTTGCCTGAGTTCTTCCCCCCAATCCTTCGCTGACTGGGTTTTGAGCCACTCTTGATTGTTTTCATCTAAATCGTCAGGCAGCTTATCCTGAAGCTGTTGTAATGCTTGCTTCAACTCGGGGTTGCCCAGGGTGGGATGACTAGCTTTTTCAATGGCCTTACTGATTTGTCTGACATCTGTATCAAGTTCTGCATTTTGCCAGAGTTCATAGCGATCGCTTGCCTTGCCATAATCAATTTCCCTGGGGAAATCTTCTTCAAAAAGAGGTTCAATGATCCGATCTATACAAGTATCAACACCCAAAGAAAGAGAGCTAGACAAATCGTGATTGTATAAAACAATTCCCATTATTTGAAGCAAGATAATTTCAAGAGATAAATTATCTTCAAGTGATTTATCTCTTGCACATACATGAGGATTATAATTATCCATTGCCCCTTCTATATCAAAAGCACGAATCCCAGCAGGCTTATATCGAGACTTAACATCGCAAGACCTCTGGGATAAAGAATTAAGCATTGACTGCAATGCATCTGTTTCTGCAATCAATGCATCGGTCTTTCTTTTCATCAACAGCAATAACTTATCGGCATTAACTAGCATTTCCGAGGTCAGAAGAAAGACCTCTCGCCAACGCCGATCGCACAGATGACTGACCAGTTGATTGAGGACTGGATCGTCAGGCATGTCAGGGTTACAACGCTCCGCGATCGCATCTGCCGCAAAATACTCGTGGAAGGTCAAGTGCGAAAAAGACCATAACTTCTGCGATCGCTCTATCAATAGACCGTATCCTCCAATGGATTCAAGAACTTGATGGCTATCGACCCTCAAAGCCTCCGGATCTGTCTTAGCTTCCGGCAAATTGCGGATAAAGTCACCTATCCAGCATTCAATATGTCTCTCCCGAAAAAATTTTTCCTCTCGTTCCAGGGTATCTTTGGCTATCTGCCCCAGTAGCGATCGGATGCGTCGAGGCCCCAGACCGCTGTACACTCGGGGACGCTGAAGATTGTGTTCTCGACTGTCCCACTTGAAGAGCAACAAATCGATTCCTTCCTTGTAAAGATCGGCACGACTCTCCATAAAGCGACCGGAATCTTCAAATACCAAGCATAGCAGAGTCAACAGCAGAGGCGAAGTTGCCAGTTGCTGCATGCGAGGATGGGCTTCCAGCTGTTGCAAAAACTCTTCTGCTGATTTGCAAGTTTTGTGTTTGTCGCGGCGGGCCGAGAACCACTTGTCAGCAAAATCTTTAATTTGAGCATCCTTAAAATCAGCCACCTCCACCTCAGTAAAGGATTTAAATGTGTACTCCCGGGCCGCAATGCGGCAGGTGATGGCAAAATGGTTTTCCATAAACTGGTGAGTAAAAGCTTCGACCGATCGAATGACTCGTTCGCTATCGGCTTCTTTGACCTCATCGAGTCCATCCAACAAGACCAAGACACGCCCTCGCCTGAGCAACTCTTTGGTCGTTTCCGGAGAAATGCCCCCCCGGTTTTGCCAATGCTCAATAATATAGTCCAGCAAAGAAGGCTGCTTGCGATCGGCAGCAAAGTCAGCCAAGGGTATGAACACCGGGACATGATCGGGCAGAAAATGCCCGTGAATATTGAGAATGGCAACCCGACGTAAAAACGTGGTTTTCCCCGAACCCGGCTTACCCAATACCACCAATTTCTGAAATTTTTTCAAGGCATCCAGACCTGACAAGCCCTCTTCCAGAACGCGACCGAAACCCCAACGTTCAAAGTCATGGTCGGGATGGTTAGCTTGGTCCATCAGTTCTTTCCGGCTGAGGTGCAAGCGTTTGGTCAATTTTTCGAGAATCTTGACTTCGATAAAGACATCATCTAGGCCGATGGGCTGTTCCATGTCCAAGACTCGTATCTTGCCGTGCTTCTCGATCAAGTATGGCCGGTGCTTCTCCCGTACCTCTGCCAGTAGAGGGTCGATCGGGGGGTCTTCCACAACATCTTGCCAGTTAACCTCCACGACTTCACACAAACGCTCTAGCGCCTCTTGACTGACAGGACCGCCGCCTTCAATTCTGAGAAGATTTTTAACAACTATCTCTGTATAGCCAGCTTGGCGTGCCCATTCGTACTGTGACAACCCTTTACGCTTATAAGCCTCTCTCAGTATACGAGGGCCATCTTTGTTAAGTTTGACTGACATCGTTCTTATCTCTTGCTCAATCTAGCATAAATCGTTTATAGCACCAATTTCCCACCTGTGACCAAGTTTTTTTAAGGTGATCTAGGAATGATCTGAGAATGATCTGAGAATTGATCTAGTTTGAGATCCAGATCTGAAATGATCTGAGAATGATCTGAAAAGTGATCTATTTTGAGATCGTTCTGAACTGATCTAAGAATGATCTAAGATTTTAACTATTTTTGATCTAGGCAATCCAGGAACGAGGTGCCAACATTGAAATGTGAGCGCAAATCACATCCGAGATTCGCTCTCATAGACATCTAGCTTCAATGAGGTAATCTCATGTTTGACGACAATATTTCTATGGCGGACAACAGTTCCTTGGATGCTGCCGGTGATTCCCTAGTCGATAATGCCGTTTTGTCTCCGGTGTTAGGAGAAGTCGAGAATCAGCTCAACAAATTTGCCGGTTCTGGCTCCGCTCAATCTGACATGGAGCAAATTTATGGGGTTCGCGATCCTGTGGCGATCCAAAACCTGTTGTCTGACATGTCCCAGGGAGATACTGGCTTGCTTTCTGGAATTAAAATTGTGCCCGATGAGGCCATGAACGGAGCCCAGGGCGCTTATGCTAGCGCACAAGATGCGATCTACTTGGCTCAATCTTTAGTGACAGGTTCCGGACCGGTAGACTTACTCGCGGAGGTCGTGATTGAGGAAGTTGGTCACCGGATCGATGAGCTGCTGAACCCAGGTGCAGATACTCCTGGTGATGAAGGCGAGGCATTCCGAAATGCTGTTTTGGATTTCTCTGTCAGCGAGGCCGAACAACTGCGCATTCAGTCAGAGGACGATCGGGGCACCGTTCTCCTTGACGAACAAGTCATTTCCGTCGAGCAAGCCAATTTTTATAGCAATAATTGGTCTGTCCGGGCTTCAAATGCCAATACTGGCTCGCGTTTAGCCAACTTGAGCTACTCCAATACCCGCAGCGACGGCAAACAAGGTTTTTCCGCTGATTGGGGACGGGGCAGTCCCAATTCCCGCATTCCCGATGACTTTTTCATGCTCGAAATGTGGACGCAAACCGAGTTTGAAGCCGGAGATACTTACAGGTTCCAATTCCGCGCCGACGACGGTTATGCCCTAGCTACTCGACCGGTGAATGGAGGCAATTGGTCTTACATCACAGAATGGAAGTTTAACGAAGATGCTTACGGAGGCAAAACGATTGAGTTCACGCCTACCTCTGACGGCGATCATTGGGTATTAGCATACTTCCGCGAACGGGATGGGGATGCTTACTTCGATGTCTCTTGGGAAAACGTCTCGGGGGATTCTTTCGACAAAAACTACTTTCCGGAACTGACTTCCTTGAGTGACGATGATTGGGACCGGCAAACCAGTGACAATACTGGCTTCGATTATGGGTGGCCTGACTACTATCGCGATCATAATTTAACCAGCCGCGAAGTAGAGCAAATTTACACCGATCTGAATTACGATCTTTTCGGACGGGGAGAGCGATTTCCCATGACGGCGGGCTATATGGACCCAGGCTATTATAACGGCGATCCCGACAATGATGGTATCAAAGAGTGGCACGCGGGAATCGACATTGGTGCCACAACAGGGACGCGGGTAGAAGCAGTAGCTCCGGGAACAGTTGCTTGGATCGATTCTGGTTTCATTGGCGTTACTAGCCAAACTGGTTTATCCCAATGGGTTTACGGTCATTTAAATCTGAATCCCAGTCTCTCTCGGGGAGACAGGATCGATACGGAAACGTATCTAGGCCGAATCAATGCAGACAATCACTTGCATTTCGAGACTCGCACTCCCGATGGTTTTGGAGGAACTGGAGGTGCCCATTATAATAAGGACTTTATCAAACGCGCCACCCGCAGTCCTTTGCAAACCTATTGGTTTTCCCGTGGATAAGTTGAGTCGCTGTCACCCGTTCCCAGGCAGATCCGTGGGAACGAGGGGTTAAGAATGCATCTCACGAGGGGCACGGGCGAAGGGGTGTGGTCAAAAACAGTTGGTACTTGACCTCCCCCGCCCGAACCCTAAAGGGCCCAGCTACAGGTACAAAGCCCGCCTGCGCGGGCTAGATGAGAAAAGCCGCCCGATTTTTCCGGAACGGTACCCTAAAGGGTCCGGGTGTGGTCAAAAACAGTTGGTACACCGAAGACCTCGCGGGGGCAGGGCGAAGCATTCGGAGAGGATATCTGTCAATTTATGTCATAATTGGTCCCCCGAATGCTTCGCCCCTACAGTTATCGGCAGCAAATGACTATCAACTACTTTTGACCACACCCAAAGGGTCCGGCTACAGGAACAAAGCCCGCCTGCGCGGGCTAGATGAGAAAAGTGAGATGCACACTCTAGCTTTAATATGAACAAGCAACCTGCCACTTGATTACTGGTTGTTGCTGGTTTATGGTTCGGCTGGAGATATTAGTTAGGTCGCGCGATCGGTTTGCCTAGTGCCGGTGCGATCCGCGCAACAGAATGTATTGTGGATTCCAAAAAAAGGAGGCATAATATGTCATCTACAAATAATTTCGACCAATGGATGGGAAAAGCTGCTAGCAGTGCTACTTCAGCACTTATACTCTTAGGAGTACCAACTTTAGCTGTCACGTTAACTTCCTACAATCAGACCGCAGCCGCTGTAGAGTTAAGTGGAAAGTTAAGTGATTGGACTGATGAAGATTGGGAAGATGCAATCAACAGTGCTGCTGATTTGAACTGGATAAACGACAACCCCAATTCTGAAATTGGTCAATTATATCAAGATTTTTCTCTTGCCGTGTTTGGAGAAGTTTCATTTGAAACTCCATTGAAGGGGGCTTATATTGCTGATGATTATCGCAATTCCTGGGAAACAGATTTTGGAAAATATGGATATCATGGTGGGATAGACATTGGTGGGGATGCGATTCGCGACGCACCGCGACCTGTTTACAGCATTGTTGATGGAACAGTTGAATATGTCCAAGAAAACTTGGGAATTGTATCGATCAAGGACAGTGAGGGACGATACCATATTTACAAGCATCTAGATGAGATTTATGTCTCCAAAGATCAGTCAGTAACAACACGGCAAGAAGAGCAAGAACAACCAAATTTTCTTGGAAAAACAGGCAGTAAAGGTGGTGTGGCTCCTCATCTGCACTATGAAGTTTCTACCAATAATCTTTGGGGTGCCTTGCAAGGAATCGATATAGAAAAAGGAGAAGGATACAATCTGGACAAAAAATATTTCCGTGAGGTGAACTTCAACCCGCTCAAAACTTTTTGGGAGATGCAGCCAGAACCAGGATACTACTTTTCTGATGTCCCGGACAGTCACCCTTTTGCAGGGTACATTAACCTTCTCAAAGACTGGGAGGTGATTGACGGTTATGAAGATGGCACATACAGACCTAACGAGCCCGTTTCCAGAAGGCACATGTCCAAGTTTATCGTCAATGGATTTAACTTGCCACAATTTACTTCTGCAGGTCCATATTTTCCTGATGTTCCTCTTGAAGATGACTTTTTCTCCTACATTCACATGTTAAGGGACTTACAGATAGTTAACGGTTTCCCTGATGGCACATACCATCCCGACGAGAATGTTACCAGGGGACAGATGGCTAAGTTTGTCGTGAACGGGGCTGCCGCAATCACTGATTCTGAGATTGAACGTCCTTATCCGCCATATTGTAATAATAATCAGAGTCGTGAGAGTGTTTTTGTGGATATCCCTTGCGACCATGTTTTTGCATCGCAAATTGACATCTTAAAATCTGAAGGGATAATCGACGGTTTTCCAGATGGCACATACCATCCCGACGAGAATGTTACCAGGGGACAGCTAGCTAAGTTCATCGTTAATGCAGGTTTGGTAGCTAAAGGTTTAGAACCTCTTTCCCCGACCAGTGCAGGCTGGAATCAGGATCTCCCAAAAATGGCAGATTTTACTGAAGATGATTGGCAGGTCTTTATCGATGGGGTTAGCGGTCTATGGTTCGACCCGCCCACTAATTACGGCTTTGAATTTGAGGCTATAGGAGATACCCTGTTCACCAGCATCCTTGACTTGCCCACCGGTATTGATGCAGATAACTCCTTCGGTGTCTGGGTAGGAGATACCCTACTGGGTGAGTTCAGTCCTGGTGAGACTGTTGATTTTGGTAGCGGCGTTTCCAGCTTTAGCGTCACTGGCATTGATGGCTCGATCGATCCGAATAGTCCTACCGCTTTTCCGATTAAGTTAGCTTTCAACGATTTCACAGGTAGTTTCCGGATGCGACCCTTTGATGAAGAACCTCAGTCCGTTCCCGAACCCAGTTCCCTGTTAGGCTTATTGGCTGTTGGTGCCTTGGGTACGGTCTCAATGCTGAAGCGCAAGCAAAATCTCAATTGAAGTGTTGGGCATTTTTCCATTTTTTGTCAACATATCGGCGGTTTCTATGTCAATCCTACCAACGACTACACAGACAGATCCCGCCTGCGCAAGTTTTCCATCTCGATAAATTTTTCACGTTAAAGGAGTTCAAAAATGAAACCTGTAAAAGTAAAACAATGGCTAGCAGCCGTAACTTTCGCCCTCGGATCCCTGACTTACGCTTTGACCGCAGAAGCCCGAGAGCTTGGCGGTGTTAACCTGAACAAATATTGTCAGAATCGCTTTAACAACCCGAGGGCCCGAGCAGTCTTAGTCCAAAACAACGCTTGGGGATGGCGTTGTCAGTTAGGACAGGACAAAGTTAGCATCTCAATGGATAATGCCTGTAAAATACAGTACAACAACCAACGGGCCTATTCCCGCGCAACCAATCCGAGCGATCCCTACTCTTGGAAGTGCTTTGAAGCCAATTAAAATCACTGGTTAGTTGGCGATCGGCCTCTTCTTTCCCCATACCAGTACGTTGAAAGGTGGAGGATGAATTATATTTTCACAATGAATAGGACCTCGATCGCTAATTGAAACTTGCCATTCCCTGCTGCTAGCAGTAGGGAATGGGTAAACTCTGCGGGTGCATCTCACTTTTGGAATCTAGCCCGCGCAGGCGGGCTTTGTTCATGTAGCCCGACCCTTTAGGGTTCGGGCGGCGTGTTCGGGCGGGTTCGGGCGGGTTCGGGCGTGGTGACGAAGCTTATAAATATCCTCAATATTATCAAGCCCAAAAATAGATCATGTCTAAAGTTTTACTGGTAGCGATCTTAACTGAAGCCACGTTTTTGCTTGGCGAAATTCCTGCTGTAGACTATCTCAAAACCGTGGGATTTACTGCCCATAGCGTCGATCGCCCTTGGTTTTGGCTTTTCACGATCACCCGCTTTATCGGCATTGCCGGGCAATTTTACTTGTGGTCTGCTACTGAACTCGGTCGCGTTTCTGCTCTCACGGGCTGTCTGGGTATTATTATGAGTAATCTGCTGGGGATTTTTATCCTGCACCAGCAAACTTTGTCCCCTTCCGGTTACCTGGGCCTGGGTTTGGCGATCGCCAGTGTTTTGCTACTCAGCCATTAGCTGCTGTTTGCCTAATTACAGATTCAGGAGGTAATGGTAATGCATTCTACTGCAATAATTGGCTATGCGATCGCACTTTTTCCCGCCTTAACAATCAGTTTAGCGGCAGTCTCACAATCGGGGGCGATCGCCCGACCTCAAGAATATAGCACGAGGTCTGTAACAGGAATAGAAATAAAATCCGAGGATAAAAAGGAAACTTGCCCAACCTGCATAACAGAAGATGGCCAATATTGCTGCCCCCATTAGTTGAAATAAAATTGGCCCAGAAACCGGGTTTCGCCCAAGTTGCCTGGTTTCTCAATCTGCGGGTAGCCATAACTTTGGGAGGATAACTTAGCCCATCAACCAGGTCTTTGAGAAAAAACTGAATTCTTAATTCCCAATTTATCTGCTACCTGCTATACTAGAGTAATAAAGATTAATCTAGCGATTGCATGCTACAATGAAACCAACAAAACAGCTAACAGCAATTATTGAACGAGAGGGTTCTGGATATGTATCCTTATGCCCAGAATTAGACATCGCCAGTCAAGGAGATACGGCTGACGAAGCCAGGTATAATTTGATTGAAGCTTTAGAACTTTTTTTTGAGACTGCCGATGCTTCTGAAATTCCGCCTCGATTAAATAATGAAGTTTTTGTAGAGCAAGTAGAGGTGAAAGTTGGGTAAGTTAAGGGTGTTATCGGCAAAGGAAGTTTGTCGAATTTTGTCCGAATATGGCTTTGTAGAAGTAAGGATGCATGGTAAGCAATTCAAAATTCAAAATTCAAAATTCAAAATTTCTTAAACGGCTGGTAACAATGGTTTCAGCCTTTCTGTTGATGCAATTTTAATGCGCGACAGCTTAGCCATATTATCATGCAGTTACGAACCGAGGAATCTACTGTTACCGTTCCAGTTCCTAACTATAAGGAATTAAGGATTGGCACCTTGCAGTCTATTATTCGCCAGTCAGGATTACCTCGTTATCTCTTCGAGATAGACTCATAAATTATAGAGGCGATCGCCACACGAATTAGCATCCCAATTCCCATTAATTGCCTCAGAGTCAGATGAATGGCGATCGCCCCTACCAAAACCAGAGGCCGATCGCTTAAAATCCTCGGATAGTAATGTCAATCAAACTTGAGCAAATAGGTTTTTTCCCCAAAACCTGTTTTCTGGGCTACAGGCAAATGTAAAGAATCGTTACAATATTCAACAGCCCGTTATCGATGGGTTTAAGATAATAGAGGATATTGGAGGCTGCAAGTAAGAGGAAAAACCAATGGAAGAGAAAAAAGAGTACCAGAAGACAATGGAGAAAAAACTGGCCGACCTTGGTGCCAAAATTGACAAGCTGCAAGGGAAAGCCGAAAAAGCAGGAGGAGATGCCAAAGCGGAGCTAAATCAGCAGATTAAATCATTAAAAGAAAAACGTGATGCTGCCAAGAAGAAGATGGCGGAATTGAATGATTCAAAGGGCGAAGCGTGGAAAAGCCTCAAGTCAGGCATGCAAAGTGCGTGGGGCGAACTCAGCTCAGCTGTAGACAAAGCTACCTCGAAATTTGATAAAAAGAAAAAGTAGGTCGCAGTCCCGCCTGTAGCGCAGCTGGAGGTTCCTGCGGTGATTGGTGATGAATTTGCAGTGGTTTCGTGCCGCGATCGCACATCACCAATCACCGGTCGTATGGTCCAGAGGTTGTTAATTGTTGAAGTTTGATATTAATAGTCAGAGTCATAGATCTGGGATTTGGTTTTCAATTTTCAACAATGGCCTTTAAGATCTCAAAACCCCAAGCAACTTGAAGCTATTGCTCTTGCATCAACCGCAAGTAATTCTGCTTTAATTGTACGTTAGTTTGGGCCATCTGTTCTGACAATTTCTTCTCCACATCAGATATTTGCTGCCAAAAGGTAGCTGACCGGTTAGCTGCCACGAATTCATTCCAGAGAATCTCCAGCAACTCCGCTGCTTGGGGGTTCTCTGCTGCTAGGCGATCGCACAGCTGCGCAAAGTCTCCAGATGCTTTCGCGTTGTCTGAGATATCCCTGGCCCGTTCCACACATGCTCGCAACTGGGCCGCGTAATCGAGATCCAAAATTTGCTTCATTATTATCTAGACAAATATGACTATGTCTGGCTTGACTGCTAATATAGGTATTATAGCTTAACATAACTTCAAAAAAGTGAGAATTTGCCCTATCTAGAGTAAGATATGTTAAAGGCTAATGGCTAATGGCTAATGGCTAATGGCTAATGGCCAAATATTGCCAGATATTAACATTTATTCACCATGGTCGGTCACTCTGTATGGTGAATGTCAACATAAATCGGTGTTATGGTTGCAAATTGCAAATTTAAAACGGAAAATTTAAAAGCCCTTATTGGTCTTTTTATGAACAGTTATAACTATTTCAATTTACCATTCACAATTTTCTATTTTCAACCCAAATCAATCGGTGTTGTTGTGCAACGCCGATTGATGTATTATATCTAGTTAATGTAGTACACAGGCAGCTTAACGATCGCAAAGAACTATTTATGAGTAAGCAACGTATTCTTTCGGGAGTTCAACCAACCGGCAATCTCCATCTGGGTAACTATATCGGTGCCATTCGCAACTGGGTAGAAGGACAGAGTAGTTATGAAAATTACTTCTGCGTGGTAGATTTACACGCGATCACGGTACCTCACAACCCAGCGACCCTAGCAGCCGATACCTATACTATAGCCGCCCTCTATCTAGCTTGCGGTATAGACTTAACATATAGTACAATTTTTGTCCAGTCCCATATATCGGCTCACAGCGAACTCACCTGGCTACTAAATTGTATTACACCGCTAAACTGGCTGTCAGACATGATCCAGTTTAAGGAAAAAGCAGTGAAGCAAGGGGAAAATGTCGGGACGGGGTTGCTAGACTATCCGGTACTGATGGCAGCAGATATCTTGCTGTACCAAGCGGATAAGGTGCCAGTGGGAGAGGACCAGAAGCAACATTTGGAACTGACTCGGGACATAGCAGTCAGGTTTAACCACCAGTTCGGACAGGGTCAGACGATTTTGAAATTACCAGAACCAATCATCCGTAAAGAAGGGGCGCGGGTGATGAGTTTGACCGATGGGACGAAGAAAATGTCTAAGTCAGACCCCTCGGAACTGAGTCGGATCAATTTGCTAGACCCTAAAGAGGCGATCGCGAAAAAGATTAAGCGCTGCAAGACGGATCCGGTGCGGGGTTTGGAGTTTGACAACCCGGAACGTCCGGAATGTCATAATCTGTTGACACTTTATATGCTGCTATCTGGAAAAGGTAAGTCAGATGTGGCAGCCGAATGTCAGGATATGGGATGGGGTCAATTTAAGCCCTTGCTGACGGAGACGGTAATTCAGGCGTTGCAGCCAATTCAGGAAAAGTATCAGCAAATAATGGCTGAGAAGGGATATCTGGAGTCGGTGCTGCGATCGGGCAGGGAAAAAGCAGAGGCGATCGCCAACCAAACCCTGGCAGAAGTCAAAACAGCCCTAGGTTACTCGCAACCATTATAAAGTATGTAGGGTGGGCAGTAGTTCGTAGGGTGGGCATCGCCCACCTGAAGCTATTAATATAGTTCTAGTTCACTGATGTCAGGGGGGAATCCCATCAACACTGGTTTTGACCGCGATGGTAATTCATGGAACGGCATTATTGCTTTTCTAAGTCATCAATTATTGCTTGCACTTGCGATCGCAGTAATGGTAACTTATCCCCTTCTTCAATAATCTTCCACACTACTTCTAGATCCACTCCCCAATAATGGTGTGCAAGCACATTCCGGAAATCTACGATGTCTCGCCAAGGAATTTGAGAATAGCTAGCTTTCAATTCATCTGATAGGTTATTCGCTGCTTCTCCAATAATTACGAGTTCGTGCAAAACCGCCATTTGCACCATGCGCTTGTGCAAAAATGCTTCCTTACCTCCCTCTTGAATATAACAGGCGATCGCTTCAATAGATTCTTTGATATGATACAGAAAAAACAATGGACTTTTAGATGATGAACTCATAAAGCGATCGCCTCTTGTAAAACCTGCTCTCGAATCGAGTGATGCAAGGCGCTGCTATGTACCACGTCAACTTGGCACCCCAAAAGTTCTTCCAATGCGCGAACAAAGCGAATAAAATCAAATAAATCCTGTTCGGGAGTCCGGTCTATGAGCAAATCAACATCGCTGGTTTCGGTTGCTTCTCCCCTCGCCACGGAACCGAACACCCGCACGTTTGCTGAATGATATTCTCCCGCTAATTTCAGGATCTCGTCACGGTATTGGTGTAATTTTTCCAGATTCATTTTTACGATTCCTTAATTTTCCTCATCTTCCGATCGCCCGCCCGGTGTCCGGCCTTTGTTACATTTTTCCATGAACCGATAATCTTGCCCTGCCCCCTATTCAAGCAACCTGCCTTACCATCATTATATCACTAACTATGGTATAGTTAAAAGCCATGACTGCTAATGCGATCGCATTTTTTCCACAGCCACAGCACTGCTAGAGTACCCGGGGGCGATGCTACCCTACTCACCGCAAGGCGATCGCCTAATAGCATGGAGGCGGATGAAACCTATCCCTAGCAACGAGCGATCGCGCCCCCAGATCCCGGGCTAGGCGAATAATGAAACGAGCGTGAACCTGTTATTAAATTTTCCAGGTACAGAGTGGCCGTAGTAACAGCCATATAGCTATAGTAAATGCCGAGCAAATTTTTGTCAATGCTTTTTAAGGAAATCGCCAATTATATTTGCAAAAATATGTCGTCGGTTGGGTAAGGGACCTCAACCCAACCAGCGGGATGTGGTCAAAACCCGTTGGCAGCTACTTGGCCTGCGAATGGTGGGCGGTGCCCACTACAAACGCTTTCTCGATCGCGCGATCGACTTTAGTGATTATATCACCTCAAAAAGATGACGTGGCAATCCTGATTGGCGAATAATGGATTACCAAGTTCAATCTTTACTTCGGCAAGGATCGGTTCTACCCAGTCTTAATGCCATAGCCAATATAATTTTGTAAAGTCTCCTTTTGGGTAACTTTCTGCAGTTGAAACTTGCCATCAATACATTCGATCGCCTCAATAATCAACCCAAAAGGATTGTTAACATCGGCAGCAAGTGCAATCCCAAACTGTTTTGCTAAACTCTCCACTTCCTCTGGCTTTATAAGCAGCAATGGTTCGTGAGCGCCAGGAATAATAATCCCTTCCGCCTCTAACTTCATGAAGTTGGTCACAGAATATTCATTCCGGGAAATCGTATCAAAGATAAACAGGCCGCCTTTTTTGAGGATTCTCGACATTTGGGAAAAAGCAGTTACTAAATCTTCTACATGTTGGAGAAAGTTACTAGACATCACGACATCAAAGCTTTCATCCTCAAAGGGTAACTCATAAACATTACTCACTTGATACTCTACTGGCACATTGGCAATAACAGCGTGCTCCTGGGCCACTTTTATTGCTCCCCTTGACATATCAACACCGAGCACTTGATATCCCTGCTTCGCAAGATATTCGCAAAATATACCGCCGCCACAACCAACTTCAATTATTCCTTTAGGAGGGACAATGTCAAACCTTTTGAGTAAATCTATGACAAATCCCCCTCTAATGGGATTCATGTCATGCAAAGCATGATGAATGCCATTGGCTCCCCACCACCCTTCTAATCCGATATCGCTGTAGATATCCAAATTTCTTTGCTCTAAGTGTACTCCATATTCGGCAACTAGGGATGTTAGTCGTTCTTCCTCCCCTGGAAGATAATTTCTTTCTGTTATCGTGCTTGTTTTCATCTGAGATTTTCCTCTACTAACGGAACAGCAAATAAGTTTCAGGGCCGCGATCGCTCACATTCCTGTAACTATGGTAAGTTCAGAAAAATGATTTGTCAAGCCTTTTTCCATATTTTTCTTATTTTTTTCTTTCTGTAGTCTGACATTCGTGAAAAACACTGTATTTACGTAAGTTACCATAGCCAAAACCATTGCTCTGTGATACTTTAGGGCATCCACAACCATAAAAAATAGAAACAGTCAAAAAAAGAATGTCATATTGTCGCCGGTGCCTTGCCCAGGGCGATCGGGCAATTTCGGCCAGAGCATTCCACCAGATGCGATCGGGACTGTATGAGAGGAAAAATGTTGACGCAGGCGCTATTTATCTGATAAAATAGACTTAGCAGTAAGTCCCAAGCTGAACATACCCATGCTGGCAAATGACAATCGCCTGACGCGGACCCCACGGCATCATTATCACTTGGTTGGGAGTTTAAAGTTTTTAGTCAGAAACGCCCCGGAGGCGATCGGGCCTGGAACGCTTGGCTTATTCGAGCTACAATTCTAGCAAGGCAAGAATTTGGCGAATCCTTACAGGAGATAGCCACCGATTTAGAAATGCCTTACGAAACCGTGAAAACCTATGGTAAACTGGCCAGGCGATCGCTTAAAATAGGATAGCGATCGCCAAATGTAAAAATCGCGATAATATTCGCCATAACGTAGGGTGGGCACCGCCCACCATGTCCTAAAACACCGCCCACCATGTCCTCGGGGTGTATACTAGAGAATTGTAATATCACTCATAAGCACAATGACCGATTTAAGTCAAGAGTTAAAACCCCAAAAATCATTGCGTGCAGCTGCTGCTGCTGGAGAATTTCTGCTCACAGCAGAGATAGCGCCACCCAAGGGAGGGGATCCAGCACATATGGTAAAAATGGCGCAACTGCTCAAAGGTAGAGTCCATGCAGTGAATATTACCGATGGCAGTCGGGCGGTGCTGCGGATGTGTCCCCTAGCAGCATCAGTGATTTTATTGCAGTCCGGAATTGAACCAGTATGTCAGGTAGCTTGTCGCGATCGCAACCGCATAGGTTTGCAAGCAGACCTGATGGGGGCACATGCATTGGGGATTCATAACATATTAGCCTTAACAGGAGACCCGATGAAAGCAGGGGATCATCCGGATGGGAAAGGAGTCTTCGACGTAGAATCAGTGCGCTTACTCCAGTTAATTGATAAACTGAATCGCGGCATAGATGCCAATGAAAAGCCACTCCCAGATGGTGCTTTAGACTTATTTGTAGGTGCCGCAGTCGATCCGCAACTGAAAAGCTGGTCCGGTTTACAGAGTCGGTTTGAAAAGAAATTAGCAGCGGGGGCGCAGTTTTTCCAAAGCCAGCTGATTACGGATTTCGATCGCTTAGAAAAGTTCATGACTCAAATTGCCGCCGGAGTTGACAAACCCATACTAGCGGGAATATTTCTGCTCAAATCAGCGAAAAACGCCAATTTCATCAATCGGAAAGTCCCCGGCGTTCACATTCCTTCGGAGATTATCGACCGTTTAGCAGCAGCAGCAGACCCCCTACAGGAAGGCATCAAAATAGCAGCCGAACAAGTGACGATCGCGCGCCAGTTATGTCAAGGAGTCCACCTGATGGCAGTCAAGCGAGAAGATGCGATCCCCAAAATCCTCGATCTCGCAGGAATTCCGCCATTTACTAATGATAAATAGGATGCATATCACATCTTGCACCATTGTCAACTAGAGGCAGAGCCTCTAGAAAAATCGTTCCCAGGCAGAGCCTGGAAACGAGGGAAAAACGCTTTCTAGATCGGGCATAAGAGTCGGTTTTAACCCACTTAAGCCTCGTTACCTGGCTCCGCCTGGTAACGCCGGGGGTTTTAACCCCCGGCGGACCACGAGACTAATCGAAAATTCCCCCAGCGGTTCCCGTGACCGCTGACAACTAACAACTAACAACTAATTCCAATTGCCAATGACCGTGAAAGCGGACCAAAAGTAAGGATGAGAGAGAGAGGTCAGGCCAGTACCAGCAATTTCTTCAGGGATAGGGATCGCCCGATCGGGCAGTAGTAACTGTCCATCTTTAATGAGGACTTGTTCTTTCAGCATAGCCAACTGGGCCTGTCTCAAAGCCTCAGTTTTCAGGGGAGCAGTTTGCAACTGATGATAAAATTCACTCATCAGGGCCAGGGAACCCCGATCGCTGACATACCAAAGGCTACCAACTGCCGTCTTCACCCCTGCTTGTAAAGCCAAACCAGCAAATCCCAATTCTGCTTGTTCATTTCCCAGGGCCGTTCTACAGGCACTCAGAACCAGCAGTTCTACCTTTGAATCTGCACTCCACTGAGATTTTTCTGACAGTTGCCTGAGTCGATCCAACTTCAATTTTTCGTTCCAAAACTGAATGTAAGAATTATCAATTTTCCCTGGTTGAAATTCCGCATGAGTTGCCACATGAATAATGCTAAAGCGTTCTTGAATGTTTTGCGACTCAAAGTTAGCCAAAGTCGCTGCTTGATTGATAAATTGCTTTCCTCCCCAAATATTCCTTAATATGGGCAATTCCACAGCCACAGCAGGTAAGGGGGTTTGTCCCTGGGTACTTTCAGATACGCCAAAGGCCAGCAGGCGTGCGTTTTTAATCGGACGGTAACGAGTATCAGTGAGGCTAAAACTGGGAATCAAACCCACAGCATACTTTTCAATCAGAAACTGTTCGCCATTGTTGAGGGCAGCAATAGGAAAAGCACGCAGACCTTTGTCCATTGAAAAAATCAAAGTATCTATTTGATTTGCCGTTAACTCTGGTTCCAAAGGCGCAATCAGCCATTCATAAAGCTGTTTAGCAAAAGGCATGTAACTTGTAGTTCTAATTTTTCGCGGATTGCTCACTTGAACGCGCAACTTATTGGCGATCTGTTTAACAACTCGGCGATTGGCTTTGGGAATCACCTTTCGCACGTACTGAGTGCTATTTTGTTTGGCAAAATTTTTACCACAAGCTCTAGCAGTTGGAATAATCAGGAACAATTCTAATTGTTGCTCCAACAAAACAGTATAAATCAGTGCTGGCTTTTTACTTGTTTGTCTAAATAATAAATCTAAAGATTCAGCTATTTCGCAAGGTGTAGTCGTTTGACCAAAGAGCTTGATATCTAACTGTTGAGCATAGGTGAATGCTTGCAGCTGTTCAAATTGCTCGACAGCTTGATTGAAATCAGCTTTGGAAAAGCGATTGTCAAAAGTATCGCGATCGACTTCTATGTTACTACTGGTGCTCTCTACGGGAATTTCTTGTAGATCGGAGCGGGGAATATCTGGGATAATTTCCAGGGGATTAGGACCGGTGATATCGGACTGATTGCCACTTTGAGGATAAACGGGTGGAATGGAGATGACAATCAGGTTAATCGCGATCGCCAACCCTAGCAGTTTTGATGCCTTACCAATTTTCATGATTGTTTGTACTTAAAAAGAAAATCCGTAGCCAATCCCGAAAATAAATCTACTGCCATCACCAGCATTACCAGTGATATCAGTCACTGCTGGCGTAATCACTAGGGGCAGGTTCCGGAATGGAACGACAGATATTCCTACTGTCAAATCCTGACCCGTCCATTCGGCGATCGCATGCATCTGCGGCACCACTTGCACGGCCACAGAGCCAAACAAGCCAATTGAATTAACATCATTGTCAATATCAGATTCAGAACGATATTGTCCGCCACCCAGACCAGCAGAAACATAGAGGCGACTCAAGGGAGCTTGAACGCTCTCAGTGAGGCGAAACATCTTGCTGGCCACCGCATAAACCGTCGAACCGCCATCGGTGTCACCCCAAGTGATAGCATTGTTAACTCCCACAGCCACAGCCACATCCTGAGGCAACCGGCGATGAAGCTTGAAGCTGATGCTGCCATCTTGTGCAGTATCCCCGATTAAATCGAGGACGTTCACGCCGACATCCAAACCAACCGTTTCCTTGGGATCGCCCAATCCGAAGCCAATCCCCACTCCGCCATCGGCAGTATTGGTAAAACGAGTTCTCGATTGTAAACTCAAGCCAATACTAGCACTTCCCCAGGATTTGCCATAAGCCGATGGCGTACCAACGGCAATACTCGGAGCGCGTTGCTCGCGCCCTTGTAAGGGCACGAAAGGCAGTTGGTCTGGTATAAACACCTGTAGATCTCTGCTGGGTTGGGTGTCTAAGCTAGGCTTGTTCCCTGCTAGGGTAGTCCTGACTATTCCTTGGGATACTCGCGTCGGCAACTCATCACCCGTCAATTGAGGCAAGGGAATTACAGGAGACAATAAAGGAGGTACCGGCTTTGTCGGTTTTGGGGAGGCGATCGCTTTTTGAGTCAAGCCCGGTGCTTTAGCAATGACTGTCAGGGACGAGGGGGTCTCCTGCTGAATGGAGCCTGCCCAAAGTCGATCGTAGTTAGATATAATTTCAGGCACTTTCGGCATTGTCAACTCCCGCGAGGGCACTGGCAGCAGCGGGGGGGGTATGGGGTCAAGAACGGGTGTTAGCTGTGGCATAGATAGGGGTGATGAGCCTGCCATCAGCCGATCGTAATTAGCTATAATTTCCCTTTGAGTGGGAAGCATCAACCCCATCGCTGGTTCTGGCTTTGGCAGGGGGCGTAGCTTCGGTTTCCCCGACGGTGCCGCTTCCATCTGCCGACCAGAGACCGACTCTGGCAATTGTCGATCGCCCCCCCCTCGCACCAGTCGTGAACTCGACGGTGCTTGCCGTATGAGCTGCTTAGTACGAGCTAAGGTTACCACTACCATTGCTGCTACCACAATTAAACCAGGAACTATGAACTTTCCGCACCCAAGTTTTCGGTATAGCATTTCTCATTATCTGTAGTCTAACATAACCCTGATCGCATGGTAGCATTTCTT
>JBFRWI010000081.1:0-44468 GCA_051439505.1 Hormoscilla sp. | reverse complement strand
GCGCCTGGTGAACCGTTGCTTGACCCAAGTGGGGCGCTTTTTGCGCAGTCCGGGCCGGGCATCCCTGGTTTCGCTTGGGCTTGGGAGGGTGTGATTTTCCAAGCCCCCATGAACCTTTATTCTTAATCAAGTATAGCTAACGGGAGTGGAACTTGTCAAGGGTTTAATAATTTTTTCCCGATCGTGGGATAGCCAATTGTAAAAATTGCCTGCTATCATCGGTAAAAATGTGCAACTCCCTTAATACATCTCCAATTTACTATCTTTTACCTGTTGGGGCCGTACCGACACCGAGTAAGCACCATGTTCCGTAAATAACCATTCGTGCAGCTGTGGGAAACTCTGCACTTGACTTTGAATCTCCGCTAACCTTACTAAACTCTGCCGTTCCTTTTCCCTTCTCGCCTCCAGGGCCTCCTGCTCAATTCCTGCATCTGTCACCGACTCAAACTGTAACTGATAATAATTTGCCGGCACCCCTAAACCGTAAACCCATTGAAAAATGCTTTTCGTTCTGGCCAGATGAAATTCTGACGTGATTATCAGTAATTTCCGCCAGCCCCTCGGCTCGATATGAATTACCCGGGAAAAGTAGGCATTTCCAATTGTATCATAGGAACTGGTCTCCGTGAGGATTTTCTTCGGGTCCCATCCCCGTTTCACCAAATAATTCGCTGCCCCGATCGCCTCAAAAATCGGAAATCCCTTATCATCTAAAGGAGGAGGTTTGTGAGTGGTGCCCGCACTCAGAGTAATGATATATTCTCCTTGTTGGATGTCCAGAGAGCGATCCAAGCGCCGCTGCACCCAGATCGGCAACTCCCCTCCCTCTCTCACCCCGCCTCCGGGAATTAATATAGCATCATATTGTGACATTTTTGATAATTGTGAATTTTCAATTGGGATCTAATATTGCGAGCGGCTAATGGTCAGTTGTCAACTGTCAGTTGTCATCTGTCAACTTGCTAGCAATTAGCCATTAGCAATTAGCCATTAGCAGTTAGCCATTAGCAATTAGCCATTAGCAGTTAGCAATTAGCCATTAGCAATTAGCAATTAGCCATTAGCAATTGCATATCCCCATTCATTCCTTTATACTATACCATAACAAAGGTACTCCCAAACCAGTAACAAGATGAAAATCAGCCTGTGCGCGATCGTCAAAGATGAAGAGGCGTCCTTGCCTAGCTGTCTGAACAGCGTCAAGGATGTCGTCGATGAAATGGTGGTGGTGGATACCGGTTCCACCGATCGCACCCCGGCCATTGCCAAGGAATTGGGCGCCAAAGTCTATCGCTTCCCCCAGGACCCCAACCTCTCACCGGCCCGCAACTTTTCCCTCGAACAGGCCACAGGGGATTGGATCCTGGTCTTAGATGCTGATGAAGAACTTTCTCCTCACATCGTACCGCAAATAAAAGAGGCGATCGCCGGGGAAAACTACATTTTAATCAACTTAATTCGCCAAGAAATCGGAGCCACCCAATCCCCCTATTCCCTAGTCTCGCGGCTATTTAGAAAGCACCCCGATATCAAGTTCGATCGCCCCTATCATCAAATGGTAGATGACAGCATCATCCAGCTATTGCAGCGAGAACCCAAGTGGCAAGTAGGCCATCTGGAGTCAGTAGCCATTGCCCATTATGGCTATCAACCGGGCACAATAGCTGCTAAAAATAAATATATCAGAGCCCTGACAGCAATGGAAGCATACCTGGCGGCACATCCAGATGACCCCTATACCTGTAGTAAATTGGGAGCCTTGTACGTGCAAATGCAGGAAGTCGCCCAGGGAATTGCCCTGCTAGAAAAAGCTTTACCCTTGACCTCAGAAGAAATGGTTCTCTACGAACTCCATTATCATTTAGCTATTGCTTACAGTCGCCAGGGAAATCTCCCCAAAGCCCAACATCACTATCAGTCAGCAGCAGAATTGCCCATTCTCCGCAAGTTGAAAATCGGGGCTTACAATAATTGGGGCAATTTGCGCAAGGAATCGGGTAACATAGTCGGAGCGATGATGCTCTATCAGCAAACTATCCAGATTGACCCTAGCTTCGCGATCGGACACTATAATCTGGGTATGGCCTGGAAACAACTGGGCAGGTTAGATGAGGCGATCGCCGCCTACCAGCAAGCCCTGAAGCTAAATCCTACCTATGCAGAAGCATATCAAAACTTAGGAGTCGCCCTGCTGAAAGGCGGGAATGTTTCCGCCAGTTTGGCCGCCTTCCAAGAGGCGATCGCCCTCCACGAACAGCATAACCCCGCCGAGGCCAAACGCATCCGTACAGAACTAGCTAAAATGGACTTTCATGTTTAATCTTCTACGCTACTTCCGGACAGGCGAAGGAGGAGGAGGGGGAGGAGGAGGAGGAGGCGGCGGCAGCCGCGAAGGGAGAGGAGAAGAATTCCGTTTAGTCTGAAAAATTGTTATCGGTCGCCCAATGCCTCGAAAACGGTAACTTCCCATCTCCACTAGACCTTGACGCCCGCGCAACAATTTATAGGTTGATTCACTCACCACACATTCACCAGGAGGACAAACACCTTCCATCCGCGATGCCAGATTAATTGTCGATCCTAACACCGTATAGTCCACTCTTTGAGAACTGCCGATATCTCCCACCACAGCTTTGCCACTGTTGATCGCAATTCTTAATTGGATCGGTTCCTTCCAGCGCTTAATTCCATTCAAATGATCTAAACGCGATAGCATCGCCCTCGCAACTCCTACCGCCCGATCGGCATGATCCGGCTGGGGTTCGGGAGCGCCAAAAAATGCCATAATGCAATCTCCAATGAACTTATCTAAAGTCCCCTTGGCGACAAACACTTCCTGCAACATTTCCTCAAAGAAATTATTCAGCAATTCCGCAATCTCCCATGGCTTCAAGCGTTCGGAAAGGGCGGTAAAGCCGACAATATCGGCAAACAGGATGCTGATTTCATGTTCTGCTAGAGGTAAGCGACCATCCTGGAGGGTTCCAGTAGCCAGCATCTGCTGCACCACTGCCGGAGTATGATAGCGTTCTAGTCTTTGCCGAATCACCTCTTCGCTTCTAAGTTTCCTCTGCAACAGCCAACGCTGGATACTAGAAGCCACTAGATTTGCTAAAGCCGAAAAAAAGCTCAAGTCCTCCTCTGCTTCGGCAGTCCCATAGTCAGAAGACAGACGGGCATCAGCATAGAGGACGCCCACCACTTTATTCTCATCCCACAGGGGCACGGCCATAGCATTGCGGATGCCCTTGCTTAAAATACTCATTTCGGCCTCAAAACGTTCGTCTTCCTGGGCATCAATTGTTTGAATGGCTACCCTCTCGGCAAATACCTTTTGACAGATGCTATGACTGATCCAACTGCTATCAGCCGCTATATCCTCCTCCTCATCAGGGTGTCTGGTAGCAGCATTCATCAATCTAGTTTGCCCCGTACCATTAACATCTATTAATAGGGCTAGACGCTCAATCCGCTTCAGATCGCGGAAAACTATGGACTGCACCCGGGCAAAAATTGCTTCTATAGATTCAGCCGAATTCAGACCCTTAGAAATCTCCACCAGATCCTTCAGGCGGGCAATGGCTTTGCTATGGTTGCCAGCAGTCTCTTCTCCAGTATCAGCCGATATCCATTGTTGTTGCAGGTCCCGAACATTGCGCAAGATCGTCGTTCCGTCAGTGATGTGGTCCGCGAGTGTTTTCTTAGGCCGCGTTGTCCCCACCAACACCACATTCATAAACACCACTCCCACTTGCACCACATCCCCATGATGGATCTGTTGAGGGTCTGTCACCGGAAATTGATTCAAGAGAGTACCGTTGAGGCTACCTAGGTCTTCAAGGATCCACATCCCCTCATCTGTGCGTGTAAAGCGGGCATGACGCCGGGAAACTCCGTAAAAAGGCAAGTGCAGGTTGCATTCCGGCGATCGCCCCAGGGTAAATCGATCCAAATTCACGTTAACCGTCGTTTCTGTATTTCCCTCAACTTGTAGGCGCAGCGAAAATTCCGTCATTACTCCCAAACCTCGTATGAATCTGGCGACCAAGGCATTTTCCAACTCCTGCAAACCCTCGGGTTAAATCTGGATCCTGTTTCCCCAGGGATGTTTGGCGCGTGATTTACCAGATGAACCCTTGACAATACCTGCAACTGATAATAGACAATGTTTTCTTCAAATAGACTCTAATGCGATACTAACTCACGGGGGGCACCGAAGCAGACCTGTCCCAAATATATTCTCTGAGTTTACCTCGTCGCAATAGTTCTGTCGCTGGATAGAGACTGACCAGTCTCGGGGCGCTGTCTCCTGTGGGGACCTGTTCGGTGACTCTGACAAGGATATTACATGAGTCTGCCAGGGTCATCGGTGACTCTCGAAGGGGGACTCGTACAGAAATAGAATACGAGCGTTATAATCAATGGAGGAGGGTACAAGTAGTGTTAAGACCCACCACCGGAATCTATCCGAGGGTATATCTGGGCGCTCCGAGCGTATATTTCGGTAAGACCAACGTTCCTTGAGGCGAGACCAACGTTCCTTGAGACGAGACCAACGTTCCTTGAGACGAGACTAACGTTCCTTGAGGCGAGACTAACGTTCCTTGAGGCCAAACTACCGTTCCTTGAGGCCAAACTACCGTTCCTTGAGGCGAGACGAGCATTAATATTTATTTAAAAACAAGTTAATTGGGAGAGTAAAAACGTTAATCTGGATAAGAATAACGTTATTACTTGCTATCGGCCCTGAGTTGGTTGGTCTCCATCGCTAAAAGTGACCCACGACCCCATCAATTTCTCGCTTTACGTGGACGATCGAGGCATTCGACAACTATTAACCGTCAGATGTTTATTTTAGGTTTGGATATGAGGCGGCAATTCCAGACTGTGAGAGCTGTCCTTTTCTAAAGTCGGTTAACAACTGACGTGCAGTGCGTTCGACATCCCCTTGATAGCGCAACTGGGCTAAAGCATAGAGATCGACCAGTCTCGGGGCGGGAGTGCTTTCTGGAGAACATCCGCGACTCCCGAAGGGTTCCAATTCCTTGCGCCTTGAACTCTTATTGTACCAATCAGGTAAAGCTATTCTTGAGTACAGACTGTTTGGCGAGTAAAAGATTTGTCAGCAAGTCTCTAAGCTGTCGCCCATTTAAATTGCATGGATCCAAATGCTGAAACCCTTGCTATCAATCGCTTTTCATATTTTGAATTTTGAATTTTGAATTTTGAATTGCTTAAGGCCCCGTCGCCTCAAGCAACTCCACATGCAGATACACCTGCCCCAGTCGAATCACATCGCCATGATGTATCTGTTGAGGGCCTGTCACCGGAAATTGATTCAATAGAATACCGCTGAGGCTATTGAGGTCGGGTGTGGTCAAAAGTAGTTGGAGAGGATCCCCCCCAAACCCCCCCTTCCGAAAGGGGGGGGCTTTGAAGCCCCCCTTTCTAAGCTATGCCTTACTCACATATTTCTTAACATTTGTCAGGGAGGGGGGGAGTGGGGGAGGGGGGGAGTGGGGGGGACTATCAATTATTTTGGGTAACTTATGACATTTATGACATATCCGATCATATATGAAAATAATTGAGTGTTTCCCCAATCATTTACTGGTGATTAATTCTCCTGCTTATCGAATAATTTATATCTTGAAAGTGAGCGGCAAAAAAGTCTTGCTCCAAGGCAACGTTAAGCGTCGAAACCCTTGCACCATAAGTATGTGAGTAATGGTAAGACCGAAAATTTACACAAATGATTTAGGTTGGCTATACAAAAGAAAGGGATTGGGTTGAAGCTAAAATCCAAGTATCAGCTATGTCATGCAAGCGTCGCAACCCTCGCCAAATAGTTTTTACTCCTGGTTCTCCATCCCGTTTCCGTCCCAAAAAACCACCTAACTTAGCAATCCAAAGAATACAAGTATTTATTGTTGGCGGAGTATCAGGCGGTCTCGAAGTTTTATTAATCGTGCAGTAAAGAGCTTGCCACTCATGGGTTTCTAAAATTGTATCTGCTGGGGCCTCTGGGTTGTAACGAGTAAAGTAGGTAAGCCACAATAATCGCCATGCCACAATCGTATACGTGGCTAAAGCTTTTTCAATGCGATCGGCTGTTTCTAGTTGTAGTTGTTCTAAACGACAACCACTTTTTAAGACATAATGGTAACGTTCTATTATCCAACGATAGCTATACCAACGCAGGCATTGCACCACGTCGTCAAAGCCAGTAATCGTCAGGGTCGTTAACAACAACCAGCTAACTGGCTCAACTCCATCAGGTGGATTTTCTTCCTCTGCCAGAATTACTTGTATTTTTATTGGCTTTAATGATTTGTAGTTAATATGTGTTTTGGGTGGTTGAATCTCTACCAAAGTAGTCCGTAGGGTTAAGGTTGCTTCGCGGGCCTTTCTCTCGGGATTTTTTGATAATTCTATCGTTACAACTCCTACAGGAGCAACTTTACGAATAGCTGATTCTAATTTCTCTATTTCCTCTGAGTCAACTGCTTTTACAGAACGGTTCTGATAAGCCCGAATTAAAAGCTCTGAATTTTCTCGCCTCGGCTTGGCCAAAAACTCATAAATATCCGCTTCGCGGTCCGCTACCGTAACCACAGTAACATCTCCTGGAATAACTCTTTCCGTTGCCGATAACGAGTCCAGCCACCGTTGGCTTTCTTTATCTTTCGTTTCCCTTTTGTGTCGAGAATGCTTCTTACCTATATTAGAAATATCCCGTGCCCACACTTGCTGATTTAACACTCCCAACGGTACTCCTGTCGCGCTGGTACAAAAAACCGAGTGAACTTTTAGTCCTCGACTGGTTTTACTATCCAAATACCCCATTCCTTTTTTACTTGCATGGTGGGTAAAATTTAGTTCTGTGGTGTCCTGAATTGCTAAAATTGTTTCATATTGTTTGACTCGTTCAATCGTGCTTTGTTGGTGGCAATCGCGAATCCCTTCGGCTTTGACTCGTGGATTTGCCCAAAAGTCATAAGCTGCTTGGGTCGCTGCCCAGTCCCCACAAGCTTGCGGGATACTAGCATTGGGTTGTTCTGCTAAATCAGATACAATTTTTTCGAGTCTTTTGTTGCGACGGAGATCGCCCAAATCAGCACATTTTAGTTCTTCTGCGGCCCATTCTTGCATCATTTGCGGTCAATGTCTAATTTTTGCTAGCTCCTGCTCATTATAATGAGAGCTACTGGTGTTGCTAGAGTCGTTTTATTTAATCATGATTTAACTTTTTAGCACCGGCGCTCGTCCCGACGCTGCCGCGCTACGCACACTTTTCGGAGGACTGATAAAAATGTTAACTTTTTTTAAGCATCTTGTTAACTTTCTTGAATCAATCGTCTCAAATCAAGACAGTGTAAGGATTTGAGATTGTTAAGAAATATGTGAGTAAGGCATAGCTTTCTAAGGGGGGTTTGGGGGGATCCCGCGACTGGGGTATGCGATGTTCGATCAACGGGTTTTGACCACACCCATTGAGGTCTTCAACTTCCCACGTTCCCGAGGAGGTCCGCGTAAACTGGGCATGACGCCGGGAAACTCCGAAAAAAGGTAAGTGCAGGTCGCATTCTGGCGATCGGCCTACGGTAAATCTATCTAAATTCACCTTGACCGTTTTTTGTGTATTTCCCTCAACTTGTAGGCGCAGCGAAAGTTCCGTCATTACTCCCAACCTCCTTAAACCTTGACTACCAACAAGGCATTCGACAACTATTAACCGTCAGATCTATTTTAGCTTTGAATATGAGGCGGCAATTCCAGACCGTGAGCGCCTAGCTGTCCTTTTCTAAAGTCGGTCAACAACTGACGTGCGGTGCGTTCGACATTCCCTTGATAGCGCAACTGGGCTAAAGCATGGAGGTATTCTTCTCCGAGGTAAGGCAGGGGATCGAGTTCATAGCGCCTGCGCAAATTATCTAAACTATTTACCCGATCGTCCAACTGCTTGAGCAATTCTACTAACTCAGCCGCTACCAGTTGATTGTCGTAAGACGCCTCGCCGATATCGTCACAGATGGCTAATTTAAATGCTGCATCTGTATCGTCCAATTTCGCGGGTATCACTCCCGGTGCGTCTAGCAATTCAATTTCCTTGGAGATCCGCACCCAACGCAACTGTCTGGTGACTCCCGGACGGGCGGCACTTTCTACTACCCGCCGGCCCAGCAAGCGGTTAATCAATGCTGACTTGCCCACATTCGGAAACCCGATCGCCACTGCGCGCACTGGACGGGGTAGCATCCCCCGATCGCGCCTTCTTTGGTTCATAGCGGCCCCCGCTGCCGCCGCCGCTGCTGCCACAGCTTTTATCCCTTTACCCAGCTTGGCATTAGTAAAATAAACATGATTTTCTTGAGCCGCAAACCATTCTGTCCATAAGTCCTGAACTGGGCGAGAAATCATGTCCTGACGATTGAGTATCAATACTCGCCCCTTATCTCCCACCCATTCTGGCACCAGGGGATGATCCGTAGCTAAGGGGATCCGGGCATCCCGGACTTCCAGCACTACATCTACTCGCTTGAGTTGTTCTTTGAGTGCTTTTTCTGCCTTAGCAATATGTCCGGGATACCACTGGATTGTCATTGTTTGTCAATTGCTAATGGCTAATGGCTAATGGCTAATGGCTAATGGCTAATTGCGAGTTGACAACTGACTGACTGTGGGCACGGCCCTGACTTGGTGGGCAGTGCCCACCCTACCAACTTGGTGGGCAGTGCCCACCCTACCAACTTCGCATCTAAGGGACAATTAGGACTGGACAGGGAGATAGATTTACCACCCGATTGGTGACACTATCACTGATGCCTTCCTCTGTCAAGCCCATGCCGCGACTGCCCATGACGATTAAATTGGCATCAATTTCATCGGCCACATCGCATATGGTAAAGGCTGGCTTGCCCTCACGTTCCATCACTTCGGTCTGGATGCCTTGCTGGGCAAACATGGCCTTAGCCCCCTCCAGCAGCTTGGCGATCGCCTCATGGTCGGACATGGACTGTTGAGAGGTTTCTTCGGACTCCGCCGGTACTCGGACGGACAGCAGCACCAACCGGCTGCCGTACTTTTGCACGACATTGACCACCACTTCAGCGGCTTCGCGGGACTCGCGACTGTCATTGACGGGAAATAGGACTGTCTGAAACATGAATTACCTCCGGGACACGTACTCCAGTAAAATATTGACGACGAACTGTTTGCAGGGAACTATTTGGATCTGACAAACAGATTATTAAGGAGGTCGCTCTGTGTCCAAAAAAACTATAGCAAGTTTATCGAAGTCCGATCTATCCGGCAAGAAGGTGCTGATGCGGGCGGATTTCAACGTGCCAGTGGATAACGGCGCCATTACCGATGATACTCGCATCAAGGCAGCTTTGCCAACGATTCAGGATTTAACTGGTAAGGGTGCGAAGGTGATTCTCACTTCCCACTTCGGGCGTCCCAAGGGTAAGGTGAACGAGGGAATGCGCCTGAACTTGGTGGCCGATCGCCTTTCGGAGTTGCTGGGCCAGAAGGTGGTCAAGACGGATGACTGCATTGGTGATGAGGTGGCCAAAGCGGTAGCAGGGATGAAGGATGGTGACGTAGCGTTGCTGGAAAATGTCCGCTTCTACCCGGGAGAAGAGGCGAATGACCCGGAATTTGCCAAGCAGTTGGCCTCGGTAGCAGATATGTACGTGAATGATGCCTTTGGGACTGCCCACCGGGCCCATGCTTCCACGGAGGGGGTGACGAAATACCTGAGTCCTTCGGTGGCCGGGTTCTTGATCGAGAAGGAACTGCAATATCTGCAAGCGGCGATCGAAAATCCCCAGCGTCCCCTGGCGGCGATTATTGGCGGTTCTAAGGTTTCCAGTAAAATTGGGGTGATTGAGACCCTTTTGGAAAAATGCGACAAGCTGCTGCTGGGTGGCGGGATGATCTTTACTTTCTATAAGGCCCGGGGACTGACGGTCGGGAAGTCTCTGGTGGAAGAGGACAAGCTGGAGTTGGCCAAGGAACTGGATGCGAAGGCGAAGGAAAAGGGCGTGGACCTGCTGTTGCCCACGGATGTGGTGGTAGCGGATAATTTTGCTGCTGATGCTAATTCCCAAACTGTCAGCGTTGACGCCATCCCCGATGGTTGGATGGGGTTGGATATTGGCCCTGACTCGGTGAAGACTTTCCAAGCAGCGTTGGCAGACTGCAAGTCGGTGATCTGGAATGGCCCCATGGGAGTGTTTGAGTTTGATAAGTTTGCCGTGGGTACTGAGGCGATCGCGCGATCGCTGGCGGATCTGACGAAGACAGGCGCTACGACGATCATCGGGGGCGGGGACTCGGTGGCAGCGGTAGAAAAGGTAGGGGTAGCAGATCAAATGAGTCACATTTCCACTGGTGGGGGTGCTAGTCTGGAGTTACTGGAAGGCAAAGTGCTTCCGGGAATTGCGGCCTTAGATGAGGCTTAACTTCCCAGAGTGATGACCGTAGGGTGGGCATCGCCCACCTTTCCGTCGTTCGTAGTAAACACCAAGCCTGTTTCCCGTAGATGTATCCCCAGGAAGGGATGAATAGTATGATTGACTTCTCTTTAGCAAAAGCTCAACATTCCCTGTGGAAGATCAAACTCAGATCCTTTCTGCATGGACAATCAGAGATTCAACTAACGGAATTTGTTTCTCACAGAGACTGCCTTTTAGGAAAGTGGTTGTATGCTACAGGTCTGGCTAAGTACGGGTCAATCCCGGAAATGCAATCTCTGGAAACTATCCATCAGAAACTCCACGTGATCGCCTCTCGGATAGTGGAGATGAAGCGTTTGGGGCAGGTTGATGCTGCGGAACGAGAACTTGCCCAGCTCGAACCCCTGAGTGAAAAGATTGTTGACTTACTCAATTCTGTTGAACAGAAAGTCAAACATAAGTTACCATGATCTAGTTGTCAGTTGTCAGTTGTCAGTTGTCAGTTGTCAATTGTCAGTTGTCAATTGGTCACGGCATGGTCATGGTCACTGCTCATCGGTGTCGTTGTGCAACGGGAATCATAGCAAATGCCATTAACCATTAGCAATGCATATGCGCGATCGCCGCTGACTTAGGGATGATGCGATCGCCTGGCGATTTGCCAACTCAAGAAAATCACGGGTATAATCCCTACGAGGACGATCGCCAATGCGGGTGCTGCTGCTTCTGCTAACCGCTCATCGGAAGCTAAATTATAGACGCGAATTGCTAAAGTGTCAAAGTTAAAAGGTCGGATAATCAGGGTTGCGGGCAATTCCTTCATCACGTCTACAAATACTAGCATTGCTGCTGTCAGCAAACCGCCTCCCATCATGGGTGCGTGGACTCGCAGTAAGGTCTGAGTGGGACCGTGACCCAGACTGCGGGCCGCATCATCCAGGTTGGGTTTTATTTTGCTTAAACTGGACTCGACTGTGTTGAAGGAAACTGCTAGAAAGCGGACTAGATAGGCGAAGATTAAAGCCGCGATCGTCCCACTCAGTAGCAAACCGGTGGAGATGCCAAAGGTGGCCCGCATCCAACCATCGATCGCATTATCGAGTCGGCCCATGGGGATGAGAATGCCCACTGCGATCACCGAACCAGGAATAGCATAGCCCATTGCCGTCACCCGGGCGGCTAGTTCCATGGCAATATGGGGTTGCAACCGCACTCCATAAGCGATGACTACAGCAACGATCACTGCTAATATAGCTGTAATCACTGCTAGGATAAAACTGTTGGTCGCTAAACTCCAAAAGCGATCGTCGATCGTTTCGGGATTTTCCCAAGTCATCTGTAGCAAGAGACCTGCGGGCAGCAGAAAACCCAGACTCAAGGGAAAAAAACATGCTATACTTGCCAAGGTGGCACGAATTCCTTGGAGTTGATAGGGTTGCAGGCGACTGTAGTCACTACCACTTTGATAATACTTTGCTTGACGACGGGACCAACGCTCTAGTAAAATTAGGCCAAAGATAAATAATAACAGAAAAGCTGCTAATTGAGCGGCTGCGACTCGTTCTCCCATGCCAAACCAGGTGCGATAGATACCTGTGGTGAAGGTGTCTACGCCAAAAAACTGTACCGTGCCAAAGTCACTCAGGGTTTCCATTAATGCTAGGGATAACCCGGCCATTATGGCAGGTCTTGCCAGGGGTAGGGCCACTGTAGCAAAACTGCGCCAGGGACCGCAACCCAGACTGCGACTCGCTTCTAAGGTGCAGGTAGACTGTTCTAAAAAGGCGACTCGCGCTAATAGGTAAACGTAGGGATATAGTACCAGGGTTAACAGTATAATTGCTCCACCGAGCGATCGGACGTTAGGAAACCAGTAGTCCCCGACGCTACTCCAACCAAACCAGTCCCGCAGGGTCATCTGCACGGGACCGTAATATTCTAACAATTCAGTATAGCTGTAGGCCAGCAGGTAGGCAGGTGTTGCTAGAGGCAATAGTAGCGCCCATTCAAATATCTTACTGCCCCAAAAACTGCACGCGGTTACTAACCAGGCCGTGCCCACTCCGATCGACAATACCCCCGTTCCTACTCCCAGCATTAACCAAAAAGAGTTGGCCATGTAGCGCGGTAATACTGTCTCCGCTAGATGGTTCCATACCTCGCTATTGTCCGCGAATATGTTTCCCAGTACGAACAACACTGGTGTCGAGACTAAAAGGGCGATCGCGATCGTTACTGCGATCCATCCCCCCGGCAGTATCCGCTGCCACATTAAAGTCAAATTTGGTAATTGGTAATTTATTCTCATTCTTTTGCGATCCCTCACTTCGCTGTCAGCCCGCCGGGGGTTCAAACCCCCGGCTAATAGCTAAAGTCGGTTAAAACCGACTAGGAAGATGTAGCGTTTCTCTCTTTTGATGTAGTACAGAAAATCGACTACTTGTCATTGCGAGGGGGGGGGGAGTAAGGCGACTAGCTTATGATTTATGAGTTCCCCCCCCCCCGAAGCAATCTCCGATAGCATATCACACAAAGGATGAGAACTGCTATAATGGTTAAACAATAGTAGCCTTTTGATGACAAAATGGTATTATTTGTTAGTAAGGGGTTGAAAATTTTTTGGGCGATCGTTCTTTAGTGCGGAGAACGGAAGCGCTAAAGCGCTTACTACAAACCTGGGAAGACTTCCAGGGTTCTGGGGGCAATAGCTAACTGTACTTTTGTTCCTACTGGCAGGGGGGAAGATCCTGTGGCCCGCGCTTTTATTTCTCTGCCAGATGGGGTGATTAAACTATAATGGTATTCCCGACCCAGAAATAGTCGATCGCGGATCTCTACTTTTCCTTCCTCATCTGGTTTCAAGATCAAATCTTCTTGCCGAAGCATCAGATCGCCAATATCAAAATCTGCTGTCCCCACAGTTTTGCCCTCAAAACTACCTACTTCCGTTTCCCACAGTTGACCTCTCCGGCTAGCTGGGATAAAGTTGGCTTGGGTAACAAACTCCGCTACAAACCGCGTCTCTGGTCGCCGGTATACTTCCTCTGGCGTTCCTAACTGTTCTAACCTTCCTTGGCGCATTACTCCTACCCAGTCCGCGATCGCCATTGCTTCTTCTCGATCGTGAGTGACAAAAATACCCGCAGTACCGCTAGTTTTGAGAATCTTGCGAATTTCTTCCCGCAGTCTCAAACGCACTTGCACATCTAAATTACTCAGAGGTTCGTCCAACAAAATTAATGCTGGTGCCGGTGCTAAGGCCCGGGCCAGGGCCACCCGTTGCTGCTGTCCCCCGGATAGTTGGTGGGGATAGCGCTTTTGCAGTCCTTCCAGTCCCACCAACGCCAGCACCTCATTGACACGTGTTGGCACTGAAGATGACTTTTTTAACCGACCTTGTTGCAAACCAAAGGCAATATTCTGGGCCACCGTCAGATGGGGAAACAGGGCATAATCTTGAAAGACGATACCCACGTCGCGCTTTTCTGGAGGCACCCAATAGCCGGCTCCTGCTACCGGTCTTCCTGCTAGGGCCACAGACCCCCCTTGGGGCTGCTCAAAACCTGCTACTAACCGTAATAGCGTGGTTTTGCCACAACCTGATGGCCCTAATAACCCCAGAATGTCCGATCGCTGTAGACTCAATGTTACCTCATCCACCGCCGGTATCTGATTTTTGTCAAACTGTCTGGTTACACCCTCGATCTGGACAATAACGGGTTTTTCCATCTGGGCAATTCTTTTGAGATCTATTATCAAATAAGCCAAACCGGTCCCCAAGATAACACAAAATTGGGAAAATTGCCCATTGTCAGTGGTTAGTTGATACCTGTGCGGCCTCAATACTTCAAGGTTTTGGATTTATTTGTCATTGCGAGGGGGGGGGTACGTAGCGATTAACGGCCTGCTCAATGAGCGATAACCCCCCCCCCGAAGCAATCCCCTCGCGCAGTATAAGTCGGTGAGATTGCTTCGGGGGGGGGGATTGGTTCAGGGGTCAACACAGCTGTTAAGTTGCTAGCCCCCCTCGCAATGACAGGTTGTTAACCCGAGAAGTATTGTGTGCGGCCTATCTTCCCCTCTGGTGAAAAGAAAAGATGGGACCCAGAGGAATATCTTTCTCTGGGTCCTTTCGAGGAGAACACCAAGATCTAGTATAGTTCTATTGAAATTATTTAGCAAGTATTTCCGAAAATCTTTGAGCCGGATCGCTGCCGGCGCTATTCCAGGCCAAAAGCTGCCGACAGCCAGCTAAGCTACCGGCGGTAAGGTGGGCGGTGCGGTGGGCGGTGCGGTGGGCGGTGCCCACCCTACACCGCTAAATGAAAATATATTTCAAAAAAAAATGGTGTCAGGAGACCGCTACTCCTGACTAGCCAATGGGCTAGAGGAGAACGCCTGACACCACTTGAGACCCTTGCCGTATTTGAGAGGAGAACACACATGGCAACGTTAAGATCTAATATAACCTTATTTAAAATAAATGGCAATAATTTGAGAGAAAATTTATTTTTATTGACGATCTGATGCTCCGGCAGGAGCGATCGGCTGAGATCCATCTGGCCCCAGGACCGGTGGCAGCAGACAGTAAATCAGTCATTTACCATATCATACATGAGCCTATTTATGCAAATATTTACTAATAAGCCAGAACAGTTGACATTAACAAGGAGTTATTGAGAAAATGCTCAGGGCTGTTTATACGGCGACTTCGCTGAAGTCCGATTTGAATCAGAGGGGCTTTCGCCTCACCCCCCAACGGGAAAAAATCCTGGATGTCTTTCAAAGACTTCCCCAAGGGGACCATCTGAGTGCAGAGGATCTGCACAATATCCTCAAGGATGGAGGAGAACGGATCAGTCTTTCCACGGTCTACCGGACATTGAATTTAATGGCTCGGATCGGGATTTTGCGGGAAGTGGAGCTGGCGGAAGGCCATAAACATTATGAAATCAACCCGCCGTACCCGAATCATCATTACCATCTGGTTTGCGTTCAGTGCCACAGGACGGTGGAATTCAAAAACGAGCTGGTCTCAAAGCTGGGTCTGAAGCAAGCGGAAGCGGAGGGATTTCACTTGCTGGACTGTCAGCTAACTATTTATGGTGTCTGTCTGGAAGCCCTCCGCCAGGGATGGCCATCTTTATTACCTAGTGGTTGGTCCTGTCCTAACTCTCTATCGGAAGCAGGCGTGATGGTAGATGAGACCGACCTTTGAGAAGGATGGGAACATATAGGACTGCGCAGATACCATGTCAGTTGCTCCGGACGGGCGGATCCCCTGTCGGTCGGTTGTCGGGTGTGGTCAAAAGTAGTTGTAGCCCGATCCCCCCCAAACCCCCCCTTCCAAAAGGGGGGGCGAAGGCAAGCCCCCCGCATCTTCGGGGGGTTTGGGGGGATCCGGCGACTTGTCCGGGCCGCCCGAACGATCAACTGTTTTTGACCACACCCTCGGTTGTCAGTTACGAGCGGACATGGTGGGCGATGCCCACCCGACAATTAAGTTGGCAGATAACGCCGCAGGAAACTCTCCAGAGATTCCATTGAGATCTGAAAAACAGATTCCAGATGCTGAAATTCGGCAGGGGTGCAGAAAAATTCATTTGCTAGCAACACCCGCAGGGTTCCCAAACTCTTTTGTAATTCCGGATTAAACAAACCCAGGGCATTCCGCAACCCGTCAAATGCTAACAGGGGCGGGTTAATGATGAGGGGTTCCCGATTAAACAGGCGACCAAAGATGTGGGGAATGTCCTCTCGCTGTAAAACATCTGGTCCGCCTACAGCGAAAATTTGATTGCGCGCTCCTTCCAGATTAACCGCATCTATGGCAATTCTGGCTAAGTCGTCCGTGCTGACGATCGAGGTGCGACTTTTGGCGTCGCCGATCAGCAGGTAAATTCCTGTCTGCTGGAATCTTTCTGCTAAGGGTAACAGATCTCCAGCAAATCCAGCGGGACGCAGGATGGTATAGTTCAGACTACTTGCTTGCAGGTGCTTTTCTACTTCCCGCTTGGCCCGAAATACTAAGGAATCTTCGTATCCCCGATCGACTCCTAGGACGGAGATGAATACAAAATGTCTGATACCTACTTTTTTGGCCTGGTCGATCAGTTCTCTGTTTGCTCGATAATGAATTGCTTGGGTGTCGCCCCCCGTTCCGTGGGTGCTGATGATGTAGCGAACTCCTTGACATGCTTTCTCGATATCCCTATCTTGCGAGAGGTCACCGATAAAAATTTCTGCCCCTCGGTCCTCTAATTCCCGATAATCAGAACTCAGGCGCGCAAAGGCCCTGACTGACTCGCCGCGATCGCGCAGTTCTCGCACGATCCGCCGTCCTAATTTTCCTGTTGCTCCGGTTACTAGATACATAGTGGTTAGTTGCTAATTGCTAATTTTCAATTGAGAATGGAAAATCTTAAAATTCCACAATTACGGGGGCGTGGTCGCTGGGTTTGGGTAGCTTCCTGGGGGTGACATCGATCGTGCAGCTAGTTGCTTGTTGGTAAAGGGCGGGCGAAAGATAGAAATGATCGATCCGCCATCCCCGATCTCTCTTAAATGCCTGAGTACGATAGTCCCACCAGCTGTAATGTCCTCCTGATGATGTGAATTTTCTAAATGCGTCCCCTAAGCCTAATTTTACAATCTCTTGCAATGCTTGCCGCTCTGGTTCTGTCGTGCCCGTGAGTTCTTCTGATGGTAAGACTTTCTTATGTATATCTCTGGAATCTGGCACAATATTGAAGTCACCTCCTATACATACTTGCTCATGTTTGTCAAGCAGGTTTTGCAGGTATTCATGTAGGAGTTTCAGCCAACTGAGTTTATAATAGTATTTATCGCTGAAAGCGGTGGCCCCATTGGGAACGTAGACGCTGATGATGCGACTTTCATCTATTATGCCTGTAATTAATCGCTTTTGCTCATCAAACTCTCCGACTTTTTCTGGCCCCAGCACCGGCGCAAACCCGACGCTCACATCTGACATGGGTTGGCGAGAGATCAGGGCGACGCCGTTGTAGGATTTTTGGCCCGAGATGTAGACGTGATATCCTAGTTCTTCTAGGGCCGATCGGGGAAAGTCGGCGTCTACGACCTTTGTTTCTTGCAAGCATAGCACGTCTACGGGATTTTCACCCAACCAATTGATTACCTGTGCTAGGCGGGTGCGAATTGAGTTAACATTCCAAGTAGCTATCTTCATCTGCTCTCTTATGACTGGGACAACAATACCAAAGATTAAATTTCTGGTCTCGCCGACTTCTCGGGAGTGGGTATACCAGGCCCTGACTAACATGGATATTATTTTACTGGATCATTCCCACTGCGAACGCAAAGCTGCTCAAGTTGCTTTAAGCTTGATGTTTCGCTATCCTGGCAGTACGGAACTGGTGCGGAAGCTGACGGCGATCGCCCGTGAGGAACTGGAACATTTTGAACTGGTCAATGAGATTTTAGAACGTCGCGGCATCCCTCTGGCCCCCATGAAGGCACCTCCCTACGGTGCGGGGTTAAAATCCCAAGTTCGCCGCCGGGAACCGGAACGGATGTTAGATTCCTTGCTAGTCTCTAGTTTAATTGAAGCTCGCTCCCACGAGCGCTTTGGTTTGCTATCCATTCACCTGTCCGATCTGGAGTTGGCTCAATTATATCACAATTTGATGGCTTCGGAAGCCCGTCACTATGGTATTTACTGGACCCTGGCCACTACTTACTTCGATCGCGATCGGGCGCTGGCGCGACTGTCAGAACTGGCGATCGTGGAAAGTCAGTTGCTTGCTACCTTACATCCAGAACCGCGAGTTCATAGCTAAAATAGTAAATGGAAAATTGACCAATTGAGAATGGCAAATTATCCGTAGGGTGGGTTGAGGCCCGCAAACCCAACAGAGGTAGCGCGATCGCACATGATACCAAGGAGGCGCTAAGATGAAGAGTAGATATGGAGATTTTCTGATTCGCGATTGGCAGGAGGCCGATCGCGCTGCTGCCGCAGGGATATTTAGTTCGGTGGTGGCGGAGTATGGCGGGCAATGGGAACCAGAAGGGGCCGATCGGAATGTGGTGGAAGTAGAAAAATATTATCTGCAAACGGGGGGAGAATTCTGGGTAGTAGAATACTTCGATCAGTTGGTGGGTACGGCAGGGTATCATCCGACATCCCGTGGTGAAAATGCTGTAGAAATTCGCAAGATATATCTGTTGCCATCTGTTAGGAGACAGGGGTTGGGGACATTTTTAATCAAAGAACTGGAAAGGGCGATCGACGACCGCTATTTCCAGGAAATCTGGATTAAAACGTCCAGCCTGCTGACAGCAGCGATAAAATTATATGAGAGTAATGGTTATCAATTCGCAACAGAGGGAAAAGTTACAAGAGGCGATCGCCTTTACGTCAAGTACCTTTCGGCGTCGTCCCGGGGTTGATATCCCAGAAATTTTTCGGCATAAGGAAGATGCCATATAAAATTGTGAAGGGAAAAGTGAGAATGGTGAATGGGAAATAATTTGGAGGTCACTATTTTGGCGATGAAGAGTAAATATAAAGATTTTCTGATTCGAGATTGGCATGAGGCCGATCGCGCGTCGGTCATAGCAGTCATTAGTTCGGTGTTGGAGGAGTATGGTTTGCAATGGGAACCAGAAGGGGCGGATATGGATGCGATCGAGGTAGAAAAATATTATTGGCAAGCAGGGGGAGAGTTCTGGATAGTAGAATACGTTCATCAGTTGGTGGGTACGGCGGCATACTATCCAACATCCCGTGGTGAAAATGCTGTAGAAATTAGAAAGATGTATCTGTTGCCAGATGTTAGGGGACAGGGGTTGGGGACATTTTTAATCAAAGAACTGGAAAGGGCGATCGCCTCCCGCCATTTCCAGGAAATCTGGATTCAGACTTGCAGCGTGCTGACAGCAGCGATAAAATTATATGAGAGTAACGGTTATAAACTCGCAACAGAGGGAAAAGATCAAAGCGGCGATCGCCTTTACGTCAAGTACCTTAGATAGCGATCGCCTCGACGACCGGGCCCGATCGCTTATTTTTAAGATAGTTTACCGTTGATATTCTCGAACAATCAAAACTGGCGAGCTAGATTTGGTTTTATTTTGTTTTTGAATCCGAATTAAACGATTCTCTAATAATTTTTGTTCCAGCAAGTAAGCATGAAGGACTCGAACTCGATCTACATAATCGTGATCGTCCTTACATACGACAATTCCAGCATGGTTATACCCGGAACGGGATCTACTTGCGCTTTTTGCGGCTATTTCATGTGTCATTGCGAGGGGGGTTTTTCGTGATATTATTAATACTTACACGGCGAGTCCCCCCGAAGCAATCTCCTACCCGACGCTGCTGGAGATTGCTTCGGGGGGGGGGGATTGCTTCGTGCGAAGCCAACGCTGCGCGACTCATAAAGCATAAATTAATCGCTTCGTATCCCCCCTCGCAATGACAAATTTTTCCTGGTTAAAAAAACGCAATTCCTGACCGTTCGCAGTGTCTCAATACCTCAAGTACCTTTCGGCATCGTCCCGGGGTTGATATCCCAGAAGTTTTTCGGCATTGCTGATATCCAAGAAACGACGGCTGTTTCCGGAGATGCCATAGAAAATTTGAAAGCCAAGGCCATCGGTATCGAGAGATAGCTGCACTAACTGTGCTAGATCCCGGGGACTGCACCAAATTCGCAAAATGCGATCGTCGGTAGTTTGGGGTTTTGGCACCTGAAGGAAACCACCGATGCGCAGACAAATAACTGATATCTTGTATTTGTCTGCAAAGAAGCTTCCTAATGCTTCTCCGCAGGCTTTGCCAACGGCATAAAGGGAATCAGGACGTACTGGCATTTCCGGTGTAATATGTTTTTGTTGTTCTATTTCCCGCCAACCGGAAACATGGTTAGTGCTAGCATAGATTATTTTAGTGACTCCTGCTTGCCGTGCGGCTTCAAATACGTTATAGGTGCCAGCAATACTACTCCTGTAAACATCTTCCCAGGGTTGTTCCAGGCTGGGGTTCGCGGCCAGATGAATTACGGCATCCACTCCTGACATTACTTCTCGGACTGCCTGGAAGTCGGTAATGTCTACCATTAACATATCATCGCTGTCGGGCCTGATGTCCAGGCAGCGAAAATGATAGCGATCGCCCATTAGCTGGCGCAAGGATCTGCCAATGTTTCCCGCCGCCCCTGTAAGTAAAATAGTCTTCATCAGCTATAATGAGATAAAGTCGATAGCATCTGTGATGAATACTAGACTAACACAAAAACAGTTGACTCAGGTGGTGGCGGAAGTGGAACGGCTATCCGATCGCCGTCAAGGGGAACTGGACCGCCAACAGGTTGAAGAGATTTTACAAGAGTTGAATTTGCCGACCGATCTACTGGATGAAGCTTTAGTCCAGTTGCGGCGCGGAGAAGCTTTGGAAGTGCAGCGGCGGCGTCAGCGCTGGATCTTCGGTGGCGTGGCAGTGGTGGCGGTAGGGGCGATCGCCTCCACTGCCCTATTTAATCTACAACAGCAAAGTTTACTTAGTCAAGTGCAAGTTTATCAAGACAGCATTGCCCTGGGCAAGTCCGATCCTGGTAATCTCAAAGAGGTCGATCGGCGATCGGGTGAAACAGTCTATTATAAAGTAACCTTGCAAAATGCGCCAGTGGGTAAAAAACTCTCTCTGCGCTGTGATTGGATCGATCCCAATGGAACCTTGACACGTCAAAACCGCTGGCAAACTCAAAGGATCGATCGGGAAGTTTGGCAGACCTATTGCCGCTATCCCTTGAATAATGCTATGATAACAGGCAGGTGGCAAGTGCGGATGTTTTTGGGCGATCGCCTGCTCAACAATGCCACTTTTATTGTCAAGTGATAGAACGATGAACGAGTTTGTGGGCTATTGGGGTAAGGGCGATCGGGCCGAACTGGAAAACCTCTTGACAAAGGTTGACCCTTGTGGTAATATGCGGGTTTGTAATCAAACAGATAGCTGCATTTGGGGTATTATATGTGGTGGTAGCAAGGTTTCTGAGTCTGGAACTATTGCGGCAATTTCTGCTAGCGGTTTAGGTGATGACGCCTGGGTGAAAGTAGAAGGAAATTGTCTGATTTTGGGCAGAGAACCTTTTGGTAGGGTGCCGTTATATTGGACAAAGCAGGGAGAAATTATCTGGTTTGCTTCCAGGTTGCAGTTGCTATTGCCAATAGCTTCTCCTGCTGAAGTTAATATTCCCGCTTTGTATGGATACAGTTGTTTTTCCTATGTTCCCACGCCCCTAACCCCGGTGTCAGGAATTTTTGCCGTTCCCGCTGGTGTAGAATTAATCGCAGATATTGAAAGTTTACCCATTGCCCGTTCCCAATATCAATGGCGAGAAGCACCGGTATTAATTAAAGAGGAAGCAGAGGCGATCGCCCAGTTGCAAACTCTGCTGAAACAGGCGGTCGATCGGCAAATTGCCGACTTATCATCGAGTACAGAAGTGGGAGTATTTCTTTCGGGAGGATTAGATTCTGCTACGGTAGCAGCATTGTTAGTCCAAAGGGGCATCAAAGTTCGCGCTTACAGTCTCGATTTTGGCATTGAGGAGTTGTCGGAATTACCCTATGCAGAAAAGGTGGCGTCCCATTTAAGTATCCCCTTGGTGAAAGTGCCAGCAACCGCCAAAGAGATCGAAAAGAATATTACCGCTACCGCAGCAGCTTTAGATTTACCCTTTGGGGATGGGGTGACGATTCCTTTATATTTACTTTGTCAAAGGGCGAGTCAAGAAGTGGGCATCATTTTTAATGGGGAAGGGGGAGATCAACTGTTTGCAGGATGGACCAATAAACCTTTGATTGCCGCCGGTGTATATAATGCGTTGCATCCCGGAGGTAGGGAGGACTTTACTCAGCAATATCTCCGCACTTTTCATCGCCTCTATAGTTATGAGGCCCGCGTTTGGCAAGGTGATGTTTATCAACAGGTTAAGGACATTAATCCCCAAATTTGGTTAGACTCAGCTTTAGATGCAAATTACTGCAATTCATTGCTACATCGCCTCCGCCGTGCTACCTTAATGCTGAAAGGGGCTCAAAATATCCATCCCAGGGCAACTAATTTGGCTTTGGCTTGGGATTTAAGGGTGCGATCGCCCTTTTGCGACCTGCCTCTAGCGGAATGGACATTCCAACTGTCAGGGGAATTATGCTTGCAGGGTGCTTGTGAAAAGTATCTGCTGAAACGGGCCGTAGAATCATGGTTACCTGTGGAAATTGTTTGGCGAGAAAAGCGGGGAATGGGGGTTCCCTTAACCTTGTGGTGCTTAAATGAATTGTGGCCGGAAGTGGGAAAATGGTTAAACCCAGGAAACGTGCGATCGGGGGGTAGGTTCATTCCAGACATAGCAATGAAAGTAATTCGGGGACAGTTGGGCGGGCAAATTAGAGGTCGCCGCATTGGGGAAACCCTGTGGTTACTAATGATGTGGCAAGTCTGGCGCAGACAAGTATTAGGAGAAGCAGCAACAGAAAAAACTTTATTCAGTCCTTTTGTGTTACCATCCTGGTGGTGGCGCATGTTAGAACGCTACTCAATGTAGGTTCGCAGCCACCGCCCGAACCCTAAAGGGTCCGGCTACAGGAACAAAGCCCGCCTGCGCGGGCTAGATTAATTACATTGAAATGCACAGCTTACATTAGCCTCGTTACCTGGGGACCGCCTGGTAACGCGCGGGGGTTTGAACCCCCGGCGGGCTAACAGCGAAGAGAAGTGTAGAGAAGGAGAAAAAATGCCATATAGCTTGCAAGTAGCGTCGGAATTACTAGAGACTTACGGTTCTCCGCTGTATGTCTATGAGGGGGAAACTCTGCGCCAAACTATCCAGCAGATTACCCAGTCAATTCCCTATCGGCACAAGCAATTTCACTTTGCTAGCGTCACCAATGGTAATATCAGTTTACTGCAAATATTCCGGGAGGCGGGTTGGGGACTCCATGCGAATACCCCAGGAGATGCTTATCTGGGACTGAAAGCAGGATTTGCACCCCAAAAAATAGTTGATAGTGGTAGTAATTTGCGTCCCGCAGAAATGGCACAATTGCTAGAATGGGGTGTCGCTACCTTCAACCTTGATAGCATCTCCCAACTGCAACAGTTTTGTGATGTCTATCAAAATCAAAATGTATCTCCAAATCTGACAAGATTGGGGTTGCGGCTGAATTTACCGGCAGTAACCGGTGAGAGTCGCATTGGAGTACGTCCCGCTGAGTTTCCCGCTGCCGTGAAAATTGCCAATGCCGCAGGTTTACAAATCAGCGGTTTGCACTTTTATCGCGGGACGGGGACTAATGCTACCACAGCTTTTACCCAAGTCATTAATGAGGTGATGGCCACGGCCAAGCTATTGCCAGATTGGGAATATCTGGATTTTGGCGGCGGTTTCGGCTATCCTTACCATCGAGATGGGGCGGCCTTTGACTGGGAAATGTTTGGCCAGGAATTAACTCAGCAGTTGGTACAGCTGGGACGGGAAATTAAGTTGGTTATCGAACCCGGACGGGCGGCGATCGCGGGTTGCGGCAGTTTACTGGCAAAGATAATATCGGTAAAGTGGCAGGAAAGCAAGCAAATTCTGGGAGTCGATACGACAGTAGCGAATATTTCCGTACCAGCGGTGCATGGGGGATATCGGGAAATTGTCTGCTGGCAAGAAACCGGCGAAACCTACAGGACCGATGTTTGCGGCAATACCACCTATTCGCGGGATTATCTGGGCAAAAATTGCCAGTTGCCAGCCTTGCAAATTGGCGATATCATTGCTATATTAGATGTCGGAGCCTATGGTTATGCCATGTCCTCCCATTTTTTACATCGCCCGCTGCCGGCGGAGGTGTTACTAGAGAATAGCAATCATCGCTTGATTCGCCAGCGGGAGGATTATAAGGTGTTAGTGGATAACCAAATCTTTAGCTGAAATTAGTCAGATTTGGAACTGCGTGATGTATAGTAAATAAAGTGTCAGAGGAGAGTAGACCATGAAATGCATTCAATGTGATACAGACAACAATCTGAAAGACCGCACGGCAAATCAGGGGCGGTGCAAAAACTGCGGACATCCCTTTGTCTTCGATCCTAAAGCAGGAAGCAAGTTCACTGATATTTTCTTTAACAATGCCCTGAAGGCGATCTCGGTGGAGAACACCCTCTACTTTACTCCCAAACAGGTTTTTTATGCTTTAGAGAGGCGATTAAAAAAATCGGCTACAGAAATTGCTTCTATAAAATTCTCTATCTGTGTGATAGTCTGTTGGGTAACATTAGGCACGATCTGGACGATCGGGCAGGATTTTTTACCAGCAGCTTTATGGGCAATAGAATCCCTAATTCTAATAATAAGTAGTTTCAAGTTAGAAGACAGCAATTCAAAAAAGAAAAACAAGAGCAGCCGCATAAATCAGGTAACTACAGCAATTAAAATTGCCAAGCTCGGTTTAATTGTCGGAATAGTTATTAGCTTGACATTATCAAGCATTCCAGTTGTAGGAGTCATTGTTTTTATAGTCAGCATTACCCTGGGCTTGGGATTAATTTATTTCGGTCAGCGGCAATTGTCTCGCATATCATCCTATGGAGCACAACCTCTCTCTGTCAAACCAAGCGATGTTGATATCTGGGTTAATCGCTGGACGCAAGTGAATGAAATTCCCAAAATGTTGCCGACTCCCAATGAGGAGACTACTTCGGTTGCAGTCAGTCCCGATATCACTGCTTATAGCTTTGACAGGGTAGTGGTTTGCGATCGGGCGGCGATCGCCCAATTTCTAATCGCCAACAACTTCCATTTTGAAAACAACTGCGCCGTCCTGAGTATCTCTGGATATCCCCAGAGTATATTTAGCACCGTATTAAAGATGCTGCGCCGGAATCCCAACTTAAAAGTTTACGTCCTACATAATGCCAGTCCTGGCGGCGTTAGTCTCGTTCACCGCCTGGGGTCCAGTCCAAATTGGTTTGCCAACAGTAACGTCCCCATTTACGATCTCGGACTGCTACCGCGCCACGTATTTGCCAGTAAGAATATGCTTGTACGACGGTCACCTGAGTTTGCGCAAACAGCCCGACAGCTACCAGAACCGGTGCGGCAAAGTTTATCAAAGGATGAAATAAAATGGTTAGAAATGGGAAATTATGTGGAATTAGAGTTCTTCACGCCCCAAAGGTTGTTGCAAGTGGTCACTCAAGGAATAGCCAGGAGTCGAGAACTTGGTAGCGATGATAGCATGACTTCTATTTATGGAGATGATGACAATACAAGTGCTATGATATTTGCATCGGACAGTTTCGGTTAAGCTACGGTAATGGTGGGCGATGCCCACCCTACGGATAATTATGAAATGCATTCAATGTGATACAGACAACAATCTCAAAGATCGCACGGCTTCTCAGGGGCGCTGTAAAAACTGCAACCATCCCTTTGTCTTCGATCCCCAAGCAGGAAGCAGGTTCACAGATGGCTTCTTTAACAATGCCCTCAAGGCCATCTCGGCGGAAAACACCCTCTACTTCACGCCCAAACAGTTTTTTTATGCTTTAGAGAGGCGTTTAGTCAGGAAAAGTTCTGCTTCAACGGGAGGTTTATTGGCTTTCTGCATTATTCTCAGTTTCTTATGGGGCATAGGACTAATTATCTTTATCATGGTCGCGGTCGTGGAAATACTTTCGGGAAAACATGGCCCTCAGACTCGGAAATTTTATGCCCGAGGATTGCAAGTATGTGGAGGCTTACTGGCATTAGGAGGAATATTTTTTGCTATCCTGCTATCAGAGATTCCCTCGGTGGCAGCTTTTATATTTATCCTCGGGATAGGCACGGGTCTGTTATTATTCAATCTGGGTAAAAGGCATTTGCAACGCCTATTCTACATCCCCCAATCTCTATATATCAGACCCAGCGAAACGCAAAAGTGGGTGCATAGCTGGACCCAAGTGAATGGTGCGATCGGGAAAATGTTACCTCCTGCCAAGCAGGAGAATGCCTCAGTTGCAGTCAGTCCGGATGTCACGGCTTATAGCTTTGACAGAGTCGTGGTCTGCGACAGTGATGCGATCGCGCAAATGCTAATAGCGAACAACTTCCACTTTGAAAACAACTGCGCCGTCCTGAGTATCGCGGGCTATCCCCAGAGTATATTTAGTACAGTATTAGAGATGTTAGGGCGAAATCAGTCGTTAAAAGTTTACGCCCTACATGATGCTACTCCTGACGGCATTAGTCTCCGACACCAGCTGGGTACCAGTCCAGATTGGTTTGCCAACAGTAACGTGGCAATTTACGACCTCGGACTGCTACCGCGTCACGTATTAAAGAGTAAAAATATTTCCGTGCGCAACTCAAAAGAGTCAGCGCAAGCATGCCAACAGATGCCAGAGCCAGTGCGACAGAGTTTAGCTAAAGATGAACTAGAATGGTTAGAAGCGGGAAATTATGTGGAATTAGAATTCTTCACTCCCGAAAGGTTGCTGCAAGTCCTGACTCACGGAATTGGCAGAAGTCGGGAACCTGGTAGCGATGATGGCATGATTTCGATTTATGGAGATGGAGATTATGACAATAGCAGTACGAGTGCTATAATATTTGCATCGGACAGTTTCGGTTAAAAGGCCAACCGGTGAATAGGTCTCGGTTCGTAGTAAGCGCTTTAGCGCTTCCTTGGCGATCGTAGAACAGAGGCCCGCCAGCAAAGAGTAAAAAAATGTGGAGAACGGGTAAAATGACTATGACAGCAGTCAGCTTAAATATTCCCGCAACGGTAAAACTGAGTCCCGAACAGTTTGCGAAAATTTGTCAAGCAAACAGCAACCTGAGATTAGAACGTACTGCAACTGGAGAGTTAATTATCATGCCACCCACAGGAGGAGGAACGGGAAAACGCAACCTGAAAATTGCCCAGCAGTTGGCAAATTGGGCTGATGCTGACGGCACGGGAGTAGCATTTGATTCTTCTACAGGGTTTACCCTACCGAATGGAAGTGATAGGTCTCCCGATGCTGCCTGGATACCTTTAGCAAAATGGAACGCCCTCACCCGGGAACAGCAAGAAAAATTTCTGCCCTTTGCGCCCGATTTCGCGATCGAGTTACGTTCTCCCAGCGACTCTTTAACGGCGCTGCAAGAGAAAATGAGGGAATATCAGGAAAATGGCACCCGCTTGGGATGGTTGATCGACCGCAAAAACCGACAAGTGGAAATTTATCGCCAAGGTGAAGAGAAAGAAGTCTTAGAAAATCCCGCGACTCTCTCTGGAGAAGATGTCTTACCGGGATTTAGCTTAAGTCTGGAATCAATCTGGTGATGATGGAATTGTAGCCAAATTTATCAAAGGAGAAAGGAAAATAACTAGCATTTGATTCTTCTACAGGGTTTACCCTACCGAATGGGAGTGACAGGTCTCTCGGTGGGGCCTGGATACCTTTGGAAAGATGGAACCACCACCGAACAGCAGGAAAAATTTCTGCCCTTTGCCCCTGATTTCGCGATCGAGTTACGTTTTCCTAGCGACTCCTTAACAGCCCTGCAAGCGAAAATGAGGGAATACCAGGAAAATGGCACCCGCTTGGGATGGTCGATCGACCGCAAAAACAGACAAGTGGAAATTTATCGCCAAGGTGAAGAGAAAGAAGCCTTAGAAAATCCCACGACTCTCTCTGGTGAAGATGTCTTACCGAGATTTAGTTTAAGTATGGAATCAATCTGGTGAGGATTGTAATTGCAAATTGCTTAACATTAACCCGAGGAGGAGTACCATGCAAGAAAAAACCATTGTTGTCAAGCTCAAAAACGTCCAATATCGGCTGGAACGCTTGGATGACGATCGATACCATGAATTAAGGCGGAAAAGCTTATGCATCGCCGACGATTACAGATTTTCTATCGGCTTCTTCCAGTACGAACAACTGCGAGGCGAAGCTTTAAGCCTCGGTCAAGTATATATCGCTCTCAAGGAATTAACGGGAGAAAGCAGTAAATTGTTTGACGATTGGAAATGTGCTTTTTCATTTCCATTTGCTTTAGAAATCGAAAGGGATAGCAATAGCTATCATTACTTGCTCAGAATTGCTGACTATCGCGGGTCGCTCGAATTTAACATTTACCGCCAAGTAAAACCATACGAGTATTACGATAAGCATATCATCCATCAGTCTTTTGATGAGGAATTTTCCCGGGATGAAATCAATGAATTTAACGCCTATATCTACAACTATGTCAAGAATTTTTTTAAGATATATATTAAGGTAGTTAAACCAAATGATAGAGAGGACTTCTTCAAAAATATTGACTCCAATCTGATTTTGTACGGGTATAAAGACGGGATTTTTTTTGAAGACCATTATAAGGAACATGAGGAATACCGTGAAGCTTTAAGTAAGCTGAGAGAAAGATATAGCAGCAGATAATTCAGAAACGGAGTTGACTGTGAGGCGATCGCCCTATTTAATAGTTTAATGCTTTTAGTCGGTTTTAACCTTCCTTTAGCTATGACGCGGGGGTTTTAACCCCCGGCGGGCTTTAGCTATTAGCTGGGAATTTAACCCCCCGGCGGACCAATACTTCTCGGTTAAGCATATTATCTGTCATTGCGAGGGGGGGGGTACGTAGCGATTAATTTATGCTTTCTTGAGTTAACCCCCCCGAAGCAATCCCCCGTATGAGAGGAAAAGCGCTTCGGCGTCGTCGGTGAGATTGCTAGCCCTCCTGCGTCGGGCCGCTGCGCTAACGGGGGGGATTAAGCGCGGGGATCCCAAGATTGCTCGTTTGGCAGCCCCCCCTCGCAATGACAAGTTATTAACCGAGAAGTATTGCCCGGCGGACTAGCGGGAATTATTGACTTGCAACCAAATTTCTAAGCTAACCAACAACCAGAGTTTAACACCATAGCGTCTCCAGGTATCGCCTCGGTAATTTAACCAGTCGCGAATTAAATCTTGATTCAGATAGGGGGCGATCGCGGCTTTTTTATTTAACAATAAAGCTTTAGCGGGGCGGCGCCAATACTTGTAAAAGCAGAACTGTACGGGAACCATCATGCCACTTTTAGGACGGTGAATAATTTCGGAGGGCAAAAGATCGGCGACTGCTTGTTTTAACACGGCCTTTTCCACCGCCCCCGCCAGTTTACATGCTGGGGTAATTTCCAGAGATAACTCCACAATGCGCCCATCGAATAAAGGCGATCGCCCTGACAGTCCGGCGGCCCGAGTAAGATTATTAACCTTTGTTAAAATATGGTCTGCCCCCTTAAACTTAATGTTCAGCATCATCAAGCGATTCAGATATTCCCCTGAAGCAAAGAGATCCGCAGCAAACACGGAAGGTTCATCTTTTACTGCCGTCCAAATGTCAGGTCTTAGCAACCTAGATAAATCTGTAGCACATTTCTTAAAGGAAGTCAAATAATCCCCAAGCAGTTGGGAATTATCCATGGTATGATATAACTGCTTCAGTAACATGGGCTGATTTTTCGGTCCGCCAAAACAGGGGTCTCCTCCCTCTCCATTCAGGATGACATTAACATGCGATCGGGCCAGGTTTCCCAAGAGGAAATTAGGAACGGTCAAGGGATCCCCGATCGGGTCGTCCAGATGGGCCATGGTCAGAGGCAGTTGCTCCCACATCTGTTGGGGAGTAATCTCTAGAATATGATGCTGGGTGCCGCAATGCTGGGCCACCAAACTAGAAAATTCCAGTTCATTGGGAAATTCCGCCCCAAAATGAATAGAATAGGTATGGACTGACTTATCATGTAATTGGGCCGCCAGGGCGGTAACGGCGCTAGAGTCCAAACCGCCAGATAAATAGGCACCCACGGGTTCGCCTTTGGGTAAATATTCTCCCACAACTCGCTCCAAAAGCGATCGCACATTATCGCCGTGCCAGGCCAAAGGGCGATCGGCATTTTGCACGTCCGCCTGGAACTGATAGTAGACAGTAATAGAATCATCTGGTAAAGTCAGAAAAGACCCCGGACGTAACTCCCGGACATGGCGCCAAAGGGTGCGATCGCCCGGGACAAAAGCACAGCAAAGGTAATCCCGCAAAGCGACGAGATCTAACTCGTGGGAGTGGTATGATGAGAGTAGGCGGAGTCGGGGTGCAATCCAACGCAGAGAACCCCCAGTGGTGTAATAAAGAGTACGTCCGCCCGCGCGATCGCGAGCCAAGTACAACTCTTGACGTTCTCGATCCCAAACCGCCAGAGCAAAGATCCCCTCCAGCAGACCGAGAGCATCCACACCCCAACGTTCCCACAGCTGCGCCACCAACTGGGCGTCAGGGACAGGAGGGATGGCCAGGCGATCGCGCAAGGGGCCGCGATTACTCAACCAGAGATCGCCCAGAACAGCAAATCGCTGACTGGGGCTGAAAGCAGGCTGAGCGTGAAAAATAGTCAGTTGTGCGTCGCGCCAGCTGCCGCCATCATCAAGCTGGGGAGAGTTACCCCAAGCAATAGACCAGGGAGGGGTAAGATGGACGGGGCTTTTGGATAGAGATTGGGGTCGGGGAGCGGGAAATAATCTCACGGCGTACAATAAAATTATGGCATCAAAGACTATAATGCCTCAGTAACCGTGAGGAACTGTACACAAGTGATTGCCATCTACCCAGGAAGCTTCGACCCCATAACTCTCGGTCATCTGGACATCATCGAGCGAGGCGGTCGGCTGTTCGAGCAGATTATCGTAGTAGTGCTGATCAATCCCCATAAAACCCCTTTATTCTCGGTATCACAGCGCTTGCAGCAAATCCGCCTGGCGACCCAACATGTGCCGAACATCACCGTTGACAGCTATAACGGACTGACAGTGGACTATGCAAGAAAGCAGCAGGCGCAAGTGCTGCTGCGGGGTTTGCGGGTACTGTCAGACTTTGAAGGCGAACTTCAAATGGCCCACACAAATAAAACTCTCTCAACTGAAATCGAGACAGTTTTTCTCGCAACCTCTAACGAGTATAGCTTTTTAAGCAGTAGCTTAGTCAAAGAGATCGCCAAATTTGGCGGTCCCATAGATCATCTAGTTCCCCAGCACGTTGCATTAGATATTTACCAATGTTACGCCAACAAAACCCATCCCGGATCGAGCCCGAACAATCAGCACTCTCCTCTACCCTCCCAGGAGAGTCACTAGAAACTGGACTGGACGCCTACTCAGAAACAGGGCGAACCAGAGAGATAGATGTTCAGACAGAACTAGAAAAGTTGAAGGAACTGATTCTCGGCAGTTTCCACATTCCCTTTACCCGATACACGGTGGTAGATGAAGACCAACTGTTAGATTATATTGAGCTAGTGCAGTACAATCTGCCGAAAGCCTTCGAGCTAGCAGCGAAAATCATCGAACGTCGGGAGAATATCATCGAAGAAGCGAAAGAATATGCCCAAGAATATATTTTAGCTGCCGAACAAAAAGCGGAGGAGATTTTGAATCAACATGAGTTAGTGCAGCAGGCGGAAATGCAGGCCATGAGGATCAGGCAACAGGTGCAGCAGGAATGCGATATTGCCAAGGATCAGACGATCGGGGAGATAGACAGAATAGAAAATCTAGCGCAGCAGGAACTAGAAGAAATGCGGCGCAAGACAATATTGGAATGTGAAGCCATTCAGAGAGGAGCAGATGAGTACGCGGATGGAGTGTTGCTGGATATGGAGCAGCGGTTGAGCGAAATGTTGCGGGTGGTCCGGAATGGCAGACAGCAGTTGCATGTCGATCGCCCTTCTGAGGAAATATAGTCAGCGATCGGGTGAGGAATGAGCAATGAAGAATTAGCAATTAACAATTTAGAGAGATGGTATCAGAAAAATTCCGCCGGTATCTGCGCAAAGAAGCTTCATTATGGCAAGCTGAGGGACTGATAGACGCCGATCTATACGAACAGCTAGCAGAACGCTATCAATTCGATCGCCTGTCCTCAGCGGCGAGCAACCGCTTTGTGACCATACTATTAGGGTTGGGCGGTATTCTGATCGGTTTAGGGGCGATCTCCTTTGTAGCGGCAAACTGGCAGCAATGGTCCCAAGGAACGAAGCTGATGCTGCTGCTGAGTTTATGTGTGGGGGCGAATGTGGCGGGGTTTTATCTATGGCGCAGTCCCATAGATAAACGGCAGCGGTTAGGGCACGGGTTATTGCTGTTGGGGGCGCTAATGTTGGGGGCGCTACTGGGGCAAACGTCTCAAATGTTTCACCAAAGCGGACCATTTTATCAGCTATTGCTAATTTGGGGACTGGGAGTGCTAGCAATGGCTTATAGTCTGCGGATGACATCCTTGGGAGTGATGGCAATTATCCTAGTAGCATGGGGTTATTTTCTGGGAGTAGATGACTTATTATATCAAAATGTTTTCTGGCAGCAATTGCTGTTAGGACACATGCCATTGCTGGCAGGGTTGCTGTTTGTGCCCCTGGCCTATTGCTGTCGATCGCGGGTAATTTTTGTCCTAGCAGCGCTGACTTTAATTCCAGCTTTGTTCTTGAACTCGGTAGCTTTACCGAATATCGGGATGTTGGCGATCGCCTGCGTTTTGCCACCGGCCCTATTCTGGGGTTACGATGACTTGAACTGGCCGAAAGTAGACAGCAGATACTTTAGATTTGTCGCCCGGGCGATCGGCATCATCTATCTGAGTATAGTATTTTATTGCTGTTCTTTCAATGGGCTTTGGCGATATTTTTCCCCGTCGGGTTTCGACAGTAACAGAGTTTGGTTGTTGCTGGATGTGGCCATATTCAGCGCGATCGCCCTTTGGGAATGGTGGCAAATGGCACGACCTAGCAGCAGGCATCCCCACCGCTGGGGGTTTGACCTAATTAGCAGTGTAATAGCGGGCTTAATTGTAGTGACAGCCTCAGTCTTTCTCTGGCAAGATAGTAGTATATTCGTTCCCGAATTAGCCACATTTATTTTCAACGTGCAGCTGTTTCTGCTAGCCGCCGGCTTAATGAGAGTGGGGTTATCACGAGGGCGACGCGGTAGCTTCTGGGGTGGGATGGTGTTGCTAATACTGCAAATCAGCTCGCGGATGTTAGAATATAATACGGGATTGATGTTAAAATCATTGGTATTAGTTTTATGTGGAGTGGGCGTACTCGCTGCGGGTTTATGGTTTGAACGCCACCTAGGGAATGTGAAACCTTCTGAGGAGGATTAACCATGGAAAAGAATCAAGCATTTGCTGACAATAAGGACCAAGTTGTAGAAGAGAAAATCCCCCAGCGGATGCCCCATCTGGGACAGCAAGGTAGAAAGCGAATGCCGGGTTGGCGTTTGTGGTTACCCCTGGCCTTCCAAGGGTTGCTGATCTTCTCGGTAGCAGCACAACCTGTCTATACCTACCTGACAGGAAAGACAGTAATTATTCAGACTAGACCGGTAGACCCCTACGATCTATTGCGAGGTTACTATCAGACTTTAAGCTATGATATCTCTAGTCGGGAAACTCTGCAAGAATTGCCCGGTGGGAAAGCAGTGGTAAAGCTTCCGCGCGATCGAAAATCTGAAACTAGCTTCTACGTAATTCTGGAAAAACCTGGGGGTGACAAAGCCGGAGCACCAGCGGCTTGGGTGCCAGTGGCAGTGAGTGGCGATCGGCCCAAAGATTTGTCGGGCGATCGGGTAGCATTAAAGGGGGAATTCCAGAAGTACGGTCAGATCTTGTACGGACTGGAAACTTACTATATGCCAGAGGACCAGCGGGTGGAAATTAATCGGGAGATTTCTCAAGCACAAGCTAGCCAAGCACGCTCTTTTGTGGTAGAAGTGAAGGTGGACGATCGGGGTAATGCCCTGCCCGTGAGTATGTGGGTGGGCGATCATAATTATCGCTTTTAACGCGCATACTTTTGGTCTCCTGGCCCGCCGGGGGTTAAAACCCAAAGGCTTTTAGCTAAAGTCGGTTGAAAACCGACTGAAAACCCTATAAAGAAGGGTGCGGTCACAAGTATGATAGTCCGACAAACGAGAAACCGAGTTTCTGCGATAAAATAAGACGTAAAAGCGGAAGAAAAATTTAAGAAACCCGGTTTATGGCCCCCACGCGAAGATTCTCCGTACCAACTGACGCATGACCACGGGAACGAGAGGGAACGAGAGGGAACGAGGGGTAGAATAGGAAAGTGAGAATATCAGAGTAAAGGTTGATATGGCAGAAATACTGGCAGGTCATTATCACGTAGTTAAACCCCTGGGCAAAGGCGGGTTTGGTCAAACTTTTCTGGCCAGAGATAGTCATTTACCCGGCCACCCCCTCTGCGTGGTTAAGCAATTTAAACCTATTGTACGCGATCGCGCCAGCCTGGAGGTGGCAAAGCGCCTATTCGATCGGGAAGCACAAACATTATATAAGTTGGGCAGTCACGACCAGATCCCGCGCCTGTTGGCTCACTTCGAGCAAGAGGGGGAGTTCTATCTGGTGCAGGAGTATATTGAAGGGGAACCCCTGGACAAAGAACTGACTCCCGGCAAGCGGTTGAGCGAACTAAAGGCGATCGCCCTACTTCAGGATATCTTGGAGGTGCTAGCATTTGTCCACCAACAGCAAGTCATCCATCGGGACATCAAACCTGCGAACTTAATTCGACGCCAGAAAGATGGCAAGATCGTGCTGATTGATTTTGGGGCAGTCAAAGAAGTCAGTCACCGGGCAGCGAATGTGACGGGACAAACTAGCATCACCGTTGTTGTCGGTTCTCCGGGCTATATGCCGAGCGAACAAGGAGCTTTTCACCCCCATTTTAGCAGCGATATCTATGCTGTGGGCATGGTGGTAATGCAGGCTTTGACAGGGTGGTCTCCCAGAGAACTACCGCAAGATGACAGTGGAGAATTCTGTTGCGCTATGTGGGGCGCGACGGCATCTGTCCGTCCGGGTTTTGCCGAAATTCTGGACAAGATGGTGCGCTATGACTATCGGCGGCGTTACCAAACCGCAGGTCAAGCCCTGCAAGCTTTAGAGCAACTAACCGGTTCCTCTGATACCACCATCACCTATACCATCCCTCGGGAAAGCCAATTGCTAACCTGGGAGGCACCGGAGGGTTTAGTAAGTTTAGAATCTCCCTTTTACGTGGAACGTCCTCCCGTAGAATCGGACTGTTACCAGGCCATTATCAAGCCAGCAGCATTGATTAGAATCAAGGCCCCCCGGCAGATGGGTAAAAGTTCTCTCATGAGTCGCATTCTTTATCGTGCCACCCTGCAAGGCTATCAAAAAGTGGAGTTAAACTTTCAGTTAGCGGATGCTGAGTTTTTCACTAACCTGGATCTATTTTTGCAGTGGTTCTGTGCCAAAATTACTGAAGAATTGGAACTGGAAGAGAAGCTAGCAGAATATTGGAAAGGTCCTCTGGGCAGCAAGAGCAAATGTACTAGATACTTTCAAAAATATCTGCTGTCCGAAATTGCTAGCCCGATCGCCTTAGGATTGGATGAAGTGGATCAGATCTTCCAACATCCGGTAATTGCCACGGACTTTTTCGGACTGCTGCGGGCCTGGCACGAACGGGGCAAGAACGATGCTGCTTGGAAAAGAGTGCGGTTGGCGATCGCCCATTCCAAGGAAGTATACATTCCCCTGAACATCAATCAATCGCCTTTCAATGTAGGATTACCCATTGAGTTGCCCGAATTAAACCAACAACAGGTGCAGGACTTGGTAGGGAGACACAATTTAGAATGGTGTGACACCCAGACAGAACAGCTGATGGCAATGGTAGGAGGACATCCCTATTTAGTGAGGATGGCCCTTTATCAAATAGCCAGAGGGCGGATGAGTTTGCCAGAGTTATTGCAAATAGCGCCTACGGAAGAAGGACCATATTGCGACCATTTGCGCCGCCATTTATATAACTTAGAAGAAAATCCCGAATTAGCGGCAGCAATTAAACAAGTCTTGGCAGCCAATGTGCCCGTCGAGATCCCGACAGCAGAAGCATTCAAATTACGCAGTATGGGGTTGGTGAAATTTCACGGAAATGCCGTCATGCCTTTGTGTAACCTTTATCGGCAATATTATGGCGATCGGCTCAACTGCTCAAACCTTGTGTAGGGTGGGCACCGCCCACCTTCGCAATAGCGCTATGCGGCTACGCCTACGCTACTGCATATACGCAATTCGCAATTTTCAAGTTATACCATTTTTTTCAAACGTGACTACAATTAGTTTAAGGATTATGTTATTAGTCGGTTTAACCGACACAAAGCCGAGTTCCCTGGCTCCGCCTGGGAACTCCGGGGGTTTGAACCCCCGGCGGGCTGACAGCGAAGTGAGGGAATTTATCGCACAGTAGCAACCTTTTTTCAAAATGGTATTATAATTATTCAATCGCAGTACAATAGGGGATAATAGCTATGGAAAACCAGCTTTTGCAGCGGATCACGATCGATCCGAATATCTGCCACGGCAAACCCTGCATCCGGGGAATGCGCTATCCTGTAGAATGTATCCTGGAATTGCTCTCGTCTGGCATGAGTATCGATGAGATTCTAGAAGACTACGATGATTTGGAACGGGATGATATTCTAGCTGTTTTAATGATAGAGAGTTAATCATGCTTAACTGTTACGATGTAGCTAACTACTTTTTAGCACAACAAGATGAGTCCGCTGGCGACCTCATGTCTAATCTCAAGCTTCAGAAACTGGTTTATTATGCTCAAGGTTTTCATCTGGCTCTTTACGATCGCCCCTTATTTACAGAGGCGATCGCGGCTTGGACTCACGGTCCAGTGGTGCCGGAGTTATATGAATACTACCAAAAATATGGTAATGGTGCTATACCCTGTCCAACCGAGATTGATTTTACCCGGTATGACGAGGAAACGCGCAGTCTTCTGGATGAAGTATATTCAGTGTTTGGGCAGTTTTCTGCCTGGAAATTGCGCAATATGACTCAAGCAGAATCGCCTTGGCAGGCAGCATCATCAACTCGCAGTATGATTAGCGATCGATCGATGAAAGACTATTTCAAGACTCAGCTAAACTATGAAGCAGAAGCGGTTTAATGCTAAGAACCGCAAAGAAAAAGGCAGAAGGATTGCTGAAAAAGATACAACTGATATCCCGCCAGAGCAGCAGCCACCCATGTTTTCTTTGCAGTACATGAACAAAGACTATAGTCTCTCTCAATGCACAAAAGATGAAAAAGCAGCTTTTGCGGATACAATCGCTAAACTCAGTCAACTCACTTGGAGTGAAATCAAAAGTCAGCCTCGTCATGGATTAGGCTACGAGAAGATTAGTAGAGAGGCTATTCGATCGTCAATTCCCGGTCATATCACAGATGATGTCAATTTCATCGCGTTTCGGTTTTGTGGTAAGGCTCCTATGGTAGGTTATCGAGACCGAGCTGTATTCTATATCATTTGGTTCGATCGTAATTTTACCCTTTACCCTCACTGATATAACGCGGGATATCGTAGTGTTAGTAATTATTCGGACTCCTCTGGCGGCACAATCTTTTCCAGTTCTGCAATCAATGGCGGCAAATCATTATGGACAGTATCCCAAACTTTTGTCAAATTGACTCGATCGTAATCCTGAATCACATCGTTAAGAATTCCAACCAGGTCACTCCAATAAATTTGGGGCAGCGATCTGCGAGTTTCCTCAAGAATACGTATGGTTGCCTCCCCTATAATTTTAATTCGCCGAATCACAGCATCTTGAAATTGAACATCCTCCTGGAATTCTCTCCAGGTTTTTCCCGATACATAGCTCAAAGCTAGTCTCGCGGATATGAGAATGTCTAACAGGGAATGAAGGTCGCGTTCTCGCATAAATCACCTCAGCGGAATTCAGAATTGCTTTGCGACGCAAGTAGTTTAGGCTTTGCTGAATTGCCAGTTTGCATACCAAATCTACCTTTCGATCAAAGATGGCTTCTAATTCGGACTCCATCCGATCCAGGTTAGAGAAAGTCAAATGAAAATTTGGATCCCAAGTCACCAAGACATCAATGTCGCTGTCTGGGCGAAAGTCATCCCGCAGCACGGAACCAAATAAGGCAAATTCGGTGATTTGCCAGCGATCGCAGAATTCTGCTATCTGGGTCTTAGGTATTTCGATGTTCTTGACTTTCATCCTGCTTACCTCCATTATCAACCCGGAAAGGACTGAAGTCCTTACTACAAACATTTTATAGGGCGATCGAGAAAACCCAACACCCGGTTGGGGTTTGCGGGCCTCAACCTATAGATTTTGTTGCCGCCATCCCTGGTTGGGTAACAAAGATCAACCCAACCTACTTTCATCAGCTAGTCGCTGATATGACAGGGGATATAGTAGTGTTAGAGATTATTCGGACTCCTCTGGCGGCACAATCTTTTCCAGTTCTGCAATCAATGGCGGCAAATCATTATGGACAGTATCCCAAACTTTTGTCAAATTGACTCGATCGTAATCCTGTATGACATCGTTCGGAATTCCCACCATGTCACTCCAAGGAATTTGGGGCAGCGATCTGCGAGTTTCCTCAGAAATACGTCTCGTCGCTTCCCCAATAAGTTCAATTCGCCGAATTACAGAATCTTGAAATTGAACATCCTCCTCAAATTCTCTTCTGGTTTTTCCCGATACATAGCTCAAAGCTAGTCTCGCAGATATGAGAATGTCTAACAGGGAATGAAGATCGCGTTCTCGCATAAATCACCTCAGATGAACTCAGAATTGCTTTACGACGCAGGTAGTTTGGGCTTTGCTGAATTGCCAGTTTGCATACCAAATCTACCTTTCGCTCAAAGATGGCTTCTAATTCGGACTCCATGCGAATTATGTTAAACAAAGTCCAATGAGAATCTGGGGCAAAAGTTACCAAAACATCAATGTCGCTGTCTGGGCGAAAGTCATCCCGCAGCACTGAACCAAATAAGGCAAATTCTGTGATTTGCCAGCGATCGCAGAATTCTGCTATCTGGGTCTTCGGTATTTCGATGTTCTTGACTTTCATCCTGCTTACCTCCATTATCAACCCGGAAAGGACTAAAGTCCTTACTACAAACATTTTCTAGGGCGATCGCCTCTTCTCTTAAGCCCGCGCAGGCGGGCTTTGTTCCTGTAGCCCTACCCTTTAGGGTAGGGGTGACGGTGGGGGTGGGAATATGGGTGTGGGTGTGTAGATCAATCAATCAGCAGATGAAATGGGAGGCGGGCATAGACTCCCAGGGGGTCATTGAGAGTTGTCAAAATTGCCAACTCTGCTTGTAATTTATGGAATTCCCGGGTTAACAGGTCCGGTGGGGCAGCATCAACATTGGTACCCACTAGCTTGCGGATAATTCTTTTTTCTAAGCTGCGAGTTTTGGGATACTCTTGCAGTCGCCAATTTTCTCCTAATTCGGCCTTTTCCGCTGCAAAGGCGATCGCCGCTTCCAGGCCGCCAATTTCATCGACTAGACCGATATTTTGTGCTGCGAGACCGGACCAAACCCGTCCTTGGGCAATTTCCGCTACCTTTTGCTGAGGCAGGTTCCGCCCATCTGCGACCTTGTCCAAGAATAGCTGGTAAACCCGATTGACTGTATTCTGATACAATTGCAACTCAGCATCAGTCTTGGGGCGGGCAATGGTTTGCATGTCGGCATAGCGACCAGTTTTCACCACATCCCAGGTAATGCCATTGTTATTAGCTAACTCTTGAATATTGCTGAGAATGCCGTAAACCCCAATGGAACCGGTGATCGTATTCGGTTCCGCAAAAATGCGATCGCCATGGGCAGAGATCCAGTAGCCTCCAGAAGCAGCATAATCTCCCATGGAGACAATAACTGGTTTTTCTTGACTTGTCAATTCAACTTCCCGCCCAATTACCTCAGAAGCAGTGGCACTCCCCCCAGGACTATTCACTCGCAACACTACCGCCTTGATTTTATCGTCTTCTCGCAGCTTGCGCATTAGGGCCGAGAAGCGATCGCCTCCTATTTCCCGGACGCCACCTTCCCCATCTACAATCGTACCTTCAGCATAAACCAAGGCAATCTGATTCTTCGATCGACTCTCCCCATCAGATGCCGCAACTCTAGCATAGGTAGTCAGATCTATCTGATTGAAAGTTTTATCTTTCTCATCGTTGCCAGTCAGTTGCTTCAATTCCCGCACCACCTCATCAAAATATGCTAGCTTATCCACCAGGCGCTTCGACTGGGCTGACTGAGGCTTTAATATTCCCTGACTGTCCGCGATCGCCTGTAATTGCTTTGCATCTAAATCCCGGTGACGCCCCACCGTTGTGAGAAACTCACCCCAGAGGTCGTTCAACAACTGTTGCGTCTGTTCCCGGTTTTCCGGACTCAGTTTCGTCTGTATAAACGGTTCCACCGCTGATTTGTACTTACCCACCCGAAGCACTTGGATGCCAATGCCGTATTTCTGGAAAGCGCCCGCTAAGAACATAATTTCCGAACTCAAACCATTGAATTCCATCGCCCCCAGAGGGTTTAGAAACACCTGGTTTGCTACAGAACCCAGGTAATATTCCCGTTCCCCCCAGTTCACATCATAGGCATAGATCTGTTTCCCCGATTCTCGGAACTTCTCTAGGGCCGATCGCACTTCTTTCAGATTGGCCAACCCCGTGTCAGCACCCCCGGCACTGCCATCCAGGTACAAACCGACAATGCGATCGTCTGTTGTTGCCTTTTCCAGAGTATTCAAGACCGATCGCAGGGTAATTGTCTTGCTATCTTCTCCTGATAGGACTTGACTGAGGGCCTCACCCGTGGATGATTCCGGGTTAGTATCGCTGATCTGCAAGCCCAGATCGAAAACCAGTACCGACTTATCCTTAACTTGCGGTCCCGTATCTTTGGATGCTGCCGCCACCACCAGAAAAATCAGTCCCCCAGTCCCCAGACTCAATACTAGCATAGCTGCTAACAGGTTTCCGATCAAGCTCGCGAAGGTATATTTGAGAAATTGACGCATTTGTTATTCCTTTCTTTGCTAATTGCTAATTGCTAATTGCTAATTGCTAAGTGCTAATTGCCCTCCTCCTGTGGTCTTGCGCCTGTTGATTGTTGTTGGCTACATCTGCTCATAGGTGGGCGGTGCCCACCCTACTAATACAACTTATTCTAGCAGCCAAATTTCCGATTTTGCGCTCCTCTATCCCTTTCAAAGTATATCATAATTTTTGTAGGGCATGAGACTCTTTTAGATCGGATAACGTGGCGTTGCCAGTGCAAAACAGCACCGTGGCGATCTCCGCCATCAGCACTTCCGTTAATTCACCCAAAGCAGCTTCTGATTCTGTCGCCGCTTGCAGGAATGGCCATGCCAAACCCGCAATGTCCGCACCCAAGGCGATCGCCTTTGCCACCTCCAGTCCATTGCGCAACCCCCCAGAAGCAATTAAAGGAATGTCTGGTGCGATCACTCTTATACCGGTAATGCATTCCGCCGTCGGTATGCCCCAGTCTCCAAAGGTTTTTCCCAAGCGGCGCTGCAAAGCATTGTTGGCCCGATCGCTTTCCACCTTTGCCCAAGAAGTGCCCCCCGCACCCGCCACATCGATCGCGCTAATCCCGGCATCAATTAACTTCTCTGCCATTCTAGCAGAAATTCCATTACCCACCTCCTTCGCGATCGCGGGTACGGGCAGTTTTTGGCAAACTTTAGCAATTGAGTTAAGTAAACCTCGGAAATCAGTATCTCCATCAGCTTGAATGCATTCTTGCAGCGGATTAATATGTAAAATCAGAGCATCTGCTGCCAGCAAATCTACCACCCGCAGACATTCATCAATCCCATAGCTATAGTTAAGCTGCACTGCACCCAGATTAGCAAATAGGAGAATATCAGGAGCCAACTTTCTGACCGCAAAAGTATCAGCAACTTGGGGATTTTCCACCGCTATCCGCTGGGAACCCACTCCCATTGCCAATTGATACTGCTGCGCCACCTCCGCCAGACGATAATTAATCTTCTTCGCCCGTTCCGTTCCCCCCGTCATCGAAGAAATCAGCAGCGGCGCACCCAGTTTTTTTCCCAGAAAACTGGTTGTGACATCAATCTCACTGTAGTCTAGTTCCGGCAAACAGCAGTGAGTAAAGCGATAGCGTTCCAGTCCATTCGTAGTCTGGTGGAATTGGACATCTTCTTCCAGGCAGATCCGCAAATGATCTGCCTTGCGCGTCTGGGTTTGACTTGTTTCTTGGTTCACAGATAATTTCCCCATCAATATAATTTCCTGTTATCGAGCTATTAACTCGACCGCGCCCCTTCCATCCAGATCCTGAAGATAAACTTTAACTTTTTCTTCCTTGGCCGTCCGGATTTTTTTCCCAGTAAAGTCTGGGTGAATGGGTAATTCCCGATGACCCCTGTCTACCAGTACCGCTAACCAAATAGCGGCGGGTCTACCATAATCGTTAACGGCATTTAGGGCTGCTCGTACCGTCCGACCCTTATAGATGACATCATCTACAAGTACCACAATTTTTCCCGTCAAGTCAAAGGTAATTTCCGTTTTCGCGGGTGTCCTGATGCCGATCTGGTCGAGGTCGTCCCGATGGAAGGTCACGTCTAAAGCCCCCACGGGTACCGAGATGTTTTCCAGTACGGCAATTTGGTCCGCGATCGCCTGAGCGAGGGGGACTCCTCTAGTATAAACGCCCAGGAGTGCCAGTTGGGACAAGTCTCCCGCCTTTTCGACAATCTGGGAAGCGAGGCGATTGAGAATGCGGCGAATTTCTTCGGCGTCGAGAATTGGTACTATTTTTGCTGTCATGGCCTTCTGATGGTTGATGGATGAAGTCAGGCTGGGGGGCGCGTGATTATGTTATCATATCTTGCAAGCCACAAGGGAGAAGTAGCAATATGACTCAGGAACTAATGGACTTAAGAACCAGCATCCTGGATGGACGCTATGGAGATGCTTTAGCTATTGTAGACGATCTAGAGGGAATGAGCAAACAAGCTATACTGCGTAACATCCAATCCTTTTTACTCATAATGCTAATTCATTTGATTAAAAATCAAGTCGAGCAGCGTTTAACCAACTCCTGGGCAGCTTCTATTCGAGGTTCTCTCCGAGACATTGCCAAGCTGAACCTCAAGGATAATAAAACATCTTATTATGTCAAGTCTGCTGAATGGTCCTCAATGCTTGCTGAAGAGTTTGACGAAGCCATTGCTACCGCCAGTCTGGAAGTCATGGATGGTGCCTACAGTCCTTTTCAATTATCTGAGTTGGTCGAGCGAGAACTGGTAACGAACCGGGCGATCGCTCTTTTGAACCTGACATACAATTACTCTATCAAAGACTTGACCACAGTTATCAATAATGAATTAACTCAGCTTGATGGCGGAGAAGCTTGGAAGTCAGGTAGGCGGTAATCTTCGTATCGATGTAGCAGCTGTAGGTTTGGTCTACGCACGAAACCCAACAGCCTTTAATATAAATATCGCTGCCAAATCTCATTTTTATGCGATCCTATAAATGTCGCAAACCACAAGGGGGTGTTGTCTTGCACCTCCGACCGCATGTGAAGACCAGATCCGCGAATGACAGTGGGTGCGGCCCACCCTACTAATGCAACTACATTTGACCACACCATTACAAGGAGAAGCAGTCACATGACCCAGGAATTGATCGACTTGAGAACCAGCATCCTAGAGGGACGCTATGGAGATGCTTTGGCCATTGTAGAGGATCTAGAGGGCATGAGCAGACAAGCTATCCTGCGGAATATTCAATCATTCTTGCTCCGGTTGCTGATTCATTTGATTAAAAACCAAGCAGAACAGCGCTTAACCACATCCTGGGTAGCTTCAATTTCTGATTCTATCCGCCAAATCAAAAGACTGAATCTCCAAGATAACAAAAAAGCGGCGTTGCACATTGAGGGGATGATAGCAGCCAATTTTTCAACTTTGCTAATGGCTAATTGCTAATTGAAAAGAGTAAAGCTATCTATTCATGACTATAAATGACGCTCTCAATTAACCATTGACAA
>JBFRWI010000080.1:0-6324 GCA_051439505.1 Hormoscilla sp. | reverse complement strand
CTGGCGATCGCCCTGCGCACGGCACCCGAACACGAACCTACTGGTATAGTCCTGGTGGCGGACTATTCGGGGCGTCACTGGGGCGAACAATATCTGGATGCTTTTGGCGTGCTGGTGCGACAGCTTGCTTGGTCTCGCCGCACCCTCACCCTCACCTCCCAGTTCCAGTCTCGGCGAGAGGAACTAGAGCTGATTAACTGGTACAAGCAGCGTCGGACTGAGGAAATCTATCGCTCCTGCGGTGGTGAGGTCAAAAAGCTCCATAACTTGGGTCTGCCCAAAAATGCTCTGACTCTCACCCGCTACCAGCAGGGTCTGCGACAGTTGACCAATACTATCGGTTCTCTGACTTCCATGCTCAAGTACGAACAGTGGCAGCTTCAGTATAACTCTACCAAAATTCCCCTAGTTAGTCTGCTGAAAAGGGCTCTCGAACGGGTCGAGCGTTTGATTAAACAGCGCCAACTCTGGTCTCAGGTTCACGGCGACACTGGCCTGTCGATCGTTGGTGACATCGTCAAGGTCGAACTGGTGCTTTACGAACTCCTCGTTATTGCCTGTCAGCGATCGAATCCCAGAGGACGCATTGACATCTGGTCTGCCTTCGGTGAGGGAGCCTCTGAGCAATCTCAAGGAGGCAATTCCCAGTCCTCAATTAACAATTCCCGTTTATTACAACTGTCGATCTCCTACTCTGGTGTCCTGGATCCGCGTTTAATTTCCGAACTCCAAACCAGTCGCCTTGACTTACTCGCTTTCTCTACTTTAGATCGACCCCCTGGCTTAAACTTGATTATCTGTCAATCTCTCATGCGCCGCATGGGTGGCGACTTTCATCTCTACCAACTTGAAGATGGACGCTTCCTCAGTCGCTTGTTACTCCCGATCGCCCATGGCTAATTGCTAATTGCTAATTGTTCATTGCTAATTGCTAATTGCTAATTGCTAATTGCTAACTGCTAATTGCTAATTGCTAATTGCTAATTGCTAATTGCTAATTGTTCATTGACTTCAACTATTCTCAATTCTCAATTCTCAATTGCTCAATTCTCCCCCGACATACTTGATAATAAGTCTCATTAATCTCAGGGGGTAATAAAGTATTCCCAGCCATTTCGGTAGGGAAATCATTGCCCATTCTAATGGAGTTGGCGTAATTATGGCATCATACCAGTACCAGAGTTTGTCCCGAACAGATGACATGGTTTTTAGATAGATATTCGCCACCGGGAATTCCCCTAATAAGCGAGTTTCTGTTTGGAAAAGTCCCGATCGCACCTGCTGGGAAAGTGATATAATTTCTGAGTCTGATTCTATTTGCTGCGATATTTTCTCTGGTAGCATTGCACCGAAAAGATCCCGTGCCAGGGCGAGACCCAGAAACAGCATCCGCCTAGTTCCTAGTTTACCTGTCCGCGCTAATATTAACTCCCAGTCCATGTCGGGATGACTGCGTAATAGTTCTGCTAGATCGCAAATCCAATTTAGATGGGACCAGTTATGCTTGGCACTGTGGGCGCACAGATATAATAGCAGGTTTTCTTTCGAGAGGGTATCTACTTTATTCTTTCCTAAGGAGACCCGATCGCGGTTTTCCCAGTCCCAGATAAATTTTTCTTCTGGGGAAAAGGAGAAGTATTTGGGCAGAATTGACCAGTGTAAATCGACACATATTTCCTTTTCTGGATGCCAAAAACTATGTTCCGATCGCACCTTGACATATAGCTGTTCCTGTGCTTCTGTGAAGTTAAACTGAGGTTGATAGCCTTGTTCTCTGAGTAACTGACTTGCTTTGCTCACATCTTTTGATGGTACCAGAATATCCAAGTCTACAAACTGGCGTGCTGCTATATTATTATAGGCAAGTTGGGCGAGAACGGGTCCTTTGAATGCTAGCATGGGAATTGCTTGGGATTTCAGGAGATTCTGAATCTTGATTAATTCCCCTGTTAATGACATATTTATATAGGCATTTTTGTTGAATGCTTTTTCGAGGCCCGATCGCACTTCTGCGGGCACTGTGTTGAACCCTTGCAGTTGACCATATATCAGGGGTACGATACCATGATATTGGGCAGTAGCGACAAAATATTGCCAGTCGATATCTTGCTGTACTAGTTGCTGAATGCGATCGGCAAGTTCCCGGTTCGTCTGAGTGCGGGCACAGCAGAGTAACAGTTCAATCTCGGGACGCGAGAGTGCTGTTAAGGATTGGATATTGGATGTAGATTCTAGTTGAGTAGACACCTTGTAGTTTGTCCGGTTCTGCAATCATTGGGAATATTTTATATAATACTGCTAAACCGCTAGGTTTGTTGAACTCATCTGTGGGGGAGTAACCTAAATTCACTCTTTTTGCCCAGAAACCAGGTATAGGGGCAAAACCTGGTTTCTTAAAAGGGCGATCGCGCGCATTATTCCTGGGTATTATTCTGGGTTGCTGGTCCCTTCAGCTTACCTAAGCGGTAAGCTGTCAAAGGACTGCGACGATTATGTTCTTCCACCATCGCGATTAACTCATCTAGTTCATAAGTCAAATTATCAATCTTGCGGATGGTTTCGCGCCAATTAGCAACAGAACGCGCTCTTGTCTCGGCATCAGGAATTCTCTGTTTGTCGTTCATAGCAGATTCCAGTTCCTTTTCGTTTCAGATGTACTTGCTTCCACGGCATCAGCGGTCGCTTGTGCCTTTTCGATCGTCTCAGCTAATAAATTTAGCATAGCAGATGGAGCCGTCGGTTGAGCCTCAGCGATTACTAGAGCCAGCGAGTGCAGACGAGAATAAGGATTTCTCAGCCTTTCTGTACTATTTTGCAGTTGTTCTAGTTCCTCAAGAGTTTCCTCTGTCTCGCCAAACCGCTCAAACAGGTTTAACTCCGCTGCTTTTGCCTCATCGATGAGTTCTATCAGCCGTCGCTGCAAGTCGAAAATAGTGATTAGAGTTTGAGTAAATAATTTTGCCATACGTTCCCATTATAGCTGTACTCTCCTATAGCCACACAGAATACACCCGATCGGTAGTTCCTTTCAAGGGTCACCTTCAAAATGTCCAAAGGGGTCCAATATTTTTGTTACAGTTTCATGCCCTTTAACTCCCGATCGCATCTTAAAGTGGTATCCGCTACCTCGACAATCAAATATACTTCATCTGGTCTTGGATGATGGTCAGCATAGCGCAGTTCGTCCCCCATGACAACTGCTATATCCGGTTCCGGTTCCGTGCGATCGTCCAACCGAATGGGAAGTTGCATCTGTAGCAAAGCATCTGCGGGTAAAATATTTTCCAGCACGGCCTTTGTGCGCCTGATTGTGGTAGCATGAGGTGGACCCTGGGGACTAATCTTTTTAATTACCTGTCCTGCGATTAACTCAACTCGTTCATCTGACTGCAAAATTCCAGTATTTGCCATTCTGTAATATTCGTCCACTGTCCCAAGGCGCATGTTTAAAGGCATTTATGCTATTTGTGTTAATGTTTTATCCAACATTAATTACTCGATTAACAATTATCATTATGTTACCATAAGTAGGGTGTGGTCTTGCGCCCATTGGTTGTTGACGAAACCTGCTCGGAGGTGGGTACCGCCCACCCTACTAATACAACCGGAGCCACACCCCGCGCTACATTACCTTGCATGCTGAATATCTTTCGTAAAACACTGATTTTTTTAGTAGAAATACGGTTGACAAAGTGGTCAGTAAATCGGTATGATAAGGGTGGATGGGTGGGGGGTAGGGGATGGCTAAAGCAATTTTGCGTTTTTTTTAAAAAAAAATTAACATTCTGATTTTGTAAAGCAATTTTAATTTTTTTTCTCGCAAGGGGATAGCTGTTGCCCATAGATGCATGACTACACCTAATTACATCGGTATAAAATATCTGCCGATCAAATATTTTCAATTTTTAGCGCAGCGATCGCCGCCTTTTTGCGTCTAATTGCGGTAGCATGAGGTGGACTTTGGAGACTCATATTTTTAATTACCTGTCCTGGGATTAATTCAACTTGTTCATCTGACTGCAAAATTACCGCATTTGCCATCCGGTAATATTCATCCACTGTCCAAAGACGCATGTTTAACGGCATTTCCGTTACTTTTGTTAATGTTTTATCTAACATCAATTACTCTATTAACAATTATCATCTTTTGTGGGCGTTCGCATGTCACCGGGGGTCGTCCGAACTGGTGGGCGGTGCCCACCCTACCCACTATATTTCTTCGACATTTCCCCAACCCGAGGAAGGGCGACTTTCCAACTTGGAAAGCGATCGGGAAATTGGGCGGTCAACTCCCGAGCAATTTCACCCAAAGGTTTTCCTTCGCTCATTAATGCTAGAATCAACTGGGCGATCTTACCTTCTTCGTTCAACTGGGGCACGTAACTATCCCCTTGCTTGTGCCCTGCTCAAACACCCGAGACTCCCAACGCCAGACATACGCTTCATTCACCAAGTTAGCTTGCAGGGTGACAGATACTTTATCTCCAGCAGTCAGAGGGACTGGCTTTGACCAGGGAAAATACGTAACCCTACGCTGGTGGTAACATTGATTGTACCGCGATCGCCCGATCTGAGAAGGCCAGCATGGCGACAGTCTCATGTTCTGAGAAAACCGACTCTCTTTGATAGCCTAAAGGACTGGGTTCTCGCAAAACATACAACTGACGACTATTAATATCTACAATCCAATAGTCGGCAATTCCTGCTCTAGCATAGCTGTTTCCCTTCAACTCCCGATCGGATCTCAAAGTAGTATCCGCTACCTCGACAATCAAATATATTTCATCTGGTCGAGGATGGCGGTCATTATAACGCAGTTCGTCCCCCATGACAACTGCTATATCCGGTTCCGGTTCCGTGCGATCGTCCAACAGAATGGGAAGTTGAATCTGCAGCAAAGCATCTGCTGGTAAAATCTTTTCCAGCACGGCCTTTGTGCGCCTGATTGTGGTAGCATGAGGTGGACCTTGGGGACTCATCTTTTTAATTACCTGTCCTGCGATTAACTCAACTCGTTCATCTGACTGCAAAATTCCTGCCTTTGCCATCCGGTAATATTCATCCACTGTCCAAAGACGCATGTTTAACGGCATTTCTGCTATTTTTGTTAATGTTTTATCCAACATTGCTCAATTACTCCATTAACAATTATCATCTCTTGTAGGCGAGTCGCCTTTCGCGGTCCCACCCTAAGCACTATATCTCTTCGACATTTCCCCAACCCGACTCAGGGCGACTTTCCAAGTGGGAAAGCGATCGGGAAATTTCTCCGTCAACTCCCGAGCAATTTCCCCCAAAGGTTTTTCTTCGCTCATTAATGCTAGGATCAACTGGGCTATCTTACCTTCTTGGTTCAACTGGGGCACGTAACTATCCCCTTGCTTGTGCAGCTGTGCGGGGACTAGGGGTTTGCCGAAAAATGTCGATTGTTTGAAATTATATCTTACCTTATCGGGATCTCCTTGCTCAAACACCCGAGACTCCCAACGCCAGATATAGTCTTCATTCACCAAGTTAGCTTGCAGGGTGACAGATACCTTATCTCCAGCAGTCAGAGGAACTGGCTTTGACCAGGGAAAAAATGCCATGCTGTAGACTAATTCTGGCATACCAGGCCCGTTAGAAAAGCCAATGCCTTCTGCCAGGGTAGCATCAAACCATACAGTCAACCCGTGCCCTGTCCCACTTCGCGCCACAGTCCAGGTAATTTCTCCTTTAACATCAGGATTCTCTATAGTATTATAGTCTAAAGTTGCCCAAGATTGGGGGGGCGTTAACAGTTGAGCGGGGGTCACCCAGCCTTTACCCCAAACATTGGTGACTATTTTCAGCCCTGCTGTCATGTCCAGTCCGTAGGGGTTCTCATCCCAAGGTGCGAAGATCCGACTGGCCAAGTGCGGTGCTTCTACTACCGCTGCCCATAAAATGTCTGCTTGGGGAATTAAAATGCCTCCCGGGGCCAGCAAACGCTTCCTGGCATCAACTATTGAGGGAATATGTTGTTGAAACGGGGGCAGAATACTCCGCAAGTCGGAGATGATTACATCTGCTGGTTCTGGTAATTCTACCTCTGTTGACAGCTTTTGGATAAACTCAATGCTGTTACCATAACCGTTAGCAGCGGCAATTTCTTTTCCCACTTGGATGGCATCAGAAGGTTCAATGGCGTAAACCTTTTTCGCCCCAAACTGACATGCTAACATGGCAAATATGCCCGTACCCGTGCCGATGTCTAGCACCACAGACTCGGGTGTTACAGCTTGACGCAATGCCTTAACATAGGCATCCATCCGCCCCTTGTCCGCAATCATTCTACCGTAGCCA
>JBFRWI010000079.1:0-8545 GCA_051439505.1 Hormoscilla sp. | reverse complement strand
TCGGGCGGCCCTCCCAGTCGCCGGATCCCCCCAAACCCCCCTTAGAAAGGGGGGCTTCCGGAACCCCCCCCTTTTGGAAGGGGGGGTTTGGGGGGGATCCTCTCCAACTACTTTTGACCACACCCGGGCGGCGCGGCCCTTGCATCAGGATGCACCCCCGATGTCCCTTGGGTTTCCCCCGTCGGTGTCAAATCTACTGCCGCTGCGCGGAATTCAAAATTCTTTCTTCAAAATTCAAAATTCTTTTGGAGCAAGGGTTTGAGCCACTTGGTGGCTAGTGCATTATTTCCGCCGCGCTGCACTACTACCGCGATAAGGTAAGCATAATGGATCTCAGAAGGATTCTCAAAGACCATTATAGAATATTTTTGGCTCTTGAGGTGGTAGTGATAAATATCGGAGTCTGACTTCGGCGTCGCCGCCGGAGACACCATCGCCTTTGAATTGCACGGTTCTGCTAGGGTGTAAACTTGGGTTTGGGTGGCTCACGCCTGTAGGATGTGAGCCGGATCCCAATACTTCTCGGTTAATAACTTGTCATTGCGAGGGGGGGCCAAATCAACATTGCGAGAAACTCCGCTTATATCCCCCCCCCCGAAGCAATCTCACCTCCGACGCAAAACCGCTCTTCCTCTCATACGGGGTGGGGGATTGCTTCGGGGGGGGGGGTTGACTCGGTTAAGCATAACTTAATCGCGGAGTCCCCCCCTCGCAATGACAGATAAGATCCAAAACCTACGAAGTATTGATCCGGATCCTGATTCCTGATCGCGTAATGCCGTAGAACATTCGCAAACCGCCTTTTTACGATCAATGCAGCTAGTGCAGCGCGGCGGAAATAAGGCACCAGTCGAATAGTGGCTCAAACCCTTGCTCGGAAAGCATTTTGAATTTTGAATTTTGAATTTTGAATTCCGCGCAGCGGCACTAGGCTGGCAAACTGGCTGCCACGATCCCGAAAAGATTGAGACTCCGATACTGCTCGCAGATTATCTGCGCGTATTGCTTGGAGTAAAATGGTCCGCTATGATATGCATGACCATCAATTACGGAATACTGTGATAGTTCCGGGAATGAAGTTGCGATTACTTGCTCCTGCCGATCGCTCCGTGGCACGACGACTACGTGATACACTTCCAAATTATGGTGTTTATCCAGATACCGGGAAAACAGACCGTTCAATTCCGCTAATATTAACTGCTCCTGTTCGGAAACTTCTTCATCAATGTTTACTAGGGCAGTGATAACATCTTTTAATTGAGACACCTGCTTTTGCGGTGGAGTAGTGGCTAGATAGTCAGCTACATCTTGGCGCAACTTTACATAGCTGACATTACTACCATCCGTTCTTTTACTTGTTAACTCTTCCCAGTCAAAATCTATATTCCAATTGTCGGCAAAAGACTGGATAAACTCTTTTTCGCGCGGATCTATTTCCTCATCAATTAGAGCAATCTGACCGAGAATATTGATAATTTTTTTGGCCCCCGAAGGTTTCAAGAATGACTTTGCCAAATTACCCGCCTCTTCTCTGTCCTGCTGGAACGCTTGTTTGAATAAGGTCCATAATCCTTTTTTGCGCTCCCCTTCAACCCAGAATTTTATCCCGAGCATGATGGTGAATCCTGACAAAAAAACATATATTAAAGAGTCTATCATTCCCTGCCACTGTTGCTCGAATAAGTAGTTCAATGCATAGATTATTCCTGGTATAAAACCAAGAATTTTTGCCGTAACAGAGAAACTTTCAGCGACTTCTTCTTCGTGTTTTCTCGTCCATAGTTTATTTGTCGTTAGGTAGACTTCTGTAAATGCAAAGCCTAGTGATGCAAAGGCTAAGACAGAGACTACCCTTTGAAAAATTTCCATCATAACTTAACTCCCATGTTCAGCATTATTTTGCATTCCTTCCCCGTTGCTTACGGTTGCAGTCACCCCGACGGACTTCGCGGTGGCTTTACTCCAGTTCGTACACTGGCGAGGGGTGCTGCTACAAAAAACCAAGCCCGCTGGCTCCGAATGGCCGTCTAAGTAGCGATATCCTTTAGGGAAGCGCGGCCCTTGCATTCCGATGCACTCCCTTGGGTTTCCCTCCTCGGTGTCAAACCTACTACTGCGATAAGGTAAGCATAATGGATCGCAGAAGGATTCTTCACAGAGCATTATAGAATATTCTTGGCTCAAGAGAACGCGATCGTATTGGAGCATGTAGTAATTCTCATGCTCGGGATACCAAGGGGTTTATGGGTCATCAAGGGTCTGGGACTTCGGCATCGGAGCGGACGACACCTTGGCCCCAAAATTGCGGCGGTTCTGCTAGGGTGTAAACTTTCTGCGCTGTGGCGATCGCCTCTCTGATATGAACTGGCACCTGAAACATGCCTAACAGGGTAATGCCGTCGAACATCCGCAAACCTCCTGTTGTTTTTGCTCCTAGCATTATATCTGTTTCTTCTGGCTCCGGTTGAGAGGGAAATGGCTGGGATGATGCTAGGATAAATCCCCAAGGTCTGCCATAAGTGGGCACATAGCTGCTGTAAGGTTGGATATGGGAGAAAACCTCCTTTACCGTTCGCGCCAGAGAGGCGTGGAGTTGAATTTCTGCCAAGGATGTCGGACCTGCTTGCACCACGAAATATCCTTCTGGTCTGAGTACCTTACGGATCTGGGCAAAAAATTCCTTCGTGAACAATGGGAAAGATGGTCCCGACTCGATCGGGTCTGACAGGTCGGAAATTATTATATCCCATTGGGCAGAAGTTTTCTCCAAAAACTCCATAGCATCATCAATTACTAGCTCGACCCGAGGGTCATCAAAAGCATAGGCATGTATTTCGGGTAGATGTTCCCGACAAGCTGCCAGGACTTCGCCATCAATATCGACCATCACCACTTTTTCCACGGTCTGCCACCGCAATACTTCCCTAATTGTCGCTCCTTCGCCCCCACCTAGAATCAGTACCCGGCGAGGGTTCCCGTGGCAGACCATCCCTGGGTGAACTAGGGGTTCGTGGTAGAGAAATTCGTCTCCCGTGCAAGATTGCCATTTACCATCGAGAACCAACCCTTTGCCATAAGCTCCAGTTTCTACGATGTACATTTCTTGATATGCTGTTTGCTTGTAAGCAAGTACCTTTGTTACCCCGTGAAGGTAGATATCCCAAGGCGTTATGTACTCGCTCAGCCACATATCTGCACGGACTTCACGACTAACCAGATCATCTTCACTGATGCCTTTGCCAAAGGGTTTCGGTGGCGCTGCTAGGGTGTAAACTTGAGTTTCAGTGGCGATCGCCTGTCGGATATGAGCTGGCACCTGAAACATTCCCAAGAGGGTAATGCCGTCGAGCATTCGCAAACCGCCAGTAGTTTTAGCAGCCAGCAGCCGATCGGTTTCTTCAGGATCGGATGGGGATGTCAATGGCCGATCTGAAGCCAGGATAAACCCCCAGGGCTCGGCAAAACTGGGGATGTCGCTGCTGTAAGTCGCGATATTGCCGAAAACTAACTGCACCGTCCGCGCCAGAGAGGCGTGCAGTTTCAGGTCTGCTGGCGCGATCGAGCCAGCTTGCATAGCGAAAAATCCCTCGGGTTTGAGCTTGCTGCGAATCAGGGTAAAATATTCTTTAGTGAACAATTGGAAAGATGGTCCTGACTCGATCGGGTCCGACAGGTCGGAAATGATGATATCCCACTCTTGGGAGGTCTGCTCTAAAAAGTTCAGAGCATCATCAATTACCAGCTCAACCCGGGGGTCATCAAAAGCATTTTGATGCATTTGCTGTAGATGTTCCCGACAGGCAGCCACCACTTCGCCATCAATATCCACCATCACCACTTTTTCCACTGTCTGCCACCGCAGCGCTTCCCGTGCCGTAGCTCCTTCGCCGCCACCGAGAATCAGCACCCTGCGGGGCTCGCCGTGGGAGATCATCGCTGGGTGAACTAGAGGTTCGTGGTAGAGAAACTCCTCGACGGTGTTCGATTGCCAATCCGCATCCAGAATCAGGGCTTTGCCATAAGCGCCAGTTTCGACAATATGCATTTCTTGATATTGGGTTTTCTTCTCTGCAAGCACCTCTGTGATGCCGTGAAGGTAGATATCCCAAGGCGTTATGTACTCGCTCAGCCACATATCTGCACCAATCTGACTACCTGCCATTTAACCTCCTATACTAATCTTGTTGTCATTGGTCCCATTCCGCTATCAGCCCTGAATGGGACAAATCTGCTGTCATTTTCGGAACTATTCTTCTCCTACTGTGGGCAACCATCCTACTTGGAGTGGAGATGCTGAAAGTCTGCGACGCGGAAATTTTAACAGCAAATGCTCTTCAGCTTGAAAAGCCTGCACCAGGTACTGGCAAGCTGACTCCGGTTCTGTATGTTCGCCGCAGGTAAACACGTCTGCTGCTGCGTAGCCGCTTTCTGGCCAGGTATGGATGGAAATGTGGGATTCTGCTAACAGTACCAGAGCTGTCACCCCAAGGGGACTAAATGCGTAGGATACTTCTCCAAGCAGAGTAGACTGAGCCTTCCTGGCCGCTGACCGCAATGCCTCTTTAATGAAGGAGGTGTTGTTCAGGAGACTTGCTGGACAGTTATAGAGTTCGAGGACGCAGTGAACTCCCACCGTCCTCAAACAGCGATCGTCTAATGTCGATTCTGTCCATTGCAAGCTCTTCTCTATTCTGGGTATTGTACTACTACTCATGTATCTGACTCCTGCAACCGTAATGCTACACGCGGCATCCCAGAAGCAAAGAGGTCCGACTGCGTGACAGCCACTCCCTCTTTACTTCTGGGTGCAAATAGGATATCCTCTTCTGGTGGTGTTGACCCCATGCCGCAAGTACAACTATATCACGGGCAGCGCCTAAGCAATTCCAAATTAAAAATTAAAAATTAAAAATTGGAAAAATCTTTGAGAACAAGGATTTCAGCATTTGTATCCATGCAATTTAAATGCGCGACGTCTTATGAGCTAATAGCCTGATACAGATGCGATTTTCTCCTGATGGGCGATCGGGTCTTCCACAAAGATATTTTTATTTTGAATATCATCTCTCAACCATCTCAATATTTACGTACTGATTTATGGATTGCGGGAAATCAACGGATGGAAAATTGCCAATTGTGAATGGACATATAGCGGTTTTCATGCTCGTGAGGTACAGTAATTAAAAGCAGCCTTACAACTGTAACTCACTATTGATATGAAAAACGCTTCAAATCATCAAAATTTAACAATTGTTTAATTCTCTCTCCTTAAGCTGTCGTGCATTTAAATTGCATAGGCGGATCCGCCGATATCCTTGTTCTGGTGGGACTTTCCCCTTCGCGCAGCGTGGCGCAGCCATATTTTTAATTATGAATTTTGAATTTTGAATTGCTTAACATGCTCCCGCTGAATATTCCCGATAATATTCAGTCGGACCATTCTAAAAAAGTTGGTTTGGCGGTCTCCCCTGGAGCTACTCGACCACTAAATACGGCCCGACCTCCAGGGGCGATCGTTCCAGGTTGTGCCTGTATAAATCCAGTATCAATCTGGCTACCTTGTTCGTCCAATACTTCATAATTAACCTTGAGCTGGTTAATTGGTTTGTCTGTTTCGTTAACTATTACCCCTGTGAGAGCGTCGTTTGTATGCTGGTATCTAACCACCCGCAGCTGGCCGGACTCTGCATCTGTCCTATTTGGGTCGTTGTCCGTCTTTGGACGGCACAGATCCTCTAGATTGATTATCCGCCCATCGGGAGTTTGCAGATAGCAAAATGGAGTATAGGTCTGTGGGGGGCTAGGGAGCACTGGTAGTGTTTCTTCTGCTAGCGCTATCATTGGGGAAATTAATGCCCATGATAGCACTGCCGTTAAACTAAAATATTTACACATTTCAGTCATCAGTTGGAGATTTTTTGCCGAGATCTTAATCTGTTGGTTATTCTACCAGACTTTAAGTCAGAATTTTCCCTGACTCGGATCCCTAAATCGCGCAGAATTTGCACTGCGGCCCGTTCCCCCGATCGCACCCCTCCTTCCATGTAACCTTGATATTCTCGGGAGGTATGTTCCCCGGCAAAAAACAGATTGCCCGCACGCTCTGCTTCGGAAGTATACATTTGCGTCCATTGCCCTACTAGATAGCAGGAATAGGAACCGCGAGAAAATCGTTCTCCTGTCCAGTAGGCCCGAATTGCTGGGCCTATACGCTCTTGCGCAACTCCGGGAAATACTTGCTCGAACTGCGGCAAAAATCTCATCGCTTGACTTTCTGGGGTGCCACTCCCGATCGATCGCCCCAAGTCACCGCCTGTAAAGTTAGTCACTAAACCGCGCGGACCTGGAGCAAAGGGAGTGGGTTCCCAGGTATTTTCAAATCCGAGGTCCGTGTAAACTGAGGCAGTTGCATCATAGCGGGTCCGCCAGACTCGTTCTTGATAGGCCGTGATCAGTTTAGAATTGGTGCCATAGCCTAATTGGTTGATTGCCAAGCGTTTCGCAGGCGGTAAATCCAATCTCATCGGAATTTCCCGCAGGACGCTAAAGGGCAATGTTAACAAAATTCGCTCGTAGGTGCGATCGAATGTCCGACTTCCATCCCGTAAAGACACTCGATAACGACCATCCGAGAGGGTGCGGATAGCTTCGGTGGCTATCCCGGTTTCCACATCATCCCGCAATCTCCGCGCCAATAGACGGGGCACCTGGTCATTGCCACCAACAATTTGGAAACGCTCGTCGCTGGTGCCAAAAATCTCAAAAGTCCCGGGTTCGGTGCCTATCAAAAACAACATATTTAAACTGGATTGAACTTCTGCTTCTCGACCGTATTCGCCAACGTAAGCAATTCTTACCAGTTCCCGGATCGTGCGGCTAATGTCAAACTGATCTAGATATGCAGTGATGGACAGATTGTCCAACCGTCTGTCAAAGGGGGTGTTCGATCGATAGCCGATCTCATCCGAGATCTGGTTGACATCGGCTTCGATCTGTTCTGCCAGTGGCGCAAACTCCTCAACAATTTGGCTCAAGGGAACTCTTGTCCGCTCAAAGTAATAGGTATCTGGCGTCAGTCCCGACTGAGCCTCCTTCACGTCAACAATTGTCAGATTCAGTTCCCTAGCCAGCCGACGCAGGAAAATGTGATCGGTATCAATGTATTCTCCCCCCAGTTCTACGGTGGTGGAGGTGCCAGCTGCGTTCCGCAAGCTGCGCATTCGTCCCCCGACTCGGTTGCGAGCTTCGATAATGTCTACTGGCACGCCGGCTTGCTTCAGGCGATAACCGGCAGTTAAACCAGCAATTCCCGCTCCGACAATCAGCACTTTGGGCATTCCCTCTCGGGCCACTGCGGTATGCTCTCGCCGGAAAGAAGAGGCCGCGATCGCGCTTGCTGCTGCCAGTCCCCCATGGAGCAGGCGACGCCGAGATACCCTGCTCTTGAACATGTCTATTAATTCATCCGTCGGGATGCCGCTGTTTGCGGACCTGCGTGACAGTTGGTAGGCACGCCCCAGGGTTTTCATTAGGTCAGTTCTAGCCATTTTCGGAACTTCTCTTATACTTAGGTTTACAAACCAAATATTTTGATTAGACTCTGGGGTATCTTACCATAAGCTGTCGCGCACCGCGCACTACCTATTCTGACGGAGGGGAAAATCGAGGCTATCCTCGCTCCATAAGCATTTATACCCGAATGAATATTTTGACATATGCAATTTGAATGCCTCACAGCTTACAATACTTCGGACAGTTTTTCAATGGCAACGGTATAATGTGGGATTCTGACTCCGAGATAGCTCTACTCATCAACGATAGAATCTGTGTTTCAGCCCTTTTTCAAAAAAATGTCCGGACTATTGAGCTTACTGACTTTGTTTAATTGTCGAACTCCTCCGTTTCTTCAATACTAAAGATCCAGCTATTACATCGTGAAGTGTTTGCTTTTTCTTAGTAAAACCTGCCATCAAGTAACCAATACCCAAAGTAAGAATAGAAAGTATGGAGCTAAAGAACCTGACAGTAGCTTTCCTACATGATATTTTGTTTCCATTCATGTCCGTCACAATAATCCCCATCGCCATCTTCCCAAAGGTTCCCTGCTTGGCGGAACTCATCAGTACAGTGTGGTAAAGCAAACTGAACGAGAATAGCGTCGGATACAAACTTAGAGCAAACATGTTTAATTCCGCTCTAGTTCCCGCCTCAACATCTATCATGCCATCCACCTCTATATAAAGGTCTGCTGCTATTTTATGGATGACAAACACCAATAATGAGACGATCAAATAATAGCAGACGGCTAAGACAAGCAAATCAATTATACTTGCTACAGTCCTTCTCCATAAACTCGCATATACCATAAGCAATTCCCAATTATTCTTGCAAAATTAAAAAAACTCAACCCATTTTGAACGGGTGTGGTCAAAACCCGTTGATCGTTCAGGCGGCCTCCCAGTCGCCGGATCCCCCCAAACCCCCCTTAGAAAGGGGGGCTTGCCTTCGCCCCCCCTTTTGGAAGGGGGGGTTTGGGGGGGATCCT
>JBFRWI010000078.1:0-32558 GCA_051439505.1 Hormoscilla sp. | reverse complement strand
AAGGCCAAGTCCCCGATCGCTTCGAGATCCCGCCAGACTGGGCGATCGAAATCCTCTCCCCCGAACAGCAATCTAATAAAGTCATTGGCAACATTCTCTACTGTCTGGAAGCAGGCAGTAAATTAGGCTGGTTCATCGATCCGGACGACCTGAGTATTTTGGTATTTTATCCCCAACAACAACCCGTACTCCTGCACGGAAACGATCCATTACCCATGTTACCAGAAATTGAATTGCAACTCACAGTCGCTCAAGTGTTTGACTGGTTAAAAATGGGCGGCTAATACCAGTTCATAGGCGCGAAAGCGCCTGGGAAGAACTAAAGTGCTTACTACGAACGGCTCGATCGGGCTTTTATTTTATTGGTATCTGACTGTTCTACCAGCTTCCAGAACTCATCATGCTTAATTCCGCCTGTTGCTTTGATGCGTTGTTTAGCTGCATCCATCAATTGATTAAATCTGGGATTTTTGGCTAACATTGTTCTATCTCCTTTGCTTCCACAACTAAAGTCATTGCTGCTACGGGCAAGCATTCTCCATAAGCACGTTCTGATGAAAATCAGCGAATAATAATTGCTGTCAATTGTAGCAGCAATATTTTAAAATGTTATTAGTCGGTTTTAACCGACTTTAGCTATTAGCCGGGGGTTTGAACCCCCGGCGGGCTAACTACTCAGCATGCTGTCGATACCAGTCGATCGTATTTTTCAGCCCCTGCTTAAACTCCATTTCGGCAGTAAAGCCAAACTTCTCCTTTGCCCGTTCCGTATCCAAACACCGCCGGGGCTGACCATTAGGCTTATCCGTTTCCCAGATAAGTTCCCCATCAAATTCCATCAATTCGCAAATTAATTCTACCAAATCGCGAATCGTAATTTCATAATGGGTTCCCAGATTAACCGGGTCAGACTCATTGTATTTCTGAGTCGCCATGACAATAGCCCGCGCCGCATCAGTCGAGTACAGAAACTCGCGACTGGGACTGCCATCACCCCAGACTGGCAATGTCTTATCTCCCCGTTGCTGGGCCTCGTGTACCTTGCGAATTAAAGCCGGAATCACGTGGGAACTACTGGGGTCAAAGTTATCCTCCGGACCGTACAAATTTACAGGCAATAGGAAAATGCCATTGAAACCGTACTGTTGCCGATAGGACTGGAGTTGAATTAATAAGGCTTTCTTGGCAATGCCATAGGGGGCATTGGTCTCCTCCGGATAGCCATTCCAAAGGTCATCTTCCTTGAAAGGTACGGGCGTGAATTTGGGATAGGCGCAGATACTGCCCACACAGACAAATTTCTCTACCCCTGCTTGATAGGCAGCATGAATTAGCTGGGTGCCCATCATCAGATTATCGTAAAATAACTCTGCTGGCTTGTCCCGGTTCAGACCGATGCCACCCACGTGGGCTGCCAGATGAATGATAATTTCCTGATTTTGCACCACTCGCTGGCAGGCATCCATCTCCCGCAGGTCGTAGTCCCGCGATCGGGGCACAGTAATCTTCTGGGGGTCCGCCCCCGCCTTAGTCAATTGGTCTAGAACCTGACGTCCCAGAAAACCAGCCCCACCCGTCACCAAAATCCGTTTTTCTTTTAACTCTAAAACCGTCATTGTTATCCTCCCGGAACATCAACTAATCAAACTCATTGCCCGAAACTGGAACCTGCCGTTCCAGGGCTTTGATATCAGCATCCACCATTAACTCCACCAACTCCTTAAAGGTGACAGAGGGTTGCCAACCTAACTTTTGCTGCGCCTTAGTCGAGTCGCCAATCAACAGATCCACCTCCGCTGGGCGCAGATAGCGCGGATCGAACTCCACGTAGTCCTGCCAATTTAAGTTGACATAGTTGAATGCCAGGTCGAGAAACTCCCGGATCGAGTGAGTTTCATTAGTAGCGATCACGTAATCATCCGGCTGGTCTTGCTGAAGCATCATCCACATCGCCCGCACATAGTCCTTAGCATAGCCCCAGTCCCGCTTGGCATCCAGATTTCCCAGGTAAAGTTTTTTCTGCTTGCCAGCCACAATTTTGGCCACAGCCCGAGTAATCTTGCGGGTCACAAAGGTTTCCCCCCGACGCGGCGATTCATGGTTAAATAATATGCCATTACAGGCAAATAGCTTGTAAGATTCCCGATAGTTGATTGTCTGCCAATGGGCGTAAACCTTAGCACAGGAATAGGGACTGCGGGGATAAAAGGGAGTCGTCTCCTTCTGGGGCACTTCCTGTACCTTGCCGAACATCTCCGAAGAACCCGCCTGATAGAACCGCACCTCAATCCCAGTACGGTGCTGGTAGTCCCGGATCGCTTCCAACAGGCGCAATGTCCCCATCGCCACAGTATCAACTGTATATTCGGGAGTGTCAAAACTTACCCGCACGTGGGATTGAGCCCCCAAATTGTAAACTTCCACTGGCTGAATTTCTTCCAATACCCGGCGCAGGGTGGTACCATCGGTTAAGTCGCCGTAGTGGAGAAACAACCGCGCCTCCTCGTTGTGCGGGTCCACATAGATATGGTCGATCCGATCGGTGTTAAAAGTTGAAGACCGTCGAATAATACCGTGAACCTCATAACCTTTCTCCAGCAAAAACTCGCTCAGATAAGAGCCGTCTTGACCAGTGATGCCGGTGATTAATGCCCGTTTGCGTTCCGTCATACTCAATTTCCTGATTGTACTTGGGTTCGAGTAACTGTTGTCATTTGGAGTCAGGAGGTTGTGGCATTAACAAGTGCCGATAGTCTGCCTTTAATGCCACAGTCCCGACCATACTTCTCTACCTTAACCTAAAATTTCCCGAACGGGATCTGGGATCCGATCGATCGCCTCTAGCTGTCCGAGACCGATCGCCGATGCTATCATATCTTAGTAGGCCCCGTTGTTTTTGGGAAAAATGACAACCCCGATCGTCTTCACGATTATCCACAGGTCCATCCAGAAATTTTTGAAATTCACATAGTAAAGGTCGATCTGAATTCTGCGGGGATAGGGGATGTCATTGCGTCCTGACACCTGCCACAGTCCAGTAATTCCCGGGCGGATAGTCAGAACCTTGTCGATATGCTTACCGTATTTTGGCAGTTCCTGTACCACTAAAGGTCGCGGACCCACCACACTCATATCTCCAATCAACACATTCCAAAATTGGGGAAATTCGTCCAGACTTGTCAGTCGCAAAAATCTGCCAATTTTCGTGATTCTCGGATCTTGTTTTAGTTTGAAATTCTCCTCAAATTCTTGAATAATATGCGGATTGCTTGACAGCATTTCTACTAACATTTCGTCCGCATTTTTCACCATGGTTCTAAATTTCAGACAGCGGAACTTTTTATAGTTTTTACCCACCCGTTCCTGGACATAAAGAATTGAGCCTGGGGAACTGAGGGCAATTAGCAGACCCAAAAGCAGGTAAAGCGGGGAAAAAATAATCAAAACCGACAGTGAAAACAGGACATCGAACAGGCGCTTGAAAAAATCTCCGTTGAGACCGGACAGATGTTGCTCTCTAGCTGGAAGCGCTAGCTTGCGGAAGCGGCGCTTCACGGACATCCGCACGGTCTTGTCGGAGATGAGTTGACTTTGAGCAGTCATCTTACTCCTCTATTTCACACCACACACAGTCCTCATCATAAAGCTAGTTACCCCCAATCACCATCGGTTGGCAGGATAAGGGGGTCAGGGGGTAAGGCACCCCGGGAGTTCTGACGAGATTGAAAGTCATGATAGCAGCGTTCCACAAAAGCTAGGTAGCTTTGTTCAAAGGCTTTGGCGTCAAACTGGGCGGCACGCGATCGGGCGATTTCGGGATGCAGTTGGCCCCTGGACTGCTCGAATATTTTCACGGCCTCCACCAAGGACGCCCCTGTCTGGGCGGCAAAAAATAAACCCGTACCCCCATCCGGGTGTTGCCGCAGATCTCGGACTGTCTCCAGGGCCCCCCCAGCACCATAGGCAATAACTGGCGTGCCACAGGCTTGTGCTTCCACCAGGGCCATGCCAAAGTCCTCACAGGCAGCATAGACGAAAGCTTTCGCATTGGCCATGTACTTTTCCACCACCCGATCGGGTTGGGTCCCCAGCAACTGCACGTTCGGTTTAGCCAGCTGGCGCAGGCGTCCCAATTCCGGTCCCGTACCGACTACCACCAAGGGGCGTTCCAACTGATTGAAGGCTTGCACAATTACAGATACCTGCTTGTAGCTGACCAGTCGGGAAACGGTGAGATAATAATCTTGTTTTTCTGTCTGAAAAGGAAATCTTTCTATATTAACAGGGGGGTAAATCACCTCCGCCTGACGCCGGTAGCAACGCCAAATTCGTCTGGCTGTATGTTGGGAGTTAGCGATAAAATAATCCACTCGATTAGCGGAGATCGCGTCCCACTGGCGTAGTCTGTGTAGTATATACCGGGAGAGAATCCCTGGAATTCCCTTACCTGCCGGACTATTGTTCAGGTAATCGAAGGTTAAATCCCAAGCATAGCGCATGGGAGTATGGCAGTAGCAGATGTGCAGTTGCTGGGGAAGAGTGAGAACCCCCTTGGCAACTGCGTGGGCAGAGGAGAGAATGACATCATACTCCCGTAAGTCTAGCTGTTCGATCGCGATCGGTAAAAGGGGCAAATATTTCTGAACGCCTTTACGGGCCAGGGGAAAATGTTGCAGAAACGTGGTGCCAATTTTACGCTGGAATAGATAGCTGTCAGGATTGGTGGATTCAAAGTCGATCAAAGCATAAAGGTCAGCATCAATATGCTTGAGGATTTCTTTAACGACCAGTTCCGAACCGCCAGTAGCTGTCGGAGTTAACCATTCATGGACGAGAGCATATTTTGGGGATGGCATAATAAATTCAAAATTCAAAATTCAAAATTCAAAATTCGGAATAAATTTAGAACAAGTTTTTCGGCGTTGGGTACATCTCACTTTTGTAATTTAGCCCGCGCAGGCGGGCTTTGTTCCTGTAGCCGGGCCCTTTAGGGTTCGGACAGCGATGCAAATATGAGATGCACCCTTCAGCGTTTCTGTCTATGCAATTTAAATGCGCGACAGCCTATCGCTAATGGTTCATTGTCTTTTTTACCATAGCGATCGCCTTTTTGCCACCGTCTTTTACCCTAGGTTCTATTTCTCGCCTAATTCCTCTTTTTTGTCGGACTGTTTTGAATTCTGATAGGCTATGATTTTTTCATAAAGACTATCTGCTGTCTCGTCGCCAAAAAGTTTATCTTTTAGTTGGAGATAGTCTCCATTCCCTAACTTACAAGCTGCCCCAAAACGCATAGCTTTCGATGGTCCTAAATGGGTCATCAACACTTGAAATCCTTCTTCCAAAATCTGCTGGTCACTCATTACTTTTATTTTCATCATCTTGACATCAAGCTGCATATCTCACAATTTCGACTTCGGCACCTCTAATAATTGCATTTTCTGCTCGTTTCAAGACCTCCTCTGTGACCGACTCACTTAAATAATATTCTCCACAATTTGAGCAAATTACCCCAGGTACACCCTTGAAAATTACAATGCACTCTCCCCTTTCTAACATTACCGTTACCTGTCCGGGTTGAGTTGTTCCGTGTTTGCAAATAACACATTGCATAATAATTCGCCATTCACAATTAGCAATTATCCATTAGCAATCTCAGCAGTTCCCTGGTGGCAAGTCCGGTTTTTGTCCAGCTGAATTGACTGGCCCGGGCCAGACTGGCCCTGCTGAGATCCGATCGCACCCCGGCATCCCCGACCACCGTCTCCATGGCAGCAGTAATTTCTCCTACATTATAGGGATCTACCAGGATAGCAGCATCACCAGTAATTTCCGGCAGGGATGAGATGTTAGAGGTAATTACCGGCGTCCCGCAGGCCATCGCTTCTAGGACTGGGATGCCAAACCCTTCCCATAAGCTGGGAAATACTAGGGCGATCGCCTGATTCATCAGCACTGGCAGTTTACTATAGGGAACATAGTCGAGGAATTTTACCTTATCTGTCAAGCCCAGTTCTTCTACTTGGGCCCTTAATCCTGGAGTATAACGCCGATCGGGCGGACCTGCCAGCCATAGTTCGCAATCTTTTTCCCTTATTCGGGCAAATGCCGCAATTAATCTCGGCAAATTTTTGTAAGGGGCACTGCGACCAACATACAGAAAGTAGTTACCTGTTGGCAAGTCTAGGAACTTAAAGTTCTTACTATCATATGCTAACGGTACGGGCGTAATTTTGTCAAGGGGGATATTGTAAAATTTTGTAACATCTTTTGCTGTCGCTTGGGAGTTACAGATAATCTGGGTTGCTTGCGCTAATACTTGGGGAACGTAGTAACGAAAGTAAGGCCACAGGGGAGATGTTTTTTCCGGAAACCGCAGCGGAATTAAGTCATGAACCATGACCGCAAACCGGCAATTGGCAAATAATGGCGCTTCCGGAATCGGAGAAAATAGCAGTTTTGCCTTGAGTTTATGGTATATTCTTCCCAACTGCAACTGCGTCCATCTTAAACGCTTCAAATGCCCGATCGCCCCCTGTTCTGGAGTCAAACCTGCCGGTATGTGATAACAATTATAACTGTCAATTGCTTCTGAGACCAGCAGCGTCGGAGACAGGGATTTTAAATGTGGCAGCAAATTCATGGCATAGGTACTTACTCCTGTCGGACGCTTCATTAATATTGAAAGGTTGATAATTAATTCACGATCGTTCATAGTCGGATAAAATAAACTTTTGTAAACCTTGCCAGCGACCTAGGGCAGAGGCCCGATCTCGCGGTAAAAGCAGCAGCACTTTTGCTAGCAGATAAAGCAGATTAAGCCCCAAAGCCAGAATCGTGCCATGCTGCTTAAGGAAGTACAATTTACTGTAGGTAGCGTGGCGAAACTTAGCCGTTTTATCTTTGCGAGTGGTAGCAGAAACCAGATGGGTCACCAAAACATCCTGAGTAACAGCAATCTGATATCCTAGTTGATAGTATCTTTCACATAAATCATTATCTTCGTAGTAAAGAAAATAATGGGGGTCAAATTTGGGACAATGGTTGAATTTGGCTAAGTTTAGAATCATACTGCATCCCGACACCCACCGACAAGGGATAATCTTCACCCTTCCGCGCCCATTATCTATCGATTTATGTGGCAAGGATCCAATCCTGGGATTAAACCTGCCCTCACTAAACCAGATGTCACCCTGGGAATCTCTAATTCTAGTTCCCAAAATTGCTAAATCGGGATTTTGCTGAAAACAGTCCCTGATGTAAGCAACTGCATCGGGTTCTATAATAGTATCGGGATTCAACAACCAGATTAAAGCTTGAGGGTTAATTTGATAGACATGTTTAATTCCTAGGTTACAACCAGCACCAAATCCTAAATTAGTTCCCGCCGTAATCAGAGTTATATCTTTTCTGGCAGATGCCAACTGGCCGATCGCCCGATCTTCTGGAGAATTATTGACAATAATTCCCCGGAAATTTAGGCTATCTGCTGGGGAAATAGAGGTGAGGAGACCTGCGATCAAATCGGTCGAGTAATAATTGACGATGAGCAAATAAATCACAGTCTTCCCCCAATCCCAATGTAGCTATCAAGTATATATCAATGCTATGACAAGAGTTATCCGGTTATCAATACCGACATTCTCAGGGAGCATCTCAATGCCTGCCTTTTGGCATTAAACACCGCTAATTGCGTATACGCAGTCGCGCAGCGGAGGGGGCCCGGAGCGTGTAGGAGCGCTATGGCTAATAGAGAATGGAAAATAGCCCCTATCTCAATAACAATTGCTCAATTCTCAATTTGCTCTCACACCGGATGCACCCCATTCTCATCTTCCTTACCACGGATACCCAACAGAGTCAAGATTATTACCTCACTTCCCCACCACTGATACCTAACCAGGTCAATATTATTACATTGGAGGCCACGTAAAAGCATATGGACTCTCACAATTATGTATTTTTATTGCGATTTAATATTTTATTAAGATTTGGATATAGAGTAAAAGTAGAGCAAAAAACTTAAAAGTTAGATCGGAACCCTGAAAGATCGGGTTCTCATGTTAAGATGTGTAACATAGCATTAGAGAGGATAAGTGCTTTTGTCGGATGGCGATCGGGCTTCGGTGGGTGGCTTGTAGACTGGGTTGGGCAGCAAGAGCATCAAATTTCGTGGTCACCGACAGCTGATAGCTTGACTGGGATTTTTGTAGGTCAAATATTAGATGTCTCTACATTTGTCAGCAAAGCAGATGAAACCTTCTTGGTAGACATTGGATGCCTGGTAGGATGGATTTTGCTTTCTGTAGTAGTCTGGTACTGGCCGCAGCGAGTCGGTAGGCTCCATCTGACAAAGCTGACTCTGGACGGATTAAACCAAGAAAGGCGAATCTCGGATCTGAGATTCCAGTTGTCCGAAGCCAATAGACAACTGCGACAAGAAATAAGAGACCGCAAGCGGGCAGAGACGCAACTGCAATCTCGTGCCCGCCAACAAGCTGCTGTAGCTAAATTGGGTCAAATGGTCCTGGCAGCTACGGACCTGGACCTGCTGATGTCGGAAGCTGTTACCCTAGTTGCCCAAACCCTAGAGGTGGAATATTCTCAGGTATTGGAACTGTTACCCAACGGTCAGGCGTTTCTTTTGCGATCGGGGGTTGGCTGGCATCCAGAACTGGTGGGCAATTGTATGGTGGGGGTAAGAAATTCTCAAGCGGGCTATACTCTTCGGATCAATGAGCCGGTAATAGTAGAAGACCTGCGGGTCGAAACTCGGTTCAGCGGTACCCCCCTGCTGCACAATCACCGGGTGGTAAGTGGCATCAGCGTCATCATCCCCTACGGAAAACAACCCTTTGGGATCTTGGGTACACATAGCGCCAGACAACGCCAGTTCACCGCAGATGATGTTAATTTCCTACAGGCGATCGCCCAACTGCTGGCAACAGTAATTACCCACCAGCAGTCCATGGAACGCCTGCACCTGATGGAACGGGCGATCGCCCACAGTGCCAACGGCATCGTGATCGCCGACGCCACGGCCCCAGATAATCCCATCATTTATGTCAATCCTGCTTTTGAGCGGATCACAGGCTATAGTGCAGCGGAAGCTATCGGTCGCAACAGTCGCTTCTTGCAGGCCACTGACAGAGATCAAGCAGAACTAGAGGAGGTGCGATCGGCCATTCGAGAGGCCCGAGAATGCCATGTCAGACTCAGAAATTATCGCCAAGATGGCACTAGCTTTTGGAATGAACTCTACATTTCTCCAGTCTGTAATAGCCAGGGACATCTCACCCACTTTGTCGGTATCCAAACCGATATTACCGATCGCCTGCGGGCCGAAACCGAAATCCGCCAGACTCGCAACTTCCTACAAGCGATTATCGATCATCTGCCAGTATCTGTTTTTGTCAAGGATGGGAAAAAAGACCAATTTGGCACCTTTAGGCTGTTGAACCGAACCTGCGAACTCATGTTAGGATTAACTTCCCGACAAGTGCTGGGCAAAACCGACTACGACTTTTTCCCCAAAGAACAGGCCGACTTTTTCCGCCAAAAAGACCTGCAAACCTTTGCACGGGGTACTGCTGAGGATATTGCCGCAGAACCGATCGACTCTCACAGTTTGGGCCGCAGGTTTCTCCACACTGTTAAGGTGCCCCTGTACGATAGTCACGGCGAACCCGAATATTTACTCGGTATTTCCGAAGATATCACCGATCGCCTGCGGGCTAAGGAGCAATTACGGTACAATGCCTTTTACGACTCCCTCACCAACCTGCCTAACCGCACTTTGTTTGTGGACAAACTGGCGATCGCTTTGCAGAGTTATAAACAAGGTGTTGACTACTTGTTTGCCGTACTGTTCTTAGATATTGATGACTTCAAGGTGGTCAACGATAGTCTGGGACATATGGTGGGAGACCAGTTGCTGATTGCCTTTGCCCGGCGCCTGCAAAAGATGCTCCCGACTGCTACTCTCGCCCGACTGGGAGGAGATGAGTTCGCTATTTTGCTGGCAGATATCAAGTCCGAAACTGAGGCGATCGACCTGGCCGAGAGGATCGAACAGCTGCTGGCATCACCTTTCTATATCCAGGGCTATGAAGTTTTCACTAACACTAGCATTGGCATTGCCTTGAGTTCCATAGGTTACGACCAACCGGAATGTATCCTGCGGGATGCTGACACGGCTATGTATCGCGCCAAGAAACTGGGCAAGGGTCGTTATGCCCTGTTTGATACCCAAATGCATCAACAAGTTGTGGCCCGCTTGCAGTTGGAAACAGATCTGCGACGGGCGATCGAGCGTCAGGAATTTTTAGTTTATTACCAGCCGATCGTCTCCCTATTCACTGGTAAGTTAACTGGTTTTGAGGCATTGATTCGCTGGCAGCATCCCTCACAAGGCTTTATTTCTCCTGGGAAGTTCATTCCCGTCGCCGAAGAAACTGGGTTAATTATACCCATCGGTCGGTGGGTGTTGCGAGAGGCTTGTCGTCAAATGAGGGCTTGGCAGATCCAATATCCGCGATCGGGACCCTTGACCGTCAGCGTCAATCTTTCTGGCAAGCAGCTACGAGAAGCAGATTTAATCCCCCAGATAGACCATATTCTGGCTGAAACGGGTTTAGATGGTTCGGCTTTGAAGCTAGAGATCACCGAAAGCGTGCTGATGGAGAATGCCCAGAATGCCAGAAACATGCTGTTGCAACTGAGATCCAGGAATATTAAGTTAAGTTTGGATGACTTTGGCACGGGCTACTCATCCTTGAGTTATTTGCACCGGTTGCCCGCGAACACCTTAAAAATCGACCGTTCTTTTGTGATGCGGATGCATGCTGATGACGAGCATTTCGAGATTGTCAGAACTATTGTCACCCTGGCCCACACTTTAGAGATGGACATAATTGCCGAAGGGATAGAAACAGCGGAGCAATTGGCACTTTTGAAGATGTTGGACTGCGAACAAGGGCAGGGATATCTCTTCTCCAAGCCCTTGAGTAAAGAACACGCCGAGGCATGCATAGATAGTAATAGTGAGTCACGCAGAGAAATCAGTCAGTTCCAGCCGCTCGGATAGTAATAATACCATTTGTAAAAAAGGTTGCTACAATTATGTGCGAGAAATTCCCTCACTTCGCTGTCAGCCCGCCGGGGGATGCAAACCCCCGCGTTACCAGGCACCGAGCCAGGTAACGCGGCGCTCAGTCGGTTGAAAACAGACTAATACCATAATCCTTAAACTAATTGTTGCATTGTTTCGACAAAATGGTATAATCCGTTCGTTGCCCCTAACGTAAAGATCGAAACAGCACTCTCCCAGGCAATACTTCGGAATCTATTTTAGCATAAACTCGCAGGCAAGCCGACACTTCCCCAGGAGTGCCTCCACTATCTAATTCTAAGTTGTCCTTTGACCGAGAATAAACATTAGCATAGGATCCCCATAGCGATCGCACCTGCACTTGATGACCTGCCTGACGCGCCCGATCGGCCAGCTGTTGGAGAGGATCTCGTGCTTGCTGTTGTAATTTACCCCACCAAGAAAAGCGATCTGCTGGGGGATAATATACCAAAGAGTGAATTGCCTCATCTAGGTCTAGTCTCCCACGCAGGATCTTTACTGGATCGGCAGTTTTCTCCGCAGCTACAGCCCGCCCAAATCGCTCGATCAGCGCCTCCGAATACTTATCTTTCTGTGACTTCTCGTTCTGTGACTCCTCGTTCAAAGATATGACACCAAATTGATTGACCGTCTTCAAAGCATGGTGCAAATTGGGGTCCATTTCCATGAATTTTAGGCAAATATCAACAACACAGCCTAGGAAATACAGTTCTCCCTCTAATTTATCCTCTGTTAGGAGCCGATCGATCGCCTTCTTTGTCGAAAAACGCAACCCCTGAGCCTTCACCTCTCCTGTGAGACCCGGATAAATCACTTCATCCCGACTGAAGGGCAGCTTCACCAGCGATCGCCTATTCTCGGAAGCCCCTACTGACTGGGCCAGACTCATAGCCAGTTCTTGCCAAGAGTCAGCCTCCCTGGCGGGAACCCGCAACAGCAGACGTTGCACCTCGTTCCACAAAAGAGCATCCTCGCTGTCGCTCAATTCGACTTTACCCACATATTCTAATAGCTTCTGGTCTTCAATCAAAGTCGAGCGCAGGCGGGATAGTTTCAGTTCTCCTGGGGGCTGCGGTACAGGATCGAACGGATATTCATCCTCCTCAAAGGGAGACTCCTCAGAGGGAGACTTCTCAAAGGGAGATTCCTCAAAGGGAGATTCCTCCTCTGGGGGGGGATCAGTTTCTTTACTCTCCTCTACTGGTTCTAATGGTGGTTCCAAAAGGCTATCCAGCTCCCTCAGCAGTTCTTCACATTCGTTAATTCCAGGGTCTGTTGCATCTTTATTTTTGGCTTCCCGTAGTTGAGCCCGCAGTCCGTTTAATCCCAACCGCAGTACCCAGGCTAAATTCGATTTTTCTATCTCTAATAACTTGCTGAGGTGCTGCATGCGGATGCTCTCCTTTTTTCTTTTCCTTTGTTCGAGCTGTAGAGCTGTAGGTTGGGTTGAGGCACGAAACCCAACTTGCCATCTACGAGGTTGGGTTGCGCTGACGCTTAACCCAACCTACGATACTACGATACTGCTGGCCATCTGCTAGGTTGGGTTGCGCTGACGCTTAACCCAACCTACGCTCTTGCCTTAATGAGTGCCAGAGAAGGGGTTGCGCTTTTCCTCGATGTCGTTTGGTTGCGATTCTAGAGCAGTCCGAAACACGCATCCGTACTCCTTCAGACATTCCTTATTGTTCCCTGTCCAGTAGGGAACCTCACCTGCATGAATTCTCAGGATCCCTTTGTCATCCAGCGTGACCCGATATTCGCAGGGATACTCTGTTTTCCCACCCGGTTGAGGCAATTCGCCAATTCGTTCCCATTTATTGGTGTCTGGATCGCGGAATTGGAAGTAGAAAGTATGTTTCCCACTCAATGGGAACGGCGGTAATGGCTCGCTGATTAACCCACTTCCTACCTCTGGGGTCGCCTCCCCTTCATAGCGAAAGTTCTTCAGAGACTTGCTATAGTCCTTCTCCGCCGTAAATACTACCGTATGAGCGTCGGTTTTCAGAGCGCTTGCCGATTCGGCCACGTTAACAGCAATATCGCAAACCACTTTCCCCTCAGAAATTATTGCTGGCCTTTTGATTGCCTCTGTTGCATCTAGACTCTCGATCTTAGCCTGCATCAAGTAGTGGGGCTTCCCTTGGCAAAACAGCAGGCTGATATTCAGTTCTTGGTCGATCTCAAACTGAACTTTGATTGTTTCGTTAAACTCAGTCCCCGTCATTCCCAGTGGAGTCGCTAGCTTTTGCTGACCGTCGTAGCTACCCCATAGCTGTGGCGTTTTATCTTCAAAGTCTTTCCGTTCGATAAAAATCGACAATTGTGCTCCCTTCCATCCCTCGCTCCGCACCTTCGCTACCTTGTCCTTGGGGTCGAGTTGATAAAGCTTATCCCCTGCCTTAAAGATCGGTATAGACTGGATATCTTGGGTCTTGAGCAGGAAGGAGCAGGGTAGAAAATAAAACAGGTTCTTTACATCGATGTATAGCTGATTTGCCCCCTTCCGTAGCACTTCCTTGGCATCTTCGGGGGCAAACACCAGTTGCCTGAGCTTTTCCGCGTAGCATGCTCCCGCCGAAGTTGCTAGCTTCGTGTATTCCGGCACGAAGGTGATTTTCTCGGGGTTCCACACGAAACGGTCTGATTTGCTAAATTGCCGATATAGTTCCTGTTCTACTAAGTAGAGGTTGCAGGTTTTTCCCGACAGAATCAACCAATCTAGTTGCTCTTTTAGTTCGTTGGACTGACTGGCTTCCTGTCTACTTAAGCCACTTTCCATCAGCCCTCTGGCGATCCCGATCGCCTCTTTGATTGCTGGCTTGACAGCCCTTTCAAATTGGGCCACGCTGAGAGTCACGTTCAGATGATTCAGGCTGCTTTGGGGTAATTGGACATCGTTTTGTGCTAGCAGTTCCGAGATTTTCTGCCCGTCCAGGACAAAGGTAGGTTCTGTTCCCTCTAAGGTCTGGTCTTTTTTCCCCAGCTTCAGTTTCGCCTCTTCCGCGTATTCCCAGAGCGTGTAAAAGGCTTGCTGACGAGCGGGGGAATTTTTCCAACGGGTGGACAGCACTTTCTCGGCAGCCTCTAGGGCGTCTTTGTAGGCAACATCCCCTTCCTGGTTCTCCTTGTCCACGCATGCCAACAGCAGGCCCGCCTGAAATTTGCCGTTATCTAGGAAGCGTTCGTTCAGTTCGTCTGGCTGCATCCCCAATATATCCGGTTCTAAATTTCCGGCTGCCACTGCCGTCAGCAGACAGTCGGCGATCGCGGCCTTCAGGAGGTGAAATATCCGCAGGCTGATCAACTCGCCCCCCAACTGTAAATGGCCGGAAGAGCCTAGCAGTTTGGGGGTGATAATATAGTAGCGTCCCCCGTCCCCTCGGTCTTCATCCGACTCAAACGGATCTACCTCTTTGAGTGCCAGGCGAATCAAGGCTAGGTCCGTGGTTCCCCCACCGATATCTAGCACCAAGACGTTTTGGGACCATTGGTCAAAGTAATTCCGACAGCGGGTTTTGAAAGACTCAATCCCCACATTCAAATCCCCGCCGAATTCTCGCCACAGGAAGAAGATCGCTATGGATACCGCTTCGTCATAAGCCATCTGCACGTCCGAGATGCCCAGTTTCCCGACCAGCTCCTTCACCTCCTTATGTACCTTTGGTGGAGATATCGTTGGGTAAGTCACCACCGCCCTGTTGAACTGCCCTACAGAACATTGCTCTTGGTTGCGATCGCGGTAATCTTTCGTCAACTGGATCAGATGAGAGAACGCTGCTTGGATCAGCTTTTGCACCGCCACTTGCTCGCTGCTGCCATTCACGATCGCCGGGATCGAGCGGTTTTGACCCAAATAGCGCTTGGGCGAGTGATGGAACTTGCCTTGGATGTCCTGCCCTTGGGCGATCGCATTCAGTCTATCCTGCCTGGCCCGATCGCCCATCAGCACTTTTAACCTGCCCTCGGCGCTACCACCAATTTCTTCTATTTCTAACTCGCTGGTAATTTCACTTTCCCGGCGCAGTTCGTCTAGTTCTACCGGAATCAAACTCTGCCACTCTAGGGTCGGTTTCCGAAATACTTCGTGGTAGATCTCGTGCAGATGTTTGCTCGCCGAGCGCCGAAACCAATCTCGGCAGATGCTCAAACCGATTTCCACCAGACGGATCCCCGACAATAAGCCAATATTGTCACTCTCCTTAAATATGCGATCGCCTAGATTACCGTGCTCCCCGGGGTCTAGGCCAGCAAATTCTTTGCTTAATTCCGCCGTCAGCTTTTCCCACTCCGACTCCCAATCTGATGCCGTCACCCGAGGTATCTCCTCCGTCGGGCGATCGTTCAACCACCCTGCCAAACCCGTCCGCAAACTTTTTTCCTGTTCCCTAGGCAAACTATCCGGGGGGACAGTATATTTCGGGTCGTAGAGTGTCACCGTGGAGTTAGATGTCCCGAAATCTATAGCAAACCAACCGGGAAAGCTCGGCAATATTTTTTCTTCTTTGCTATTTTTATCATTCGTTTCTGCCTCTATGGACTCTACCTCACCTACATCCACCGATTCCTCTAACTCCTGCTCTGACTCTGAGGCAAAACTTGTCCGAATATGACAGGTACTCTTGGTCTCTTTGGTCACCGACATGTCAGGATTCCCTTCCGAGTCTGAGTCAAAATACTCCACCTTCACCTCCAAAATGCAGTTGACATCTGCAGGTATTGATGGTTCCTCCAGCTTGCAATCATATTGCCTGACTCGCTGGGGCCTTTCCAGTTTTATCGGATTGATCGCCGTCACCTCTTTGTAGGCAAATTGAATCATGTTTGCTAGCCCTGTTGGGTTTCCCCTGACAGATATGCTGACCCTGGAGATATAGGCCGGATTTTTGCTGCTAGCTGGAGCCAGTTCGATCGCGGGCAGGTCCAATGCCATCGGGTCACTTCTTTTCGTCCGCAGGGGGTAATTAGTAAAAAGCTCTATCTTGACTGGCATCTGCTCTTTTCCTTTTGGTGATTGTCAATTGTGATTTGTCACTGGTGGCCATGTACATAATACCATGTACATGGCACTTGTTCAATGTTAATCTGGGTAAGAAATCGACGCTGTTTGCGAAAGAGTCTGCAACCAGGCGGGAGATTTGGAGTCCGACTCTGACGTTGCTATATACCTCAGCAAGCGTTCGTTTCGCAATAGTTCTGACATATCCTCAGTAACCTCCAAAGTCTCCTGCAGCACGTATTTAACCTTCTCAGTTTTTTCGCTCACATACTGAACCAGGTTCAACCCCGCACTCGCACTCATCTCATCTCGCAGCCGCAGCACCAGCATCTGATGATTAAATGGTTTTGGCCGTGCTGGATGCTTCTTATCTGGACTCCAGTCAAATACTTGACCTATCTTCTGATGTTTTTCGTCTCCACGGGCCAGGGGGAACATCTTTTCCGGGTCGATCGGGCTATTCTCGGAGATCGAGCTTTCTTCTATAATTGGATCTGTCCATTGCTTGGGATCCGTTGCCTCCTGGAGGATATTAAATAGGTCAGCTTCGGACTCTCCAAACTCCGTCTCGATCTGCTCTTCCATCTCTGGACGCATCAGTTTACTGATGTTGCTGCGCTCTACCTCCACCGTTCCCGACAACTGGCTCAACATATCTAAAACTGCCTGACGGATCTGAGCACCTGCGAATTTTTCCATTTCTGCCATCGTCTTAGCAAAGGTTTCATAGAAATCGTCGCTAGACGTGGGCAGGGGGTTTTTTTGTCCCCGTTCCTTCTTACCTCTGCCAATTACTCCTTTGCCCTTTCCCCCATCTTTGCGGGGGGGCTCGATCGTCCCGGAGGCCATTTTATTGAACAGTAAATTCCACTCCTTCCAATTGTGGATGCTAAATATCAGCTCTGACTTTACCACTTCGCTGACTGCCACCCCGTGATTATTTTGAAGGGGCTTTTTCTCCAAATCTTCTTTGAATTTTCTATAGGTTCTCACCATGTTCTCGATACTTTCACGCAGGGTGACAAACTCCTGACTTTCCGTGGTCGGGATGTAATCAGGGATGATCTCTAGTATGCCTTTGAGCTTGTTGAGTTCTTTCCGCAACGCCTCTGCCTGACGACGAGTGTCTTCATAGAGTTGCTTGACTCCATACTCTTGCACGTGGTCTACGATCAAATCCCGCAGTCTGCCAATCCCCCCGTCATCTACAAAGTCCCGCAGCTGTCGGCGCAGGATCTTAGTTGCTCCTGAGTCTATCAGCTTTTCACTTAATTCCTGCCATTTCTGACGCAACCGCGTCTCATCATCTTTTCCCAGATAGTTTTCCAGTTCTGGTGCAAACTCTGGAGAGCCTACTTGCAGGGTACTGAAACGTTCTGCTAATTCCTGTAGCGCCCACATTTGCGACAGCAGCACGATCCGGTCTTTTTCCGTGGTCAAGTTTCTCGCACCCGCTACCGTTAGATTCAGAATTTTCAGTTCCTGGAGGACTTCTGCTTCCTCTAATGGCGGGCGATCGTCTCCGAAAAAGCCAATCAGTTCGTCAATGTTTTTTTGATCTGTGCCTGTTAAAGGCAGTTGATTGAAGCGACCGACCCCCACCAGGATCCGGTCTCTGAGGTCAACGCCCTTATCCTGTTCCATCATATTGCGGATTTGAGCACCGGCATCCCCACCAGGTTTTCCACCGTTGAGCAGAAGCAGGATAGTCTGGACTTCTTTTAACTCCCGCAGAGACAGGAACTTATCTCTAACACCCGAGTCTGCCGCCCCCAACCCCGGAAAGTCTAGGATGACGAACTCCTGTGCCTTTTCCAAAGCTTCCAGATTCCAGATTTGCTTCGATACCGTGATTGTCACATCTACCCGGCGGATCAAGGAGAAGCTGTGAAGCAGGTCTTTTGCTGATGGCATCGCCAGATTTTGCCAGGCTGTACTCCCGGTAGCTGGCAATGCCGATTCTTCCAGCATGGTAGCAAAGTCCTGTTCTAAAATACCCATCGGCGGATCTGCCAGTCTCAATCCCTCCTCGGCCGTAGCAGCATCTACCTGGTAAACCCGATCGCAGATATCCTGACCATAGGCGCTGTAGGTCCGCACGAATGTTACCATTTCCCGCAGGAGCGATCGCAGTTCGCTATTCTGGCCAGCATTCCAGGCTTGCTCGCACCATTTGAGAATAGCATTACTATCTACAGTCTGAGTCGGGGTCAAATTTTTCAGGGTCTCCTGCTGTACCTGAGGTAGTTGTGCCGCCCTGGCCCTCTGGGCCGTTTCCTCCAGCATGAACTTGAGGCATTCCTTTACCTCAGAGTGAGACAGGTACTTAATCGTAAACTGGTCCACCTTAGTGGTCCCGAGTGAGTCTGCCTGCCGCAGGTGGACAGCAGTTACGTTACCTGTAGTGGGGGTTTGACTGACCGGTAATGCATCCGCGTAGCCGATCAAGCTTCCCAACAGCAAGGTTTTGCCGCTACTGAATTCTCCCATCACCCCGATCTTCACCGGCGACGATGCTCGTTCTACTGTTTTGGTGGCTGCTTGTCTGAGGCTTTCCAGACTGTGGCGGAGATCCAGTGGCACCCAGTCTGGCAAGGGCTGCTTCACCCCCTCTAGTCCCTGGAGGACCGATTCTCCATATTCCTTATATTGGCCCAGTTTTTCTAGTTCCATCAAGTAGCTCTTCTGTGTAATATTTACCTCATCTTAGCCGATTGACTTAAATTGTGTCAAATATGGTCAATATCTTTCTCTCGGACGGGTAGCCCCCACGGCGATCGCCCATTGCTGAATCGATCCAGATATCTCCAGGCTAAGATATACCAGATACTATTAATAACCGATCGGATGGAGAGCACCTGCTACAGTCAGACCATAGAGCAGTATGGGTTTAGCATAGTTCCGGGAGTGCTTGACAAGCACCAGGTAGCCGCTCTAAGATATGAAGTGCAATTAGCTTTAGGGCGCAGCTATGCCATGCGTCGCATCCTGGAACTGGTTCCGGGAGTGAGTCAACTGTGTGAGGAAACAGCCCTCCGCGCCCTCGTAGAACCGATAATAGGCGATCGGGCTTTTCCCGTGCGGGGCATTTTCTTTGACAAAAACCCAGAAGCAAACTGGGGAGTATCCTGGCATCAGGATCTTACTATTGCCGTAAACCAACGCATTGACACTGATGGATTCGGTCCCTGGTCGATTAAAGAAGGGGTAGATCACGTCCAGCCTCCAGTGAGGATATTAGAGAAAATGTTAACCCTACGCATTCATCTAGATGATGCCGATGCCGAAAACGGTGCCCTACGTCTAATACCAGGTTCCCATAATCGGGGAATTCTCCCACGGGAAACAATTGCAAATCTCAAAAAACATGCTATAACTACTACAGTTAAGTCTGGCGGAGTGCTGGTGATGAAGCCATTGCTAGTCCATTCCTCCTTACCAGCAGGCAAACCCAGCCATCGGCGGGTTCAACACAATCGAATTTGCTGCTGAAGAACTACCGAACGGGTTACAATGGTACGCTCGTACACCTGTTATATGACAAACTTCCCGCAAGTGATGGTATTAACTGACAAGGCAGCAACAACAAAACTAACCCAAAGCGCGATCGCCCTGGGCAGCAACATGGGGGACTCCCGGGCCACCCTCGAAGGGGCCCTCGAAAAGATTGACAAAACTCCAGGAATTACCGTCAAAACCTACTCAAGCTGGTACAACACTGCCCCTATAGGTCCATCACAACCGGATTATCTCAACGGCTGTGCTATCCTAGAAGTAGAACTAAATCCCCAAGAATTACTCAAGACTCTACTAGCCATTGAAGACCAGTTTGGCCGAGTCCGTCAAGAGCGTTGGGGACCGCGAACCCTAGACTTGGATGTACTTCTATTTGAGGATTTAATTTTGGAAACACCCGAACTGCAAATACCCCACCCGCGCATGACCCAGAGAGCATTTGTGTTGGTACCATTGGCGGAAATAGCTCCCGACTGGATAGAACCAGTCTCCGGAGATGCGATCGCCCAACTGGTCGAAAAAGTAGACAGTTCGGGAGTAACTTTATCTATCAAGCGGAACTAATAATCCGACGGAGTCCCCCCTTTTGTGCAAGTAGCGAGCCCGGGGGAGACCGATCGCGTCGGGTCCATCCGGGTTTTGCCATATAGCCCGCGCAGGCGGGCTTTGTATCTGTAGCCGGACCCTTTAGGGTTCGGGCGGCGACGCACCCATCGCGTCCTCATACCTAATTTGGTAAACTTGACTAAACTATTACGAGTACATTGACAAGAAAATGAGAACAACCGAACAATTCAAGAGTCGATATCACGAGTCGCGGATGAAATTCATGGCGACCGGAGAATCCCCAAAAAGCTCAGTCATTTCCTCTCAAGCACCGTATTGGAGCGATCGCCGACTGATCTTTCCGTTTCTGATTGATAGTTGGGAGCATTTTTACTACATCGACTTTCCACCAGAGTTAGAAAAGACGCAAAGCACTCACCCGTCTATTCTCATAGGGATAGCGATGGCTGAAATCTACCGCCTTTGTGAAATATGTACTCCCGAGATAGTGGAAGTACCTTGGTATGGCTGTCTGCCGTGGGAATCAGATTGGTGGAATGAGGATATTTACTGGTATCTTCAGCAAAAGTTTTATCTAGAAAAGTGGGACTGGGATAAGATGCCTCAAATCAAGTTTTCCACTAATTTGGTAGAAGATTTTGGGGATTCATCAGTGAAAGATACCTACCTTCTGGCTGTCAGCGGCGGGAAGGAAAGTACATTTGCCTTTGAGTGGATGCAGCAAGCTAACATTCCCGTGGAAGCATTTACCTTACACAACGCTGGAGGAATATTAGGGAATAATTGGTTGCGGAAATTTCCAGTGTTCGATTACATGAGAAATCAAACCCACTTTTGGGAAATACAAGCCCATCCCCAGGAAGACCCATCAGAACATTTTGCTTACAGGGGAGTTCGCAACGATCCCACAATCACAAATGCACTTTTCCTGATGATGATAATCGCGCACCAGCAGGGACATCGGTTTATTGTCTTGGCAAATGATAAAAGTTCTAATGAATCTAATGCCACTTATCGCGGGCGGGAAGTCAATCATCAAAGCGCCAAGGGAGCTGCTTATATCAAGCGTTTTAACAACTTCTTAGCTTGCAAGGGGTTGCCATTCAGGTATGTTAGTATCTGCGAAGAAAGTTACTCCATCGCGACAGTTCATCAGCTTTCTCTTTGGAAAAAAGATATATTGAAAGATCTGACTTCCTGCAACGAAGCACAGTGGGATGAGGGAAGTTATCGCTGGTGTTGTGAATGTCCAAAATGTGCTTTTTCTTATGCTTTGATTGAGGCTGTAACCGATTCTAATTTTGCCATACAGGTGGTAGGACAAGACCTGTTAAGCAGTAAAAAGCTAGAGGACGTTTGGATCCGTTTATCAAACTCTGATGCTGAAAAGCCATTTGAATGTGTTGGCGAACAGCGTGAAACTTTAATGGCTCTAGCGAAATGCAAAAAACTGCGTCTTACAAACGGCGAACCTCTGGGTTTCCTGGCCCAGATACCGAATATTGAGTTCGACGAATCTTACTTGCAAATATCTCCTCCTCAGAATATTCCTAAGCAACATCAAGAACAACTTAATTCAGTCTTAAAATAGAAAATTGAGGATGGAAAATTGAGAATGGAAAATTGAGTATTGCTCCATTTTACCATTCTCAATTCGCAATTAAAAATAACTCAACGTATCCAAAACAGCTTTGATTTTAGGAACTTCGTGAGTCCGAAACAAATCTGTTTTCCCCAAGGCAGCCAATACGGCAAAAAACGGCTCGGCACTGCGAACTTCTTCGCCAAAACATTCAAACGCATGGGGAAGAGCGTGACAAACGGGAAACCCTAATTTGCGGAGGCGGAATGTCTTCAAAAAAGTCTTCATTTGGTAGCTAATGCGTTGCTCGCTATCTTGGAGGTTTTTGTAATAAAAACCCAACCCCGCATCGACAAATATTTTGCGAATTCCAAATTTAGTTGCGGTTTCAATTTCCCGCGCGAAATACTCGTACATCAAATTAGCCGGATCCTCTCCAAATTTAAAATCACCCACTTCGCGCACGTTTTCTCCTTGAACGTAACAGATAATTACCCCGGCATCGAATTCGGAAATAATTCGATAAATTTCTTCTGTCCCGGCAGTTCCGGTTAAATTGATAACATTGGCTCCCGCTTTCAAGCATTCCCGAACTACATCGGGGTAATAGGTTTCAATGGATGTTAAAACTCCAGCTTGGTTGAGGGCTTTAAGGACGGGTAAAATTTGGCTGTTTTGCTTGACATCTTCAATTCTTTGTGCGTTCCCTAAAGTAGATTCCGCGCCAATATCGACCAGATCCGCTCCCTGGGCATTGAGTACCATACCGCGACGAATTGCCTGTTCCCCACTCAAGCAGACACTTTCACGATACCAAGAGTCGGTAGAAAGGTTTACCACTCCTAAAATAGCTTTTTCCGAATTAAACTTAAAATTCTTGTTGCCAATTGTAAATTCTTCAACTTTGACATCGAGTGCATCTCGATATTTTTCATGTAGTTCGTAAAGATCTTCAATTTTTAGCATTCTTCACTCCTCTATAAATCAACTACTAGATTAAAATTCCTTACAAAAACCAGCCCCCTGACACTTCTATGTTTTGTCCGGTAATGTATTCAGCTTCGGGGCAGATAAAAAACCAAGCCGATCGCACTATTTCTTGCAGGGTTGCGGGACGTTTGGCAGGTAACGTCGGGGTAATTTCCTCAACATCGAAAGAATTTTCCACAATGCCCGGAGATATAATATTAGCAGTAATTTTATCTTTTATCAGTTCCGTTGCTAAAGATTTAGTATAAATGATGATGCCTGTTTTCGCAATAATGTAAGCGGTGTTAACCTCTCGGGCAATGAGGTTTTGAGCGCTGGCGCAAGCAAAATTAACAATGCGACCGCCATTGGCAGCCTTGAGGTAGGGTATGGCCGATCGCGTCACGTAGAATGTGGCATGGAGATTGGAATCGATCACCTCATGCCAATCTGCGATGGAAACTTGGCTCGTCATATTCTCTTCCTGACAATAGTTGCCGACATTATTCACAATCACCGATAAACCGCCCAACTCTTCGACAGCATTTTCAACCAGAGATTTAGCCAGATCGCTATTGGTGAGATCTGCTTGCAGGGCGATCGCTTTGACTCCATAGGCTTGGGCTTCCTGACAGGCTTGGTTCGCCGCCATTTCACTGCGGTTGTAGTGAAATGCGACATCAAATCCCTTACTGGCAAGATCGAGGCCGATCGCTCGTCCGATACCCTTTGCCGATCCCGTGACCAGTGCTTGTTTTAGCATTTTTAACTTGCCTCACAAAGGTAAACACCTTCTTCTTGATTGTTATCTTCCCAAGATTCTAGCACCTTGATGCCATAGCTGCCGAGAATGTCGTGAATTTTTGCCGTCGTGTAGCGATAGGAGAAAAACAAGCGTACCCGATCGCCTATTTGCCACTGGAATTCGCGATCGTCTATTTTGAAGTCGATCTCCCGTTCCACTTCAAAATAAAAGGCAATCCTCGATATTTCGGGATTATTTTCATCTGGTTCTATCTCCACTGAAATCTTCCCTCGATCTATTTCCACCCCAGCATCGGTTAAGATCGTTATCAGCCAATCTTTAGTCAGTTCGTTATCGTATTGCGGCACAACCTCACGAATTCCTTGCAAGTAATCCTTTCCCGGAGCTAAATTCGCACTAAATAGCAAAACATCTCCCGGAACGATAAATTCCCTCAAAATGGGTAGTATTTGCTGCGGATAGAAGTTGGGAATCATTCCAAAGAACGTCACGATCTTTCGTTTTCCCGTTTCTTCTCTATCGATAATTTGAATGAGATCGCCGGCGGCAAGCAAGTCGCAAACAATAGGTTTAAATGATGCTTTCGGAGCGACTGTTTCCATCGCGCGAGCGGAAATTAAAGCTAAAGACACGCTCACATCTACTGGATAACAAATAATGTCTCTTTCCTTTGTCAACAAACAAGACAAAAGACGACTATCTTTCCTTCCGCCTCCACATCCTAAAGCAATCAGTTGCAATTGACTTTCGTTTTCTAAGCGTTTTGCCGTTTCTGCAAAGCAGCGATCGTAAGCCTGGATACAATCTTCATTTACCGTCAATGGAGAGTATGTCGCGTGAATTTTCAACCACTTTTGACTTTGCTTAACGCTATCGTAATGAAATCTATTATCGATTTCTTTCCCTGAAAATCCATCTAAATAGCTTTGATACCAGCGATCGGGGAACTGACTGGGATGAATGTAGACCGTTGCAAAACTGCTCGACATGATAAATCTGTATCCAATGATATTCTTAACTTAACTTATATTGTCAACCAAATCTCTTCCATTATACCGCCGGAGGACTACTTTTCCAATTAAGTCCATCATCCATCACCCAGAGAACCTAACCACCACGCTGCAAGTCTTCCTCCAAACTTCGGGCCGCCATTGCACCTTGGGCCACCGCTGTAGCGACGCAGGGATCCCGAGGATTGGCCACATCTCCAGCTACGTAAATATTCTCAATTGATGTACGCCCAAATCCATCCGTCGCGATATATCCATCTGGGCTCAGTTTCAGAGAACCCACGCCTCCTTCCTCAAGCAGTTTAACTATCTCCTCTACATTCGGTGTAAAGCCCATCCGAAAACACAGATAGTCGCAGAGGATTTCCGCTTCTGGGTTATTTTCGTCTTGGAAAGCGATATAAATCTTCTCGCCCCGGACCTCAAATCTGCGTAAACGTGCTTGTCTGTGTAGCTTAACGCTATCTGCTGCCATCATATCTAAAATCTTTTTTTTGTTGATAGCGAAGCCTCGCATATCCGAACGAACGAGCAAATGGATCTCTTTTGCTACATTCTCCATATATCTAACCGTTCCCATTCCGTTATCGCCACCTCCTACTACAGCAACTACCTGTCCATCTACAAGATTACTGAGTAAAGGCGTTTTACCTGGATCAAAGCATACCTTTTCTGACGACAAGAGTTCCCTACTTCCCTCAATCTCTGCGATCGCATCATATCCTATTACTCGCTGACCTGTGGCAATAACTATACATTTTGCTGTAATTTCCTTCTCTTCTGCAATCATCTTGAAGTTTTCTCCTACCTTGATAATCCTCTTTAGTTGAGAACCTCTGATTGTAGGAATATTTTCTACTTTAATATGTTTATCCAACTGTTCTGCTATCTCTACTCCCTTTTTTCCGATCGCTCCCAAATACCATTTGTTATCAAATAGACTTAGTTGTTGTAAACCTCCCAGTCTTTGGTTCTTTTCCACTATCATTGGCAAAAAACCAAGGTTTTTTAACCAGAGAGCACATGACATACCTGCTGGCCCGCCGCCGACGATTCCAATAATTTCATTCATCTTTCTGAAGAACCAATTTCCCTTTCTATATAATCGGCAATCAACACGCGGGTATAACTATTGAGAGGATAGGACATAGCCTGTTGGGGAGTCACCCAGGCCCATTCGACAATTTCTTCGTTGGGCGTAATGTTTTCACTGGCCGAGAAAGCATAGTAGTTTACCATGATAAAATGGGCATCCCGGAAAAATTGTGGGTCTTCCACCGCCTCTTGTAGTAACGCGAAGCGTACCTGGGTCAATTCTAGACCGACTTCTTCTCTAAACTCTCTTTTGACTGCCGCTTCTAGGGTTTCGCCCCATTCTACTTTCCCACCCGGTACCCCCCAAGTGCCCCGCCACTTGGTCGTTTTGACAATCAGAACTCGCCCACTTCCATTAACAACCAGTGCCCCTACCGTAGTCAATGGAAACTGAACGATCGCGGATGCTGGTTCTATTGTATTGGGATTTTCGATCGCTAGCTCAGTCAAACTCATTTCTCCCCTTTCTTGTCCGATCACTTGTCCGGTAACTCGCCAGTGTCCTTCCTGTTCATCATATGCCAAGTGTGTTCATTGCACAAATTTTCTTGCCAAATAAATTGTAATCTCCTCTGGGTATGAGTTCCGATTTATCTGGCACGGTGGCCGCTCGGGCCAAAATTCAGCAATTCCAAGTATCGACTGATTATACTGGTTTTGCCCAAAAAACTACTTTTTTGTCTGGGTTTGGGTGCCAGCAGCTAGTTGCCATTGTACCACCCCTGCTACGCCGGTCGGCAACAGTCGGCAATCTAGCGATCCCAAAAAAGAACAGTGATTTCCCGGAATTACGATCGGGAGATCGGGTTAAACTGGACAGAAGCACCAAATAGATTGAAATCAAACCCGCAAGCGAAAGTGACTCTTACTCTGTCAGCCGAAAACTCCCACTCCCTTAAGGCTACCCCAACACGCCCCATCTGGCGCGGTCTCATTGAAACCTACCGCAATTATCTGCCGGTAACTGAAACTACCCCAGTTGTCACCTTGCTGGAGGGGAACACTCCCCTAATTCCGGCGCCGGCGATCGCGGGGCAGATCGGCAGACAGGTACAAGTATATGTCAAATTTGACGGTCTGAACCCCACTGGCAGCTTCAAGGACCGGGGGATGACCCTGGCCGTTTCCAAGGCCAAGGAAGAAGGTGCCCGGGCAGTAATTTGTGCCAGCACCGGCAATACATCAGCTTCAGCAGCAGCCTATGCCCGGCGGGGCGGACTGAAAGCATTTGTGCTGGTTCCTGATGGCTATATCGCCCTAGGAAAATTAGCTCAGGCTTTAGTTTACGGGGCAGAGGTGCTGGCAGTCAAGGGAAATTTTGACCAGGCCCTGGAAATTGTCCGGCAGATGGCGGCGGATTATCCCGTCACCCTGGTAAACTCAATCAATCCCTATCGTATAGAAGGTCAGAAGACCGGTGCATTTGAGGTAGTAGATGATTTAGGGGATGCCCCCGACTGGTTGTGCATCCCCGTGGGCAATGCGGGCAACATCACTGCTTACTGGATGGGATTTTGTCAGTATCATCAGGAGGGAAAATGCGATCGCCTGCCCCGAATGATGGGATTTGAAGCCGCCGGTGCCGCCCCGATCGTCGCCGGAAGGCGCATAACAGATCCAGAAACCTTAGCAACCGCCATTCGCATCGGTAACCCCGCTAGCTGGTCAAAGGCGATCGGGGCCCAAGAAGCGAGTCACGGAGAATTTGGAGCTGTTACAGACGAAGAAATTCTGGATGCCTACCGGTTGCTAGCCAGTGGCGAAGGGATTTTCTGCGAACCGGCATCTGCTGCATCGGTAGCGGGTTTGCTGAAGCTCAAAGAGCAAGTGCCAACGGGAGCGACAGTGGTTTGCGTCCTGACTGGTAACGGTTTGAAAGACCCGGATATCGCCATTAAACATAGTAACAATCCCTTGCAGCGCGGAATTGAAGCAGATATCGCCTCGGTAGCTCAAGCAATGGGGTTTTAGTAGGTGATTAGCGGTCAGTTATAGGTGGTTAATAGATCATCTCAATGTAAGAATTAAGAAACCCGGTTTTTCTAAAAAACCGGGTTTCTTGGCTACTGCTGAAAATGGCCGCAGCCAAACTGATTTCCGCTTCACCATGTAGACTGTTTTGACTATCAAAGGATAGAATGCGGGGGCGATCGCACAAGACGCATTTTTTTTCAAAAAGAAAACTCCAGGCACACAACTCCCCTAAGTCGCTAAAAATATCTCATATTTTTTTTGATTATTGCAAATTGAGAATTGCAAATTGAATCGGGATCATTTATGAATACAATATATCGTTAACAATCAATTATTAACAACTGAACCGATCCCGTAATTGTGCGCTAAAAACTGAAAACTATCAACTATCAACTGTTCCCTCAGAAGATGCTTGCTTTTGAACTCTGTTTTTATTTAGCTGCTCGATCGCGTCTACCAGGGCCGATGTTAAACTTTGTTTAGTGCGGGCATGTTGCTCTTTTTCTGCTTGCAGTGCCAGGACCAGGCGATCGCGCTCACCGAGGGCGTGGAGCAATTTCTGCTTCAACTCTGCTGGTATAAGTAAATGTTCAATCTGTGGAGCGATCGCATCATCAGAAATAGCTTCTCCTGCTATTGGGGAATCATCTGGGAGATGTCCTTGCAGTTCCTGAATTTTCGCCTTGAGTTCCGCAATAGTTTGCCGCGCCAACTCTGCCTCTGTCCGACGCTGCCGTGCTTCCGTTTCGTAGAGTTTATGCCAGTTTGCCGCGCTGGCAGAGGCCCGATCGCGTTCTTGTTGTGCTTGGATTAATTGCTGTTGCAGTATATTTATCTGTCCATTATTCATTTTCCCCTTCTTGCTTGCCGATCGCCGTGATTATCACTATCAACTATCAACTATTAACCTCCTAATAACAACTGGGTAATCGCCCTAGGTGCCGGCAAAATAATCAGCAATAATAAACTTATTGCTAACAAGCCAGCCAAGTCGCGCCAGTTATCCAGTTCGCTCACATCATTCAAAGCTGGTTCGTCATAGACAGGCATAAACAAGAGGAGCATCGCCCACAAGAAAAATTCCCGCTTAATAATTGCTAGAATCAGCATTAAGAATCGGGTTACGTGACCGATGAGTACGGCGGTGCGCTGCCCAAATATAGCATGGACAACATGACCTCCGTCTAGTTGTCCCACTGGCATCAAATTCAGGGCCGTAACCACCAACCCCAAATAGCCAGCTACAGCTACAGGATGAAGTTGAATTGCGCTGTCTGACGTTAAAGCACTGCCTAATGCCAATTTACTCATCAGGACGAGTAAGGTAGAGCCCTTGGGGTCGAGGGCGGTGAAGCTCAAGAAGCTAGCATCGGGGTTTTCCGGCACTATCTGGGAATGGGCTAATCCCCACAAAAATAAAGGTAATGTCACCACTAGACCTGCCACCGGTCCGGCAAGACCCACATCAAATAGCGCTTTGCGGTTGGGAATTGGCGAACGGATTTGAATGAAGGCTCCAAAGGTACCCAGGAAGAAAGGCACGGGGATAAAATAGGGAAGGGTGGTACGGATGTCATAATGCCGCGCTGTCAGATAATGACCCAATTCATGGATGCCCAGAATCAGCATCAGCGCCAAGGCATAGGGCATTCCCAAAAGTAACTTTGTCGGATCCTGCAAAACTGCTTCTCTGGATACCTCAGCAATCGCGATCGTCCCAATGAAAGTGGTAGTAACACCCGTAGCAGCTAGCAGTCCCAAGGCCAGACCCGGTCGCGTCAGCTTCTGCTTAAGAGTGGTGCTATTAACATAGGGATTGGGAAACAGGGTAAAGAAGGGTTGGGATTGATTATTCCAGCCTTCTTGAAACAGCACCAAGAAGCGATCGCCAAATTCCGCCTCAATATTGGACCGAATCTTCTGATAGGCTACCTCCGGTGTGGTGCGCAGTCGCCCCCGACAGACTATCACTTGAGGTCTATACTCAATCTCCGTGAGGTAGTAGACTGACCAAGGAAAACAGTCTTTGAGTTTGGTTTCCGAGGTGGGATCGAATTTCAGGGTCGGTTCCTGCTGAACAGATGTACGACTAAGATCTTGCTGCTGCGCGGCCTGACGCCGTGGCATCCCCTCGCTTCCCAGCCGCACTAGCAACCAGTACAGTAATGGACAAATCAGAAACGGTCCCCAAATCAGCACCCGTGGCGGCGGCGTATTCTCACCATAGATCAAAGTCCAGCCCGTCCAAATCAGAGCCGGTGTCATGAGCACTAGCCATAAGAGCCATACTGGCGTCCGGGTGATGCCAGCAACGCTACGCCCGACAATAAAGTAAGTAATCAGTCCTAAAAATATTAACCAGAAAATCATGCCATCCCACCGCTATGCTTCGTCCAATTCGCCCAAACAACCTCGGGTTGTGCTTGACTCCTTAGGCGCGTTCCCCTGCCTGACGGGACCGGGAGCTGCCCCCTATCTATTGTATAAAATCCGGGCCTCACGAGGGTGAAAACCGCTACAATATTCTAACAAACTCCGGCTTTATTTTTGTCAAGTTGGTTAACAATACTTAATCTGTTGGCAATCTAGTTCGCGCTCTTTTTTCTGTCACTTACTCCCCGCTCAGCAGGGAGCGCCTGCATGGGGACATCCCATACCTTTTACTGGTTTTTGGCGAGGCCAAGGGGCGATCTCTCGGGCTTCTCTGAAATAACCGCAGCTGGTGAGCAAAGGCTTGGTCAAGTCCCAAACCTGCTCTTGCGATCGGAAATATACTATCATATAACTGGCAGATAACGGTAGTTGAAGATCTGAAGAGGAGAAAAGATGAAAAGGGACTCGATCGCATCATGGATGGGCCGCATTGCTGCTAAAGGGGCAGCAATAGGAACCTTGTTGACGCTGAGTGGAACGATGATGCTATCACCTGGGCTGGGAAAAACGCCAGCTCTGGCCCAGGAAAATAGCTCCATCAAGAATTACAGCCAACTGTTAGAGAAAATTGAAGCAGGAGAGGTGATATCCGTTGAGATTGACTCGGAGCAAAATGTGGCCCGAGTTAAGTTGGATGGGAAAGCAGAAAAGATCGAGGTCAAGATATTCCAGAGCAATCCCCAACTGCTGGAGGCTTTGAAAGCAAATAAGGTAGAATTTGGAGAGCATCGGACGGCTTCTAGCAGTGCAATTTTAGGAATATTAATAAATTTAATGCTGATCGTGCTGTTGATTACGGGATTGATGATGATTTTGCGCCGTTCTTCTCAAGCGACAGGTCAAGCAATGAATTTTGGAAAATCGCGAGCGCGCTTTCAAATGGAAGCGAACACGGGGGTAAAATTCGATGATGTGGCGGGGATTGAAGAAGCGAAAGAAGAACTGCAAGAAGTGGTGACGTTCCTGAAAAATCCAGAAAAGTTCACGGCATTGGGGGCGAAAATTCCTAGAGGGGTACTGTTAATCGGACGTCCGGGAACGGGAAAAACTCTGATGGCAAAGGCGATCGCGGGGGAAGCAGGCGTGCCATTTTTCAGCATCTCGGGTTCGGAATTTGTGGAGATGTTTGTCGGGGTCGGGGCGTCGCGGGTACGGGATTTATTCAGAAAGGCGAAGGAAAATGCACCCTGCTTGGTGTTTATTGATGAAATAGATGCGGTGGGACGCCAACGGGGTACTGGCATTGGCGGTGGCAATGACGAACGGGAGCAAACACTCAATCAGCTGCTCACGGAAATGGATGGATTTGAAACTAACAATGGTATCATTATCATTGCCGCAACTAATCGCCCCGATGTTTTGGATACGGCCCTGCTGCGACCGGGGCGGTTTGACCGTCAGGTGATTGTGGATCTGCCCAGTTATCAGGGGCGTTTGGGCATTTTGCAAGTCCATGCCCGCAATAAGAAGCTAGATCCTTCCGTGGATCTTAAGGCGATCGCCCGCAGCACTCCCGGTTTTTCCGGGGCAGATTTAGCTAATGTTCTCAATGAAGCTGCAATCTTGACAGCCCGTCGGCGCAAAGAAGCGATTACAGCTTTAGAAGTTAGCGACGCGATCGATCGGGTGAGCATTGGCATGACCCTGACACCACTACTAGACAGCAAGAAAAAGCGAGTGCTTGCCTATCATGAGATCGGTCACGCCTTGCTAATGACGTTGCTGCCAAATTCAGACCCCCTGAATAAAGTCACGATTATCCCTCGCTCTGGTGGTATTGGCGGCTTTGCTCAACCAGTGTTTAATGAAGAGATGGTTGATAGCGGTATCTACAGTCGGGCTTGGCTGATAGATAAGATCGCCATAGCCCTGGGAGGAAGGGCGGCAGAAGCAGAGGTTTTTGGCGATGCTGAGGTTACCAGTGGAGCCGCAAGTGATATCAAATATGTAGCCCAAGTGGCCCGGGAAATGGTAACTCTCTACGGCATGTCCGATCTGGGACAATTGGCTTTGGAAAATCCCGGTAACGAGGTGTTTCTGGGTCGCGATTTGATGCCTCGATCTGAGTATTCTGAGGCCGTGGCAACTCAGATCGATCGCCAAATCCGGGATATTGCCATGGCCTGCTATGAAAAAGCCCGCCAGATCCTCCGGGAACATCGACCCCTCATGGATATCCTCGTGGATCTGCTACTGGAACGAGAAACGATCGAGGGAGATGAATTCCGCAAAATTGCTGCCGAATATACCGAAAAACCTGCCAACAAACTGGTAAAAAGTCTTTAATAGCAATTATCTATGGCTTCGCTGCCAATTCCGGTGTTGGCGTCCAGCATACTAAAAAACTGGTAATTTCCGGAAAATCCCGTCCTCTAGGCGGTTGACGCGACGCAAAAAAGCCACTCTTCTGCGTGGCCAGTGACTATTTTGCTGCCTTTCGGCTCTCCCTAAAAAGGGGTAAAGTTTGCCTCGGTCATGTTAAAGGGGCTTTTTACATCTGACTCACAAGGGACCAC
>JBFRWI010000077.1:0-44105 GCA_051439505.1 Hormoscilla sp. | reverse complement strand
CTGACCCATGAATTGGCAGAAAACTTAGCGTTAGTCGATCCCACCTCAGAAATTGCCCGTCGAGAATCGCTAATTTTTCCAGTGCTGAAAACCGTATGCAAGTATATCCAGTCCCCCCTCAAGATTGAGTATTCGATCCGAGTCAGCAACCAACTGAAGGGAAATTTTGATTACTTCATTCCCAAACCTCAAAATCTGGTGATTATTGAAGCCAAAAATGCCGATCTCGGGAAAGGATTTACCCAGCTTGCAGTGGAACTAATTGCCCTCGACCAGTGGATCGATGCTCCTTTAGACTATCTCTATGGAGCGGTCACGACAGGAGATACCTGGAAATTTGGTCTATTCCATCGCCAGCAAAAGTTGATTCAAAAAGACATCAATACCTACGGTGTCCCCAATGACTTGACTAAAGTTCTCGGGATCCTGTTTGGTATTACGCTCCAAACGCAAAGTACGAATTAACTGTCGCTCGCAGTCGCAGGGAACTTTTGCTAATATTTCCCCTGACGCAAGTTGTCGAATTAGGGTCTAGCTCAGCAGGAACCAAGCCCGCCTACGCGGGCTATATACCACGCCCGTCTGATATTGGTAAAGGAATGCGATCGTCTGTTTTCGGTTATTGATGCGATCGGCTGCCAGTTGCAAGAAACCGGGTTTCTGAGATATCGTCTAATCAAAGGGCCAAGGTTGAAAAAAGAAACCCGGTTTCTGGTCCCGGGAGTGGTGCGATCGCCGGTAATATTCGGGTGGGGCCGGGGCACGGCGATAGGAATAAGGTAGGTGGATAATTGTTATTTTGTCGATGCCGTGCCCCTACAGATATCCGCGATCGGTGGTTTTTGGTGATGGATGCGTCGCCCGTTGGTTGTGGTGCGATCGCCCGTTGGTTGTGGATGCGATCGGGTGCGATCGGGTGGGGCCGGGGCACGGCGATATAAATATTGTCGGTGATGGTTGTTATGCAAGTGGATGCCGTGCCCCTACAGGTTTCGCGATCGGTGGTTTTTGGTGATGGGTGCGATCGCCTCCTTGCTGCAAGAAACCGGGTTTCTGAGATATCATCTAATCTTTATCCGAGGTGGAAAAAGAAACCCGGTTTCTGGTCTAAGGGGGTGGTGCGATCGGGGAGGGGTGCTATCAATACCGCCCCGATCGGATTTTATCCCTTAACCATTATGATGATTGACGCCCTTCCCGTTCAGCTTCCAGTTCCCGCAAACGAGCTTCCAACTCGGTGAATTTCGCTTCCAAGTCCTGATATTTCGCTTTCCATTCGGTAGATTTCAGCAACTGTTCTCCAGTTTCCATATCTTCCAAGACCAAACGACCATCCTGCATACTGACCCATAACCCGATCGTCTCGCAGGGGATGCGTCCGTCATCATCTGAAATAATCGGTAAATAGCGTCCCGCTACTAACCGATAACCCAACACCTCATAAATTTCTTGACCGCGCCGAGTACGGCGATCTATAATTACATATTCACTAATTCCCGCCTGTTCGTATTGGAGCAATTTAGTTTGCTTGTCTTCCTTGCGATAGCCGGGATACACTACTTCCAGAACAAAAACTGGTCGCACCCCTTCATCAGCAACTACAAAAGTAGAACGATACTGTTCCTTGTTGCGGATGCCAAAGGCCACAAACAGGTCCGGACAGTGCTTTCTCAAATCGGGAATATCCCATTCGATGGACAGCTCCGTGAATACTCCCACTGTGGGATCTTCCTCATAGCGATTGCTCAACATATCCTGAGCATCTATTTTAACCTTTTCGTGGAAAGTATTGCTAGGCAAAGTATAACCCTCCTCCGGGTGCAAAAACTCCATAGATGTAAGAGGGACCTGGATATTTTTAATTGTACCATCCGGTTGCACTTCCTCTACATCTCGCCAGCCAGTTTCTGCCAGATCCACAGATGGTTCCGTTGCTACTACCGGTGGTAATAACTCAGTATTGACCATGAAAACATCCTCCTTACCTTACTCTAATTTTATTATAACCCTTCATCTATTTCAACTGCCGACTCTCTAATCATAACAAAAATTAACCCGGTTTCTGGTTCTGACGGTGGGCGCGATCGGCTGCCAGTTGCAAGAAACCGGGTTTCTGGGATATCCTCTAATCTTATCCAAAGTTGAAAAAAGAAACAAAGGTGATGGTCCCGGGAGTGGGTGCGATCGGCTGCCAGTTGCAAGAAACCGGGTTTTTGAGATATCATCTAATCTTTATCCGAGGTGGAAAAAGAAACCCGGTTTCTGGTCCCTGGGGTGTGTGCGATCGGCGGTTGGTGGCAAGAAACCGGGTTTTTGCGATCGCCCGGGTCGCCACCGGTGAGCTTGAAGGCTTATTTCGCGGTCATCCACTCTGGAAATTCATCTGCGGGGGAGGGCGATCGCGGTGAGGGGTGATTCTTGTTGTGCTGCGGTAGAGGCAGTTGCATCCAGGGATTGCTCGCGATCGCGATCGCCCTCAATAATTGTGTGACGGTAAAAAAGGGATATGAAGATAAAATAAATATCCCATAAGAGGGAAAAAAAATTACTCTTTACCCTTGACAATATCCACAAAGTTAGCTATAGTATATTCAGAAATAAAGGTTCATGGGGGCTGGGAAAGTCAACTCTGTACCAGCCCAAGCGGAACCAGGGATGCCCGGCCCGGACTGCGCAAAAAGCGCCTTTTTGGGTCAAGCAACGGAAATAGGCGTTTTTTGCGTAACTCCGGGCCAGGTAAATCTCTATATCGCTCACATCGACTCCACAAGGAGAGCCCTGTGCTGGGTTCTCCTGCGCATTTTTAAATAATGAGTACTCTCGTGAGCGACAAATTATTCTCTTGATGCTTTGGTGACAGTGCGATCGCCCGGACCGAGGGTAAATTTTAATGGCATGCGGTCCGGATAGGCTTTAGCAACTTCCCGATAAACTTCATAGTTGGTAGGCAGGTTGCGGGTCTCTTCGCCAATTTGATAGCTGAGGTGGTACAAGACATCTTTCAACAGTTTCGGACTGCTGGGATCTTCATCATAGTCCTGGCGCTGTTCTATATCATCTACGGTAGGGCGGGGAGGTAGGGCAGGCCACCAGAGGCCCCGATCGTCGGGTCCAGTAACTGCGTTTTCTGGCTTCTGGCCATTGCGGTTAACTAAAGAGGTGGATGCAAAAGTTTCCCGACGTGGAATTTCCCTGTCCCTGGAGTCTGAGGAGTAATTCACCTGCCAGGTATAGGTAACAGTAGCGGTTGCTTCATACCGATCTGTAAGGAGGCTGTTGCAGCCGGTGATGGTGAATAATAAGGTACTGGCTGCCAGAACGGAGCAAAATAAAGATCGCGGTCTGGCAGTCCCAAGCTGTCGGTTCGCGATGGGTGTAGAGAAATTGTTCTTCATTGAAAACATACAAAACCTTTAACGCGGCTAGCGATGCAATTCTATTCTGTACCCACAGGGGCGATCGCCACCCCCAACAGCAGCACAACCGCACCCAAGCAAACCGGCAACCGACTGTCGCGAGTTTACTGGGGAGGATAAAGCTTTGGCTGCGGGGGACTGCACGTGCTGTTGCCAGTGCTAAACGCCGAAAAACCGGGTTTCTTCATGCTACGAGGCGATCGCACGATCCGGATTTTATGCAAGAGTCTGTAACCTTATTGGCCTACTGCACCACACCGGTACAGACAGGCTCCGGAGCCAGGAACTCAAGTTGGGTCGCAACATGCTCCCGCCCGAAAGGCACCAGCTGCTCCCGCACCCCAGGCATACCACAAACTCTTCGGTGGCAGGCAGCAAGTCCGCTCTTGACCAACGCCCATGATTATACTGGGAATATGGTCCTATGTTAGCATTTAGTTGGCTGACCTGCTTGCCAACGGCTGACCCCAAGGGATAGTAGCTGTTCGGCTCAATAGGATCCCAGGCAAACTCTAGATAATGAGGCGGGTACTGTGCCCAAAGGTAATCGGTTGCTATCTCTGTTGGTAATAGGTGGATTATGGACTGGGACCGCACCAGCATATGGACAGGCATTAGTGCCTCATACCTTACAGCTGTCGGAAGAGCAATTACAGTTAAAAGGGACGAGGCTAGTACAGCAAGCGGAGCAGTTGTTGCAGTTCGGGCAAATTCAACAGGCGTTGCCCAGAATGGTTCTGGCCACGCAGCTACTGCCTGATAGGCCGCGATTATGGTTGATTCTGGGTGGGTTGTATTTAGAAACAAATGAGTTAGATAAGTCAATTGCCGCTCTGCAATCAGCCCGGTCTTTGGAACCCAATAACCCGATAATTCTGTTTAGTTTGGGGTCTGTTTACTTCGGGCAAGAACAGTATGGTGCAGCCGCCCAATACCTGCAAGCGGGTTTGAGAATACTACCAGATGAAATAATGGCTTTGTTTAACTTGGGTAATACCTACTACAAGTTGAACGACTACGAAAAGGCGATCGCCGAGTATGAAAAAGCAGTAGCCCAAGAGCTGAACTTCTGGCAAGCAATTAACAATATCGGGCTGGTAAAATACGAACAGGGAGATATAGAAGGCGCGATCGCCCAGTGGGAATCCGCCGTAGAAATTAACAGCAAAGCTGCGGAACCGCAGTTGGCACTGGCAGTAGCTCTATATGCTCAGGGAGATATAGAAGCGGGATTGGCCATGGCCCAAGCGGCTTTGCAGCTAGACCCAAGCTACGCCGATATAGAGTTCCTCAAAGAAAATCTCTGGGGCGATCGCCTGATAGCAGAAACTAAAAAACTCCTGGAAACTCCCCGCATTCGGGAAACTCTGGGATGGTCAGAATGATTCATCGGACAATAAGAGCGTCAAAGATCTGGCCTATTCCAGCAGTGCAAAAGACTGGGACGCACAGATGGTTTAGGGAACAGATCCCCGAAAGCTGCCTGACGAACAGAAGGCTTCTCGGGAGTTAAATTCCACAGAGTTTCGTAGAAAAAGAAGGACACGCCAGCAAGTCCGGTACTGCGCACTGCTTGGACCTGCTGTTGAATTTGTTCGGTTTCAACCGGACGATTTTTCAGACCGGTCAAGATCCCAACAGCGACCGGTATGTGGTTAATGGCGATCTGGACTTCTGGACGCTTCAACTCCTGGATAAACCGATTGAGATCGTTGCTGTACACCTGCACGATCAATTCCTCCACGAAGCCGCGCCTTTCCCAGTTAAACCAGTCCTGCAAATAGTTCCTGTAGGCAAAAGCCTGGGGGTTGGGAGACAAAGCCATGATTACATGGGGTTTGCGCCCTTTGACCGCCGCAAAAACCTGTGCCATCACTCCCGTAATTTTATCAGCTCGCCAACGGATCCACTCGGGGTCACCAGGATCCTCAGGAGGACTCTGTCCGGTATGTTCCATCTGGTACAGCTGCACCGTGTAGGGGTCGTAACCCAATTGGACCGGCAACCCAAAGTGGTCGTCCAGTTGAATGCCATCGATATCGTAGTTGGTAACAATTTCCGCGATCAAATCAACGATGAACTCCTGCACTTCCGGGTGAAAGGGATTTAGCCATACCCGGTCATGCTTGCCCTCCTTGACAATTTGGCTGCCATCGGACCGTGAAGTGAGCCACTCAGGATGGTGATCGGCCAAGTCAGAATCTGCCGGTGCCATAAAACCAAACTCAAACCAGGGAATAACCGTCATCCCCAAGGCATGTCCTTGCTCAACAATTTCTTCGAGCAGATCTCGCCTCCTTAAACCTGGTTCGGGATCGACAGCACGACCGATCGCATTTGCGGCTACAGAACTAGGGTAGAGAGTATAACCCCAGTTCCAAACCGTAGGGTAAACAGTGTTAAAGTTAAGTCGATCCAGGTTTTGTAAGGCATCGGTGAGTTTGGCCCGTGAAAACAACACATCGCTATCGATGTTCGTCAACCAGACTCCTCGTAACTCCGTTGCCGGAGTAGCCGGCTGTCCGGGGGGGGCAGCAATTAACAGCGAAAGCATCAGTGACAAGCTTAACAGAACCACAAACCACAAGGGGCGTAAGAGATACATCTGGGCGAAATACTCCAAAGTAAAATGAGCGACTAATGTTAATCTTTGGGCAGCAGGGACAAAATTTTATTCACGAACTCCTTATGATCCACCACTGGCTTAGAGATGTAGCCATCGGCACCGCTTTCAGAAAGAAAGTTTTCCCGATCGCCCTCCATGGCGTGAGCTGTCACCAGGATAATTGGAATATTAGCCGTTTGCGGATCTGCCTTCAGCATTTGGGTAATCTCGATCCCGTCAACCGATTTGCCCTGGTAAACACTATTTGACAGAGAAACATCCATCAAAATAATATCTGCTTCACCAGCAGTAACAATTTCCATCACCTCATCAACATTTTCCGTATCCTTCACCTGTAAACCGCCTCGCTTGGTGAGAATTTTAGAAAAAACCCGGCGATTAATGATATCGTCCTCCACAATTAAAACGGTTGTCATGGCACTTTCCTTTTGATTTAATTACAGGATAGATGTAAAATTCTTGATTTTCCTGGGTATATACTAAGTTAAAACAAACTAGATTTGGTCTGGTGTCAATTACCACCGACCAGTGACGATCGAGTCGGACACCGCTTGGGGTACCCTGTTCGGGAGGTAGTCCCACACCGATGGGCAACTTGCGGTAGCTTCGTCAAACTGCCAACAGCTTGATAACTGGCGATCGCCCGCTGTGGTGTCACGAGACCGCCCATGAGAAGATCGTATTCTCGTTTGGCGTTGGCTCGGAGTTTAAACTAGAGGCACGCGCGTTGCAGGTCCAGTCGGGTCAGGGGTAACGGGTGAGATCGGCCAAGTCCAAGTTTCTTCCATAATATATAAGGTATTCGGACGGTTGGACCACTCCGAGCTAGAGCTGATAACTGACATGTGAAGCGTTATAAATGATTCAGGGATTAAAGAACTTAAACTCATGGCTAAACAGTTGAACCTTTTCACGACAGGACAGGTAATCGCCACGGATCTGCACACCGAGATGCAGCGGTCATATCTTGAATATGCCATGAGTGTAATCGTTGGACGAGCGCTGCCAGATGTCCGAGATGGGTTGAAACCAGTTCATCGGCGAATTTTGTACGCCATGCACGAACTGGGTTTGACTCCGGATAAACCTTACCGTAAGTGTGCTCGCGTGGTGGGAGATGTTTTGGGAAAATATCATCCCCACGGGGACCAAGCAGTTTATGACGCCCTGGTGCGGATGGTGCAGGACTTTTCTTGCCGCTATCCCTTGTTAGCCGGTCACGGGAACTTTGGCTCGGTGGACAACGATCCACCAGCGGCGATGCGCTATACGGAAACTCGCTTGGCACCGATCGGCAACGAGGCGTTGCTATCAGAAATTAGCTCCGACACGGTTGACTTCACAGATAACTTCGATAACTCTCAAGCTGAACCTGTAGTATTGCCCGCCCAGTTGCCAGTATTGTTGCTCAATGGCTGTTCTGGGATTGCAGTTGGGATGGCGACGAATATTCCTCCTCATAACTTAGGGGAGGTAGTAGAGGGTCTGATTGCTCTAATTGACAATCCAGAAATATCTGACGACAAGCTTTTGGGTCGGATCCCCGGACCGGACTTTCCCACAGGTGGTGAGATTATGGGCACCGAAGGGATCAAAAGCGCTTATACCACAGGTAAAGGCAGTATCATCGTGCGGGGTGTGGCCTCTATCGAGCAGATTCATTCGGGGAGTCGCGGGCGGAGAGTGCGCGATTGCATTGTGGTGACGGAATTGCCCTATCAGGTGAATAAAGCGGCCTGGATTGAGAAAATTGCTGATTTGGTAAATACCGGCAAGATTGAGGGTATCTCTAACGTGCGGGATGAGAGCGATCGCACGGGCATGCGAGTGGTAATTGAACTGAAACGGGAGACTAATCCCAAAGCGATCTTGGATAGACTCTACAAATTAACGCCACTGCAAAGCACTTTTGGCGCGATCCTGCTAGCCTTGGTGGAAGGACAACCCCGCCAGTTGACGCTGCGGCAGATGTTGCAGGAGTTTTTGGATTTCCGGTTGCATACTCTGGCCCGGCAATACAGGAACGAACTCCAAGAAGCAGAGAAACGATTGCACTTGGTCGAAGGGTTACTGGGGGCTCTCCGTCAGATAGATGCCGTGCTGGACATTCTTAGAAATTCCCCAGATGGCACCACGGCTAAAGCTATGCTACACGAACAACTCCAGTTTAGCGATCGGCAATCTGATGCTATTTTAGCAATGCCAATGCGACGCTTGCTTGGCTTGGAGCGCAATAATTTCGAGACCGAGTTGGCACAGCTGAGCAGTCGCATACAGGAGTTACAGAGGTTGCTCACAGATCGCAACTACCTTCTGTTATGCCTGAAAAAAGAATTGCTCGCGCTCAAACGCAAGTATGGTAACCGGCGTCGGACTAAGATTGTCCGACGTCGGCATGTCCCCGATAAAGAGCCCAAACAGCCCAAACCTAAGAATAATTCCCCAAGGAAAAATAATTCCCCTTCAAAAGTATCAACTCAATCGACAATCGCCAAAAAAACCGCCATCGAGCCGAGTGTCAAAACATCTGTGGAATTTACCTATAGGGGATCGGTGCGGCGAACTAGCGTTCAGCCGGATACAACTCCCGACAGTCAAACGAATCGCAGCTTTACCGAAGGTTATGCTCTCAAGCCTATTGATGACTTTACCATACTTTCTCAAGTTACTCAGACTAAGGCCGATGTCTTGCTATTTACTCAGGATGGCTTTGCCTATGCGATCAAGGTCGGACAAATTCCCCTTGAGTCCCGGGGCACCTCACTGATCGGCTTGCTACCCCAGCATTCCGACCGGCGGCTCCCCGACATTGTCGCCCAGTTTATCCTCTGTGATTATCAGTCCGACCGCCAGATAGTCACCCTGACCAAGACTGGACGCATGAAACGCTTGCCTCTGTCAGAATTTGCTCACATCAAGAGTCGCGGTCTTAGTACCGTCAAATTTAAGGACGATGATGACCAGTTGTTGTCTGCTCACCTTACCCAAACTGGCGAACAGCTACTGATAGCTACCGCTGCTGGGCGCATTTTGCGACTGGATGTTAACGATCGGCAGATGCCAATTCGGAGTCGCACAGCTGTTGGCTATCAAGCAATACATTTACATAAGCAAGATCGACTGGTAGGCTGTGCCGCAGTTCGTCAGAAAGATAGTTTCTTGGTAGTTACTCGGCGTGGGTATGCTAAACGCATGTTGGTTAATCTACTGCCACCACCCTCTGCCCGGGGTGACATGGGCTCAGAGGCCCTAAAATTTACCAGTCCTACAGATTCACTGGCAGCAATAACGCTCCTTAATGAAGACTCTTTGGCGATCGTGCTTACTAATACCGAACGACTGTGGCAGTTTCCCACGGCCTCTATTGGCTTCTGGAATACAGATGGTCCCGGCGATCGCCTCCTTCAACTTCGCCGCGACGAAATTATTACCACTGTATTATCCATTCGTCTTGAGTGACTGGCTATGTCAGTTTCCGTTGTTAGCTGTTTGGGATGTTGCCCCGATCGGAGATCGCCAGTGGGCATGGTACCGGCTCCCTGGCGATCGCCAATCGATCTTGTGGGACGCGATCGCCAGCGGAATTTGTTACAATTTAGTTACATTAGTTAACGTACAGCCCAGATCACAATTTCTAGGAGTATACCATGGAAGATATCCAAAATCCCTCTACCCCTACCCAAGACACCGCAGAACGTAACGCTTGGAAGTTTGGCTTTACCCCTCAAGCTGAAATCTGGAACGGTCGCTTTGCCATGATTGGCTTTTTCTTGACCTTCTTCAGCATCCTTCTATCCTCCAACTCTTGGCTCTAGTTCCTCATACAGCATATGCTCTTTTTTGTCAAGTTCTGGGAACAATATTTAACAAAATTTTCATTTCACAAGACCTGGAGTTGCTGTTGCCCAATTATGTAACGATCGGGTTTTAGGTAAGGTGGCCGACATGGCAGACAAGCCATATCGGCCATGTCATCCCTGATGCCAATCATTACATCTAGATGCAACACCGTTTCCATCTGAAGAAGCTACTACCGCTTCTTCAGATGATTAATTTCTCAAAATCAACAGGCGTTGCACAACAACACCGATGATTCCGGTTGCGGGCTTGCTAATTGTCAATGGTTAATTGAGATAGTCATTTTTGCTCATAAATAGATATTTTTCCTCTTTGCAATTAGCAATTAGCAATTAGCAAAAAGGGAAAATATATTACCAGGAGCCCAAGAATGTGCAACGCCAATCAACAATTAACTCAATTAGCGGATGTACTCTTTAAGAACGTTGTTGCGGTTGGGATGGCGCAACTTTCGCAAGGCTTTAGCTTCGATTTGACGAATCCTTTCTCGCGTTACGTTAAAGATGTGACCAATTTCCTCTAAGGTCTTCATGCGTCCATCATCTAATCCGTAGCGCAGGCGCAACACATCTCGTTCTCGGGGGCTGAGGGTATCTAAAACCCCTTCGAGGTCTTCCCGCAAGAGACTTTTCGAGACTTGAGCTTCTGGTGTTTCACCATCAGATTCAATAAAATCCCCCAATCGAGAGTCTTCCTCTTTGCCGATGGGGGTTTCTAGGGAAATCGGTAACTGGGCAGATTTGGCTATGAATCGCAGCTTTTCAATGGTCATTTCCATCCGTTCGGCGATTTCTTCCTCGGTGGGTTTGCGACTTAGTTCCTGAGACAGTAGTTTGGTGGTTTTTTTGATCCGAGAGATCGTTTCGTACAGATGTACTGGCAGACGGATAGTGCGAGACTGATCGGCGATCGCCCGGGTTATTGCCTGACGGATCCACCAAGTCGCGTAGGTGGAAAACTTATAGCCCTTTTCATGGTCGAATTTTTCCGCTGCTCGAATCAAACCCAAACTTCCTTCTTGAATCAGGTCTTGGAATGACAGTCCCCGATTCATATATTTTTTGGCGATCGACACCACTAGACGCAGGTTGGACTGGACCATTTTCTCCTTTGCCCGCCTCCCCACATGCAAGCGATGACGAAACGCTGGCAATGCCATACTTACAGCTTCTGCCCATTCCCCATCCCTGGGTGAACGATCTAGCTGCATCTCCAATCCCTCTCGGATCCGCTCTAATTCCAGCAAGTCAGCTATTTTACGTGCCAGTTCTATCTCTTCGTCTGCTCGCAGTAGGCGAATTCGACCAATCTCTTGCAGGTACAAGCGGATTGAATCCTCCGTATATTGCTTCTTCTTCGTCGCCTGCTCCGTCGTCCTCTTTCGACGACCCGAGCGTTTGCCTGATTTTCCTACAACGTCCGCCCCGGCATCTATATAATCATATTGACGGTCTTCCGAATCTAGTAAATCTATGGGTTCCAGCTCAGGAGAATGGATGGTTTGGAGTAGGTTGTTTGCCTGGGTCATGCCGCGTTCCTCATGCTCCTTATCTTGCAGAATACATAATCGAATTTTGGGCGTTGCACATTTTTACCGATGATAGCAGCCAATTTTTCAACTTTGCTAATGGCTAATTGCTAATTGAAAAGAGTAAAGCTATCTATTCATGACTACAAATGACAAATGAATATCTCAATTAACCATTGACAATTAGCAATTAGCAGCAGCCCTCATCATCGGTGGAGTTGTGCAACGCCGAATTTTGAAGTTTTCCTTGCCGCCAAAGACAGCTAATCATATCCTCTTTTTGCGCAACTTATACCTGATTTAGGTGCCTTTTTCTTTACGGTTTCGAGCTTCCCAATATAGACCTTTTTGGGGTCTATGAACTGGTTTTACCTGGGTACGATATTTGGGAAAACGGCTCTTGCCAACAAGGGTCCGATCGGGGCACAGTCAGTTGGCACCTTGTCAGTTGCACATCCCGTCTAGTCCTGCCCGAGCGTGCCGAGTTCCCATCATCTTTTCCCAAGTCGCTTTCCTTATTTCTTGAGATATTTAAATCTCTTGATTTACGTTAACCCACTTTTTCCCAAATGGGTGCTGATTTTTTTGTTAAGTTATGTTTCTTTTTTTTGCCGTTTTTCAGGACAATACTTAGTCTTTCGACCGGCGATCTGCATGGCAACTTCAGCTGCTTTCCCGCGTGCAGATGCTTGTACCAGAGATTACCTCTGTTCGGACCATCTTTGTTCATGCTTTTGAGAATCTCTTGCTTTCATCGGAGGACAATGTCACAAATCTCACCCCTGGTGCCGTCCGTCCAACATCGGGGCTGTTATCAGTTATCTGTTGTCTTAGAGGTAGGTGGCCTGCTATCATTCGTCATGCAGATCCCAACAACTAATCAATGGGGGCGAACTACTCCACCTGCAAGTTGGGTTCGGGGCGAGCCTCGCGGTTCTACGGTTTTATCCTTGCCTTGCGTCATGCCCTTAACCATGCTAACACCTAATTCGGAAGTTGTGTAAATTTAGTTTTGTAAATCTTTGTTAAGATTAGTTACAGCAGTTACTATAGCTACTAAGCAAATTGACTTAGCTGCCAGAGGCGATCGACCGTCACAAATTGATAGCCTTTGTCCCGCAGCCCGGGAATTAGCTGGGCTGTGGTGGCGGCGACATCTTGTCCGCCCCAGGGACCGTCGTGGAGCACAATCAAAGAGCCATTTTGGACAAGTCGCAGCACTCGCTCTGCTACCACAGGGGCCCCGGGTTGTTCCCAGTCTGCGGGCACGACGCTCCACATTACCGGTCGATAATGCCACTGATGCAGCCAGTTGAGGATTTGTGGGGTGAAAATTCCATTGGGAGGCCGGACATCTCGGATATTTGGCACCTCTGGCAGCTGACAAGCAGCAGCGATCGCCCTTTGGGTTTGTTCGAGGGATTGCTTGAGTCTATTCTGACTGAGTAGAGGAAAGATCTGATGAGTATATCCATGCAGACCAATCCAGTGACCTCGCTCTCTAACTTCCCTGGCAATAGCAGGCGCTTGCTCCACACAGACGCCTAACCAAAAGAAACTGGCCGGAATGTCGTAGCGGCATAGCACTTGCAGCAGTTCGGGAGTGTAATCTATATGGGGACCATCATCAAAAGTGAGGGCGATCGCCGGTGTATTGCTAGGGCCAGACCAGAGGCACCTGTTGAAGGCTGGCTGAAGAAGACGATACAAAACGGGATATATTGGTTCGATGGGCATCGCTCTAACTGTGACAAACGGCAGTATGCAAACAGCTCTGTCTGGCCCAAGCGGACTGTACTAGAGAGCATAACACATCGCCCCCGATCGGTTTGACCAAATACCCATCGACGCCGGGATTCTCCTCTTGGTGCAACCAACTCGGTGCGTGAAAGTCGGTGAGGGCGACAATCGTGGTGCCGCAAACTCTGGCCATCTGTCGCAACTGCTTGACTAAATTGGGCGACCAGTCTTGCCGATCGCCTGAGAGGATTACTAGATAGGGCAGGGTTTGACTAGCTTGCACTACTGCTTGATCGGCAGAACTTGCTACCGCTACTGAACATCTTAATCTACTCAGTAATAACTCGAGGGCTTGAATATCTTCCGATTGCTGACCTAAAACCAAAATGTAATCATTTAGCATTTTCCTACTCCAGCAGGCACTAGGTTAGTCGAGTTTGCTGCCTACTTCTTAATTTTTTCTCGCTCACGTAGCACAAACTTCTCTTACCCTTATCCTTTCATATTTATTTCCTTCTTCTAAATAATTTCCATTTTTCTTATGATTTCAGCCAGCAAAATTCAATTATCTGACAGTCCTAGTATTGATGAAGGGTGAGTATTATCTACTAAACATTTAGGGAGAGGATGTAAGGACTGTACTTATTCAGGTCGATCTGATTTCTCAATAATTCTTAATGAAATGCTAACAAAAGTAAAAATTTGTGAGAGCTTTACTTCTGTTATTTTTACAGTTTTACAGATCCTCAGTCTTGAGGAGGACAAGAGTCTAGACGTTCTGCTATCCGGAGTTTTGCGGAACGCGATCGGGGATTAGCCGCTAGTTCGTCGTCTTGGGCGGTGATGGGCTTTTTCGTCAGAACCCGCAACAGTGGGGATTCTCGGAAGCTATGCTTTACCAGTCTGTCTTCCAGACTGTGAAAACTAATGATGGCAATTTTGCCCCCAGGCTTTAACCAATTTGGGGAAATATTAAGAAATTCTGATAATGATTCCAGTTCTTGATTGACGGCGATCCGCAAGGCTTGAAATACTCGGGTGGCCGGGTGAATTCGGCCATGGCGGTATTTGCTGGGCACTACTTGGGCGATCGCACTAGCCAATTGGTCAGTTGTCTGGAAGGGACGCCTCTGGACAATCGCTCGGGCAATCCGCCGCGATAACCTTTCTTCTCCATACTGGTATAAAATATCTGCTAGCTTCGCTTCTTCCCAATGGTTGACAATCTCTGCGGCGGTGAGAGTCTGTCGCCGATCCATCCGCATGTCGAGTTCGGCCCGATGGCGAAAGCTAAAGCCTCGTTCTGCTATGTCTAACTGGGCAGAACTGACTCCGAGATCCGCTATAATACCGTCAAATAAAAGATGCTGCGGGCGATATTCAGCAAAGTTGATCTGGCATATTTGCAGGCGATCGCCCTCTGAAGCTAGCAGGGACCGGACATGGGCGATCGCCTCTCCATCCCGGTCCAGGGCCGTTACCCGCACGGAAGGACCGGCAGCCAAGAGCAACTGGGTATGTCCGCCAGCGCCAACGGTGGCATCCAGATAATGTCCTGCCGGACGTACATCTAACCCGGCCATTAACTCACGACTCAATACCGGTACATGAACAAACATAATGGTAGGGTGGGCACCGCCCACCAGTGATAAGAGTAGGGTGGGCACCGCCCACCAGTGATGAGAGTAGGGTAGGGTGGGCCGCAGCGATGGTCGTGCGAGAACAAAACCGATGTTTTGGTCAGCGGTACAAACCGTACCTATAATGTTAAGGATGCAATAAAAATACAGATACAATACCTCAAGTATTATGACCAGGATTGAGACCAAGACCGAACCAATGGTCCTCAACATGGGGCCGCACCATCCCTCGATGCACGGGGTACTGCGGTTAATCGTCACTCTCGACGGCGAGGACGTGATTGATTGCGAACCCGTGTTGGGCTATTTGCACCGGGGAATGGAAAAAATTGCCGAAAACCGTACCAATATCATGTTCGTCCCCTACGTTAGCCGCTGGGACTACGCGGCGGGGATGTTCAATGAGGCAATTACTGTCAACGCCCCGGAACAACTGGCAGATATTGAGGTGCCCAAACGCGCTAGCTATATCCGCGTCATCATGTTGGAGTTGAACCGGATCGCTAATCACTTGCTGTGGTTGGGGCCATTTTTGGCAGATGTAGGTGCCCAAACTCCCTTCTTCTATATCTTCCGGGAACGGGAGATGATTTATGACCTGTGGGAAGCGGCTAGTGGGATGCGGTTGATTAATAACAACTATTTCCGCATCGGCGGCGTGGCGGTGGATTTACCCTATGGTTGGGTAGATAAATGTGAAGATTTCTGCGATTACTTTGACCCCAAGGTGGATGAGTATGAGAAGTTGATTACCAATAACCCGATCTTCCGCCGTCGGATTGAGGGTATTGGCACTATTTCTCGTGAAGATGCCATTAACTGGGGTCTCTCCGGTCCCATGCTGCGGGCGTCTGGGGTGAAGTGGGACTTGCGCAAGGTTGACCATTATGAATGCTATGACGACTTTGACTGGGACGTTCATTGGGAAACTGCTGGTGATTGCATGGCCCGCTATGTGGTGCGGATTCGGGAAATGCGGGAATCAGTTAAGATTATTCGTCAGGCCCTGAAAGGTCTTCCCGGCGGTCCGTTTGAAAACCTGGAAGCTAAACGGATGGCAGAAGGACGGAAGTCTGAGTGGAATGGCTTTGATTACCAGTGCATGGGAAAGAAAATAGCCCCCACTTTTAAGATTCCCGAGGGAGAACATTATGTTCGTCTGGAAAGTGGCAAGGGAGAATTGGGCGTCTTCATTATGGGAGATGATAATATGTTCCCTTGGCGCTTTAAGATTCGTGCGGCGGATTTTAATAATTTGCAGGTTTTCCCCCATATACTGAAGGGGATGAAGGTTGCTGATATTGTCGCAATTTTGGGCAGTATCGATATTATTATGGGTTCCGTCGATCGCTAGTTGGTTCGCCAATATCCGAGAAACCCGGTTTTGACAAAAAATCGGGTTTCTTAATTTCAGCATATTCGTTACAAACCTAAATGGTGGGCGGTGCCCCAATACTTCGTAGGTTTTGGATTTTAAGTGGGGTGTGGTCAAAACCCGTTGATCATTCATTGGCCCTCCCAGTCGCCGGATCCCCCCAAACCCCCCTTAAAAAGGGGGGCTTCCGGAACCCCCCCTTTTGGAAGGGGGGGTTTGGGGGGGATCCTTTCCAACAAATGCATGACCACACCCTTTTAAGTGTCATTGCGAGGGGGGGGGACTCCGCGATTAACTTATGGGAAATTTAGTTAACCCCCCCCCCCGAAGCAATCCCCCCAGGATACAGCGCGGGGAGATTGCTTCGGGGGGGGGATCCTCGCGACGATCCCTACAATGTCGGTTTAAGCCCCCCTCGCAATGACAGGTTATTAACGGAGAAGTATTGACTGCCCACCCTACTATTTAAGATAGTATAATAGTAGACGACGATCGCCCCTTAATCCAGGAGGAAAAGTTATGGCTGATGTGATTGATTACAAAATTTACGGCGGCGACCTGCAATTGGTTGAGGTCGAACTGGACCCCAGAGAAGGGGTGCAAGCGGAAGTTGGCACCATGACCTATATGGAAGAAGGCATCGAAATGCAAACTGGTATGGGTGGTGGCGGTCTCTTCTCGGGCTTCAAACGGATGTTGACGGGTGAGAGTTTCTTTATTACTACTTTTGTTAACGGCGGTCGCGGTAAGGCGCGGGTGGGTTTCGCTGCTACTTCCCCAGGTCAAATTATTCCTCTGGATCTGGGTGCGTTGGGAGGCGAGTTTTTGTGTCAAAAGGATGCTTTCCTCTGTGCAGCTAGCGGTACTGATATCAGTGTTGCTTTTACTAAACGCTTGGGGGCGGGGTTCTTTGGCGGTGAGGGTTTTATTTTGCAAAAGCTGCGCGGGGATGGTATGGCTTTCGTGCAAGCTGGAGGGGCTATTGTGGAAAAAGATTTGGAACGAGGGGAAAAGTTGCGGGTGGATACTGGTTGTTTGGTGGCTTTCTCTCCTTCGGTAGACTACAGTATTGAGTTTATCGGCGGATTTAAGAATGCTTTGTTTGGTGGCGAAGGCTTGTTTTTGGCCAAGCTGAAGGGACCGGGTAAGGTGTTTGTCCAAAGTCTGCCTTTCTCGCGGCTAGCCGAACGCATTGGCGGGACTTACTTTAAACAATTAACTGGGGCGGAACAAGGTTCTTCTGGTGCTGCTGGTTTGATTGGCGGACTGTTTAGAGGGGAGGATGGCTGATAAAAAATTCAAAATTCTCTCATTCAGAATTCAAAATTGGGAAAATCTTTGAGAGCAAGGGTTTGCTGCATTTGGAGCCATGCAATTTAAATGCGCGACAGCTTATGGAACAATTTAACTCAAGGGTTGTTGGTGGGCGGTGCCCACCCTACAAACTCTGGGCTATGCCGGCAATATTGCCAGTGTAAAGGATTGGCGATCGGTGACTTGGACATCTCAAACATGGCTACTATCTGCTTCTTTATAACTGATGATGGTAACAATCAAGTCAGCGGGTTTTTGAGGTAAGCTTGCTCTGGGTGGCAACGCTGCGCCACCCAACTCTCTCCAGATAAGTTCCCCTTAGAGGGACTGTTCTGGTTGTTCTGGTTCAGCTAGCTGCCGCACCTGTTCGGTCTCGACTTTCAACAGATCCGCTACCTCCTCGAAAGTAAAACCGAGCTGTAACAGCACTGGCACCAATTTTAACTGCCCTTCTAAACTACCAAATCCCTCGCTAATAATGCGAATAGCTTGGCGACCTTTTGCGATCCCAACTTCTTCGCCTTCTTGGCGACCTTCTTGGCGACCTTCTGCCAACATTTCTTGTCCCAACCTTGTCTTTTTGAAGTCCTCTAGTCCTAACATGGCTTCCAACTCCTCTCTGCTACTATCTGCAAATTTGTATGACATGATGGTTACGATCAAGTCTACCATCTTTTTGGTGCGATCGCCATCCGTTGATTCGGACCGCACTTGCTTGATGAGCGCTTTTGCCCTGTTCTTGGCATTCTTGGCCCGATCGACAATTAGTTTGATGATGCCAATCTCCTTAGTCTGTGGATCTGCTGGCTCCATTTCGTCTAAATAGATCCGCAGCAGTTGACCGGAATTGATTATGCCTCGATAGGGTGTTGTTTCTTCGGGAGCGAAACTCCGCCGTTCATATACCACTACCGCACACCAATCCTGTGTCGGATCGTTTTGTTCTAGGTACATGCCTACTTTCTTCAAAACATTTGCGTAGATTTTGGGATTTTTGTAGCCTTGCACCTCGATGAAATAAATCGGTTGTTTGGGATCTTTGTTTAACGGCAGCATTGCTCCATCCAACCGAGATGCTGTCTCCTTGAGTTCGATCGCCTTAAACTCGTAGGCCCTAGCATCCACATTCTTGGCTCCGATTAATTCAAAGAATATTTCGGGAAACTCCAGAAACGCTTCATAAAACAACTTGTCCGTTTTCACTGATTTCCTCAATTCCTTACTCTTTTAATATAACAGATAATTATCAATAAAGCTTCTTTACCAATAACTTATTTTATGAAAAAATAACGGCGATCGGGTGCATCTCACTTGCGCACGATGAAACCACAGCGATCGCATTTATATTTCCTCGCCTACTAATGGTGGCAGACGCCGGAGGCAGAGCATCAATAAAGACGTTCCGCTGCCAAGTCAAGGAACGAAATTGACCGGAATGCACCATTCTCTATTAGTCTCGTCGTCCGCCGGGGGTTAAAACCCCCGGCTAAAAGCTTAAGTGGGTTAAAACCCACTGTCCGCATTGTCTATAAAGCGTTTTTTCCTCGATCGCATTTTCTTCCTGGTCTCCTGATGGTGGCAGAGACTGGAGGCAGAGCATCAATAAAGACGTTCCGCTGCCTTGTCAAGGAACGAGAGAACAAAAACCCTTTCTCGATAGGCTTTTAGTCGGTTTTCAACCGACTTCAGCTATTAGCCGTGGGTTAAAACCCACGGCGGGCCTGGAGACTAATCTAGAATGGTGCAAGATCTGAATTAAAACCGACTAATAGGATAATCGGACAACTAATTGTAGCATGGTTTTGACAACATGGTATTAGCTATGGATGCCGGGGCACGGCAATAGATACTTTCTCCATTTATATCCCGATCCTATAGATGCCGTACACCTACGATACTGGTCACCGAAGATTATATCGCCAATTTACTGTGGGGCCGTTACTCACCTGACATGCCCGATCGAATTAAATGTAGGGGCACGGCATCATCAAATTATCGGTTCATATGATGAGGTTAAAGAAGCCGTGCCCCGGGTGCGGGAAAAGTAGTTTATTGTTATATAATTAATGCTGAAAAACCTGTGAAATAGTCATGATTTTACCTTTGTAAACTCCAGCTGGTTTTGACCACACTCCTGCTAAACTCCTTCCATCCGCAGAAAATGCACTTGCCCTCCTTCGTCCCCTGCGACAATAGTCTTGCCATCGGGGCTGACAGCACAGCACCCAAAAGTACCATCCCCGGCAAATGTAATCACCTCTTCACCTGTGGCTAAATCCCAGACTTTCAGTGTTTTATCCCCTGAACCCGATATCACTTGAGTACCATCCGGGGTGATCGCTACTGCCTTGACATCGTCTGTATACCCGGAGAGGGTGACTAGCTCATTTCCTGTGGCTAAATCCCAGACTTTTAGAGTTTTATCAGATGAACCCGATACCACCTTTGTGCCATCGGGGGCGATCGCTATTGCCCTGATAAAGCTCGTATGCCCCGTAAGAGTAGCTATCTTGCTGAGAGTTACTAAATCCCAAACTTTCAGGCTGCCATCAAATAAAAGCGATATATCATCAGAGCTATGCCAGGTGGGTGCTACTTCTAATAAAACCGATACCGCACCAGAGTATGATATATCACGAAACTTCTCCCAGGTGAGTGCTGCTTCTACCGATACCACTTTTGTCCCATCAGGGGATAGCGCTACTTTCTCTACCGAGTCACCATCCCCTTTGATGCTGGCTACTTCCCTTCCTGTAGCTAAATCCCAGACTTTTAGGGTGTTATCCCTTGAACCCGATACCACCTTGGATCCATCGGGGGCGATCCCTACTGCCCTTACCATCTTAGTATGCCCGGTGAAGGTGGCGAGTTCTTTTCCTGTAGCTAAATCCCATACTTTCACGGTGTTATCGTTTGAACCCGATACCACCTTTGTGCCATCGGGCGCGATCGCTATTGCCATTGGCTTGCTAGTATGTCCCGTGAAGGTGGCTAACTCCTCTCCTGTAACTAAATCCCAGACTTTCAGCGTATCATCCCCTGAACCCGATACCACCTTTGTGCCATCGGGGGCGATCGCTATTGAGTTTACCTTGTCAGTATGCCCGGTCAGATTGGCCAAATCCTCTTGTGTAGATAAATCCCATACTTTTATGGTATTATCCTGTAAACCTGATGATACCACCTTTGTGCGATCGGGGGCGATCGCTACTGCCATTATCGAGCTAGTATGCCCCCTGATGGTGGCTAGCTGTTTCCCTGTGGCTAAATCCCATACTTTCAGGGTTTTATCAGATGAACCCGATACCACCTTTGTGCCATCGGAGGCGATCGCTACTGCATATACTGAGTCTGTATGCCCGGTGAGGGTGGTGATTTCAACTCCTGTGGCTAAATCCCATATTTTCACGGTGTTATCGTATGAACCAGATACCACTTTTGTGCCATCGGGAGCGATCGCCACTTCACTTACCCAGGTAGTATGCCCGCTGAGAGTTGTTAGCTGTTTCTCTGTGGCTAAATCCCATACTTTCACGGTGTTATCGTCTGAAGCAGATGATACCGCCTTGGTGCCATCAGGGGAGATCGCTACTGAATTTACCAAGGTAGTATGCCCCCTGAGAGTTGCTAGCTGTTTCCCTGTGGCTAAATCCCATACTTTCAGCGTTTTATCCCATGAACCAGATACTATCTTTGTGCTATCAGAGGCGATCGCTACTGCCGTTACCCTATCTGTATGCCCGGTGAGGGTGGCTAGTTCAACTCCTGTGGCTAAATCCCATACTTTTACGGTGTTATCACATGAACCCGATACTATCTTTGTGCCATCAGGGGCGATCGCTACTGCACCTACAAAGCTAGTATGCCCGGTGAGGGTGGCTAGTTCAACTCCTGTGGCTAAATCCCATACTTTTACGGTGTTATCGTCTGAACCTGATACTACCTTTGTGCCATCGGGAGTTAACGCTACTGCCGATACCGTACTTGTATGCCCGGTGAGGGTGCGGATTAAAGGGCTTGTTGGCGGCGTTAAGTTAGCGGTCATAGGGCGTAACCAAGGGCGATTTTGCCGTTGTTTAGCTTGGTCTAATAGTTGTCGAATCTGTGAAATACTTGTCAATGACAGCAGTCGCCCCCACAGTTGCCCCGCAAGTTGAGTTGTATCTTCTCTTAATATATGCGCTGACAACCGCAAGGTCCGTTGAATCAGTTTCAGTGCCTTCTCACTCTCCAAGTTTTCCACCCGATCGTAATCCTCAACCAATTCCTGGACTCCCACCTCCGCCACCTTCGCCTGAATGAAATCATAATCAGTCAACCAGCGCTGCAACTGCTTCCATCTCCCCGCGTTCACCATGTGATTTGGCAGATGTTTCAAAGCATAGAGTCTGTCTTCGGGCACCAAACTATCCAACTGCTGCCGAATATCCCTGCTTTCTCCACCCCCGGCAAACTTATCCACAATGCGCTGGTTAATTTTTTGTCTAATATTCATCCCCATAAGCTTCCACTATATCTTGACGGCCTAAAAAATCGCAGAAACTCTGGTGATATACCCCGTAACGTGTTTCCCCATCCACCGTTACCTCTCGCAAAAATTGTTTCCACTCCTTCAGCACATTCTGCACTATCACCCGGTTTTCTCCCGACAACTCCACCAACATCCTACGGGATACTGGTTCCCGCAGTTCTGCCAGAAAATAGACGATCGCCACCTTGTGCATGGGTAAAGGTTCCGTCAGCATCCCCATGCGTCGCCAATGTTCGTCGTAATATTGTTCCAAACCTGCTGGCAACCTGTCAATACTCAAATCATCATATTTTCCCTGTTCGATATCCCCCAACACGTAGCGCAGATACATAAAATTATTCTCGCTTTTCTGGGCCAGTTCCCTGATAAATTCATCTTCAGTCAACCCCTGGGCCCCGATCCACTCCCGCAGTTTCCCCGACATGTTAGCGCGAATGCGAATGTAATGCTGAATATCTGCCAAACTTTCTGCTTGATACTGCATCAAGTCAAACCTCTGGGGAATAGAATTTGCTCTCAAAGGCAATTTTTCCGGTCGCGATGTCATCACAAAATACACTCCTGGGGGCAGGGATACTGGGAGATAGAGAATGTTCGCCCCGGCATGGTCCCGACTATCAACTTCATCCAGGGCATCTACCACTATTACCAGTTTATCCCGTTTCTTCAGTTTAGCACTTATTTCCCGTAACAATTTATCCAAAAACTGACCGTCCCGCGTTGCCTCCCCAGGCAGTTCCGCATAGGGCAAATTATAGCGGGTAATCAATTGCGTGCAAACATTCTCTAAAAATTGGTCCGCGCGGTTAATGCCTTGGGAACGGACGTTGAAATGGGCCACGCAGTTCCGCTGCTGCACGTATTTTGCCGCGATCGCAGTTTTCCCAACGCCCGGGTCGCCCTCAATAATAAAATATCCGTGAGACTGACTGGCCAGAAAATCATGGATAGCATTAAAGACAAATTCCCGCCCGACAAACCCAGCAGTTTTATCAGCAATTAGATCCCGCTGAAATTTATCTTCAGGTTGACCCTGCTGTTGCAACTGGGGCAAAAGTTGCTGCATCAGTTGTTCCAGCTTTTTCGCCTCAGTCTGGGCAGAAATAGCATCTAGCAACAGGTTAATACTGTCCAAAGTCCGGTAAGTATATTTAGGAGTAAACTTTTTTAACTTCTCCTTGTCTGCACCTGTGAGACGAGGATGGGCCCAGTCCCGCCGTTTCTGTGCCACCTCGTAGACCAAACTAATCTCATCCCGACTGAGAACAGAAGCAAATGCCTCCTGTTTTTGTCTGATAATTATCTGTAATAGGGCTTGGGCATCCTGTAGATCTACTTTACCATCTTGAATATGGAATTGTTTATCACCGAGACAGTCCTTCGCCACCTCTTCCCAGTCATCTCCATGAAACTCTTGCAGTTTACCCTCCACAAATGGTCGGAGTCCTTCCGCAAGATAAATCAATGCTTTGCCTACCAGGGCGTGATTTTCAATCTCTGGGCGTTTTTGGGTCATGGGTCTTACTCCTGTCAGCTTCTCTGACAATTATATCATCCGGGACCGGAAAACGCTAAAGCGTTTACTACGAACGAGACCGGAGAACGCTAAAGCGTTTACTACGAACGGGACCAGAAAACGCTAAAGCGTTTACTACGAACGGGACCGGAAAACGCTAAAACGTTTACTACGAACGGGTGGAGATAATTTAAAGGAACGTCCGGACGACTACAGCCATCAATAGGAATAGCTGTAGTAAGCACTACAACGCTTGTGCCCTTAAACATATCATAGGAGATTACCATATGGCACGCTTTCCCAAACCCGAACCTGAAGTCGTCGCCCTTGCTGAAGCAGTCATCGCTGGATTGAACGCTAACACCGGTGTCTAAGCTGTCGTGCATTTAAATTGCATAGGCCAAAAAGCTGAGATCCTTGCCCTCAAGGGCTTTCCCAATTTTGAATTTTGAATTTTGAATTTTGAATTGTTTATGCTGCGCCCCCCGTCTCTACCGAAGATTTGACTGACCGCTTGCAGAACTATCGGAATGCAAAAAATGAGGCGATCGGGGCCCAGGCAGCAGCGGCAAAAGCCACCGCTAGCAAGGACGAAGCCTTAGTAGAATTAATTGATTCTCTTCAGAGGGATCTGCGGTACGCGGAGAACGAGGTAAATTACAATGACGAGAAGTTGAAGTTGTTAGGGTGGAGTGGACGGGCCAAGCGCTACAGCGAAGCGCCAGGACAAGTCCGCAACTTAGAAGCCTCCCGGCAAGAGGCAAATTGGGTATTCTTAAATTGGAAACGACCCAGGGATGGCGGTAGAGTGACAGCATATAAAGTGCAGCGCCGCCTGGGAGACCAGGAGGACTGGATGGATGTGACTACGGCCCTGGGAGGACAAATCACCTTAACAAATGAGCCCCGAGGTGAAGCCTTAGAATATCGGATCGTGGCAATTAATGTCTCAGGGGAAGGAACGCCCAGCAATACAGTCGGTGTAGTTTTGTAGTAGGTGGGCACCGCCTAAGCAATTCAAAATTCAAAATTCATAATTCAAAATTGGGAAAATATTTGGGAGCAAGGGTTTCAGCATTTGGAGCCATGCAATTTAAATGCACGACAGCTTAGTAGAGTGGGCACCGCCCACTTATCCCCATCTCCGGCAGGCAAAAATAAAAAAATTTTCTAACGTAGTCTTTTCCAAGGATAATGAAAAGTGGCGAGAAACTCGGTTTCTCCGGCAACGTTGATTGAGACTACCGAAAATGTATATTAACTGTGCCACGCAAGACCGCAAGATAAGGGGATTTAGATTTTCCCTTGCCTTCGCTGTGAATATTCTGAGTCTATGTCTTCAGAATACTCCGACCCGAGCAGCAGTTCCGTCCCAACCGATCGCCCAAACTCCACCAGAGTTAACTGTCTCTTCAGTTGACCCCCAAGGGCGGCACCAGAGGGTGGCCCAACTTTCACAGCCTGCTCCCAAACCGACCAGGACTTTGCAAGGTCAAGTGACTTCTGTCAACCAACTGGTGGATGTACGGCCCACAGACTGGGCTTTTCAAGCTCTTCAGTCCTTGGTCGAGCGCTATGGGGCGATCGCGGGCTATCCCAACGGCCAGTTTGGAGGCAACCGACCCATAAGCCGTTACGAGTTTGCGGCAGGACTGAATACCGCCCTCGATCGGATCAACGAACTGATCGCCGCAGGTTTAGTAGAGCGAATTGCTCGGGAAGATGTGGTAGTATTGCAGCGACTTCAAGAAGAATTTGCGGTTGAGTTAGCCACCTTGCGGGGGCGAGTAGATGCCCTAGAAGCCCGTACTGCCGAGTTAGAAGCGAATCAGTTTTCGACTACCACCGTTCTTCGCGGTCTCGTCGTCATGGCTTTAAATCAGGGGGGGTTTGCCGGCGATCGCATAAGAAGCGCGACAGGGGCAGAAATTACCACCGACGATCCCAATGCCACAATTCTCTATCGATCTTCCCTGGACTTCAACACTAGCTTTACTGGCACGGATCTGCTGAGAATTATCTTAGATTTCGCTAGCAATGGTCCTTTTGATAATGCCGCCGGAGTTCTAGAACCTAACTTGGGCAGTATTTTGGGCTTCACCGTTAAACCCCCCACAACCCAGGGTATCGGTCGGCTATATTATGACTTTACTCCCTTGAAGGACTTGAGAGTTTCTCTCGGTCCCGGAATCGTGCCCTCAGACTACATCGATCGCAATAGCTACGCTAACATAGACTTCGTGCATTTTGGTACCCTGGCACTGGTTAATAACTACGTGCTATTTCCCATTGCCGGTGTCACTTCCGGAGCGGCACTGCACTGGAACCCAAAGAACGGTCCCATCCATCTGCGAGCAATTTATAGCGCAGTGGATGCGGGTAATTCCCGTCCTGAAGAGATTATCACGGAGTTGTCTGCCTTTAGCACGTTGCTCTATCCTAACAGAGATGGCGATCGGGGCTTGTTCGGGGATTTTCAGCAAACGATGGCCGAAGTCGAATACAAACCTTCTCAAAACTTTGCCCTGCGTCTCCAGTACAGCGGTGGTGAAGTTTTTGACGAACGTTTCGACGCCTTCGGAGTCAATTTTGAACTGGGACTGTCTTCCCAACTGGGACTGTTCGGTCGTTACGGCTATAGCAGTTACAACGATACCAGTTTTGGCGACATTAATCCTAACTACTGGATGGCTGGGGTCGGGTTTAGAGACTTATTTATGAGCGGTGCTTTGGCAGGAATTGCTGCGACTCAGCCCTTTATCGCCACGGAAGTGGGGAACGGGACTCAGACTAACTATGAAGTCTTCTACAACTTCCCCGTTAACGATAATATCCGGATTACGCCCTTGGTACAGGTGGTTGTCGATCCTGGGAACCAGCAGGACAATGGTACAATCGTGACCGGAACTCTGCGCATGGTTTTTGGCTTCTAATTGTGATTGGATCCTAGATCCGTAGGTTGGGTGACATACAAAACCTAACATCAATGGTAGGACTAACATAAATTCAGGGGGCTTCTGGCTGCGAACTTCAATCTAGTCTATAATATAATCAGTGGACTGATGAGAGGCGATCGGTTATTTTCCAGATCGCCCCTTGACAGGAACCAAAATTGAGGATAGAATAGAATCAGGACGTTTTGGAGGTATGAAGAAATGGAGAAGTACATATTTCTGCGCATCAAATCCATTCAAAGGGAATTGGATGAATTTAAAAAGATCCTCTAACGGAAGGTAGAAGGAAAACCGCCGCGCCAGACTAAATTAGAAGGATTGTGGGCGGGGCCTTGAGGTGACAGATGAGGAATTAGAGGAGGCGAAGCGGGAGGTTTTTAGAGATGCTTATAAACTAAAAGAGTGAGGAAAAGCATGGAAGTTTATGTAGTTGATAGTCATGCTTTACTCTGGTTCCTGACTGGAAAGCAAAAGTTATCACCGGTGGCAAGGCAAATTCTCAACCGGGCGGAAGTTGGGGAAGTGATGGTTTTCGTGCCCACCATAGTTTTAGCTAAACTTGACAACATTGTTCGCCAAAAAAACCTGGAAATTACTCTTTTTGAAATGATCGACAAAGCTAAGGAAGGGAAAGTGTTGGATATAGCGAAATTAGAAAAAGAAGAAATTAAGATTGAGAAACTTATCGACATAATTGAGCAAAGTGATGGGTTTGCGATCGCGGCCTTCGACTTAACGGTTTTCCAGACAATGCTGAGATTACCACAGAATTGAAAAATTCACGATCGCATCATTGCTGCTACCGCCGTGTACTCCGAAGCAAAGCTGATTACAAGGGATGAAGTTCTGCGAAATGCGGATGAAATTGAAACTGTATGGGACTGAGGTAAAATAATGGTTGTCCTAGGATAATAGCGGGTGCAAACCTGCCAGAAGCACGTGAAAACAAAACATCACAATAACTCGGAACTATGTCAGGCGATCGCCCAGCGCATCGCCGCCACCCCCCTGCAGCGGATTACATTTGCGGAGTACATGGATTTAGTGCTATATCACCCCCAGCAAGGTTATTATAGCAGTAACCAAGTCAAGATCGGCAAGGAGGGAGACTTTTTTACTTCCGCAAATCTCGGTGCGGACTTAGGGGAACTTCTCGCAGTTCAATTTGCCGAAATGTGGGAGATCCTAGCACGACCAACTCCTTTTACCTTAGTGGAAATGGGTGCCGGGGAAGGACTAATGGCCGCCGATATCTTACCATACCTTCAAAAACAATATCCAGACTGCTTTGGGGCCCTGGAATATATAATAGTGGAAAAAGCACCGGGGTTGCAAGCAGCACAACAGCAACGGTTGCAAAACTGGCCGGGAGAGAAAGTTCGCTGGTGCAGTTGGGCGGAAATACCGCCTAACTCGGTGACTGGCTGTTTTTTCTGTAATGAATTGCTTGACGCCTTTCCCGTCCATCAGATTATTATGGAAAATGGACAGCTCGGAGAAATTTATGTTACCATTGGCAGGGACGATCGCCTTGTGGAAGTTATCGGCGAACTGTCCACCCCCCAGATAGCAGCATATTTTGCCTTAGTCGGAATTAACTTGACAGGAGATAATTACCCAGAAGGTTATCGCAGCGAAGTCAATCTCGCAGCATTAGACTGGGTAAAGACAGTAGCATCTTCCTTAAAGCGGGGATATCTGCTGGCGATCGACTATGGTTACAGGGCAGATAAATACTATCACCCCCAGAGGACGGCGGGCACGTTACAATGCTACTATCGCCACCAGCGCCATCACGATGCTTATCTCAATGTCGGACATCAAGATATCACGGCTCATGTAGATTTTACGGCCCTGGAGCGCCAAGGCCAATTGAGCGGCCTGGAAAAACTCGGTTTTACCCAACAGGGATTATTTCTCATGGCTCTCGGATTGGGCGATCGCCTGCAGGCACTCTCTACTGCTAAGATGGGGATAGAACAGTTGTTGCAGCGTCGGGATGCCCTCCACCAGTTGATCGACCCCATGGGATTGGGCGGTTTTGGGGTTTTGGTCCAGGCGAAGGGACTGGAGGAGGCGGAAAAGGCCCGATCGCTCCAGGGCTTAAGAATACCTTAAGAAAGTGCCCGATCGCGCCTTGCTATAATTGTAGTTGTAGAATATCCGATGGTGGGGGAAAGATGAATAATAAAGACGATCGGGAATTGCAGCGCAAACTCCAGCAAATGGAAGCTAAAATAAATTCTCAGTTCTCACCAGAGTTGAAGAGCGAAGTTTCCAGGATGTCAGAAAAAGTAGTCAACTGGTATCGAGGGTTACCTACAGCTGGGAAGTTAGCAGTCATTGGCGCTGGGCTGTTCGGTGGCTTGACAGTCTTGAATATGTTGGTGCATATGGTGGCCAGTCTAGTGAGTATCGCCTTCCTAGCATTACTAGCTTACATAGTCTACAAGATTTTCTTGGCAGATAATCCATCGTCAAATTAAAGGTGCTGCCATTTGTCATCGGGGGGACTCAGAGGGTTATCCTTGTGTTGTATATGAGTTACCACCCCCCCCCGCAAAAGCAATCTCTCTTGGACAGCAAGATCGCCTAGACATGTTTACACAAATGATTTATACTAGCTAGAGAAATTACCACCAGAGGTCAAACCCTATGTCAGATCCTACAAACCGTTATTACAAAGCCTGGGAAAGTTTCTGGAGTACCCTTGCAGGAGAACCAGGGGAAGTCTTGTGGAATGTGTCTCACGATCGAGCTGTTGCTGTAGACTTTGAGCGCTTTCAAAATCTAGTTGCCTTAGATGATTTGCCATTGGTTGATGTCGGTTGTGGAGATGGGACTCAGACCACTTTTTTGGCCGATCGTGTTCGCCAGGTCATCGGTGTTGATGTTTCTCCATCTGCGATCGCGATCGCCAAATCGGATGTTACCTTAGCTAATCTTGAATATGACACTTTGGATATTTTGGATCGAGACTCTTGTGAAGCGTTCCATCAGGATCGAGGGGACGTGAATGCTTATACGAGAACGGTGTTGATGCAGTTTTTGCCAGAAGATCGTCCCAGAGTTGTCGATAATTTGCAGGTTTTGTTGGGCAAGAAAGGACATCTGTATCTAAGCGAATATACTCCCGAAATGAAAGCCTATTATGATTCTCTCATTGAAAAAGAGGGAATGCCCCTCGGATTTTCCCTTGTCTTAAAGCATGGAATTACGCCGGGCGGTATTAGTTCCGAAGAGCTTAAGATCCTATTTCCAGAGGATAAATTTGAGATTCTGCAACAAGGAAGACAGACAATTAAGACAGCAATTCCGTTAGCATCTGGCGGTTTTGCCGAAGCCCCTGCCTTTTACTTGGTACTCAAATCTCGATAAGGCTCATTGCGGGTCGTGGTGCTGGTAGTGGGTCATGCAAGTGATTTTAGCGCCTACAGAAACCCTGGGCGGACAGTAGTCAAATCACTAGATCTTGACCACTATCGCCAGGACACCTTAGGGTGCATCTCACAATGGCGGTGGGCGAAGCATTCGGGGCGAAAATTTGTCGTCTTCTGTCATCATTTTTCTGCCCGAATGCTTCGCCCCTACAGATGGATCTGCTTTTATGAGATGCACCCACACCTTATCCGTGGCATTCCTCTCAAGCGCTAAAGCGCTTACTACGAACTGCTATTGACAAAGGGGAAATTTTGAGCTACTAAGGGAACACAATATAGACAGACCTATGGCAAGCCCCACCGTGACGACTGGCAAAAACCAACCAAATAAACCCCTCCTGCGCATCCCGAAACCGCCACTTGCCATCAGACGACTCGCTGCTTGGGTAGTGGAAGTCTCCCTCCTCGCAGCTACGGGTGTCGTTCCTTTCCAGCTCGGAGAGTATACTAGGGTTAACTTTACCTCCGAACAAGTCCCCCTTAACCCTGTCCTGGTCTCAACCTCCGAGGCGATCGCCCAAACTCTAGCACAACCAGTCACCTCTCGGGAGCGCCAAGTATCCCCCCTCACTAACCTATTTTGGTCGGCAGCTCTGGCCACGCCGATCCTCCTGGCTAGTTGGCAACTGTTCTTACTCAGCACCACTGGTCAAACATCCCCCAAACGCTGGTTCGGCGTGCGAGTCATCGCTGCTAGCGGCGAACATCCAGGTATAATTAGAGCATTCGTTCGGGAAGCGATCGGACGCTGGGGTTTGCCAGTAGGCACGGCCTATGTAATATGGCGCTATAGTGGAGCCTTTCCTAACCTGGAAATATTAGCAGGAGTGGTCGGAGTTTTCCTGCTGGTAGAAGCCCTCAGCGGTCCCTTAAACCGTCACGGGCGGGCTATGCACGATCGCTTGGCGGGAACTTACGTGGTTTCCCAACAGGTGGCGATCGCTCCTGATGATAGCACGACAGAGGCGATCGTCCTGACACCAGAGTCCATCAGTAGGAGGCGGAGTCTGTGGAACTGGATGCGCCAACACCCGGGGATGACCTTACTGATAGTCTCCATCGCGGGAATGTCATCTGTTTTAGGAACCTTCGTCGGCACTCAGATATACATCCAAAGTCAAGAAAGTCTCCGAGAGTTTCGCCGCCGAAACGACCAAGTCTATCTGCAATTGGTTGATAAGTTAAATCCAGATTCGCCGCAAGCAGCAGCGGAGCGACGGGAAGCTATTATCGCACTCGGCACCATCTCCGACCCCCGGGCCCTGCAATTCTTAGTCGATCTGCTGCTGCAAGAAAATTCCCTTCAAAACATCGATGCCGTTCAACAAGCTTTATTCAGCAGCGGACCTAAAGCCCTCCCCTACCTGCAACGGGCTAATCAAGCTCTCTTAAATGATATTGCTGCGATTAAACCCGGTAGCAACAGGCAACAGCAAAAAATCCTCCAACTGCGACTGCGGGCCACTAAACAGGCGATCGCGAAAATCCTGAATATTTACAGCAGTGAAACACACGATGCCGATCTGAGTCGGGCCCACCTAGGACAAACCAGGGATCCGCTGCCCTTCACCCTGAGGCTGGACCAAACCGATCTATCGGGAATTAACTTCCGAGGAGCGATCCTCTCCAATGCCAGTTTCAAATATAGTCGCTTCTATGGAGCAGGAGCAGACGAGCACCTAGGAACCTTCGATGATTGGATAGCGGACCTCAGCGGTGCCAACCTGCAAGACTCTAACTTGAGCGGCGCCCTGCTACAGAACGTAGACATCATTCGTACCAACCTGATCCGCGCCCAGCTCAACCAAGCAAACCTGAAGGGGGCGCGCTTGAACGGATCTAACCTCAGCAGCGCCCAATTAATAGGAGCATCTTTAGAAAAAGCAGTCTTAGAAAATGCCAAACTCACGGGGGCCGATCTAGACGAGGCCAACCTAGAATGGGCGAATTTAAGCGGCGCGAGGATGGTACAGGTGAAGGCGGTAGCAGCTAAGTTCAAATTTGCGGACTTGAGCAAAACAGAGTGGCAAGGAGCAGACCTGTCAGGGGCAGACTTAAGTAATACGAAACTGGAAAATGCCGACCTGAACGGGGCGAAGCTGACTGGCGCTAACATGAGCAACGCGGTACTCGAAAATGTGAGTCTGCGGAATGCGGACCTCACACTTGTAGATTTCCGGGGCGCAACCCTGACGGAAGTTGATTTTAAGGGAGCAATTTTTGCTGACCCGAAGCTTGCGGTAGAAGAGATTTCTCAGGAGAGGGAATTCCTGAAAAAAGCACCTGCTGGTTCGACCGCAGCTCTTTTGAGTGGCGTGGACTTCACCAATGCCAAAAACTTAGATGCGAATCAACTCAGCTATATTTGTGTCAAAGGGGCGATTCATCCTCAATGTCCTCTATAATTATAACTGAGATCTTGCACCATTCTATTCTCGATTGGCTTCATGGCCCGCCGTGGGTTAAAACCCCGGGCGTTACCAGGCGGAGCCAGGTAACGAGGCTCAAGTGGGTTAAAACCCACTGAAAGCCTTATGGAAAAGGTATTTTACCTTGAAAAGGCCAAAGGGATCTGAAAAACCCGGTTTCTTTGGGCGATCGCGTGTGGTTCAGAAACCGGGTTTCTTCCCATGGGGCCGGGGCACGGCGGATATAACATTTTAATGTAAACCGATAATCTGTGGATGCCGTACACCTACGGTTGCCATGCCCTGGATGAACATCTGTATCCCATGGGTAACAGGACATTGGCGATCGCATCGGTAACAGGACATCTGTATCCCATGGGTAACATAACATTGGCGTAAACATGCGGTAGGGGCATAACATAACGATATTAACGAAAATATATCTATTGCCGTGCCCCGGCTGCTGGGAACGGGTTCGGGCTCTTACCAACGGGTTTTGACCACACCCATTATATTATCGTTGCTCTCGATTAAGTACGAAACAGCACTTCGCCATTTATAATAGCGACAAGTTCCATTTTCAAAGGTCCAGCAGTATAGGTCACTGCTGCTGCCACAGCTTGAATTTCCACTGGTTTTTGATAATCCTTCAACCGTTCGATAAACCGTACCAGAGTCTTAGGACTGCCATCGGCAATTTGGATGGTACTACCCATAATACCCGCACGGCGGGCGCGTAATTTAGAAGATTCCATCAGCAAATCTATGCGTTGTAGGATTTCATCTTCACTCATTCTCGAAGCATCAACAGCACCCGAGGCTACCTCTTCGCCAGTCAGAAATACAATTTTATTAACAGCTACATCAGCAAAGACGCGCACGGCCTTTTCTCCATACACGTAGTTACCCGCTGAAAGAATGCGCACCACATAGTCTTTGCCATTACTAATTTTCTTAGTTAATTGTTCGACTTCGGCTTGAGTAATCTGAATTACCTGTTCGTCAACAGCGGCATTGCCATGGGGGTAAGTCACCTGAGAAATAGCAGCTTTATTAGCTTGGCGCAACAGATGGTCTACGGCCTCTTGAGCAGCTTCAGGCGAGAGTATCCGCACGACACCATCAGCGAGAATTTGACCTCGTAGCAGGGCTACATTACCCTGACGCAACTCTTGATATTCCTGATAATATTGTTGCAGCATGTTAACTTGTCGTTCCAGAAAGGACTGCTGGGCTTCTAATCCTTTCAGGCGCAGTGCCCGCTGAGCAATGATCTCGTCCCGAGAGGCAATTTGACGATCGCGCCTCGTAATTTTGCTGTCTAGTTGAGCAATGTTCTGGTCCCGCTGGGCAATCATCTGGTCCCGAGAAGCAATCAACTGGTCCCGATCGACAATCATCTGGTCCCGAGAAGCAATCAGTTTGTCTAGTTGAGCGATTTCCCCGTCCCGCTGGGCGATCGCTTGATTGAGTTGGGCAATTTGTTTTTCCACCTCATCCCGCTGAGAGATCAATTCTTGCCGTTCGGTTTGCAATTGCAGGATTTCCGCCCGCAGGCTTTCCGCTTGCCCAGAAACCATTTGCAATTGAGCGCGTGCTTGCTTAAACTTGCGATTGACATCTGACAGTTGGTTTTGGGTTTGCTCAAAATTGGCAGTGACTTGAGACAGATGGTTTTGAGTTTGCGCCAGTTTCGCTTCCGTAACCTCTTGTTGTGCCACTGCTGCTTGCAAAGACCGATTAATTTCATCTAAATGCTGCTGGGCCGTTCCGTATCGATCTCTTGCTTGGGCTAACTGGTTCTCTATATGAATCTTTTGGAATCTAGCTTCTTTTAATTCCCGGCGGGCCGCTCTGAGTTTTTTCAGGGTTTGATCGTATGCAAATATTCCTCGTCGCAAGGGTTCGCTAGTGGCAAATAAGATCCCCAGGGTGGTACCTGCGATCGTCACTCCCGTAGCAATGGTGACCAGAGTTGCCGTCTTGCGGGGACGGAGGTTAAACAGAGACAACCGCGCCTTGCCCACTTTCGTGCCAATGCGATCGCCCAGTGTCGCCAGGACACCGCCTAAGAGCAAAATCGAGACAATCAAAATGATACCGATGGTCATGGGCAGCGGATAGCTAGTATCGTATACCTATTCCATCTCAAGGATTGAGGTTATGCGAATCGCTGGCTGAGGACCACTGGGTCGTGGACCGTAATTTTTTTCTTGTGGATCGATATCAACTCGTCCGATCGCAAATCCCCCAGCAAGCGAGTTACCGTGACGCGGGTAGAACCGATCGCCTCTGCGATCGCCTGATGAGATAGCTTTAAATCTATCGTAATCCCATTTTGTCCATCCGTGCTAGGAACTCCAAAATCCCGACACAGAATCAACAGAAAGCTGACCAGTCGCGACTCCATATCCCGGTGTGCCAGGGTTTCAATCATCATCTCCGTTTGCAAGATGCGCGAAGACAGTCCTTGCAGCATCACCATCGACAGTTCGGGATTTTCCTTGAGTGCAGAAAGCACCTGTTCGATTGGCTGGGACAGTAACTCTACGGGTGTAAAAGCCACTGCGTGGTAAAATCTGTCCGATTTATTCCCCGTGATCAGGGACAGGACCCCAAATACAGTATTTTCTCGCAGCAGCGCCACAGTTATTTCGTCTCCCGCCTCGTACACGCGGGATAGCTTTACCGCACCACTTTGCAAAAAATAGACTCGTTCCGCTGGATCTCCGGGAAAAAATATCGTTTTCCCCCGTTCAAACTTTTCTGTAACCGGCGGATATGAGCTGCCACTCATTTGACGGAATGCAGCTGCTAGCGGTTTGGTGTCAGTTACTACCATCTTCTTCGTCTTCATCGGTGCCCGGTGCCTGTCAATCGACAAACTCGGGACAATTTATGAATATATTGTCAGCAGTTTATCATTCTAACACCCAATAGGTGAGATATATTATACCTGATTCTTGCGGTACGCTTGTGGTGAGGTGGATTTTTGCCCTTTCCGGCTATGGCACTGGGGATTGTTGGGTAGCAACCAGTTGTCATCTGGGCCGCTTCAATGTGCGAATAGCACGTGCATCGCGCCGACATTGACCAGCAGACAATAACAGCCTAAGTTAGTAGAGGGGTCCGCGATTTGGCAAATCACCAATACCCAATTTTATCTAAAATCTAGAGATTATGCTTGATTTGACTGGAAAAAACGCCCTGGTAACGGGCATCGCTAACAATCGCTCGATCGCCTGGGGCATTGCCCAACAACTGCATCAAGCCGGTGCTAATCTGGGGGTCACCTTCTTGCCGGATGAGAAGGGAAGGTTTGAGAAAAAAGTGGCAGAATTGACAGCACCCCTTTCTCCCAGCTTATTTTTGCCCTGCGATGTCCAAAATGACGATCAAGTCCAGGAGGCTTTTCAGGCGATCGCGGACAAGTGGGGACGCCTAGACATACTGATTCACTGTCTGGCCTTTGCGGGGAAAGAGGAACTGAGTGGAGATTTCAGCAATACCACGCGGGCCGGTTTTATGAGGGCTTTGGAAATCAGTACCTACTCCCTCACCCAGATGAGTGCAGCAGCTAAACCCTTGATGACCGATGGGGGTAGTATTGTCACCCTCACCTACTTAGGGGGAGTGAAGGTAATTCCCAATTATAACGTGATGGGAATTGCCAAAGCTGGCTTGGAAATGAGCGTCCGTTACCTAGCAGCGGAACTGGGACCGCAAAATATCCGAGTCAATGCCATTTCCTCTGGTCCCATTCGGACTTTGGCTTCCTCATCTGTGGGGGGGATCCTGGATATGATTCACCATGTGGAAAAAGTGGCACCCCTGAGACGGACTGTGACTCAGACGGAAGTAGGTAATACAGCTGCTTTCTTGTGTAGCGACTTGTCCAGCGGTATTACCGGTCAGGTGCTGTATGTGGATGCTGGTTACGAGATTATGGGCATGTAGGCAATTCAAAATTCAAAATTCAAAATTGGGGAAATCTTTGACAGCAAGGGTTGGCTGCATTTGGAACCATGCATTTTAAATGCGCGACAGCTTAGCCACGGTTTTTTCTCCTTAATTGTCTGGTGGGTGGGCATATTGCCCGCCTATTTTTTTGGTCGTGTTCGTTCATAACTTGCTAATATAGTCAATAATCAAACTGAATAGTGCTGCTGCTTAAGCGTCAGTATAAGTATACCATAAAGATGACTAATAATCAACCCACACCTCCCAGTAATCCCGCGCCGCAGAATTCAGAACCTCGGACGTTAGAGTCGGTGCAAGAAGAACTGAGAAATCTACAAGAGGAAAATTTACGGCTGAGAGAACAACTAAACAATTTAGATACTATAGAGGAATTACTGGTTCACCGCGTGGCGGAGAAATCTCAGAACAAGATTTTAGCTTTAGCTGTTGCGATCGCAACTGTCTTGTCGGTAGTCGGCATTTTCGGAATTAATAGTTTGATTAGTTCCGACCAAATAAAGAAGCAAGTTGTCGATGGAGCGGTCAATCAAATGAGAAAAGAAAAGGATTTAATAAATGAAATAGCCCAAAAAGTTTCAGAAAATTTAGCAGAAGAACGGGCATTAATATCGAGCAATGATTACTTTGTCGTAGCAGGTACTTCCCCGCAAAAAAGCGATCTTGAAAGTGAGCTAGGAAGAGTGAAAAGGTTACGAAGTAATGATTCCTTGTTCGATGAGAAAGGTCGTTACTCAGAAATAAAGATATGTCCGCCCAAAGAAGGGAATCGGTTTTTCGCCTTGGTAATTGCGGAAAATAAAACTTTACCTGATGCGATCGAGATTGTAGCGCAAGCAAAAAAAGACGGATTTCGCCAAGATACTTACCCATTACCAAGTAATAAAGCTTTCTTTGATTGTTCCGGTTGAATATGCGATCGCCCGCTCGGCAAAAGCAAGTATGCTTATATCATAGCATGCAGTTATTTGGCAATGGTAAAAACCAGACAAGATTGATGGTATGTTCGCGATCGGCTAAAAGTTAAGCACGAGCTAGCATAAAGTCAGATGAAAAAAGAGTAGCCACCTGGGCCATTAACCTGGTCTAGGGGAATGACCCAGGGGAATGGAATTAGCGGTGCAAAAAACAAGTATACCTGCGCGGAATTACGGAAAATGGGGAGGTATCGGGTGTGGTCATGCATTTGTTGGAAAGGATCCCCCCCAAACCCCCCCTTCCGAAAGGGGGGCCTCCGAAAGCCCCCTTTTTAAGGGGGGTTTGGGGGGATCCGGCGACTGGGGTGGCCCATGAACGATCAATGGGTTTTGACCACACCCGGAGGTATCGTTACCAAACATACCCGTGCGGGTTTGGTCTGTTTAACAGACTGTTGTTGAAAAAATTCCCCCATAATGAAACTTCTGCGGAAAAACTAAAGTCTTTACTATAAACGGGGAAAGACTAAAGTCTTTACTACGAACGGGGAAAGACTAAAGTCTTTACTACGAACCTGAATATAAAATTATTTTGTTTGAGGCTTGACATAATGCAAATTCCCATGATTGATAAAAAAATTAAATCACCAACTCCCTGGATCCTGGGGCTAGTAGCAGCTGGATTGGTGGGAACCACGGGTGTCGCTTATGTGATAACGCAAACAGCTATACCTAAATCTACCGAAGTCCTGGAACTGACTGTGCCCGTAGAAAGTAAAAATATGACGGTGCGCATTACTGCTAGTGGCGTGGTTCAACCTGTCAAACGAGTTAATCTCAGTCCCAAGGTCTCCGGACGCTTGGCTCAATTATATGTCGAACAGGGCGATCGGGTGGAGGCAGGGCAAGTAATTGCTAGCATGGAAAGTCGAGAAATTGAAGCCCAGTTGATGCAAGGGAAGGCCCGTTTGGCCCGCGCTCAAGCTGAAAGAGATAAGTCGATCGCGGGAAGTCGCCCAGAAAATATTGCGGCAGCGCAAGCGCGGGTAGACCGATCTCGGGCAATTTTAGCCGAACTGCGGGCGGGTAGTCGTAGGGAGGACATTGCCGAGGCGCGATCTAGTGTGGTCAGGGCAGAGGCCCTGGTAACTGAGGCCCGATCGCGCTTAGAGTTAGCGTCCCAAAGAGTCAGGCGCAACCAGTATCTGGCCGATGAGGGAGCAATTTCGAGGGATGATTTGGATCTGATCGTAGATGAAGAACGCCGGGCCAAAGCGACGCTGCAACAAATGCAAGCAGGGGTGGGGGAAGCGAAACGACGCCTAGAAAGGCTGGAAAATGGTAATCGTCCGGAAGATATTGCCGAAGCGGAAGCTTCTTTAGCAGAAGCCCAAAGTCAATTAGCTGAATTGGTGAATGGTTCTCGTCCCGAGGACATCGCTAAGGCAGAAGCAGATGTGGCCGAAGCTGAGGCAAATGTCCGTTACTATCAAGTGCAATTGGAAGATACTGACGTGCGCGCTCCTTTTTCTGGTTTAATCGTGCAGAAATATGCAGATCCGGGAGCCTTCGTGACCCCAGCAACTTCTGCTTCCGATGCCAGTTCGGCTACTTCTACTTCTGTTGTCGCGTTGGCAAAGGGTTTGGAAGTTTTAGCGAAAGTGCCAGAGGCAGATATCAGTCAAATTAAACCCAATCAAACAGTGGAAATTGTCGCCGATGCCTATCCCGACCAGGTTTTTCAAGGTCAGGTGAAGTTGATCGCCCCCGAAGCAATTAAGGAACGGGACGTGACTTTATTTCAGGTGCGGGTGGCGATCGCGACGGGTGCCGATAAGCTACAATCGGGAATGAATGCGGATCTGAACTTTCTGGGGGAGGAATTGCAGGATGCTTTAGTTGTGCCGACTGTAGCGATTATCACGAACAAAGGGGAGACAGGGGTTTTAATTCCCAATGAGAAAAATCAACCTAGCTTCCAACCGGTAACTATCGGTTCGACCTTTGGCAATCAAATCCAGATTCTCGATGGCATAGAAGGGGGCGATCGGGTATTTGTGGAACTCCCGGAAGGACAAAAATTGGAAGATATCATCAAAAAGGAAATTAAATAGTCGTCATCAACTGGATACATTACCACCGATGAAAATTTACTTGTCATTGCGAGGGGGGATATTGCTAGTCCCCTTCTGTACTAAGTCAACTACCGCCCCCGAAGCAATCTCACCATCTATTATGCAGGAGATTGCTTCGGGGGGGGGGTGAATGGTTATACTGGTGGTAGAAAAAACCATCGCCCCCCCTCGCAATGACAGGTTGATAGAATTGGAAAATCAGCTATTATGCAGGAGATTGCTTCGGGGGGCTGAATGGTTATACTGGTGGTAGAAAAAATCATCGTCCCCCCTCGCAATGACAGTTTGATAGAATCTTAATTCACAATTTACAACAAATCATGGACATTTTAGAAAATTTCAAGATGGCGGGTACGACCCTGCTGGCAAATAAGATGCGCAGTACCTTGACGATGTTGGGAATTATCATTGGCAATGCTTCCGTGATCGCCATGGTTGGCATCGGCGAAGGGGCCCAGAAGTTTGTAGAAAATCAGGTAGATTCCCTGGGACCAAATGTACTGTTTGTTTTGCCAGGGAGTCCGGAAGCCCAAAGGCGACCCGTTTATCCGCCTCAGACTTTGGTGTTAGCAGATGCAGAGGCGATCGCGACGCAAGTCCCTTCTGTAAAAGCAGTAGCACCGAGGCTAAGTGGTAGCGAATTGATTAGTTACCGAAATAAAAATGTTTCCACTTCGATCACGGGAACGACGCCAGAGATGCTGACAGTACGCAGTTTGGATGTTGCGAAAGGTCGGTTTTTGAGCGAGTTAGATTTGCAGCGGAATGAAACTGTAGTGGCCTTGGGTTCGGAACTTGCCGAACAATTGTTTGGGGATGAAGATCCTTTGGGTAAATCTATACGACTAAAAAATGTGAGTCTGCGGGTGATTGGGGTGATGCAGCCGAAAGGTTCTAGTTTTGGCGATAATATGGATATGAACGCCTACGTTCCCCTGACAACGATGGCGAACAGGATTACGGGACGGACTTCTCCCTATGGCATTCAAGTTACGTTTATTTCTATCTCTGTTAAGGATGAAGATAGCATGAGTGCGGCCCAGTTTCAAATTGAAAATCTGTTGAGACTCCGGCATAAAATTACTGACGAGGATGATTTTACTGTGCGCAACCAGAAGGATTTAATGAATATTATGGGGCAGATTACCGGGGCCCTGACCCTGATGTTGGCGGCGATCGCGGCTATTTCCCTGGTAGTGGGCGGCATTGGCATTATGAATATTATGCTGGTTTCGGTGACGGAACGCACTCAGGAAATCGGACTGCGCAAGGCGATCGGGGCTTCAGAACGAGATATCCTGCTTCAGTTTATGATCGAGTCGGTAATTCTTTCTGCCGCAGGGGGATTAATAGGGACGACGATCGGGGTGAGTGGCGTCGTTCTCGTCAGCGCCTTTACTCTTCTAGAATCAGGAGTTTCCCTGGGGGCGATCGCAGTTGCGGTGGGAGTTTCTGGCACTATTGGTCTATTTTTCGGCGTCTTTCCCGCCCGACAAGCTGCTAAACTAGACCCGATCGTTGCCCTCCGCAGCGCTTAGAATAGAGAACAGTTAAGATGGTGGGCACCGCCCACCTTACTTGGAAGAGAAGCATGGAAAAAATATCAGCGATCGACAATCAAGACTCAGTTCAACATCATCAGGATACTTCCAAACCAATCATCATTCGCCTAGAGAATATTTCCAAAGTATACAATATGGGTGATGTGGAAGTAAAGGCGCTACAAGATGTTAGTCTCACAGTAGAGAAAGGGGAATATTGCTCGATTATGGGCCCTTCAGGATCGGGGAAGTCTACGGCGATGAATGTGATTGGTTGTCTGGACAGACCGACTAGGGGTCGCTATGATTTGGATGGGGTAGATGTGGCCCGCATGCCATCTAACGAACTTGCCCAGATTCGCAACCAAAAGCTGGGATTTGTGTTTCAGCAATTTCACCTTTTACCTCAGTCAACTGCCTTAGAAAATGTGATGCTGCCAATGGTTTATGGAGGCGTTAGACCAGCAGAAAGACGCGATCGGGCTGCAGAAGCTTTGCGCAGGGTGGGTTTGCACGATCGCATGCAGAATAAACCCAATCAACTGTCGGGGGGACAGCAGCAACGGGTGGCGATCGCGCGGGCGATCGTGAACCGTCCGGTATTGCTGCTAGCGGACGAACCGACGGGGGCCCTGGACACGAAAACTACCCAAGAAGTGCTGGACATTTTTACAGAATTGAATGCCAGCGGGATGACAGTAGTGATGGTGACTCACGAACCAGAGGTAGCGAGTCAAACCCAGCGAATTGTGTGGTTTCGGGATGGCATGGTTTTGCATTCTTATCTGAGGCCAGAGGATTTGCATCAGGCAGTATCTTGACAAATCATGTCCTGGGGATTATGATAGTAGAGAAGGTTACCGGTTACCGGAGGAGATCGCATTACGAAGCCCGAGGACAAAAAAGCCGCAGGCGGGGTATTGACAAAGTAGGCTGACATGGTTAGAATAAAGCAATGTGATAGTTGACCAATATAATGGCTAGAGACATTTTCCATCAACAAGTAAAAAAGGCTTTCAACAAAGATGGTTGGAACATTACCGACGATCCTTTAACGATTCGGATTAGTGAGGCGGTAAAGTTGCATATTGATTTAGCAATAGAAAGCGCGATCGCAGCAGAACGGAATGCAGAAAAAATAGCTGTAGAAATTAAAAGTTTTATTAATGACTCGGACATTAGCTCGTATCATATGGCATTGGGGCAGTATCTTAACTATTGTCAAGCCCTGGAAGAGAAGGAACCAGATCGATTGCTGTACTTGGCAATTCCCGTTGACACCTATGAAGATTTTTTCCAGCTTCCTTTCATCCAACGGTCCCTACGCCGCCATCATGTAAAACTGATAACCTACGATCCCTATCAGGAGGAGATTAAGCAATGGATAAAATAGATAGTTATCGACAAGCGATCGAGAAAATTTTGACGGAACATGCAGAACTGACGAGTTCAAAAGATTCAGGGGTAAAAGCGCAGTTGATATTCGATCGGGAACGGCACCACTATCAGTTGATTTATGTGGGTTGGGAAGGATATAAGCGGGCATTTGGTCCGGTCATGCACTTTGACATTGAAGATGGCAAGATTTGGGTTCAGTATAACGGCACTGAAGATGCTGTTGCTGAAAGGTTAGTGGAGATGGGGGTACCCCCTACGGATATAGTGTTGGGTTTTCATTCGCCTTTTAAGCGTCAGTTTACCCGTTATGCGGTTGGTTAAGGGAAAGGAGGCGATCGCGGAAGCCCGGGGAAAAAAAGCCGCAGGCGGGGTCTTGACAAAGTAGGCTGACATGGTTAGAATAAAGGCATGCGATCGGTCACCGCTCTGGCAAGAGGTGGTGCTGGCAGGCCAGGAGATCAGATAGTAAGATAGAATCGGAACATCAAGTGAGCACAGGAGGAAGCACCGTGACAGAAAAGCTGCAGCTACGAAAAAAATCCCTAGACGTAGAAACAGCAACTAATTTAGAAGAGGAAGACAACGAGGAGGAACAATATGAAAGAGACAGCTTGGACTATGACCCTGAGCAGATTAATATAGTTACGAAGGAACCGACGATAGATATACTGCTGAAACGAATTAATGAGGAAGCACTGGACTTAGCTCCAGATTTTCAGCGTCATGCTAACCTATGGGAAAACGACACTAAAAGCAGGCTGATTGAGTCTATAATCATCCGCATTCCCCTGCCCGCATTCTACGTGGATGCAACGAATGAAGATAAATGGTTGGTTGTAGATGGACTACAACGACTAACTGCGATCAAGCAGTTTGTCAGCGATAAAACCCTAAAGCTAAGTGGACTAGAGTACCTCAAGGATATCGAGGGTAAAACTTACGATGAAATAAGTCGTAAGTACCAGCGTCGCATTGAGGAAACTCAAGTAACTGTATATCTGATTGAAAAAGGTACGCCTAATGAAGTTAAATTCAATATATTCAAGCGAATAAATACAGGTGGATTGTCTTTGACAAATCAAGAAATGCGTCACGCTCTCAACCCTGGGAAGGCAATCAAATTGTTGGCAAAAATAGCTGATTCTGAAGAATTTATACAGGCTACTAAGCTGGGCAAGAATAGAAAAAAGCGGATGGACGACAGAGAATTTGTCCTGGGTTTCTTAGCGTTCATGCTTACCTCTTATAAAGATTATCAAGATGGCAAAAGAGATGTGTTTTTTAATGAGGCGATGGCTAAGATAAATAAACTTGACGATGCAGAAATTTATAGTCTGGATAACAAGTTTAGAAAAGCGATGATTGATGCAATGGAGATATTTGGCGACGATGCATTTAGGAAAATTTATAAGAAAAAGAAGAATAAACAACCAGTCAACAAAGCGATGTTTGAAGGATGGTCAGTGAGCATTAGCAATCTCAGCAATCTAGAGATAAAAATGTTGAAAAAACGCAAGCAGTTGTTGATTGATAAATTTAGCGATCGCCTAGAAAAAGATAAGAGATTTGAGGCTTCGGTATCCCAGGCAGCTAAAGATATAAAGTATCGATTTGAAACCATTAACGAATTAATTCAGGAAGTGCTGTCATGATTCACTCACTAGGGTGTGGTCAAAAGTAGTTGTAGAGGATCCCCCCCAAACCCCCCCTTCCAAAAGGGGGGGCTCCGGAAGCCCCCCTTTGTAAGGGGGGTTTGGGGGGATCCGGCGACTGGGAGGGCCGCCCGAACG
>JBFRWI010000076.1:0-10659 GCA_051439505.1 Hormoscilla sp. | reverse complement strand
TTTTGACCACACCCCTCAACCAAGACTTCCTTGGCCTCAAAATAGATATTCCACGGCACAGTAACAATTACCAGTAGCCATTCAAAAATAGCCAGGGCAATTACCCAGTCAATAAAGCTACCAGCGGCAATATGCAACCATTGGAGGATGGCAAAAACCAGCAGCACTAAAATAACCAATCCGAAGTTAAAACCGAGAAGATTGAGATCCATTCTGATATTTCTCCCCCATGCTATATAATCATGATATCACTAGAGAACATCTGGAGCAACTCCTGTTTAATCATTGGTGGGTAATGACTCCACCAATTGCCAAAACTCATCCTGCTTTATACCGCTAACATTCACTCTAGTTACCACTTCCTTACTGTTCGCCGATCACTCCGCTTCGCCAATGAGGGTAAAAGCTGCCCAATTTTCCGGCGCATCTGGGTATTTCTTCATCGCTGTTAGCATCGCCTGACGCAGCGCTTGCGCTTTATCTGCACTCTTTTGCCAATTGTTGTAAAACTCCGTCATTAATTCCTGAGTAGCATTATCTGGCACTTTCCACAAGGAGACAAGTACGGTGGGAACGCCCGCCGAAATGAAAGAACGGGATAATCCGATCACCCCATCCCCAGTGATTATTCCCCGTCCCGTGTCGCAAGCACTCAGCACTACTAATTCTGCCTTCAGCTTCAGATCGAGGATTTCTTCTGCCCGCAGCAGTCCGTCATTTTCTCCCTCGGAAGCAAGGGCGATCCAACTGCCGATGCCTCGGTAGGGATCGAAGCTGCCGTGGGTTGCTAGATGAATGATGCGGGCACCTTCCATCTTTTGCACTATAGCTGATTCTGTTGCTTGGCTACCGATAAGCGCTTTGCTATTGAACATCCGGGCAATTTCCTTTGCTTCCTTTTCCGCACCCGGTAGGGGCGATAGCTGCTGTGGCGCTTCTCCAGGGAAGGGAGATACTTTCGGCATCGTCGGATTCCCAACTACCAGCACCTCCCGAGAATTCTGCCGTGCTGTGGCCCGGCGCTGCTTGTGGGTTAAATCGAGTACCTGAATGGAGGGTGCGGTGAGAATGGTATGCTTTTCAATCAGGTATTTTCCTGCCTCATCTTGCAATGCTGGGAAGGGAACCAGGAACAGCGAATCTTGGGGGACAAAGATGACGCGGGCATTTGCGTCTTTGGGCAGTAAGTCGGCAATGGGGTCAATTAACAGTTGATGTAATTGCTGCAATTTGGAGTTTTGCGGTTGACTGTTGGTTATCAAAGCTTCGTCTTCTTGTGCTTCCAGGTTGAAATTCCTAGTTGTCAGGCTTTGCTGGCAGTTGAGATTACCGAAGCATCTTGCTTGAGCAACGACTTTTGCTAGAAACGTATCCTGGTCTTGCCATAGGGGTTTGAGGTCCGCTTTGCGAAACTCAATTTCCCCTGTCGGTTTGATGACCCAGATATATAGTTCTGATTCTTTGCCTTGCTTTTTCCCTTCGATTTCAAAGTTCTCAGCGACTCTTGAATATTGAACGATGGTAGCGTTTTGTTCTTTGGCAATTTGTTTAATTCGATCGATAGCGATCGCTCCTGATTGCAGATGGTCATCAGGAGCGACCCGCCGTGCTAATAATTTCACAAAAGCTCTTGCGCGACCTCTTTCGGAAATTTCAAGGGCTCGATCGATCTTGTTCTGGGCGATTAAGACTTCCTGGAGGATGAAATATGTCCTAGCTTGCTGCTCAAAAAATGACACTTGATAAGCGTCATTGTCTCCTTGCTGTTCCCGGAGTGATTCTAAAATATTAATAGAATCCAGAAGCGCCTGCTCTGCCTCTGGAAGTTGACCTGACTCCTGCAGAGCTAAGCCGATATTGCTCAAGGTCAACCCCTCTCCCCGACGATAGTTGACTTGACGTGCAATGGACAAACTCTCCTGATATGATTTCAGCGCTTGGTCGTACTTGCCCTGGAAAAGGTAAGCAGTTCCCAGACTGCCCAGAGCCTGTCCTAGTGCCAATTGTTTGTTAAGTTCGCGGGCAATAGCTATATCTTTTTCCAGGAACTCAATGGCTCGTTCGTAGTCGCCCAAATGAATAGAAGCCAGCCCTATATTTCCCATCATTCGTCCTTGCATCGAACGATTGCCAAGTTCTTGCCAAATCTCTAAAGACTGCTGATAGTAGTCGATCGCTTGACTGTAGTCCCTGGATTGGTAATACACATTTCCTATAGAGTTTAACGAGTCTGCCTCGTCAGCCCGATCGCTTCTTTTTCTGGCACTCTCCAAAGTCTGCTCCAAGTAAAAAATTGCAGTCGAATATTGTCCCAAGTAGTAGTAAGCATTGCCTAGTTTATATACAGCATCCTGTACTAATGGGAAATCTTTCTTCGCTGCCGCTAACAATATAGTTTGCTTCCAGGCATCGATCGCATTGGCATATTCCTCTAGATCGTCATATATTAAGGCTAGTTTTCTCCAGGAGTCTGCTTCATCCCCTTTAGGATCGCCTATCTCCTGGTAAATTGCTAAGGACTGCCGAATAAATTCTGCGCCCTGCTGGGATTGTCCCAGCCTTAAGTAAGCAGCGCCCAGGTTGTTGAGGGAGCCAGCTACTTCTTTGCGATCGCCTAACTCCCGATAAATTGCTAAGGACTGCTGAGTAAATTCTATGCTCTGCTGGTATTGTCCCAGGCTTGAGTAAGCAGCGCCCATATTCCTCAGGGAGTCAGCTACTCCTGCGCGATCGTTAAGGATTCGATTAATTGCGATCGCCTGCTGATAGGATTCGATCGCCTGCTGGTATTGCCTTAGAGAAATATAAACTCGGGCTATATTTCCCAAAGCCGCTGCTTCGCCTCGGCGATTTTTGATTTCCCTTGCTATCTCCAACGATTGCTCGAATAATTCTATACTTCGTTGATGTTGTCCGAGGAAATAGTCAGCACTGCCCAGAACAAGAAGAGCTTCAGCTTCCCCGCCGCGATCGCCTATATTCCGATATATTTGCAGTGCTGCTTGCCCTGACTGTAAAGCCCCTTGCAGTTCACCCGACTGCAACTGCTGCACAGCTCTATCGAACAGTCTTTCTGCTTCTGCCTTGCGAAGATCGCGTTGACTCCTCGCCAACTCCAAACCCTGTTGAGCAACTTTTTCTAACTCCTGATTATTAATTTTTTTGGCAATCGCTATCACTCCCTCAAATATCTCAATCGCACGTTTTGTTTCTCCTAAAGCCGTGTGGGCATTTCCCATCATTATCGTTGTTCCTAAAAAGCCCACACCTTCCGAAATTTCACGATAAATCACCCGTGCCTGTTGAAAAGACTGCAAAGCCCCTTGATATTCCTTCTTCTCAAACTGCTGCATACCTTGCTGAAACAGTCTGTCTGCTTCCGCCTTCCGATCGCCTTGACTTTGAGCTAATACCGGTTGCCCGCCGAATGGCCCCCAATCACTGACTGGGAAACTTCCCCCGATCGCGGTCAACAGCGTCAGGAGTAGGGTAAAGCTAATCTTGCTCTTGTTCATTAGACTTCAATACTTCTAACTTACCATTTTCATCATATCATTATCAACACTACCCGACTCAACAAGCTTTATATTTTTTTAATCTTTTCTGCCAAGATAGCGATCGGGGTAATAGAAGCAGTTATCAAAAAAGATCTAAATCCTATTCAACCAGAGGTTCTTCAGCAAGGTTTGCCAATCCCACCGATCCTAATATCCTGGCCCAATAATCCGCCAGAGTTCGATCTTGGGGATTGTCGCGACGCAGTTGGGCTAAAGTACTCATAGTTTCGTGCCAGATCCCCGCTTCTGCATAAATAGAGGGAATTTCCCTGGGTTTTGCCCCCTGTAACTTGGCAATCAGTTCTGGAGATTGCTTGACTCGTTGGACAACCCCATTTACATAAACATCCTCCGTGCGTTGTCGAGAATTGCAGATAATAGAAAATGTCCAACGATAATCCTTACCCACTTGCAGTTTAGCAGAGTTGGGGATTTTCAGACTGATTACCCCAGGGGTACTGGGAACCTTCACTCTGGTTTGGTAAAGGGTGTTTCCCGACTCCGTCAGGAGAATAAAATCTGTCTCCTGCACCTGGGATCCAGTTTGGGGAACGTAGAAAAAGAAGGTTGGTGAAGGAGAAACAGTTAACCCCAGTTTCCGTGCGGTCACGGGGATTAAACCTGTTAGGGATTTAGTCCCCAGGATGCAATCATCTCGTCTCGTTGGTTCTGTCCTCTCCGGTTTGTCATCAACATCGGGAATAGAACTCTCTGTTAGTGCTAGGGAGGGCATAATCAACAAAGACAAAACTGCGATCGCGCCAACCGCGATCGGACGATGGTAGTTAAGAGCTTGTTTTGACATAATCCTGAACCGCTCACAAGTAGTGACATACGCTCCTTAGGTTCGTAGTAAGGACTTTAGGGGTGTGGTCAAAAGTAGTTGGATCCGATCCCCCCCAAACCCCCCCTTCCGAAAGGGGGGGCTTCCGGAAGCCCCCCCTTTTTAAGGGGGGTTTGGGGGGATCTCCGGGGCTGGGGTATCGATATTTTTATCAACGGGTTTTGAACACACCCGGACTTTAGTACTTAGTATAGCAGTTCTCCTTTGCCGCCGACAACCCGATCTCCCAGGGAAGCGTGCGATCGGATTATTAGTAGTTCTCCAGAAAGTAGTTGGTAATTCTTCGACGCCCGATCGTCGGCGCTAAATTACTATAGCATATAGGTTTGAGCAAGGTTGATAAAACTTTACATAGGGACAAAAACTTATGGGAGACTACTTAATTTACCAGAGATGAGAAATACCTCCACCGGTTGCTGCTTTCCCTTCAACGTCAAACTTCCCCAAGACTCGGCCTCAAACTTGCCCCCCAGATGTACCAGGGTCTCTTTACCAATCAACACCCGACAAATCCCTTCATGACGGTGTTTGTCATAACTTTCTAACCGGGCCGCTATATTCACGCTATCGCCAATTACACCATATTCCAGGCGATGCTTGCTGCCCAAACTGCCTACTGCTACCGGACCAGTAAAAATTCCCACTCGCATCTGCACTGGGGGCAACCCTTCTCCCTGCCATTTCTGATTGAGTTGGGCCAGTCTCTCGCCCATTGCCAAGGCACAGTTAACCGAATTTTCGGCATCTGCGGCTATTTCTGCGGCAGTGGTGCGCGGTACGGGAACCCCAAACACTGCCCTCATGCCATCACCAGTAAAGTCCTTGACAATGCCCTGATGGCCCAACACTATCTCCGTCATCGCACTCTGGTATTCATTCAACCACGCTATGATCTCTAGGGGCGATCGCCCTTCCGCAACGCTGCTATAGCCTTTCAAATCAGTAAATAACACCGTCGCCGTCACCATTTGCCAAGGTAACCGTCCCTCCTTCAGCAGGCGATCGCGTCCTTGCCAGAGGGCCAGAGCAATTTCTGGAGAAATTTGCTGTCCCAACAGCTTCATCATCATCCGTTGCTGCCGCCACGCCTGTTGCATCTGACGCAAAACGATCGCACTTCCCGTCATCATGAAAGCTAAACTGGGGGCGACAACAGGCACCCATCCCTGCTCTAGAAATATAGCATAACACAGAGCACCCAAAACCCCCAGAGAGGCGATCGCCCCCGCCCCCAAAGTCAGGGGATGGCGGCAGCGCCAGGCCACCGCACCGCCTAACAATGCCCAGAGAAAAATCCACAGCATTTCTACCCCGGGCGACCAAAACCAAAACAGCGGTTCCCCATCCAGCACCGCACTGAGAATTTGGCTAGTCATTTGGCCATGAAGCACCACCCCAGGCATCTTCCCATGTCCCGATGCCGTCACGCTGTAGGGAGTCAAGAACAAGTCCTTAAGTGAAGGGGCAGTCACACCGATTAAAACAATCTTTTCTTCCACCCATAATGGGTCAAATTCCCCATTCAGCACCTGGGTGAGGGATATTTTTCTGGCCACCCGATCGGGCGATCGATATGAGAGTAAAATTTGATAACCCCCGGCATCAATATTTTGATAACCGCCATCATGAGGCTCTAACTTAGTAAATACCACCTTGCCAAGCTGCAATTCATTATCAGTCGTTCTCCGTGGCGAGATGCCCAAGTCTTGCAAATAAAACAGGGCCAACTGGACAGCAAAAGAAGTGAAAGTTGAAGTACCATCAGAAGCAAACATCAAATTGCGGCGCACCGTGCTGTCGGGATCGAGAGGAATATCATTAAAGCCGATCCGTTCTTGTGGTACGCTAGGGGGTGCAAGCACCCGATCGGCCTTATTATTGCCAATGGTCGCGATCGCGATCGTATTTGCTTTCCCCAGTTGCGCCACCAGTTGCTCGTAACCCGGTGGTGAGGGAATATCCCGCACCAGGTCCAAACCAATCACTTTCGGTTGATGCCGTTGCAGTATGTTCAGGACTTGGGCTAAAGTCTCATCAGTAGGGGGCCATTTTTTTAGATATCTGATGTCTGCTTCCGTAATTTCTACCAGTAACAACCGTGGGTCAGGCTGTTGCTGGGGACGCAGACGCCACATCTGGTCAAAGGCGACCAGTTCCAGGGGTTGCACTCCACCCAACTGCCGCACTCCCAGCAATAGACCCGTGACCGCCAAGCTAGTAATCAAGCTTCCTGGCAGTTTCCCAGGAAGCTTTAGTCTTTTACCGATGCGCCCGACAATGGGAATTTTACTCAGCCACTGATAAGGATGAAGCAAGTTCAGGACTCAACGATATGATTTCAGGGAATAAAATAACTGTACCAAACCGACTCCCCATTGTCATTGGCTTGACGCCGCAGCAAACGCCAAGATTTCCCTTCTATCTGCCGTTGCAGGTACAAGTCAAAGGGGTTTTGCCGTTGGGTGACTTGACCTTCAGAAGACATCTTCATTGTATAATCGTAAAATCCCTGTATGTGAAAGGCGAGCAAATTTTGCACCACCAAGGGTTCGCGCTTGGTAATTCGCAGCCTCTCGATTTGCTCCCTGGTGGGTCGATCCAGGTGTAATTGCTCTTTTAGCTGCTGCTGGGTGAGACTCAGCTGGAGAGCGATCGCCTTGGTAACCAGTTGCTGATTCGGCGTAGGACCGTTGATGCTACAGGCGACTAGCAGTCCCGCCAGAGCTAATGGTACAATGACCCGCCAAATCATAGTTGCTCTTGAATGCATGAAGGCCGATATCATCACTATCTTGACTATTCTCATAGAGTAAATTATCCTTAAAAGCGGCCAGATATTTACTATGATCGATATTAAACCAAGCAAGTGCATGCCGAACTATGCCCAACCAGACTCAAGGTCTCGATCGCCAACTTGACAATTATCTCCTGTCTAGCTCCTTACGCGAGCCAGAGGTGTTGCGGCAATTGCAATCCCAAACAGCTAGTCATCAAATCTTCGCCTGTGATGTCAACCAGGAATATACTGATATAGCCCGGCAATCTTGCCAGGCAGCTGGAGTAGCTAACATGATAGATTTACGGATTGCCCCGGCACTAGAAACATGGGATAGACTCTTGGCAAATGGAAAAGCCCAAACCTTTGACTTCGTTTTCATCGATGCCGATCGAGAAAATTATCAGGGATATAAGATGCGATCGCTCCTGCGCCTGCGCCCTGGCGGCTTAATGGCGATCGATAACGTCCTCTGGAGTGGACGGTATCAAGAGGAAGTATCCGATCGCCACACCCAAGCAATTCGCTCCTTCAACTGACCATGAGGGGAGCATTGAGATGCGCTTTCGCATTAAATACTGCTAATTGCTTCTAGATAATTGCCAATGGAGAACGGAAAATAGCTTAATTAACAATTGCTCAATTCTCAATTTTCAATTAACAATTGCTCAATCATGAGCATGGTGCCAATTGCCGATAGACTGACTTTAGCACTCAAACGCGGTACATAAGTTAGCGGGCGGTGCTACATAAGAAGTCTCGCTTCTGGTGGTGGGCGGTGCCCACCCTACATAAGTTGCCGTATCAGGAGAAAACTGCTATGAATTTTGTCATCATTACCTTACTTGTCTTGGGGACTATGCTTTTGCTACCAGGAATTGTCTGGATGGGAATTCAGGCTTTTGCAGATCATCCATCTTGGGGTTTAGCTTATCTATTAATCCCTGGTTCTTGGCTAGCATTTTTCTATGTCAAATGGCAAATAAAATGGAGAAGAGAAAAACTCAAAATCCCCTTTGTATTAAAGGTGCTGGGTTATTTATTCATCACCATGTCGGGAATTATGTACTGGTTAACCCCCCCCAGCTTATTGAGCTTAAAGCAGCCTGAAGTCCCGGTAGAGCCAAGCCCGCCACCGGAGCCGGAGCTAAAGTTTACTTACAAAGAGTATATGGATATCGGCTCTTCATATTACAGAAAGCAGGATTATAACACGGCTTTAATCAACTTTAGAAGAGCCTTGGTTAAACGCCCTGATGATAAGTTAGCTCTACAGGCGGCCCGCAAAACAGAAGTAAAGATTAAGGACCGGAAATATCAAAGATTCATGTTAATAGGATTGAAAGCCTTAAAGAAGGAAGATTATGACACGGCGATAATTAACTTTAGCAGAGCCTTGCAGTTGTTTCCTGACAATGAACAGGCGACTCGGGCTCTGATGGATGCGGAACGGGCTAAAGCACAGAGCAGTCAGTAAAATAGGCTAATGGCTAAAGGTAGATTTGTTGATTTTCTTGTCCCCAGGCGCTAGCTCAGGGGGAGGACGATCGCAAATTCTGTTCCTTTGCCCAATTCGGAGAAACACTGCAATTGCCCCCCATGTTTTGACACCACTATTTGATAGCTAGTAGTTAAACCCAAGCCCTTGCCAGAACCCACAGGTTTAGTAGTAAAGAAAGGATCGAAAATCCGGTTAATATTTTCTGGGGCGATTCCCGTGCCATTATCCGATATTTTAATGATTATCCCCTGGTTATCCACCAGGGTGCGAATAGTGATGCAACCGTCGCTGCTGCACTGGTCCTTTCCTGGAAGCGAGGGCGACCCTAAAGTCCAGCGATCCTCGATCGCGTCGATTGCATTATTAAGAATATTCAGAAAAACCTGATTCACTTGTCCCGGATAGCATTTCACCTTCGTCAATTTGCCATATTCCTTAATTACTTGAATATTTTCCAGTCGGTGATGTAAAATTAACAGAGTACTTTCTAGACCTTCATGTATATCTACAGCCTTCATGCCCGTTTCGTCCAGACGAGAAAAGTTCCGCAAGGACAGGACAATCTCGCGAATCCGCTCGGCACCGGTTTTCATTGAATTCAAGACATCTGGTAAATCGTCGATCAAAAAATCTAATTCAATTGCCTCCGCTTTGGCGGAAATCTCTTCTATATCTAACTGCTGTCGATAGAGGAGGGCAAATTCGATCAGGTCTTGGACGTAACTGCTAGCATAGGCTAGGTTGCTGTAGATAAAAGTGATCGGATTGTTGATTTCATGAGCGACACCAGCTACCATTTTTCCCAGAGAAGACATTTTTTCTGAGTGAATTAGCTGTGTCTGAGTTTGTTGCAGTTCCTGCAAGGTTTTGCTCAGTTGATAATTGGCTTGAGTTAATGCTCTCTGTGACTGATATAATCGTAGTCCAGCACGCACCCGCGCTAGCAGTTCCAAAGGGTCAACGGGTTTGGACAGAAAATCGTCCGCACCCGCATCCAGTCCTTGCACCCGATCGGCCAATCCTCCCTTAGAAGTGAGTAGAATAAAGAACGTGCTGGCCAACCCCGGGTCAGTTTTTATCCTCCGACAGACCTCTAGTCCATCAACGTTCGGCATCATCCAGTCGCAAATAATCAATGCTGGACGTACCTGTGCAGCTAAGTCTAGCCCTTCTTTGCCATCTTTGGCCAGGGTAACTTCATGTCCCTCTAGCTTCAGGTCTCTTTTGAGCAGTAACCTTGTTGCTCCATGATCGTCGATCACCAAAATTTTTGACATCAGCCTTTCATCCCCCAATCCTTATACCTCTCATCCATAGCAGTCACAGCCAGACTCACCGTCGAAGTTGTTCGGACCTGTTTGGTGAGTGTTTTACTTGACTTACCACATGCATTTTACCATTGTGTAATTATACATATTTTTTCAGGGAGTAATGGTAAGGTCGCCCTATGGGGAAGGGAAAATAGCGAATCGGAGGCAATTTCCAATTCTCAATTTCCAATTCCTAGATCTGCTTTTCTGATAATTAACTGCTGGTCACTGGTCACTTTCATCGGCGATGAAAGCTTTCACCTGTTGCAAAATTTGCTCCAACTCAGAAAGTAACGCGGTGGCTTCATCAAGTTGCTCTGGCCGGGCCAGCTGTTCGAGGCTCTCTGCTAATTCTGGCATGAATCTTACTGCCACCGTTCTAGCACTTTCTTTCAGGGAGTGAGCAATAGTAGCCAGGGTGATGGAGTTTTTGGCCGCAATAGCTTTTCGGGCCTCTGCTAATTCCATTTCCGTCTCTTCCACAAATACCTGTAATAGTTCTAACTTAAACTCTTCATCTCCTCGCGTGATTTCTTGTAGGCGCTCGCTATCTACTGGTGATTGCTGATTGGGCACTGGTGATGGGGCGATCGCCTCTGGTCTCAGTTGTTTTATATATGCTTTCACCTGGGACAATATCTGCTCTAATTGCGCGATTTCTACCTCGGCAC
>JBFRWI010000075.1:0-16053 GCA_051439505.1 Hormoscilla sp. | reverse complement strand
CCACACCCCACTGCATGAGGCCATTTGGAGGGGCAACCTGGGAGTAGTCAAGTTGCTGCTAGGCCGAGGTGCCGATGTTAATGCCAAGAGTAAATATGGCACCACCCCACTGCATGCTGCCGCTGGGGGCAAACTGGGAGTAGTCAAGTTACTGCTAGACCGAGGCGCCGATATTAATGCTAAAGATTCCGATGGCAATACCCCACTACATGACGCCGCAAGGGAGGGCAACCTGGGAGTAGTCAAGTTGCTGCTAGACCGAGGTGTCGATGTTAATGCCAAGAATAAGGATGGCGAAACCCCACTACATGACGCACCAAGGGGGGGCAACCTGGGAGTAGTCAAGTTGCTGCTAGACAGAGGTGTCGATGTTAATGCTAAAGATAAGTATGGCAACACCCCACTGTATGAGGCATCATTATCATGGAGAAGCAACGTGGAAATAGTCAAGTTGCTGCTAGACCGAGGTGCCAATGTTAACGCCAAGAATAAGGATGGCAAAATTCCATTGCAGTTGGCGAAAAATTCCCGGATAGTTACCCTACTCAAAAGTCACGGCGTCAGACATTAACCCCAGAAGAATAACTAAACAGAGGTAAACATGACACTACTACATCAAACAGGAGAAGTCTTGGCCCGACAATATCGCATCGTCAACAGCTTGGGACAGGGTGGTATGGGCATTACCTACAAAGCTTTAGACTTACAAAGCAATGATTTTGTTGCTATCAAAGTTCTTTACCTGCATCGCCTCAAGGACTGGAAAGCCCTGGAATTGTTTGAACGAGAAGCGAAAATACTCTCTCAATTACATAATCCCGCCATCCCTCGCTACATCGACTACTTTCAGCAAGACAGTCCCTCAGACCGTTGTTTCTACATTGTCCAAGAATTGGCAACTGGGAATTCCCTAGCGTCCTTGGTAGAAAACGGTTGGAAACCTGAGATAAGCGAGGTGAAGCCGATCGCCACTCAACTTTTAGAAATATTGGTTTATTTACAAGAACTTACCCCGAGTGTCATTCACCGCGATATCAAACCGCAAAACATTATTCGCAGGGATGATGGGAAACTTTTCCTGGTAGATTTTGGTGCTGTACGGGATACCTATCACAATACGGTTACTGGTGGTTCAACAGTAGTGGGCACCTTTGGCTATATGGCACCCGAACAATTCCGAGGACAAGCGGTACTCTCGACTGATTTGTATGGTTTGGGAACGACATTGCTGTTTTTGTTAACGGGAGAATCCCCTGCTGATTTGCCCGTATACCAGATGAAGATTAAATTTCGTCGTCACCTGCGAGTTGACCGAGTCGATCGGGCTTTTGCTGACTGGTTGGCGAAAATGGTTGAACCAGTTATTGAAGACCGTTTCGCTTCGGCAAAAGAAGCATTAGCAGTATTGCACAGTGAAGGTCAATTAATCCCAAGAAAGTTGGTAGTAGGCATTCATCCAGTCTCGCCGATCCGTTGGCGTACCTTATGGTTCCGGTTCCTGGCACTCCTAGGGATTATACCAGTATTGGTGGCCATCACATTGTATTTATTATTGGAGTCCACTGGATTCTCTATCAATCATGGATTTTATCAAATTGCCTGGAGTTTATCAGGCTTAGGTGCGCTACTTTGGACGACGACAATTTGGAACAAAATTTACTCCAAATTGCTATCCCAAAAATTCTGGATGCTCAAAATATTATTATCCGTAATAACCACGGTAATAATCATAGTAGTGCCATATTTTTTTTGGATAGTCGGAAACTCATATATTACAGAACATCAGGGGTATATAATACTTGCCTTCCTCACGTTTGGGATTGTTTTAGGACCAATATATCTGTGTTATATATTGGTTTCGACGTGGCAGATATTGGTGTGGCTATCCAGGTCAATAAAAAAAATTATCGGGGCTCGTAGATAAATGTTCGATCTCACTGGCGGCAAATAAATTGCAAAGTGAACGTAAATTAACCGAAAAAGAGTTGGAGGTAAACATGGATCCAGTCTCCTTGAGCCGTTGGCATATCTTATGGTTCCGGTTCCTAGCAGTCCTAGGGACTCTACCAGTATTGGCTATCACATTGGATTTATTATCGAAGTCCAATGTATCCTCTGAATATTTCGATCAAATTGTCTGGAGTTTATCAGGCTTAGGTGCGCTACTCTGGACGACGACAATTTGGATAAAAATTTACTCCAAATTGCTACCCCAAAAATTCTGGATGCTCAATATATTATTATCGGCAATAACCACGGTAATAATCCTCTTTGTATTGCCATATTTTTTGTATAAAAAATCCTGTGGTTTCTGTGAGGACACAAATTATTCTTCATTGGCTTTAGCCCTCTCGTTTGGGATTGTTTTATTACCAATATATCTGTGTTATATATTGGTTTCGACGTGGCAGATATTGCTGTGGCTATTCAGGTCAATAAAAAAATTCGGCGATCGGGGATGAATGTTTTTCTCTCACTGGCGGCCAAGAAATCGATATTTGACTCGGAAACTGCTACAAGTACGGAGAAGCGATCGCCCCATCACCAGGCGATCGCCCCTCTTCCATCTCCTCTCTTTACCAGATCATCCCAAAGCCAACTGACCGAGACGCTTGAGGATACTGAGAACACTGTACAAGTCATTGCCGCGATTAGTCAGCGAGAAATTATTAGAAACAGCGTACTTTGTTCCTGACTGTTTGGTCAACTTCAGAAAAATAAAGTCAGTGCCATTGGTAATTAATCCAAAGGAAGGTTTTTCAGGATGAGGATTATCCAGCATCTCAGCTAAAATCTGTGGTTTTCCTGCTTCCAAGGATAACACATTCCGTTCTCGGATGACGAAAACAGATAAATGCTTGTGCAACACCAAGACATCGATATTTCCCTGAATCACATCATCGGAGTCCTCAACAAAGATTTCTATCGATGGTTTGCTATCAATTTCAAAAGGGGGTCCGTAAAAACCTGCAAATTCTAGTAACCTGGCTACAACAACCATCTTGACAATGTATTTCATCATCATCGGACGGAGTTCTGCCAAGTAAAGATAATTGCTTTTTACTCGGTCTAATGCTTGCTTTTCCCCATCGGATAATTCTGGCAAGTCCGTTAACCATTCCGTAAAAAAACTTTCATCCGCCGTTCGTTGCAGATTGAATTTTTCTCTGAGGTAGGCTAGAGTTACTTTCCTGGCTTGAATTGTTGTCATACCTCACTTAGTTCAATGATATTGCCATCGGGGTCTTGGGTAAACAGGGCCGCCCGACCCGATGCACTCATCTGGATCGGACAACCGTTAGCTAGCAGCCGCTGTTTCGTCTCATCCAAAGAAGCAACAGAAAAGGCCAGGTGCTGGTTCCTTCCCCATTTTTCTGCGTTCCACAGCGCGATCGCCACATCTCGGTTTTCAATGAGGTGGATCTGAAAATTGCCAACTTGATACCAGGCCCCCGTGAATTTGAGCTGACGATCCACCTTAGGCAATCCCAGCACCTTACCATAAAACTGTTCTGCCCGTTCCAGGTCAGAAACCAGAATAGCTGCATGCAGACATTGAGTAATTGGCATCTTGATTAAATTAACCCTTTATGTCAGTATATCTTCAGGACTAACACAGATAAGACTATGAAAGACAAACAAGTTTTAATCCCAGGCGGTACGGGCGGTTTAGGCATCGGCGTGGTCCCCCTCGCCCTCGCCCGAGGTGCCCAAGTAACCATTCCCTATCGCACTCAAACACATGTCGATCGCCTCAAAAGCATTCTACCAGCCGCCGAGTTCGCGAAGATCCGGTTTGTAGAGATCGACCTCACCCAGGAACCAGCGGTAGAACAACTGGCGAACGATATGGGACGAGTAGATGTTTTACTGCATCTGGTGGGGGGCTTTTCCATGGGCAAAACCCACGAATACAGCTATCAAGATTGGAAACAAGACTTTGACTTAAACTTGCATAGTACATTCTTGACCTGCAAACACAGCTTGCGGAAAATGATAGCACATGGCTATGGTCGCATTGTCACCATCGGATCCCGGGGGGCCGTGGAACCCACAGCACAGATGGCATCCTATGGGGCCTCAAAGGCAGCAGTCATCGCCCTCACCCAGGCGATCGCCGACGAAACCAAGGGCACCAACATCACTGCTAATGTCGTACTTCCCAGTATATTTGATACTCCCAGTAACCGGGAAGCTATGGGTGCGGAAAATGCTGGAAACTGGGTAAAACCCGAATCATTAGCGGAAGTTATCTGCTTTCTCGCCTCGGAAGCAGCAGCAGATGTCCGAGGTGCCCTCATCCCCGTTTATGGTAGCATCTAGCACCATTCACCATAGTTCGTAAAACCATAGTTCGTAGTAAGGACTTTAGTCCTTGCGCGAGGTCTTACTACACACCCTTATTTTTGAGGAGGCCATAGTTCGTAGTAAGGACTTTAGTCCTTGCGCGAGGTAAGGGACTTACGGTTTAATAATGTACCATGCAGTGCAGCTCCTACAAACGTTTATATTGCCGATTTTAACGTTTTTTTTGCCCAAATCAACGTTTGTCTAACCAAACTCAACGGTTTTTGCCCAAATCAACGTTCGTCTAACCAAACTCAACGTTAGTTTGGCCTAGTTCGACGTTAGTCTAACCAAAATAGACGTTAGTCTAACCAAAATAGACGTTAGTTTGGCCTCGTTCGACGTAGGGATAATTAAAATAGACGTAAGTTTGGCCTAATTCGACGTAGGGATAACTAAAATAGACGTTGTTATAACCAAAATAGACGTAAGTTGGGCCTCGTTCGACGTAGGGATAACTAAAATAGACGTAAGTTGGGCCTCGTTCGACGTAAGTTTGGCCTCGTTCGACGTTGTTATAACCAAAATAGACGTAAGCTTGGCCTCATTCGACGTTGTTATAACCAAAATAGACGTAAGCTTGGCCTCATTCGACGTAGGTCTAACTCAGACAAATGCAAGTTAAGTTCCAATGAACGCTCGTCGAACCCAGACAAACGCTCTCTCTTATATCTTGCACCTGTCGCAACAAGCCGCATCTGGTTAAAACAGGGACTTTGAGCCAAAGTCCACAAAAATGGGCGAGCATCCTTTTAGCGACAAGGCTGGAGAGTGGGTTACCACTTTCGATCTTGCACCATTTGCAACTAGAGGCTCCGCCTCGCGCCGCTCGTTCCCAGGCGGGAGCCTGGGAACGAGGGTAAAAAATGGGCGCTCATCCTTTCTCGACAATGCAAGAGAGTGGGTTTTAACCCACAAGAGGCTGAAAGCCTTAGGGTTTTAACCCACGGCGGGTTAGCTTCGTGCTTACTTTTGACTCGGGGTACTCTCTGTGAGAACCTCCTCAAAGGCAAAACCCGGGGCCGCCAGCACCAACACCGTCGTCGGTAGACCAGCAGTACGGGCTTGCAAGCCCTCATAATATTGGGTGTAATTATCCCTCGGCTTCGCCATCCCTAGAAATACCAAGTCAGCATTCCCTGACGACTCGTGCAGGATCGCATTAAAAGGACGATCGTCTGCCACTAGGACTTGTGAAACAGCCCCAATGCGTAGCTGTTTCATCAGATTATTTACATTTATCTCTGCTGCTTGGGCCGCAGTCCGATCGGGAACCACAAGCTTAAGATAAATCTCCGCATCATGCCAGTCGATATCAGTCCGCAGCAGATAGGCTAGCAGTAACATTAAACCACCATTGGCCTGCAAACCTCCCCACCAAACATCAATCCGGCGGCGACGACCAAATCCCCGATCGGGATTTTCCCGGAAAATCACCAGATTCCGCTTCGCCCGATGGATCTGGGCAATTAACTGACAATATCCATCGCGCCTTTCGGGTGCCTCGCTATCACCCAGCAAAATCGTGTTCGGGACCAGGGGGCCCAACCCATAGGTTTCCACCAGTCGCAAAGCCCCCTCAAAGGGATCCGGCGCAGTTACCAACCGCACCAAGGCTTGCACTCCGCGCTTTTCGAGATAATCACGGATTTTTTCTTCACTCTCCGCCTGCTGACCAACGTCCCGTTTACCGCTGGGCAATACGCTAGAAACCGTAATCAAACCTCGGTTGTGGGTCAGGGCATCTGCTAATTCAATTAAAGACCAGCGTTTTCGCGGGATGCCAGAAAGCACCAGAATATGCGGTCGCCAGTTCTTCGTGTCTTCCGCATGAGAGATCTGAAAAATACCTTCCCGCAACAGGGCCATCCATATTCCCCGTCGGGCATCCCCCCAAGTCGTTTGCAACTCCCGCCGTTGTAGCCAAAGGTAGATCCCCAAAACAATCAATGCGGCTACTACTGTAGCAACCGCATTGATTAAAAACATGACAGCAATGCATCCGGTGGCCCCTAGCAGTGACAGTCCCCAATGGACCCGAAAGGTGGGACGGAAGGAGGGACTTTGCAGGAAACCTTCGATGCCCGCCGAGACATTCAGTACCATATAGGTAGTCAGAAAGAACATCGTCAGCACCGGGGCGATCAAATTTAAGTCCCCGAGGCAGACAACCGCGATCGCTATCCCCAAGGTAACGGCAGTACCGACACGGGGTTCGTCATCTCGTCCGCTACCCGTACCCAGAAAACCCAAAAAGCGGGGCAAGACCCCATCTCTGGCCAATGCCTGCAACACCCTCGGGGCACCCAGGATACTGCCCAGGGCGCTAGAGATTGTCGCCCCCCACACCCCTAACAAGATCGCATCTCCCCAAAACGCCATCTGCTTCATGATCAGGGGTTCCGCAATTAGGGTGCTTGCATCTGCCCGCATTGCTAGCAAAATGGGCAGTCCCATGTATATTAAATATCCCGTAGCTACAGCGGCGAGGGTGCCAATGGGAATGGAACGAGTCGGATCTTTCAGGTCTCCCGACATATTCACCCCCGACATGATGCCCGTCACGGCGGGGAAGAAGATGGCAAAAACCGTCCAAAATGGTTCCGAAGCGCTTGCTGGTGCGCCCCACATTTCGATATTGCTATTTTCGATCGGCTGTCCGAATAGCAAAGACAGCAGGGATAGGGCGATCGCCCCCATAATAAAATACTGGGCCTTGATGGCGATGCTAGCCGAAGTCAGAGCCAGCACTGCTACAGCAATAGTAGTAATCAGCGCTACATACAGTTGATTCAATCCACCGAAGGTTTGCACCACACTCTCGGCAAAACCGATGGTATAGAGGGCTACCGAAAGGGCTTGGGCAAAATAGAGGGGAATGCCCACCGCACCCCCCGTTTCAATGCCCAAGGAACGGCTAATCATATAATAGGCACCCCCTCCCCGCACTACCCGGTCGGTGGCGATCGCGCAGATCGACAGGGAGGTCAAAAAGGTAATCGATGTCGAGAGGGTAACGATGATGAGAGTGCCGATCAAACCCACATTACCGACCACCCAGCCAAAGCGCAAGTACATGATCACGCCCAGGATGGTGAGGATCGATGGTGTATAGACCCCACCGAAGGTTCCTAAACCGGAACTGGCAGCTTCAGGGGGTTCGACGCTAGACTGTGGAGGACGACCAAAAGGTAATTTCATGGCAAAAACCGCCTCAGGTAGGGGCAGCTTAAATAATCAAGAAGGCAGTTTCTACTATTAGATACTATGAAGATGGCTATTAGTCAAGTCCTAGGGGAGAGCCGAGCCCTCCTGAGTCGTCCTCTTCCCGATTTGATATTTCCTGCCTCGATCTTTCCAACTGTAGGTTTCATTTTGTTTATGCTATGAACAGTCCTATCTATCCAGGATCCATCTTGAGCGATCGCTACCGCATCGTCCGCGAGTTGGGGCATGGTGGCTTTGGCCGCACCTATCTAGCTGAAGATACCAATCGCTTCGGTGAACTCTGCGTACTCAAGCAATTTGCCCCCAAGGTGCAAACTCCCAACGCCCTGCAAAAAGCCTCCGAACTTTTTGACCGGGAAGCTGGAGTCCTCTATCAACTGCAACATCCCCAGATTCCTCGCTTCCGAGAGATGTTCCGAGTGAAAAATGGTACTGTCGAGTTACTGTTTCTAGTGCAGGATTATGCCGAGGGTCAAAGCTACCGAGAGTTGCTGACCGCCCGTAAAAGTCGGGGACTCTGCTTTAATGAGACTGAGGTCAGACAACTGCTAATGCAACTATTGCCCGTGTTAGAGTACATTCACTCCAAAGGTGTAATTCACAGAGACATATCCCCGGAAAATTTAATTTTACGGCACTCCGACCAGCTACCCGTGCTGATTGATTTTGGTGGCGTCAAGCAAGTGGCGGCCAAGGTCTCCTCGGGAGTCAATCCTAATGCACCACTCACCCTGCTGGGAAAATCTGGATATGCCCCTAACGAACAAATGCAAATGGGGATAGTCTCTCCTCGCAGCGACCTACATGCCCTGGCCGCTACCTGTCTGGTGTTGCTGACAGGGAAGGAACCTCAAGCACTGATGCACCCCGATACTCTACAATGGAATTGGCACTCACAGGTGAATATTAGCCCCCATTTATCCGATCTTTTGAACCACATGCTGGCCGAATTACCGGGCGATCGCCCCGCCAATGCCCGGGCCGTAAAGGAAGTCCTCAAGCAGCATCCCGCCCCCAATTCTCTCACCGCCACCGCGCCACCTCCCGTTACTCCTGCTACCGCCTCCAGATCCCCCTATGCTGCTAGGAACATCACTACCGCTGGGGTTCTCAGTCAGTTCAGTTTGAGGCAATTCTTGCTCTTTGGTTTTCTGCTTGCTAATATCGTTTTTGTTGGCCTCTGGGCCCGTAATGCTTGGATCAATACCCGCACTGGCGGTTCCGAACCACATCAAACAGCTATATCCTCATCCGAACAGCGGCGCCAACAAAGACTGCGCGATCGCCGTTTATCCTTAAACATTAACAACTCTTTTTTCAGCGATTTAGTCAACCAGCAATTCTACGATAAAAACCCCCAATTAAATAGTCGTCAACTGACGTCCAAACCATCCGATGCTCAGTTACGAGCCCAGTGGTATACAATTGCAGAGGCATCTTTGAATAAGTTGGAAAGCATCAGCGATCGGGCCCGCCGCCAGATGGGAAATTACACCCAGGCCGATCTTAGTAGCTGGCAGGCTACACTCGCTCAGTATAACATCAGCAACTTGGCTCTGAACGATTTAACCGATGCTAGGTTCGAGCATTTGTTTGGTTTTTCGCCCCTCGATCGGTTTGACAATGCTGTCGCCTTTCAAAAACATCCCTTCGGTCAGGTTTGGCAGGCGATCGCCTCCGACCTAGTCTCTACCATAGCAAATCGGGTCGAAAAAATCGAATTTGCCCTCAATGCCGAAAGCAAGCAAGTTGCGGGCACCCTGACACCCGGCGCCGGGAAAATCTTCACCGCCAGTCTCGGTCAAAGTCAACTTTTGCAAGTCTATCTGCAAGCGGACCCCTCTGGGACCACCCGCCTGTCTATTTATCCCCAAACTGCCGATGGCGATCCCTTATTAGCGGACTCCCCTAAAACCTCCTGGTCTACTATACTGCCGGAAACAGGTATCTATCAGTTTGTCATGATTAACAACAGCAGACAGCCAATTTCTTATCGGTTTAAGATCGCCGCCAAATAATTTATGCTTGATGATGCCCTAATTGCTAATGGCTAATTGCTTCGACCTTAGTCATTAGCAATTAACAATTTGCCCCATTCAATTCAACATTGTTTTCTTTTGCTTTAACCACCTCAGCACATCTTCTAGGTTTCGGTTGGCAATTTCTCTTATCATCTCATGATTGGTAACTTGCTCGCTCCCTGGCATTTTCGGGCTCAGAGTCTCCGACTTGACAGCTAGCTGTAGTTGTAATATCATGGTAACGATCAAAGATAATATTAGTTTTTCCCACATATTCTCCACTCCTCTATTAAACGACATTTCTTCAAGGACAATCTCTTAGGCGATCGCACATACATAGCTGTTATGCTTGTGGCTATGCTTGGCCCTGCCACTCACGTAGCTCACATGTGCGAGTGTAGATAGCCTGGAAACTCATCTTAATTATAGATTAACACATGCAAATGACGAAATCCGGATTTTTGTGTAAATCTGAGTCGTAAATATACGTATATCTATCAAGGCTATTGTCCCCTAAGGCGGATGGCGGGACTCAAGGAGCCTTCAATTGCAAAGCGCCATACCAGATTGAATAGGTACTTATTCACAGAGATGATACTGAGTAACATCCGTATTCTACCGCAGAAACGTAAGCTCGACAGTCTAAGGTCGAACTACTTCCCTCACGTCGGAGGGGGTATCCGTTTGACAAAAAAACCCGCCTGGGCGGGTTTTTTTGTGCAGATAGATTTTTAACTGCCCATATCCGGGCGGGCCCTAGGGCCTATGCAAAGACGATCGCATTGCGGATCTCGTCGCCTATAGTATCTGAATTGAAATTCTCCAAATTGTTCAAACCGTTCAACCTGATGGTAAATTGCTCTGGCAGGAACTGCTCGCCCGTCTCAGGATCCTCTGTGTTGAGAGCAGAAAGCCCAATCCTAGCTAAGCCGTTGCTGATGAAACTCAGGTTAATTGTCACATCCGCTGCTGTAACTGGCGTACCTGGAGCCACGTCAAACAATAGGGCAATTGTATCAACGGTTGGGTCGAAATCTTGAATATTATCCCCTGCTTCCAAGGTAGCTGCTGGGTCGGCACCGCTGTCAGCCAAGCTCAAATACTCAAACCGATCGGCACCTGCACCCCCTGTCAACTGGTCGGCACCCTGTCCGCCAACTAGAACATCATCTCCAGCGCCACCGATTATTTGTTCTGCTGTCGCCCCCAGACTGGTAAGATTATCATCACCAATCAGCACATCTGCTCCATCCGAACCAGTTAATGGCTGATCCGCTGGCTGTACGGTGACTGTCACTGTGGCCGTGTCCGTGGCCACCCCGTCACTAATACTGTAGGCGAAGCTATCCGTGCCAGCAAACTCATCATTGGGACTATAGATTATCCGGTCCCCATCGATATCCACTGTACCGTTTTCTGGATCTGCGACTGTGATAATTGTCAGCGTATCGCCATCGGGGTCCGAGTCGTTGGCCAAGACCGATATCTCTGCATTTGCTCCGGTAGCCACGATCGCCTGGTCATCTTCAGCTACCGGAGGCTCATTCGTAATCGCTGTCACATTTACTGTCGCACTTGCCGTCCCTCCCCTGCCATCAGAGATTGTATAGAGCAAACTATCTTCGCCCGCAAAGTCTGCCGCTGGAGTATAGACCAAAAAGTCGCCGTTCTCACTGATGCTGAGATTATTTCCCTCTACTGGGTCGGACACCCCAATAATTGTCAGGGGGTTGCCATCGGGGTCCGAATCATTTTCCAGGACCGCGATCGTCCCCTCTGTCCCCAGGGCGATCGTGGCACTATCATCTGCTGCCACTGGCAGTTCGTTCTGTAAGGAATCCAGGTATGCTCCGATCTCTTCTGATGTGGTTCTCGCTGCACCCTCCCTGACAGCTCTCTGTAAGACAGCCTCCAGTACCTCGATCTGATGGGCCACGTTCAACACCCCGTCACTCAGAGCGTCAACTTCTCCATCGCCATCGATATCCAGCAGGGGACGTATGCTATCGAGGTATCCTTCTATATCTGCTAGTGTAGTTCGAGTGGCGTCCGGACCGATCGAGCTAGCAACCGTATTCTCATCCAACAGACCAAACAGATCTAGCAGCACCAACCTGCCATCTGTCAGGGCATTTAATTCGCCATCGCCATCAATGTCCAAAATGAAAGCCATTCATATTCTCCCTTGAGTTTTTTTCTATCCGCATCGCGCTAGTTGCGCCTTATTTTTTCTGCTTTTGGGTTTCCCCAATAACCTACAATAATCCTCACTGTACTCTGCGACTGTTGATTATTGCACCTGTCCTTTTCCCTTGTCAATATCATTGCCACACTTTTGCTCTTCTCCTCGTTCTACAAACCCAAATCTACCGCAATCCGATGAGCGCAGGCAAAACCTGAGAACGCCACTGCATTTAAACCCTGTCCCGGGAATGTACTATCTCCTACGCAGTATAGACCCGGTATAGATGTGCGGTTAAAGGGCATGCCTAACAATCCCCATAGCTTCCGTCTGGGTATGGGACCATAGGTGCCATCCTGCCGATTTAAGAAACGCCGATGGCTGCGCGGCGTGCCTACTTCCATATGTTCTAACCCATCTTTGATTCCTGGCAATATCTTCTCTAAGCGATCGATCGTTGCTGTTGCTGCGGCTGCTTTTTTCTGAGCATATGCAGTCGCTGACAACCCTTGCCATTCTTCCAGCCAACTGGGGGTAAAGCTGTGTATAATATGATATCCTTTTGGGGCTAAACTTGGGTCCAGCAGGGTAGGAATGGACACAAACAGCGTTCCCCGTTCTGCTGCCATTTCACTCCAATCTTCCAGAAGAATATGATGACATTCCGTTCCTGGGGGCAGCTTTTCGGCTTTCACTCCTAAATGCAAGCTGAGGAAACTGGGTGATTTTTGATAACGCTGCTGCCATTGCTTTTCTGTTGCTGGTATCTGAGGTAGTAACTTTTCAAAGGTATCCCAGCGGGTAGCATTGGATACTATGCGTTTAGCATGATATATTTTTCCATTCGCGAGTTTTACTCCCACCGCTTTCCCTTTGTCCAGCAATATTTGGGTCACTCTCGACTTGTATTGAATTTGACTCCCGGCTTTTTCCAATCCTGCTACTAACTTTTGGGCTATCTGTCCTACGCCCCCTTGGGGATAGTTGATGCCGCCATAATGCCTGTCAGAAAATACCATGCCTGCATTAATCATTGGCGTCAGGTCGGCGGCGACTACCGACCAACAATAGCATTCTATATCGATGAATTGCAATAGTTCGGGATCTTTGATATAGCGACGGGCAATGTCTCCAGCATTTTGGGGCAGATACTTGACTAAACCCAGACATGCTAGGGGATGCTGAAAAAAGACTCGCATTAAATAGCGCGGTTCTTCTAGGGATAGCAATTCCATTGAGTTCAGACAGTTAAATACTCGCCAACATTCGTCATAAAAGCGACGAATTCCTTGGCGTTCGTGGGGGAATTTGGCAGTTAGTTCGGCTATCCATTGTTCGTAATTTCGATGTACTTTCAGCTCTAAGCCGTTGGGGAGGTGATAATGGATCTGTACGGGGTCGGGAATGGTTTCGATGCTGACATTGACGGCAGCTAAGGCCCGGGTGAGGAGGTTGGTGGTGCCTTGGGTGCCAAAACCGAAGATCATGGATGCACCGACATCAAAGCGATAGCCTTGTCTGTCAAAGTAACCGGCACTACCGCCAGGGATGAGGTAGCTTTCGAGGACGAGGACTTGAGCGCCTTTTGCTGCTAGTTGGGTGGCCGTCACCAGTCCGCCGATGCCAGCGCCGATGACGATGACATCACAATTTTCGGGTTGGGGATGAGGTGGCATGGGCAATGTGGTATGAGGATCTAGTACGTTCCATCCTGCGGACTCGGCTGGGAACCCGCGAAATGTCTAGGTAATATACCATATTCTCTTGCTCCTTTCCAGAATACTTTCCCTATTTGAACTGTCAGCGTAAGGCGTAGGCGATTCTCAATTTTCGAGAATGGGGGTATGATGGTGGCGATCGGTCATCTTTAGGCATATGAGTCTGCAACTGCGTGTTTTCGTCCCTCCTCATCCTTTAATTAAGCATTGGCTAGCTGTGGCCCGCGATATTAATACCCCACCCGTACTATTCAGAACGGCGCTGACGGAGTTGGGGCGCTGGCTGACTTATGAGGCGGCCCGAGATTGGTTGGCGACCGTGGACAGTACGGTGCAGACGCCTTTGACTGCATGTGCTGCTACTTTTATTAATCCCGAGGTGCCGGTAGCAGTGGTGCCCATTCTCAGGGCCGGGTTGGGTTTGCTAGATGGGGCCCAAGCTTTGCTGCCCTTGGCCTCGGTTTACCATCTGGGTTTGGTCCGCAATGAGGAAACTTTGCAGCCTAGCTGTTACTTAAATAAGTTACCGGAGGCGATCGCCCCTGAAACCCGGGTGCTGATCTGCGAACCGATGTTAGCGACGGGGGGTTCGATCGCCTATGCTATGACGGAACTGACCCAGCGAGGGGCGGATCCGGCTTTGGTGCGAATTATTTCTGTGGTGGCCGCACCACAGGCTTTACAAAAGCTGAGTCAGGCTTATCCGAGTTTACAGGTTTACAGCGCTTGTATTGATGAGGGTTTGAACGATCGGGGCTATATTGTCCCGGGACTGGGGGATGCGGGCGATCGGGCGTTTGGTACGGGTTAGCGCTCGGGGATTGGCCGATGGGGCAGTGAATGGTTATGCTAGATACATAGTATTGCCTGGTATGAAAATGATGAGCCAAGATAATTTTTCCAGCGGCTTTCTCCTAGGATCGGCGATCGGGGGCATTATCGGTGGCCTGGTGGGGGCCCTATTAGTTTCCCGGCGGGATCTCGATGCCTTGTCAAATTTGCCAGAAGACGATCCTAGTCCGGAAACCTTACCCAGTAAACCTTCTAGGCAGAAACTGCCCAAGGGCGATCGCATGAGGATGCAAACTGCAGGTCACAGCCTGGATGAGAAAATTGCTCAACTGAATGAGGCGATCGACGATGTGCGTCTGCAACTGGGTCATGTCAATGGTAATCGCCAGGGAGAACAAGAACTCTCGGGTCAACCTAACTCAGGAGAGAGGTTTTAGCACTCTCTGGCAGTTAAGGGCTAGCTAGCAGTCTGAGCCGATCGGCTCAGAATCGGTTAAATTAGAGATCAGTCTAACTACCGTCGAGTCACGAGAAAGCCACAATACTCCTATGTATTTACTGATTACCACAATTGGCAGTTTTCTGCAAATATATTTTGTGCTGTTGATCATTCGGATCCTGTTAAGCTGGTTCCCGAATATCAACTGGTTTGACCCGCCCTTTTCTATTCTCAGCCAGTTAACGGACCCTTACCTGAACCTGTTCCGTTCGATCATTCCGCCGATAGGTGGTATTGATATTTCCCCGATCCTGGCTATTTTCCTCCTCCAGTTTGTGCAACAACTGGTGGTGGGTATGTCTAGAAGCATCGCTTTCTAGTTCTCGATCGCGAGGGGAAAGTCCCAAGGGGCGTATCATTGGGCTTCTTGTTGCCCCATGATACGCCCCTACATTTTTACCTGCTTGTGGTTGTCACGGGCATGATGATCCCATGGCGTAATTAAAAATGGAGACTGACTGGGTTCCGGGAACCGGATGCTTTGAACTGTTTTAACTTCAGGGGAGTTGCTAAATTGGCAGGTACTGAGATCTGCATTTCAAACTTGCTTTCTCCTGCGGGAACCTCATCTATAGAACCTAGACGAGTCCGGTTGGGCAAGACATCATTATCGTTGGCGTCGTAGATGCGACCGCGAATATCAGCATCATAGACTGTTTTTCGAGATTTGTTAACGGCTGTACCGGTGACGATATAGCAATTGGCGGCATTACCGGAACCGTCACTGGTGGTAAAGCTACCTGAGTCTGGTTCTGCTGGACATTCGTGGTATGATAGGTCGGTTAGTTTAATGGGCACGAGTGCTAAGGCGTCTGGGGTCCAGCTGAAGATAAGTAAGAGGCTGGATATTCCGATGATGACTCGTTTGAACATGGCCGTGTTGGTGGGATATTGGTCTATTTTCTTAGCTTACCGCTAATTGAGTCAATAATCAATTATCGGTGAAGATGAAAATGTAACTGCTTTGTGCCCCGGCCACATGGGCGATCGCGAATTTTATGTCACCTAACAGATCGCTTCTGTCGCACCGGTGTACGGCGATAGATTAATTTGCAGTGTATATCCTGATTTATGGATACGCTGGCGCTGTACACCTACCATACTGGTCAGAAAAAAATGCGATCGCCCATTAACTCTGTGCCCCAACCACATGCGATCGCCCTCTCGGGGGTGCGATCGCCTGATTTTCCCTCACAATTATGATGGGGGTGGAACTAGAGGCTCAATTTGTTCAATGAGTTCCGGAATAGAGATTGTTGCTACATT
>JBFRWI010000074.1:0-8172 GCA_051439505.1 Hormoscilla sp. | reverse complement strand
TCAGCGATCGGCAAGGGAATAGCAATATCTTAGCAGTGAATCTCACAGATATTCTCCAACTACTAGGCCCTCAACTTGCCACCACTGAATGGGAAATCTCGGACCTTGAATGTTTCGGAAGCAATAGTGAACGCCTCTATCAAATAGCTAATACTCAAACCAGAGTCTCTGGAGAAATACTATTAGAGATAGCTACTAACATTGCCCAAATTACGGAGGGCACTTTCACATGCTACCCGGACAAGGGATCGGAACCGAGTATAATCTTTCGTGCCGTAGATAGCAGCGCTTACGATGTAGAAAGCAGCGATGAAGCTATATTAACCAAATTGCGACAGCGCTACCAAAATGTTGAAGATTTGCCAGAATCTGAAACTCAAATAAACCTACCCAGCAATTGGGAGTTTACAGAACTTTGGATATAACACGCAGTTTTCCCCCCTCAAGTGTTAATTTGAATCGGCGATACTTCAGGTAGAAGCTATGTTTATAATCCCAGGGAAAATTACCAACGATCTTTTGCTGGCGATACCTATGAAACTACTCAAACTTGGTTGTTAAGCAGACAATATCAGCGCGTTGAAGGTCGCATCCCCGCACTAACTTAACTTAAATAAAAAGGACTTTCCGCTAAGTCGGATAGGGTGCGGTCTTGCACCAGTTTGTAAAAAAGTACCACAAGGTTCTGGTGGGCGGTGCCTATTCATTGAATGGTCTTCATCAGATTTTTTCTTGCTAATTTTTGATAATTATTGAAGTATATATTGAATATTGTGAAGAATTAACCTTTACGGAAGCGTCCTACTGGCACGCACATGGGCGTTCCTGCTACTGGATCGGAAATAATGCGACAGTCAAGGTCAAATACTAAGCGCACTGTCCCCTCTGTCATCACGTCAGCTGGCGCACCTTGGATTTGAATCTCGCCGTTACGAAGAGCAATTAGGCGATCGGCATATCGGCAAGCCTGATTGAGGTCCTGCAACACCATCACGATTGTACGCCCTTGAGTTTTGTTTAATTCGTAGAGTAAGTCGAGGATCTCTATTTGGTGTGCTATATCTAAAAAGGTAGTGGGTTCGTCCAACAGGATTATTTCGGTGTCTTGGGCGAGGACCATCGCTATCCAAGCCCTTTGTCTCTGTCCTCCTGAAAGGGTATCCACTGCCCGATCGGCTAATTCGGTCATGCTGGTAATGGCGATCGCCCGATCGGTCATTTCTGCGTCCTGCTGGGACCACTGCTGAAGCCAACCTTGATGAGGATATCGACCCATCGCGACTAATTCTCTCACGGTCATGCCTGCGGGAGCCACAGCACTTTGAGGCAAAATTCCCAGCCGTTTAGCGACTTCCTTAGTGGACAATTTAAAGATAGAAGTGCCGTCCAGATAAACCGTCCCCACAACTGGTTTTAAGAGTCTGGCAAAACTGCGCAGCAAGGTTGACTTGCCGCAGCCATTCGGACCGACGATGACGGTAATTTTTCCTGTTAAAATTGCCAGGTCGAGGTTTTCGATTATGGGCTGACCGTTGCTATAGGCCAGGGTTAGCTTTCTGGTTGTCAGAGCGTTCTGTACGGGACTTTGTGCTTTCATCGCTTGTTGCTACGATAGAAAATGGCTTGCTTGAGAATGCTCTTCTCAATTTTCCTTTATTTAGTAAGCTGTCGTGCATTTAGATTGCACATTCTGTAATATCGGAATACGGGCTGAAACCATTTTTTATATCATGTCGGGATGATTAACCGTAATAAAAAAGATATCTGCGTAGGTTGGGTAGAGCGCCAGCGAAACCCAACAGGGCTTGCGGCAGTTGGGTTTCGTGCGGAAACCCAACCTACGGGGGATAAAATTTTTATTATGGGCATTTAACCGGACATGATATTAGCAGGAGATCGGAGGATCTGAAACGAACTACGAACTACGAACTACGAACTACGAACTACTTAGATGACTCAGGCTTTTTGGTGGCGATCGCCAATTTAACCTCTTCAATGCGACGCAATCTATCGATGACAGCAACAACTTTACCATGTTTGACTGCTTCATCGGCGTTCAATATCGCGATCGCTTTCTGTCCGGACTGAATTAGTTTACGCACCTCCGCTTCGAGTTGTTCTAGTTCAACTGGCTGACGATTGAGTGCGATGGTTCCTTGAGGGTTGATGGTCACGGTAATTTTGGCAGTACCTTGCGCCTGGGAATTTCCTGCTTTCGGTAAATTAACTGGCAGTCCTTCCGATCGCGTCAAAAATAGGGTAGAAATAATGAAAAAAGCCAGGATCGAAAATATCACGTCGATCATCGGCACAATGTTAATCTCTGCGGGGGCATCCGGTTCATTGGGTAGACGCATAGGATCGTGCTCCTTTTTCATAGTAACGGCGATAGATCAGTTCTAACTGGCCCCCATATTCTTGAATTAGGGCTATTTCTCGAAGGTAAAGTCCCCGGAAGGTATTGGCAAACAGCAGGGTAAATATGGCCACGACTAATCCCATGACTGTCGAGGTCAGGGCTTCGCTAATACCACCGGTGACTCCGGCGCTGGCACTACCCCCAATATCGCCAAGCTTGAGGGAGGCAAAGGAAGTAATCAAACCCAAGATGGTCCCCAACAAGCCCAGTAGCGGTGCAACGCTGATAATTGTGTCGAACACTGTACTGAAACGCTTGAGTGTGGGGATTTCCGCTTGGGCCGCACTCTCCAGGGCCAAGCGAAATTCCTCTGAATTCGGCTGTTCGAGCGCTAATGCTTCCAGAAAAATCCGGGCGATCGGCAAATCGGCATTATATTTGAGCAGCTTGATGGCCGCTTCCGGGTCGTGGGCATAGCGCTTGAGGGTATCTCGGATCACCCGATTTTGCCGTTGTCGCAGCTTCGCCCAAAACCAGAGCCGCTCGCAAATCAGAGCGACTGACAAAATTGAAAAACCGAGGAGTGGCCACGCGACTATACCACCCGATTGGAAAAATTTACTAATTTGCATCTGCTTTGTCTGGTGGCAATCAAGGCGGTTGAAATTATAACTCACAGGCTAAGGCATCCGATCGGATCAATGCCCAAAGTACCGCCCTAGGGTGAACCCGTCATGTTCGCCGGTGAATGCTTACAGCGGTCGGTGAGCGGAGCCGAACCGCAGGTGACTGACAAAATTAAATTTCTCCCAGGGATTTTCTTGACCGCGATCGAGGTAATGTGCTATGTTAGCCAAATATCCAATCGGTTCTAACGGGGACCAGCCGTTAGAGGTAAGGGGGAAAGTTCGGTGTAAAGCCGGCGCTGTCCCGCAACTGTGATGAGACGCGGATGTCTCTGAGTCAGAATACCCGCCGATTGGTTGTTATACATTTACTCATCTGCGAGGTATGGATGATGATGACATTGATATTTGCTCTGGACCACGACCGGTTACTCTTAAGGCATCGCTTCGGGTTAGGCCGCGAGAACTGGTCAAATATACATCGATCTTTTGATTGTTTGCCGTAGCGCGGGCGTCCCCGCCTGCGACTGTGAGTCAGGCTAATAAATTTTTGGCATTCAGATAACCGCGTTTTTGTCAGTAGAGATGATGGTGAATTGCTCTGTGACAAATATTTGGCGTGGGTTAGATCGGGCTTTTTGATTATGGCGCGATCGCCTTTACCTGTCAAGAATTAATTAGTGCGATCGCGCGATTCCACATGCTGCACCCTGCGCTACAGCAACGTCAAACAAATATTGGTGTATAAAAATAGATGCAATTTCGTTTACTTCCTTTACTAGCGATCGCTAGTTTGTTCGTCCACATCGCCACTGTACAGGCAGAACCCCTTGAGATCGCCGAGGATACAGAAGAAGATGAACAAGAAATCGACATTACGGTGACAGGGGAACTGCTGAATCAACCCTTGTATGCTCCCTTCCGGCGCGAAGGAACTGTTCGAGAATCAACCCGCCCCGCCTACGTTATTAACCGCGAGCAAGTTGAGGCCCAAGGAGCGCGAACTGTTGATGAGGCATTGCGATATCTACCGGGCATAATTAGTGAAGGCACTGCTGGCGGGCAACTCGGATCCCTTAGCGGTCAGTTCATGCGCGGGGGGAATACCGGTCAAGTCCTAGTGCTGTTGGATGGTCGTCCCTTAAATGATGTTGGTTTCTTCGGTGGCTTTGACCTATCACAATTCTCTACCGATATCATCGAACAAATTGAAGTTGTTCCCGGTGGTGGCTCGACTCTTTATGGCTCCGATGCTATTGGTGGTGTTATCAATATTATCACTCGTTTGCCAAAAGAGGAAGGTAACAAAATCTTACCTAGCTTCGGGTTTGGTAGTTTTGGCGAAGATCGACAAACTATCCAAATGATTGGTCGCAGCGGCTCTTGGGGCTGGGTTCTGGGCTATAATCGCATTGATTCGGAAAGTGATTTTCCCTTTGAAATTAATGACGGTCAGTTTAGTTTTGAGGACTCTACTGCTGATGATGTCTCCTTTGACATAGACGATCGCCGCGACAATGCCGACGTTCTCTACAATAATGCGAGTGCGAAAATTATTGCCGATCTGAGCGATCGCCACCGCTTGACCTTTAGTACACTCTACCTGGACAAGGATCTTGGCGTTTCCAGTGGCGTTCCCATCCCCGTTTCGGGAAGTGCGGGAAACTTTAATAGTCTCACCCCGAATGCGCGACAAAATACCCGGGAATGGCTGCTGGATCTGACCTGGGAATTTAACATGGGCAATTCCGATAACTCCATTTTAACCGCTAAAACTTCTTTTGATTCTCGCAATTACGACTTCGAGAACCCGGATCCGTCCGGTTCCCGGGACAAAGTCGATCGGACGGGAATTGGATTTCAGCTACAGCATAACTGGCAATTGGCCAAGAATCAGAGGCTGAATTATGGCTTTGATTATCGCAGCGTCGATGCGGAAAACAGGACGAGTCGCGCGGGGGAAGCTGAAGTGGAAAATTACGATGGAAACATCAGTCAGGGAGCACTATTTGCTCGATATCAATTTGATTTTTCTCCCAATTTGAGCGCTCATGTGGGTGTCCGTCAAGATTTTAGCAGCACTGAGGAGGGAGACGTCACTTCTCCCAGCGTCGGGGCCCGTTGGGGGATTACTGGGACTACTACGTTGCGAGCCAATTATGGTCGGAGTTTCCGGGCCCCCCTGCTTTCCAATTTAGAAGGTTTGGCGGCTTTTAATGTGGAAGGTAACCGGGACTTGGAAGCGGAACGAGGGGACAGCTTTGATGTCGGAATTGACCAGCAGTTGGGCGATCGCGGTTTGCTGCGATTAACCTATTTTATCAACGATGTTGACGATTTGATTAACTTTGAATTCGGCAGTCCCAGCACCTATCGAAATATTGGGCGGGTGCGGACGACAGGTATGGAAGCGGCCCTGAACTTTCAAGTTTTTAAGAATGTATTTCTGATGGCTAACTATACCCTCAATGACCCGCAGATTAAGTCTGATGCTAACCGGGAGATTGTGGGAAATCAGTTGAGTTTCCGAGGCGCGGATATCCTCAATGTGGGGATATCATACGAGATCCCCACAGGGCTGTTTGTCGGGGTATTCTTGCACAATGTCTCCGATCGCTTTACCAATAATACGAATACCGAGACCTTGACGGCTTACACGACGGTGGACCTAAAGCTCAGGGTGCCCATCGGCGATCGCTTGGCAGTGAATGCCAGTTGGGACAACATCTTTAACGAGCAGTTCCAGGAATTTCCTGGCTGGCCGGGACTGGGTAGTAACGCCCGTGTAGGTTTGCATTTAAACTTTTGATTCGGTGTATAATTCCAGTAAGTAAATTGGGAGTATAGATATGACGGGATTTAATCGCTGGGTTACACCCCTGCACAAAGAAACTGAAGAGCGATCGCCTACCAATTGGAATTTGGTATACGAAGACTTTCCCCACACAATTGACGTTACCGGACCTCTGCTTTACACCCTGTTTCAGGAACAATGGCAGCAAGTGCAGATCGGTCACATCGTCGAAGGGAGCGTATTGGAGTTAGAATTTACTAGCGAACCCAAACTCTGCGTGCTGTATGACGGCTATCTAACCGTGGTAACAGAGGGCTGGCACCTGCATTTGTGCTTGGAAGAACATCTGGGAGGTCCGCTGTGCAAAACACCTCCCGAACTGCGCCAACATCGCGTCGTCAGTCGGGCCGCATTGTACCGTCGTTTAAATCCCCAGGGAGAACCTCGGATGTGGGGAATTCAGTTCTGGAATGGCGCGGGGGAAAAAATGATGACGCTGTTTTTACCTAATCCTTACCTGGGTGATGATGAAGACTTGCTCCCGGAGAACAAACCCCGTCAGGAAAAGCTGCAACTTTATTCACAACTCCGCGACATTTACGTGCTGGGTCAGTCTCCCATCCCCTTTGAGGATAATCCTCTGAAACGTCCTTATTTGTCCGTTTGTCGATCGAGTCGCTGCTATCCATCGCGCAATTGGCAACCGACTGTTGAGGCATTGCAGTCAGCAGTGGAAAAAGCGGGGTTAGATGTTAAGGTAATGACTTCGGGCTGTTTGGAAGTTTGCCGCATGGGACCAGTGGTGTTTTATTCGGGAGACAGGACTTGGTACACTCGCGCTACTCCCGAAGTGGCCGATCGTATTGTTTCCGAACATCTCGTTAAAGGTGAGAAACTCGCCAAACATCTTTATTCTTCAGCAGTTTAATTTACCACGCACCCGTTCCCAGGATCGGTCTCAATACTTCTCGGTTAACAACCTGTCATTGCGAGGGGGGAAACAAAAACCGACATTTTAGGGATCTCCGCGCTTAATCCCCCCGAAGCAATCTCACCGACTTATACTGGACGGGGGGATTGCTTCGGGGGGGGTTAACTCAAGAAAGCATAAGTTAATCGCTACGTCCCCCCCCCTCGCAATGACAACCTATATCCAAAATCTTGAAGTATTGGGATCGGTCTGGGAACGGAGAATGGGGCTTTGAGATCGCTTTAATTATTGGATGGCAAATTTCAAAGTAAAAAGTAAACATGACTTGGTTCAAAATTATCAATTCAATCCTGCTGTCCTTGGTTGTTTTGTCCGCTTGTGCTCTGGATTACCAAGGAGAGGCGATCGCCCCTCAGCCCGATCGGGAGTGCGTTTCTGACTACAACCCTAGGATAGACTATTTCCCAAATAAAATTAACCTGAATTACGCCCGGGGTTTTACCGTAGAATATCACAATCACTATAAAGTTGTTACCGTTAACAACCCTTGGAAAGAAGCTGAGGTTACCTTTCAGTATCTGTTAGTTCAATGCGGCACTCCCGTCCCGAAAGGGTTCGATCGCGCACAAGTGATTCAAGTACCTGTCAGCAATATAATCGCACTTTCAACAACTTATTTACCCCATTTAGAAAGCTTGGAACTGTTAGATAAACTGATTGGCGCCAGTGACTTCAAGCGGATTAATTCCCCCGGAGTGCTGAAAATGATCGACAATAACCAATTGATCGAAGTAGGAAATAATGCTAAGATTAACATGGAAGTAGTCTTAGACATGAATCCGGAATTAGTGATGACTTACGGGACTGGTAAAAATGAATTTGACAGTCATCCCAAACTCTTAAAAGCGGGAATAAACGTGGCAATCAATGCTGCATATATGGAAGATTCGCCCCTAGCAAGGTCAGAATGGTTGAAGTTTACGGCCATGTTTTTTAATCGGGAGGCGGTAGCTGAAACACTGTTCGGAGAAATCGCCTCCGAGTATGAGGCGATCGCCTCTTTAACCAGTAAAATAGAAAACCGACCGACAGTATTTACCGGGTCCAGCTTTAACGGCGTCTGGTACGTGCCTGGAGGGAAAAGTTACGTAGCACAATATTTAGCAGATGCCGGGGCCCATTACCTTTGGGCAGAAGAGTTATCATCTGGTAGTATTCCTTTAGACTTTGAAGCGGTATTTGAACGGGCGGCAAATGCCGATTATTGGATTAATGTCAGGCAAGAATGGCCGAGGCGATCGGATATAATTGCAGCAGACGATCGCTATGGAGAATTTGCCGCCTTAAAAAGGGGGCAAGTATTCAACAATAACCGGCGGGTAAACGAGTACGGCGGGAATGACTACTGGGAAAGTGGGATAACAAATCCTCATCTAGTATTAGCAGACTTGATTAAGATTTT
>JBFRWI010000073.1:0-16706 GCA_051439505.1 Hormoscilla sp. | reverse complement strand
ATCGGGGGCGACGGCCAGTTTTTGCTTGTATTTTAGGATTTACCGATACGGGTCTGATCCCTGGCATTTCAGCCGCTGGTGCAACCCCAGCCGCTCGACGATATACTTGCCTGGCAGATGCGGAGTTTTTGTACAATGGCCCGACCCGACAAGCTAAATATCCTTTGCCGCCGTTGGATGCTGGGGTTTCACCCGTACTGATTTCCCGGGCCGTGGTGGCCGCACTGGATATCCCGGTTTATCTGTTCAATGGGGGTTTGCCAGAGATACCGTCAGTGCCGACAATTGATTTGAATGGGGCACCTGCAGGTTGCGTGACTACTGGCCAGGCCCTAGAACTAGACACGGTCAGGCAGCTTTGGCATCAGGGACTCCGCTGGGGAGAGAAACTGGGGCGTGAGGCTGAGTATCTGATTATTAGCGAGTGCGTGGTCGGGGGAACTACTACGGCATTGGCCCTATTAACTGGCTTGGGTGTCCCTGCTGCGGGTAAGGTCAATAGCAGCCATCCTAGCTGCAATCATGCCCAGAAGTGGGATGTGGTACGAGCCGGTTTGCAAGCTGCCGGTGAAAAAGCTATGGCCACTGACCCCCTAGAGCTGGTCGCCGCAGTGGGCGATCCGATGCAAGTTGTGGCTGCTGCTATGGCGATCGCTGCTAGTCGCACTACCGGTGTGATGTTAGCAGGGGGCACCCAAATGTTAGCGGTCTATGGCCTGATGCAGGCGATCGCCCGCTCATATACTGTAGCATGGCAACCGGAACGGGTGGTGGTGGGCACTACCCGCTGGGTGGCGGAAGACCCCACTGGCGATACTGTCGGTCTGGCGAACTCCATCGGTTCTGTACCTCTAATCGCTACCCAGTTGAGTTTTGCCAGTTCTCGCTTTCCACAGCTAGTAGCATACGAGCGGGGATTTGTTAAGGAAGGCGTGGGATGCGGGGGATGTGCGATCGCGGCTTCTCTGTACCGAGGTTGGAACCAGATGCAACTGCTGCAAGCGATCGAAGCCTTAATTGCTACGCTCTAAATGCTGCTAGAGTGCGATCGCCCTAATCAGTTACTCTAACTTAAGCGGCAACTGGCTCTTCATAGGGGATAAAAGTCTTCTTCACAGCGCCACAAATGGGGCAGTTCCAATCATCAGGAATCTCTGCAAAAGGGGTACCTGGTGCGATTCCCGAATCGGGATCGCCCTTAACCGGATCGTAAATCATCGAACATTTCCGACAGATCCACTTTTGCGTAGCGGGATCGTCACTAGGGGAGCTTGACTGAGGTGTTTCACCTGCTAAACTGTGGAGCGCATCGGTATAGCGACGGGCATGATGCTCTTCTATGCTAGTGAGCAAACCGAAGTTGTGGGCAGCTTTGCGAAAAATCGCCGCATGCTGTCGTGACTCTTCACCTTGAGCTTCAAACTCTGCTACCGCGTCACCATCTCGATCCTGCCGTGCTGCTGCGGCAAACTCTGGATACATGGTCGTGTACTCATAGGTCTCTCCCTCAATTGCCAGTTCCAGACAACGGCCAGCGATTTTATTTTTCTCTTCTTCACTCAGGGTAGAGATATCATCGACAACCAACTCGGGATGCATGAGGCGAAAGTGAGCAAAGGCATGTTCCGTTTCTTGATTCGCCGTTTCTTTGAATAGCTTCGAGAGTTCTGTGAGACCTAAACGACGGGTCACTTCGGCAAAAAATAAATACTTGCGATTGGCCATTGACTCACCAGCAAAAGCCTCGGATAGATTTTTGGCCGTATTTGAGTTGTTTAAATCCATGGTTGGCAATTCCTCTCTTGGGGTTAATTTGGCGTTGCACGGGGGATGATGCTTGTCAGTTGTCAGTTGTCAGTCGTCAGTTGTCATTAATAATGGGTTGTAGTCATTATTGGCCTGGCGGAAGTGGTCCCAAATCATCCCGTTGTTGTGCAATGCCTAGATGATAGGCTATCACATATCTGAGGGCATGCCATTAGCCATTAGCCATTAGCCATTAGCCATTAGCCGATTTGATAGTTATCGCTATCTCAGTGGATTCTCCTAGATACAAGTTGTTCTTCTAACGCTGCAATGCGGTTGTAAGCAGCCGTAAGTTGAGCTGTCAGTCTTTGGATCTGGATTTCGGATGATAACTCTATATCGGCCCTGATATCGTTATTTTGGAGATAATTATCATCCACAAGTACATCCTTGTGATCCATCGTTTCATTCCGTAGGCTCCCGTCATCGTACTTGTATCGAACTACACTTCGACGGCGGATATCTGGTTTGACCGTAGGTAAACTGCGATCGGGCAAAAGCTGAGAAATTTTATACTGTAACTGTTCGAGAGCTTGAGACATAAGATCGACTTTGATCGTCAAAGCAGCAATTTGCTGTCCAATTCGTTCCATGGTGTTCTCCAGTAGATTTGATTGGTTTCTCGATCATCCTAAATAATTTTCGACAAAAAACTTGATTTATTTTTGAATTATTTAACCTTTGGTAATAATTCAGCAATAAATCCTTACATTTCTTCTGAAAATGGTTGCTACAGATTTGTGGCCCGAAAGTCCCCGGGAGCATCGTGGCGGTGAAGCTCCTGCCAAAATTGGCATAACACTGACAACCGGTAAGTTAAGGTAAAAGTGAAAAAACTATTGAAGGCGATTATGAATCGTAGGAGTTTTATCCTAGGTACTTGTACAGATGCTCTGGGTATAATGGCGGGAGCCTCGCTGTTGGCAACAGTGGCTGGATGCAGGGCCTCACAGCAGGACCGCTTGAGAGTCAAACTATTGAAAAACTCGATTCCCGCCCAGCTGTTAGGTCAATTTCGCAAGCAACTGAAACAACCCGCAGTCATGGATTTTACTCCTGTAGCTCAACTTGAGGAGTTGTTTGAACTGCTGTTGCAGCTTGGGAATGCACAAGGGAATTCTCCACCTGACCCCATTCCTGACTTGGTAACTTTGGGAGATTACTGGCTAAAATTGGCTATTGATAAGAATCTCATTCAACCCCTGAACCCAGAACAACTGCATCGGTGGCAGGAGTTGCCAGGTATGTGGCAACTATTGGTCAAGCGGAATGAACTTGGTGTTGCAGACCCAGAAGGAAAAGTTTGGGGTGCGCCCTACCGCTGGGGTAGTACTGCGATCGTTTACCGTCGGGATAAGTTTAAGTCCTGGGGATGGGAACCTACTGATTGGAAAGATCTCTGGCGCGAAGAACTTCAGGGCCGCATTTCCGTTCTCGACCAGCCTAGAGAGGCGATCGGGCTCACCTTGAAGAAGCTGGGCTACTCTTATAATAGTAAAAATCTATCGGAGATTCCTGGTTTGGCAGAGGAATTGGCTAAACTGCACCAACAGACTAGGTTTTACAGCGACGATACTTACCTGCAACCCCTGCTGACGGGGGATACCTGGGCGGCAGTTGGGTGGTCAACGGATGTCGGACCCGTGATGGGACGCTACCAGGAAATTGCCAGTGTGGTGCCCTCCTCTGGTACTGCTCTCTGGGCAGATTTGTGGGTACGACCTGCTTCTGTTAGCAAGGGTGACAATAGTCTGGCAAACCAATGGATTGATTTTTGTTGGCAAAAGGATAACGCTAGTCAATTTTCCTTGCTCGCTAAGGCGTCATCGCCTCTGCTTACTGCCATGAACCCTGCCGATCTGCCTCCAGCTTTACGGGATAATCCTATTCTACTCCCCGATCGGGCGATTCTAGAGGCCAGTGAATTTCTCTTGCCTCTGCCCAAATCTACAGTTGCCCAATACGAGTCTCTATGGAGAAAAATTCGTATGTTGTAGGTTGGGTTTCCGCACGAAACCCAACCAAAGCTGCTGTTGACATTAATATAGTTGGGTTTCAGTCAACCCAACCTACAAATTTCCGCGTCCCCGCCAGCGAACCCGACCCAAAGATTCAAGAGTTATCTGACAGGGGAGTTTTCTACTGTTGAAATTGCAGGTGTAAGCTGCTAATAATTCTCCTTGAGGGTTGAACACTCTGGTGTTGTAGCCATAATCACGCGCTACTGTTCCTAATTTATTGACAAACTGGTAACGTTCTAGATAGTTTGACTGACTCCAATTTTGCCTGTTGACTACTAAATCTACTCTCCCTGCCATGCGATCGCGACCCGGATAGGCCAACCATGTTTCCAAAAGTTTACCACCAAACTGTTCCCTAGCCCACCAGAGACTGGGAATGGTTAGTTCTGTTTGGTCGATCGCAGGCCCGATCGCGCCGGTGCCCGGGGCAGCATTTCCCAGCAAACTCAAATCTAACGGAGTCGTTTCTGGGGGCGGTACCGATATTTGATTTGCGAGGGACTGCTGAACGGGCAGCATAACGCCTAAGTTTGTACATAGCAGTAGTAAGCTAATTGGGATCGTTTTTTTGCTGGTCATCACTACTCATATCATTTTCCAAAAACAATGCTATATATGATCTCATACGTTGAGATTGGGAAATCTCTGTTATAATAGTAGCATCACCAAGCCAAAATCAGAAAAATGAAAGCATTCCCGAGTGTAATTCAACGCCTGTCAACCACCAACTTCTGCTTGTTGAGTCTTACTGTAACTATTCTATGTCTTAACCTCAACTTAATCGGTCAAGCGAGACTCACTAACCTGCAAGTGACAACTTTATTATATACAGGGGCGATCGCCTTCCGGTTCAAGAAGAATTCTCATGCCTTCAGTGTGAAAAGTGGACTAGCTGGGCGCATATTAGCCATCTGCATCATCGCCCTAATGTTTCTCAATAGTACCATCCTCCCCAATTATGAACTGTTAATCCGCTGTTTACCCTTTATTTCTGCCTTCAGTCTAGCGCTTTTAGTTGCTGGAATTAAAGGGATAAAGCAATATTGGCAAGAACTGATGTTGTTTCTGGTTCTCGCAGTTCCTTTAGAAAGGTTGGTGGAACCCATTAATCAGCTAACCAACGTGAATGTCTTAATGACCAAATTTTCTACCTTCATCCTTTGGTACGTCGGGTTTAATGTCGCTAGTCAAGAGGATATAATTATTACGCCCCAAATTAATGTCTGGGTTGGACCTAACTGTGTTGGCGTAGTGACGATGATGTGGATGTTGCAACTCGCCCTGCTGTTTTTAGTCACCTACCCGACTAAGTTCTGGCAAAAGTTCGGAGTTCCCATCGTATCGGTGGCGATCGTTTGGCTGTTTAATGGCATTTTCCGCATACCTCTGCTAGTGCTTTTCGCAGCTTACAATTATCCTCTCTATGAATATTGGCATTCCGACGATGCCCAAATTTTTTCTACTATCCCCATTATGCTTTTGTGGGGGTTCTGCTATTGGTTGCTGCAACAAAATAAACGATAAAGTTCTACGTTGGGTTGAGGGCGATCGCCTCTCGGTGACATGCGATCGCCACTATATTAATTCAGCAAGGACATTCGTAGGGTGGGCACGCTCCGGGACCCCTACGCTGCCCGACCATAAGTGGGTGTGGGTTGTTTACCAACTGGTTTTAACCACACCCCTTGCCGTCCGATCGCCATTATAATATTACATCGCTTCTTATGACACTCTATCATATTATAGCGAATCTCGGCATTGATGTAGTCCAGAACAATCGCCTAGCAATAGCTTCCGTAATTTTGAATTTTGAATTCTGAATTTTGAATTTTTTACTCGTCCCTGATATGATAGCGAATTATTCGCACCCAACGAGTCAGATTCCAAATCACCATAAAGGCAACTCCTGAAAGCAGCGCCCCCACATTCAATTTCACGGAACTCTTGACCAGATTCATTTTCTGGTTTTGCCGCACCACTTCCCCTTGGGTGCGAAGATTTTCTTGATTGCTTTGAATTTGATTGAGGACCTGTTCTCTAAATTCTGCCGGGGTTTCAATAGTCGGACCGCTTTCTGGACGCGGTAGTGAGTCGAACAGGTTTTGCAGTTGTGCTTCGCTTAATTGGTTAAATTGAGCTTGGCGCTGCTGCAACTGCTGTGACTGTTGGGAAATGCGGGCATTCAGTTGCCGGTTATTCGCTTGATGAATGCGGAAAGTATTTCTAATCCCTAAAGGTAGCATCATCAGGTATAATATTCCTATCAGCAAGCCAATCCAGGATATTATCTTCAGCAGGTGCAATTCCCATCTATCTACCGCCTGTTCGGGACGGTAAAATACTAACACCAGTCCGATTATGGGAATGGCAGAACGTTCCACTAATTGCCCCATGGTTTGAAATTCCCATACCGGGTTGGTGAATTGGGGAGGAATGAGAATAATCAGGTAGTCAAGGGCTGCAAATATTAAGAAAATGTAGCCAATTATGTGCAGTAAAGATTCCGAACGTTCCAGAACCATTTCTGAAAGCCAGATGGGTTGGCGTTTCTTCGGTTTAGATGAAGGTTGCTTTGAGGAGTTCATTTTGATAACAGGGCTACAGTACAAATTGATAGCGCATGAACGAGAAACCGGGTTTCTGCTGTAATTGAGGCAACCAAGATGATAATTAGTAAAAGAAACCCGGTTTCTGGCCCCACGCGCGACAGTCTTTTAGTCTTTTCGCCTGCCAACGGGTTTTGACCACACCCATTAACAATTAACAATTAGCCATTAGCCAGAATTGTTTATTTATTCCATAATTGAGATGCACTCTTATTTATCTTTGTCCTTCCAGCGCTTCCAGAGATAGTTTACTCCGTAGCCCGCCCCCAGCAGCACTAGCCCGGGAATGGGGGAAAATTCATAGGGCGCACCCGCACCGTTACTAACATCTGTTGGATCTGTCGGATCTGTCGGATCGGGAGGCTGCCATGCTGTCACAGTCTCGAAGTTGACTTGACCGGAAACTTGCTCTTCGCCCACAGGAGTTTCTTGAAAAAAGTTGAAACCTTGAGCGCCAACGCTCAAGGTTTCTGTTGTTCCCGAAATAGTATTCTGCTTATCGGCCAAAAAAATTATGCCAGTAATTACTCCATCCGCGAAAATAAAAGTTGTTTGGCCGACTATATGACTTTCATTTAAATTGCTTGACAAATAATTGAAATCCCAGTTGAAATTTGCATTCGCTAAATCCCCAAGCTTCAATTCTTCTGAACCATTACCTGTCAAATAAGCATCGTCAAAGCTCAATGAACCTCCCCCAAAAATCTGGGTATTTAAAGAATTCTGGAAATAAAAATTAGAAGTGATGGCTGAGGCCCTACTAGCTGCAATTAATGCTAAACTAAACGCTGTGCCTGCGACTGAATTAGCGATTTTTTTGATGATGTTGTTGCTCATATGCACCCTCGTTACTGTTTGGCTTTGACGTTCGCCTCCATTCCCTTTATCTGGTTACGGCAGGACGATTCGTCACCTATCGATTGCTCCTATCGACAGCATAACATAGTTTTTTTCGGATCGCCCCTGCCGTTCGGAAACTTCATCAAACAAACATAATTAAGTAAATCTATTTAGCGATTAGCCAGTCTTTGTTCGCGGTGAACCGTTCATTGCCAGAAGCCTGAGATCCAGATGGGTTGGCGTTTCTTCGGTTTAGATAAGGGCTGCTTTGAGGAGTTCATTTTGACAACAGGGCTACAGTACCAACAGTGGTGGACGGTGGGCGGTGCCCCAATACTTCGTAGGTTTTGGATATAACGTGAGTTCGACCGCCGCTCAAACCCTGTCGAACTCACGTCCCTCGCAATGACAAGGAATTTTGTATTATATACGCTACACAGTAGTATCTAAAGGCGCGATTGAGAGGTAAGAGTAGTACAAAATATACAGATAATACCGCACTTTTGTATTACGAGCGCTACGACGTAATCTGTTAGAGAGGCGATCGCCCGGGTAAGGGGGTGTAGTCAAAACCCGTTGGCAGACGAAAAGTTTATCCGACCGATCGCGTGGGGGCCAGAAACCGGGTTTCTTTCACTAATTATCGTCTTGGTCGTCACTCATTGTACCAGAAACCCGGTTTCTTGGGAGTCTGACTGTCGGCAGGGGTAGGAGATTGCTAAAAAAAAGCCTGACTCCCGATCGGGGATAGCATCCTCCCGTTGAACCAAGATTTTCTGGATCTCTGAAATATGCATCTTTGCCATATCGCTTCTCCCTACAGGGATGATGGCGATCGCCTGCCATCATCCAATTCGCAATTACAATTTTACCACAAATCTCGCTCGGCGAGTAATTTATCCTTGACATCAGCTTTCAATCTTTTGGCCGTGTTTCCCCAGACATCTACGATCCCATCCCCTTTTTTATTATTTAATATCTGATTTTGAACTTGATATGAGTAAACCCCTCTAATTAAATACTCTCTATGTTTGAGATCTCCATCCCTGGCGGCACTATAATCAAATCCCGGAATGCCCAGAATCGATTTGAAGGTGGCTAAAATATCTTCCCGTTCTACTCCCAAGCGCTGGAGTTCGGAATTGCTGAGCAAATCATTCATAATCACTATCTCGATCGCCTCAAAGGTGCGATCGTAATTATCCAAAGCTGTAGACATCACGTCCGGCGGCACAGTAAGTACAGTTGGTTCCACCGGAGGATTGGAGAAATGATGAGAATATACCCAATAGGAGGATACCCCTGTCAGTCCCATTAACAAAACAATTGCAGTACCTGTAAGCAAGGCCACGTGAGAGTTAGTAGAAGTGCTAAGGATTCTGGTCGGCGGTCCGCTATTTCCAGAACCGGGAATTGGTGGTAAATTGGGACCGGTGACTTGCAGAGTCGAGGCAGGTGACAAAGGCTGCTTAATCTCAGCCACCTGCTGTAAAATTACCTGAGTATTAGGGGGTCGCTGTCCGGCTTTAGCCGCCATCAAGTAATCGATAAAATCTGCTAGCCTTGGGGAGATATGAGCTGCATAAGCCCGCCATCGCAACTCATCATTCATCGGGTCGTAAACAGCATTGTCCGTGGGATGCTTGCCCGTCAGCAAATAGACAAATGTACGGCCCAAGGCATAAAAATCAGACTGAGGCACCGCATGACCCTTCTCTTGTTCTGGCGGCGTGTAACCTGCGGAAGTCAGCTTCGTGATATTACCAACCCCACTCACCTTGACCAAATAGGTGTTCGTGACTTCCCTGGCCGTGCCAAAATCAATCAACACCAATTCCCCATTCGGTCTGAGCATGATATTAGAAGGTTTGATGTCCCGATGGAAATATTCACAGCTATGTACCCGATCGAGGATTTGGCCTAACTGTCCCAACCAGTCCAGGGCCAGGTCTTCGCTAATGGGTCTAGAACTCTGAGAATGCATCCATTGCTCTAAATTCAAACCCTCGATCCGTTCCATCACCAGACAATGCAAGGCTTCTGGGTAAGTGCTGGGTCTAAAGGTAAAATAGCCATGAGGATCTACTCTGGGAATGCCTGGATGATTGAGCTGACTCAACACCTGAGCCTCCTTCTGGAAGAGGTCTACGGCTTTAGCTTGAGCATTCAGATGGGGTTTGAGTACCTTCAGGATCTTGGGCGACTGGGCAAGGATATCGTCCGCCTCGTAAACATCACCAAAACCGCTATCCCCACTCAGCAGGCTTCTGACCCGATAGTGTCCCGCCAGCAGCAAGTCCGAACCGCAGTGGGAACAGATGATGTTCAGGGCATTGCCAGGGTCAGTCGGGTTGGGGCAACGGGGATTGATACAATGGCTCATGGTCAGCGCTTGGTAGTTGCTTGCCTTAACAATCCTATTATGCGCTAATCCAGTCAGCTTTTCTCGTTCCCAGGCTACTCGGTTCCGGGCTAGGCTTCCAGATAGAGACCGATCGCTTGGACAAATTTGTCCCCTCCCAGTCGGAACTGTTCTCAAATATGCTATCATCGCCAATGCGCTCGCGCTTATCGGAGTTTTGAGGAATTTTCTATCTGCACCAATTGATTCACGATGCCAGAACATGACAAGCACAATTACTCAAGTATTGACTTTAGAGGAGTTTCTGCAGATGCCAGAAACAAAACCTGCTAGGGAATACATTAACGGTGAGATCGTACAAAAACCAATGCCAAAAGGAAAACATAGCCGACTACAACTGAGACTTTGTAATAGCATCAACGAAATCGCGGAACCAGCCCAAATAGCTTATGCTTTTCCAGAATTACGCGCTCTGCTTGGGGCGGCGCTCTATTGTACCCGATCTCGCCGTATTTTCATGGCCGCGAATTCCTTTTGAACCTGATGGGGAAGTTCCTAATGACTTTTTGCTATTACCAGATTAGATAATTTAAATTCTCTCTCCGGAACAAGGTTCAAACAGAGTGATAGACAAGATTCTCTATTGCTTATAAAATGCTTGCCAGCTTGGTTGGTTAATAGATCCAGTCGATCGGTCAATTTTAGTTTTCCGCCCAGAACGACAACCCTTACTGTTGCGAGGCAGCGATCGCATATCAGCCCTAGATTCGATTGACTTAGAGTTAACAGTAGATCGAATTTTTGCTTGGCTGAAGATGACAAGTAATTGACAAAAAAGGCGATCGGGCGGTGTCAAAGGAGCGATCGCCTGTTCTCTTGGCTGAAATTGTCAGATAGCTGACTGTATGATAATATTAGAAGTGTATTGTCTTGCGATACTGTTATGAGCGTACTTGATGCCCCCTTAGTTTTGAGCTTAGATAATGTCGGTCTGAGCGATCGACAATTCGAGTTACTCTGTGAGGCCAATCGAGATTGGCAATTGGAACGTACTGCGAAAGGAGAACTGGTCATTATGTCCCCCGTCGGCGGAATTAGCGGCAATCGAGAGGCAGATTTAATTACCGATCTGAATTTGTGGAATCGTCAAAGTCAACTGGGAGTCGTCTTTAGTTCTTCAACGATTTTTCGCTTGCCCAATGGTGGAGATCGTTCTCCCGATGCTGCTTGGGTTTCCTTAGCACGATGGCAGGCTTTAAGGCCAGAAAAACAGGAAAAATTTCCGCCCATTTGTCCAGATTTTGTCATTGAACTGCGATCGCGCACTGATGCGATCGGGCCCCTTCAAGATAAAATGCTCGAATATCTCAACAACGGTTTGCGCTTGGGTTGGCTGATCGACCCCCAAGGCCAACAGGTCGAAATTTATCGCCCCGATCGGGCGGTCGAGATCCTGTCCCTTCCGGCCACCTTGTCAGGAGAAGCTGTATTACCTGGATTTGAGTTATATTTACCCGCTTTTTAAGTCACGGATAAGCCGCCCGAACCCTGAAGGGTCCGGCTACATGAACAAAGCCCGCCTGCGCGGGCTAGGCTGCACGCATCATCGGCTGAAATTGTAGCGTCCGATCGAGTTTAATGTGCGATCGTATTAGGCGATCGCATGTGAGGACAAGTATAATTGCTGCTTTGAGAGTCTTGACAAGTCGATGGACTTTAGTCACGCAGTGTGTGCTATCATGACATCAGTGGCGCTCTTCAGGCGAGGGGCCAAAATAGCCAAGCCATCGCTCCCTGGCCACCGAACTCCGCGCGAGTTTTATCTATAATACAGCCAGACAAGAAGACCATGGTACAGACAGCCATCAAACCAATGACCCTAGAAGGGTTTCTGGAACTGCCAGAAACAAAACCTGCCCAAGAATATATCGACGATCGCATTATTCAAAAACCGATGCCTCAAGGAAAACATAGCAAAATTCAGTGGGAACTCTTGACAACCATTAACCGTTTAGCTTTACCCCAACGTTCGGCTCATGCGTTCCCAGAACTGCGCTGCAGTTTTGGAGGACGATCGATCGTTCCCGATGTAGTGGTACTGCGTTGGGATAGAATTCCTCTAGACGATCGCGGCGAAGTGGCCAACCTGTTCCAAAGCCATCCAGATTGGACTATTGAAATTTTATCTCCCGGACAAAGCCAAACTCTGGTCATCAATAAGATTCTCCATTGCCTCGAACATGGCTGTCAACTGGGATGGTTAATCGACCCAGAAGAACGATGCGTTTTAGTGTTTTCCTCCGGAGAACAGTTAAGAGTCTTCTCCAATGACCGAGATCTGCTGCCAACACCAGACTTTTTAGCAGAACTCTCCCTCACCAGCGATCGCCTGTTTTCTTGGCTGAAATTGTCGGATAGCTGATTGTATTGTGATACTGGTATGAGCTTACTTGATGCCCCCGTAGTTTTGAGCCTTCCGGCCACCTTGTCAGGGTGCATCTCACTTTTGCACTTTGGCAATAAATTTCGCTAATTGCTAATTGCTAATTGCTAATTGCTATTCTGAAAGTACCTCACAGAGGATGTTTTGCTCAAGCTCTGCTATCGTCTCCCATCATAAATGTCAATCAAAAATATTTGATTGTTTGTCAATTTGCAAATCTGAGATGCTCCCCCTTGTCAGGAGAAGCGGTATTACCTGGATTTGAGTTAGATTTACCAACTTTTTGAGTCGCAGATAAGCGGGCGATCGCCTGTTCCCTTGGCTAAATCGGTAAGGTTTCTGCTATGGGATAATTACCGGTAATTATTGCCAGTGTTCCCGGTGCTTATTACGACCCTGTGGCGATCGCAGTCAGAAGGGGTGTGGTCAAAAGTAGTTGATAGCTGGGTGCATCACCCGATAGTAATATAGCCCGCGCAGGCGGGCTTTGTTCATGTAGCCGGGCCCTTTAGGGTTCGGGCTACTACCAACGGGTTTTGACCACACCCGTCAGAAGGGCTGAAATGCCTAAATTACTTTGTTGTGATGTGTTCTTTAGGTGCAAAACCTTAAGGTATTGCCGTCCGCTCTGGGTTTCAGGCGCTAAAATCACTGCTTGTGACCCCATAATAAAAATAAACTTTATATCCAGATTTTGTAAATTAAATGTTTTTACTGACGTTACTTGTAACAACAAAACACCAAAAACAGTAATAATACGATTCCCAGTCGGAAATAGTAGATAAAGGGAAAGAAGCCTTGGGAAAGAGGTTGAAAAGCAATCAAGGTAGTAGTCAAGCTGTAGTGGTTTGACTACGGGGATCCTCGACTGCTGTCGGTTAGTGGGAGATCGCCATCCGGTTTGCCCGCAGGTGAATTTCGCGCCGCCCAGTTCGATCCTTTATCTCTTGGCCTTTTCACAAGCCGTTTCTGGATGCGGGCCGGATCGATCGGTTCCGTTTGGGGCGATCGCGATCGGTCGAGCCAGAAACAAATGTTATCGATGGACGAATTGAGGAGATCGATATGAAATCAATGCTCAAAGTTTTTGGGACTGTCGTTTGGGTAGCTTATTTGCTCGTTTTGTGTGGTGTAGGTTCTGCTTTTGCCGACGAAATCCAACCTCAGGATAAATATGACAATGTAGTGACCTTCACTACCACCGGCGGTCCTACCGCTATCAGGTTTAAGGAGATCAACCATGATATCAAGGACGGTCAGCGTTACGAGGGGGCGAGTGCCACATATACAAAAGGCAAAACCTTGACAATCAATGTCAGGGCAGGCCGCAGCAAGACAGAGAAAGTCGCTAATACATTTGCAGGGGAAACGAAAGGTGGTGGCACCAGCGCGTGTACCGCTAATATCAGTCTTCCAGGGCTACTGAATTTTTGGGTCGTAGGAGACCTTGAGATCGACCAGGGAGGTAAGACCTATATCTGTGAGAAATTCATCATTGCTCAAGGCAACATCGGCACATCGAATAACTGGTGGGCTGCTAGCCCTGAGTCGATAAACGCTTCTGGCGCTCCCTATATCGGCCCTATTATGCAAACCTGTGAAGCGCAAGAAGGTGGATCCAAGGTCTTGAGGGTGACTCCTGCGATTACAGTCTCCGCTCGTTTGATACCTAACTGTGTAAATTCGTTCAGCCTTTCACTGGCACCTTGAACGAGCAAACTTTGACGGCTTAGTCTGACAGCGTGGTGCGATCGCGAAAATCAGATGGATCGCAATCGATCTGTTCCGATCGAGGTCATCGCACGCAGTCCAGCAGGAAACAAATGTTATTGATAGGTAAATTGAGGAAAGTGACATGAAATTAATGCTCAAAGCTTTCTGGAGTGTGGTTTGCGTAGCTTGTTTGTTCGTCTTCTGCGGTGTTGCTTCTGCTATTGCCGCAGACAATATAGTGAATTTCACAACCGATGGCAGTTTTGATGACATCAGGTTTGAGGAGATCGGGCATGAGATCAGCGACGATCAGGACTACGAGGGGACAACCTATACATATAAGGACAAAAAGCTGGAGTTCAATGTACGGGCAGGCCGCCACAAAACAGAAAAAGTAGCTGATAAATTTCAAGACGTTGTTGAAGGCGGTGGTACCATCGCCTGTTTTACCAATATCAACCTTCCAAATCTACTGAATTTTTTTGTTGAAGGAAACCTTGAGATCGACAAGGGAGGTAAAACTTATACCTGTCCAAATTTCATCATTGCTCAAGGTAACATCGATACAACGAATAACTGGTGGAATGCTAGCCCGAATTTTATCAACGTTAGTGGTGCGCCTATGATAGGTCCTGCTGCTCAAATATGTTTGCCATCAGGAATAGGATTGCCAGCCGTCTTGATCGTTACCCCTCGGCCTTCTAACCTTGGTGGAATTTTCTGTATCAATGATTTCAACTTAGCACTGCAGCCTGTAAAGCTTCCAAGTAAAACATAAACGCAGAGAAATCAAAATTCTTGCAATTCAGCCCTGGCTGGGATCTAATCTCCTAAGATTGCTATATTTGAGCAAGATCGGACAGATAGACAATCTTATCTAACGGAGTAGAATTGAAGTTAGATATCACCCAGCTCTACCGGTTGAAATCGATCTGTTATGCTCGGTATCGACGAGATATATCGAGCAGCAAACCAATATTATCGATGGATGAATGAGGAGATGCTCATGAAATCAATGCTCAAAGCTTTTGGCACTGTAGTTTGCCTAGCCTGTTTGCTCGTTTTCTACGGTGTAGGTTCTGCTTTTGCCGATGAAGTCGAACCTTCAGGCCCGGAAACTAGGGCACTAAATGTTGTGGTATACTCGACTGTTGGTGAGGCCAGCAACATTAAGTTTATTGAAGTCGATCATGATATCAAGAACGGTCAGCCCTACGGGGGAACGACCTCTAAATATGATGGATTCTGGCTGGATATCACGGTCGATGCAGGCCGCAGTGGGACGACAGCAGTAGCTGATACCTTCAAAGAGAGGGTTGCTGGTGGTGGAGCGATCGCATGTTATACCAATCAAAGTCTTCCAGATACACTTAATTTCTGGGTTGAAGGAATCCTTGAAATTGAAATGGAGGATGAGACCTATACCTGTCCAAATTTCTTCATTGCTCAAGGTAACACGAGCGGAAGGAATAATTGGTGGCAAGCTGGCCCTCAGCTCAAAAACATAACTGGCAGTTCCTTAGCAGGTCTTAATTATCAAAAATGCTCTAACGGGAAAGAAGACGAGGAAGAAGAATTTGTTCTTTTGAGGGTTACTCCCGCAGTTGAGAGTTTAGTACCTGCCTGTGTTAGTTCGTTTAGCCTCTCACTACTTCCACTGTCAAAAATTGGCTCCTGACAGGATACGATCTTTGTCTGGTAGGATAGAGTTGTCTAGAGCTTTATAAACTGCAATTCTCAGGTTTTTGCACGAGCGGAATCCAAAGCACGAACTGAATGCTTTTGGGTTCCGCTGTTATCTTTTTCTAGAGCATCGATCCTCATCCTCAAGGTGACTTGATAAAACTCACCGGTAGGTGTTGCCGCAAGAAACCGGGTTTCTGCCGAAAAATTTGGCATCAAAACCACAGATGCTGCGAGAAACCCGGTTTCTGACCATCATTGGCCCAGCACCTTCCGGTAAACAATCTTGTCGTCCCCCGCATTGTAGAAGTCGCGGATACGTGCTTCCTCCGAATAACCGCACTTGCGATAGAAGGCCCGGGTGCGATCGAAGCTCGCCAGGCCCGACGTTTCCACCAGCAGCAAGCGGGCGCCCCGTGCCATCAACCTTTGCTCGACATAGCGCATCAGTGCCGCACCCCGTCCTTGCCCTTGGCGATCGGGTCGCACAGCGAGCAAAAGCAGGTTCCAGGTCCCGCGAGTCATCGGTTCGGAAGCGCAGTATGCCATCCCCACCGGTCCGTCCTCCTCGTCCGTGAGCCAAAAGCGATCGCAGTCGTTCCCGCCGAGGTAGTCTGCTAGCATTTCTCTGAGCATTTCAAGCTCATTGGGCCCGAACAGACCCAGGGAGTCGGCGAGGGCGATCAGCGCGTCCGTGTCATCAATTGTGGTCGGTCGAATCATGATAAACTTAAACTTACTCCCGGCATCGTCACAAATCACGCCACAAGCTTACTCTTGGTGTGAGTCCCTAACTCCACGGTTGGAGATTGTCCGAAGAGGAGTGTTAATTTAATAGGTTAGGATCTATTCCTAGTTCCAGCAATTTGGCAGCGAGTTGTTCGGCTCGTTCTTTTTCGCGATCGGCCCGTTCTTTTTCGCGATCGGCTCGTTCTTTTTCGCGGTCCCCTCGTTCTCGTTCTTCACTATGAGTGCGTAAATACTCGACTCTCTCGGGATCGAAAAACCGCAACTGACCATCCGGAAGCAACCGCATCTCTAATCCTAACACAACAGACCGTAACACAATCGTTCCATCTCCGAGGCGATCGGGAATGATAATTTTATAGCCCGATCGCCCCTTACGCCTTCCTTTCAGCGGCGGGGTTAAATAATCCCCCGTCGGGTCATATTGAAAATATTCTCTCACACCCATTGCCGCGTAAATTTCCGGCTTCTCTTCTTCGTCATTA
>JBFRWI010000072.1:0-52461 GCA_051439505.1 Hormoscilla sp. | reverse complement strand
GCGCGACGCAGGAGCGCTATTGTCAATGGTTAATTGAGAGCGTCATTTATAGTCATGAATAGATAGCTTTACTCTTTTCAATTAGCAATTAGCCATTAGCAAAGTTGAAAAATTGGCTGCTATCATCCCAAAAATGTGCAACGCCGATTTTTCTTTACCTCTTCACTTCCCATATTTGATTCTTCTAAAGCATCTATGGCATTAGCGGCGTTGCACATTTTTACCGATGATGCTTGATAAATTTTCCCCTTTTGCTAATGGCTAATGGCTAATGGCGTTCTGGACAAAGACCGCAATTAATAGGCATATATGACCCTGCAAGGATCTCCCATCAACAACCCCTATCATCCCCTAATTGTGCAACCCCGGCATTAGCTAATATTTTCATAAATACCTGTGCATTGGTATTTGCGAATGGTACGGGACTAATTGCGAATGGCGGAAAATGGAGCTATTCTGAATTAACTCTTGCTCAATTTTCAATTTTCAATTTTCAATAACACAAACCAAAAGCCCTGGAATCGAACTCTTCCAGGGCTTTATTTTTACAGAACGTATTTATCATGCCAACAACTAGAGCTAGTGGACATATTAGCTGCGCTCTCCACTAGCCGGAAAATCGGTCAGTTCTTATACCCACTGGCTGGAAATATCGCCATCAAATGGTTGTACGCCAATGGCTGGGTAGTCTTCACCTAAGGGACGAAAGATTTCGTTGAAGGCTTCCATCAGATATTGCATCAGTGCATTCATGGAAATTTTCATTTCTACATCTCCTTCTTTAATGACTTGGGACTCTGACTAGAAATAGTCACTGCTAACTCTATATTTTCATCATAGGGGCTGCGCTCCTGAATGGGAGCGATACTATAGGATTATTAACCTTTTGTTACTTTTTGCAATATTTTATGTAAAAAAACTACATAAAACTAAGTTTATTAAGTTATATTAAGTCAGTCATCAGGCCCAAATCAAGTCGATTTCGGTGATTATAAGCCCTATAGCTGGGCGATCGAGCCCTTAGATTCAGTAAAAGCAAGCACTCTGATAATTGTTACCGTTTGTAACGAAATTCTGGGCGATCGCCGGTAGATACAGACTTGATGGTTGGCGGATCCATGCGATCGTTAATGTAGGTGTACGGCATCCACAAATGACCGGTGGAGATGAAAAATGTCTATACTGCCGTACACTGGCCTCATAGACGTCTAAATGGGGTGTGGTCGTCCGTTGGCGGATCCATGCGATCGTTAATGTAGGTGTACGGCATCCACAAATGACCGGTGGAGACGAAAAATGTCTGTACTGCCGTACACCGGTGGTTACTGTCGGGCGGGCAGTCAGACTGATAATGGCTGTTATGGCGGTGTTAGTCTGTGCTAGCGCCGGCAAACGCTAAAGCGTTTACTACCAACCGGCAAACGCGAAGCGCGTTTACTACCAACCGGCAAACGCGAAGCGCGTTTACTACAAACCAGGTACAGTTTCTATCCGATCGCCCTCTACTACAGTATGCACTTCCCAACTGGCGGCAGTTTCAGGATAATCTTTGCGATAATGTCCCCCCCGACTTTCTGTCCGAAATGCTGCACTTTTGAGCATTAAATAGCCGATATCTAACAAATTCATCGTTTCTGCAGCAATTTTTAATTGCTGGGAGGCAATGTCGGACTCAAATTGGATATTGTTGGTGGCAGATAAATTAAAAATATATTTACAAATCTCTAAATCAGCCAACTGAGAACGCCAGGAACTAACATGAGCGATCGCCTCTTCTAAAAGTTCCTGGGTTCGACAAATACCCGCACTATGCCACATTAACCCTGGCAATTTTTCCCTGACTAACTCTAGGAGTTCTATTTCCCCACTCCAGTCTCCAGTCTCCACTGTCAAAGACTCGCCGTCGCTGCTGCTGCTAACTGGTTCTACTTCCAAGTCGTGCAGTTGGGCCGCAAACACGATACATTCTAATAAAGAATTGCTCGCCAAACGATTTGCCCCATGCACCCCCGTACTGGCAGTCTCCCCAATAGCATATAACCCCGGTATAGAAGTAGCATTCATCAAATCTACTACTACTCCTCCCATCCAATAATGAGCGGCAGGCGCTACTGGTATCGGTTGGGAGAAAACATCAATCCCCCACTGCTGACATTTTTCGATGATATTCGGGAAACGATAGCGAACCCGATCGGGGGCGATCGCTCGTAAGTCTAAATATACATTAGCCGTTGCCGGATCTGAGGCGGTTTTTTCTAAATGATTGAAAATTGCTCGACTGACCACATCTCGCGGCGCTAACTCTCCTTGGGGATGGTAGTCAAAGGCAAAACGCCTGCCCGACTCATCTACCAAATGGGCCCCCTCCCCTCGAACCGCTTCGCTAATCAGAAAGTGAGGTACACCCGGTTGACTGAGGGCGGTAGGATGAAATTGCACGAATTCTAAATCCCGCACTGCTGCCCCCGCCCGCCAAGCGAGGGCGACTCCATCCCCGGTACTGACTGAGGGGTTGGTGGTTTTGGCGAATATTTGACCGCCCCCACCGGTGGCTAAAATTACCGCATTTGCCCTCAGCCACCGGATTTGATTTTGGTACAGGAGACTAATACCTTGACAATGATGGGTTTGGGGGTTTTGCCACAAGCTGAGGGCAAATGCTTGAGATAATACCTCTATGTTGGGCCGTTCCGATACTCTAGCTGTGAGGATATCGACGATCGCCCGTCCGGTGGTATCTTGAGAATGCAATACTCGGGACCGAGAATGGGCAGCTTCCAGGGTTGTTGCTAGTTTATTCTTTTTGCGATCGAATGCTACCCCTAGTTCTAGCAAGGATGCGATCGCTTCTGGGGCATGTTCTACCAGAAATTCTACCGCCGCCCGATCGCACAAACCTACCCCTGCTTTCAATGTATCTTCCAGATGCAGTTGGGGGGAGTCGTCGTCCGCTATTGCTGCCGCTATTCCTCCTTGGGCCCATTTACTCGAACCGGTTCTGAGTTTGTCTTTAGTTACTAGCGCCACGCGATAGCATTCTGGTAGGCACAGGCTAGCATACAGTCCGGCTGCTCCCGAGCCGACGACGATAATATCAAATGTCTTTTTGTGCAATTTTTTCTCCCGATTTGAGAATATTTTTCAGAACTCTAATTTCTCAAATTTACACTACTTTAACATGCTTTTGGTAACTTATACTATAATTCAAGGATAAGTGCCTTCAGGAGCAGATATTGGTGGAAGATCTCCAACTGACCATCTCCCCATCGGATTACAGCCTGTTAACAGACCTTTACCAGCTGACACTGGGAGCCTGTTATGCCGGTGTTGGTCTGGACACAGCACTGGCTAGCTTTGAGCTATTCGCCCGCTGCTACGGGTAGAGGCCCCATTATGGCATAGCTTAAAAAGGGGGATTTATGGGGAACTCGCCAGGAGCGAAGCTTCTCTCCCCACAAGAGGATACGCCCAAAGGCAGATTTAGTTAGCTGTCCTCGGTTTATCGGGAAAAAAGTATTGTACTATACAATTGAGGGCTATAAAAAAGGCTAAAATAGTTTATTGCGTGCGGTCATAAGATTTGGCACCCATCAAGCGTATAATTAAAAGGATAGCCTGAAACACTCAATAAGGGAGATAGCACCTCGACGCAATGGCAGAAATACCGGCCCTGTAAGGGTTTGCAGCAGTTTGATTAATCAAACTGCTCCGGTGCCTAAAGGCGAGGAGAACCGGTGAGCGTGTATTACAGATTCTTTTGAGACTTTCTCATTTTAACTTGCCCAAACCCATTCAATATCCATAACAATGTTTATCACTGAATCAAAAAAAGCAAACAATAACCTGAGCGATTTTCCCGACGATCTGTTCGGGGCAATTGAAGATCTAAAGAAGGAGCTAAATGCAGTTATTTTAGTTCACTATTATCAAGAGCCAGATATTCAAGACATTGCTGATTATCTCGGGGACTCTTTAAGCTTATCTCGGCAAGCAGCTACTACAGATGCTGATGTGATTGTGTTTGCTGGAGTTCATTTTATGGCAGAAACAGCCAAAATCCTTAATCCGGATAAATTGGTATTATTACCTGATTTAGATGCGGGTTGCTCTATGGCTGATGGCTGTCCTGCGGAAGAATTTGCGGCTTTCAAAGCTGCCCATCCCGATCATTTAGTTGTGTGTTACGTTAATTGCTCGGCTGCGGTTAAAGCAATGAGTGATATTATTTGCACCAGCTCTAATGCAGTGAAAATTGTTAATCAAATCCCCAAAGAACAACCAATTATTTTCGCTCCTGATAAAAACCTCGGTCGCTATGTTAGCGAGCAAACAGGACGAGATTTAGTCCTTTGGAACGGGAGTTGTATGGTTCATGAAATATTTTCGGAAAAAAAGATCGTACAACTCAAAATTGAACATCCTCAAGCAGAATTTATTGCTCATCCGGAATGTGAAGAGCCAGTTTTGCGCCATGCAGATTACATTGGTTCAACGAAAGCTTTGTTTGAGTATAGCCAGCAAAGTCAGAGCGAGGCATTTATCGTCGGGACTGAACCCGGAATTCTTCATCAAATGGAAAAGCACATGCCACAAAAGCAGTTTATTCCCGCACCAGCAACGGGGAACTGTGCCTGTAATGAATGCCCTCACATGCGGCTGAATACTTTGGAGAAACTTTATTTGGCGATGAAGAATCGGACACCGGAAATTACGTTGCCAGAGGATATTCGGGTTGCTGCCCTCAAGCCAATGCAACGAATGTTGGAAATGTCAGCTTAATATCAAGTTGCGGGATATATTGTCCGGGGTGAGTAGTCCAGTAGTGGAGTTTGGCCGCAGTCAAAACTCCGCTACTCAAGCCGGATGGAGTTTAGAGATGCTCTTACCTGAAAATAATTATGACATTACCATCATCGGAAAATCAATCTTCTCTGTCACAAGAGACGGCTTTACTTTACGACTGGCGCGTTGATAGTATTCGTCAAGCACTTAAAGAAAAAGGAAAAGCGATCGGGAATTTAGATATTCAAGATTTGCTCTCATTGGGTCATCTGGATCAATATCATTACTTTGGTAGCCAAGCTTGCGATCGGGCCATCAATTATTTGTCACTTAATCCCAACTCTCGCGTTTTGGATATAGGAAGCGGTGTGGGTGGACCGGCACGATATATTAGCTATAAAACGGGATGTCACTTCCAATGTGTGGAATTAAGAAAGGACTTTAGTGAGATTGCCCAAGAACTCACCCAACGGATGGGATTAGATCGGCGCATCCAATACCTGACTGGCAATGTTCTCAGTTCCCAAATCAGAGATGCCCTGTTACCCAGTTCATTTGACAACATCATTTCTTTTCTCTCCCTGCTACACATTGAAGAACGGGACCAAGTGCTGGAAATTTGTTTTCAATCTTTGAAAGAGAATGGCCGCATCTACATTGAGGATTACGTTGCCAATTGCCCCCTGACATCAGAAATAAAAACAACTCTCAAAGAAGTATTTAAATCCCCTTACGTGCCGAGCCGTGAAGCCTACCGATATCACTTAGAGCGTGCGGGCTTTACTGACATTTGTTTCATAGATTTAACAACAGGATGGCAAGGTTGTAAAGTAGAACGCTATCAGAAATTCATCGAGTCCAAAGAAGAATCAATCAAAATATTCGGTGAAGAGGTTTACGAACGCCGCAGTCGATTGTACAGAATCGGTCGGGATATGTTTCAAAGTGGTAACATTGGTGGAGCATTGATCGCTGCGAAGAAACCTTATGCTCCACAGATTCATCAAGTACCTGAAATCTATTTCTCCCCTTTGACTTCTGTTTACAATGAGCAATACCATTTCTTTCTCGAAGACGGCTCTCTCATTGCTCTCAGACATTTTAAAACCAAAACGATCGAGCATTACTCTGCTTGGTGGAGTGACCGTCATGGCAATTCCCGAGAACTGATTAATACCTGCGAACAAAGAAGCTCAGCTAACCATATCTCTATCGAAAAAAACAATCAAGCTGGAAAGATTTGCTTGCCCGAAGCAAATCTAGAACTGCAATTTGAAGTGACGAGCCAATTCACTTGGGGTGTTCCGGGTGAGGAAAATCAACGGGATGTTATCCATCAGCCACAACTTCGATGTACAGTCCATACAGATAAGGGCACTCAAAAAGGGGAAGGGTATTGCAAAATTTATGAGGGAAATTATCCCAGGTTTTGGGGCTACCATTTTGTTTATGCACTTTTACCTGATTACGGAATTATTTGGAGTGCTGATGCCACATTTGGCCGAGAAGATAACAATCATTTCAATCTCCTCTATACTTCCAAACTCAATAATTCCCCAAGGGCAAAGGAAATATCGTTGCGCACGAAAAATTCTTATCATCGCCAAACAAGTGTTCGTGCATGCATTGAAAACAAGATGTATCACCTGAAATTAGATAATTGCTTTGCCACTTGGTCAAGCATTCTGCGAAATCAAACATCAAGGATGGAAAGTAACCTGATCTTGGAATATAGGGAGGCGATTTTAGTAATAGATGACAAAGAAGTTAGCAAAGGAGTTTGTTTAAAAGAATCTTGTTTTGGTACAATTGCATAAATTGCTTTTTCTGCATTCTCAATTAGCCTCATGGCCCGCCCGGGGTTCAAACCCCGGGCTAATAGCTAAAGTGGGTTAAAACCCACTCTCCAGCCTTGTATAAAAAGTGTTTTATCCTCGTTCCCTGGCGGAGCAAGGGAGTGAGATGCACCCCCACTGCCCAAAGGATGATGGGCAAGATGATGCAAGACCATAAAATTTATCTATGTAATCCCTGAAAATGCCAAATATTCCCTCCCAGTTAGATATCCTCATCATTGGCTCTGGTGCAGCAGGGCTCTATACCGCTTTGTGCTTGCCTAGCCACCTGCAAGTGGGGTTGATTACTAAAGAGACCCTGAAAACGGGAGCGAGCAGATGGGCACGAGGTATTGCTGCGGCGATCGATCCCGACGATACTCCCTTATCCCATTGGGAAGATACCCTCAAGGCTGGTGCAGGTCTTTGCGAGCCAGAAGCGGTCAAATTTTTAGCCTCTAATGCTCCTAGTGCGATCGAGTCTCTTCTAGAGATGGGAGTTCCCTTTGACAGCCACGGTCAGAAACTCGCCTTGGCGCTAGAAGCAGCACACTCTCGCCCCCGTGTCCTCCATTATGGTGAAACGACTGGAAAAGCGCTGATTGATGTGCTCGCGGCTCAAGTTTTGGCACGTAAAAACATTCAGGTGTTTTCCCAGGCGTTTGCCTTGAGTTTGTGGCTTAATGAAGCCACAGGGAACTGTCAGGGGGTGAGTCTCCTCGATCGCGGATATATTCGTTGGGTGAGAGCTGGTGCTGTGGTGTTAGCGAGTGGCGGTAGCGGTCAAGTTTTTTCCCACACTACAAATCCTACGGTCATAACTGGGGATGGCGTTGCTCTAGCTTGGCGTGCAGGGGCCTTAATCCGAGATCCGGAGTTTTTCCAATTTCATCCGACGGCCATAACAGTCAACGGAATCCCCCGTTTCTTGATTACTGAGGTTGTACGGGGGGAAGGGGCACATTTAGTCAATGCCAAAGGACAGCGTTTTGCTTTTGACTATCATCGGGATGGAGAGTTGGCACCTAGGGATGTGGTGAGTCGGGCAATTTTCTCTCACTTGCAGAAAACCAACCCCGATCCCTATTGTGTTTACTTGGATTTGCGACCCATAAAGGCCCAGAGGATGCGCGATCGTTTTCCCAGCATTGTGCAAGCTTGTCAACAGTGGGGCTTTGATTTGTTTACAGAACCGATTCCTGTCGCTCCTGCGGCTCATTACTGGATGGGGGGAGTTGCGACAAATTTGGAAAATTGTACCTCGATCGGGGGACTCTATGCTGTGGGCGAAACTGCAAGTACTGGGGTACATGGTGCGAATCGTTTGGCAAGTAATTCTCTACTAGAATGCATTGTTTTTGCAGCCAACTTCTCCCATCTGACTGTTCACGCTAAAGATACTGTTGATGATGCTCTTGGAGATCGGGAACTGCCGGTGAAGAGACAACCACTGGACTGGAACAATGAGATGGATGAGGTTCGCGCCATTAGACAAAATTTACCTAAACTCATGTGGGAAACGGCTGGAATTTGTCGCTCTCAAGCCATGCTTGAAGAAGCAATCTCACAACTGAGTATTTGGCGTTCTCAACTCACGGATTTGGATGTGATGCAATACTTACTCAAGGGATCCCCCAACCAAACAGTAGAATTAAGCTCCGATCGGGCCGAACAGCACCTGAGGCTAGCTGCAGAAACCCTCAATTTGGCTGATGTTGCTTATTTAATCTTGAAAAGTGCTGTATGGCGCACAGAAAGCCGAGGCGGACATTACCGCAACGATTATCCTCAAACCTCTACTGATTGGCAAGTCCATACCCTGATTCAGGGAGATTGTTGGCATAAGTCCGCCAAAATGGGTACACTGCACTTTTGACATTCGTAGGTTGGGTTGACGTTAGGAAACCCAACAAGGGCAACGCATACAACATTTATTTGTTGGGTTTCGTGCCTCAACCCAACCTACGACATTAATATTTTTGCAAATATGCAGTGTCCCCGCCAAAATTGCCAATTAACGTGAGTTCGAGAAAGGTTCATGACTGCGTTGATACCTCATCGACGAAGTGGTTTGACCCGATCGTTCAAGGTTTTTTGGCGACAGAGCTATGGGTAGATTGCAAGAGAATCTTCATACCTGTAGCAACCCGATCGGGCAGTATATCCTCGTTAGCAAAAGCGATATCAGGTTTTAGAGATTGGAGCTGAAAATCCTGCTGCAGGCGCTGGTACCCGCCACTGGTGATATTGAGCAAAATGTAATCTTGCGGCCCAACTAATCCTCCGTCCACGGCCTGTAATAAACTAGCCGTTGCGACCCCCGCCGCTGGACTAATATCAATGCCTTCTAATGTTTGGAAGAGGGCCCTGGCCTGGTCTGATTCTTGATTGGATACAGCGTACATTTCACCATTGGAATCAATCAGTGCGTCATACAATCCCCCAGAGAGAGCGTAGGCTGGTTGTCGGTTCGAGAGGACTTTGGCCGAGACTTGACTGATAGAAGTTTTGGCATCTGTCTCTGACAGGGGGCTGATGGACGGGCTGCGGGCCTTCCAGGCATCTGTCATGGGTGTAAAAGGCTGGTTTTGAGCGAGGTGAAGCTGCATGCGCCGTCCGCCAAACCGACCGTCCTCTAGGAGGCGCAGATTGGCTTCCCAGGCGGCGATGCCACCGGTACCGGAGCCAACGGCTTGGAAGTAGTGATCGGGGATACGGCCAAGCTCCACAGCAGCATCCAGCACGGTCACGCCCATGCCATCGCGGCGGGCAACGTTGCTGGCTCCTCCTTCGGGGAAGCACCCTGGTAAATCACCGATGTGTTTGGCAAGATGAATGGCGTCGTAGTAATCACAACTGCCACTGGCAGCGACCAGGCAAATGCTATTGGTGTCTCCGGTTGTGGGTAACCACAGGGCAGAGAGGTTTTGTTCGGGTAGGACGAGGCAGAGGGGAAATTGGGTCCGGGAGCAGATGTAACAAAAGGCGCGTCCTGTATTGCCTGCTGAGGCAACGACAATTCGACCGGGGACGCCATCTCTTCTGGCCAGGACGACGGGAGCTTCCAATTCCTTAAAGGAGCAGGTAAGTAGGCGGGCATTGCGCTCCGGCCAATAGCCGTTAAAACTGATAAAAAGATTCTTTAATCCCAGATGATGGGCCAGTTTCTTGCTTTCGTAAGTTATCGGTTTGCCTTCCACATCCAGAGTATTCTCTACAGGAAGCCAATCGATGAAGCGGAATAGCCCCGGTAGATTATTTTTGACTTCAAGGTGTTTCTGGGTGTAGGACGCAAAGAGTAATGCGGGGGCGTGATCGCGATCGCAAACCAAACGTCCCGGGCTCGGTTCATACTCTGCTCCACACTTTCTACATCTCAGGGTGTATTTTCTGGGGAGGACCATATTACTTGCTATAGATTGCTCATTGAAAAAAATGATGCCAGTATGCGAATTTCACTTTTGCTGTGTTTTTTGTATTACTTATACTGACTATGTAATACATATATATACTTAGCTGAGCTGAGTGAATTTTAACAGATTGGCGCGCGATCGGCACTCTACCGGTTTACCGAATTCACGGGACGTTAAATTATGTTAACACGACTTTTGGTGAAAATTACTATAATCAAAGGAAACGCGCAGGCAGAGAGTGAGGGAAGATCTCCAACTGACGATCGCCCCCTCGGATTATAGCCTGTTAACAGACCTTTATCAACTGACAATGGGAGCCTGTTATGCCGGTGAAGGTCTGGAAACAGCACCGGCAAGCTTTGAGCTGTTCGCCCGCCGTCTGCCAGCTGGGTTTGGCTATTTGATCGCAATGGGTTTGGCTCAAGCTGTAGACTACCTAGAGAAATGGCAGTTTAGTTCCACCCAACTGGATGCTTTGCGATCGACTGGTATTTTTGAGGGGGCCCCAGCAAGCTTCTGGTCGATGCTGGCAGATGGCCAGTTCAGCGGGGATGTCTGGGCAGTGCCAGAAGGAACGGCGGTCTTTCCTCATGAACCGGTGCTGCGGGTGGAGGCCCCGTTATGGCAAGCTCAACATCCGTTCCTAGGAGGGCCGACGTCGTGCGATCGGTCCGACCAATATCCTCCTGTAACCAGGTTTGGAGCATGGGATCCAAGCCTTACCCAGGGGGAAGAGCAGGCGTAATACTGGTCATAAGCAATTCTGCGTTGCACATTCTCTGATTTTACCGGTGATTACGGATAACATATAGATGATTACACTTTCGGGCACTGGTTCAGTTCGATAATAACTGCTGAAACTCCTACAGGGCCTCGGGTTCTGCTACCGAGCCTCAAAATGAACGCTTCGGTGCAACAATTACCGAAGAACAACGGTTTGTTGCTCATTAGCCGTTGTTGTTCTCAAAACCCCCATTAAGCTGTCGCGCATTTAAATTGCCACGACCGAAACATAGTAAGCGTTTGAGTGCTCATGTAACCCCTTCAGGGATCAAAACCTTGCTCCCCACGAATTTTGAATTCTGAATTCTGAATTTTGAATTCCGCGAAGTGGTGGGTGTGGGAGTGATTTGGGAGGCGATCCACCCCAAATCCTTACACCACCGAAGCCGAAAAGGACCAGCGTTGCGCATGGGACACAGGAGCAGATCATCAGCATCATCAGCACATAATAGCATGTCCTACACTGGCACCCGGTAGCAGAGGTGGTCATAAGTGCGACACTACAACCCTAGGAAACAACAAACCCATCATGCCTCATCGGCTAAACTGGTATTAATACCAATGTACTCTGGCGAAATCATCAGTTATATTTTATCTGGTCACATATCCTAAAGTCTCAACCGGAAATTATGGGGATCGTCCGTTCAAGTCAGCGGATGATCAAGGGAACCCGAAGGATGGGAACACTAGACCTTGAGTCAATTAGAAAAACCACGGCCCCAAACATATGGTTCTGGCTGAAAACGAAAGATGAATGCTTTGTAATACCTTGGGTTTAGAGAGAGAAAACAATGAATAATATCTGCAAAGCCATAGTCCTGGCAATGGCCTTCGTAATCATGAGCGCAACATGTACAGCACAAGCATTTGCGTCGGATGAATGGGGATGCTGCGACAATTTTCAGCAATTACATGATATTCGATGCGAAACAATTGAAAAGTGCGAGTTGGAGTGCTCCGGGAAGTATCATGGGTATTTTGCATTGCATCGCGTCTGCCCGCGCTAGATGGGATCGGAGGGAGGAGGTGCTGCTACAGGGAACGAATGGGATCGCAATGAGTAGGGGTCAAAGAGACGTCTAACAGTCCCAAGGAGCAGGAGGAAGGAAAGAGGCCCATGCCCAACGGGCCAAATTCCACACAAGGAATGCCAAAAATCCCAACCCAACCCACCCAAAACCCCATCCACCCCACTGCGAACCCAACGCCACCAGTGTTTAAGGTATGAGTCAATCCGCTATCAACTACTTTTGACCACACCCGATAGATCTGCAAATATGAGAAACCCCCTGTTAACACGATTTTTGGTTAAAATTACTATAATCAAAGGAAACGCGCAGTCAGGAGTAGAGAGTGAGCGACGATCTCCAACTGACGATCGGTCCGTCGGATTACAGCCTGTTAACGGACCTTTACCAGCTGACAATGGGGGCCTGTTATGCTGGTGAAAGTCTGGACACAGCACCGGCAAGCTTTGAGCTGTTCGCCCGCCGTCTGCCAGCTGGGTTTGGCTATTTGATAGCAATGGGTTTGGCTCAAGCTGTGGACTATTTAGAAAAATGGCAGTTTAGTTCCACGCAGCTAGATGCTTTGCGATCGACTGGCATTTTTGAGAGGGCCCCAGCAAGCTTCTGGTCGATGCTGGCAGATGGCCAGTTCAGCGGGGATGTCTGGGCAGTGCCAGAAGGAACGGCGGTCTTTCCTAATGAACCGCTGCTGCGGGTGGAGGCCCCATTATGGCAAGCTCAACTGGTGGAGACTTGCCTGCTGAATGCAATTAATTATCAAACTCTTTGTGCCACAAAATCCGCTCGGATGCGGGATGTAGCAGGTCCGGGGGTGCCACTGCTGGAGTTTGGCACCAGACGGGCCTTTAGTCCTCAAGCTGCGGTTTGGGCGGCCCGGGCGGCATTGGCAGCAGGGTTGGATGGCACCTCTAATGTGCTAGCAGCTATTCATCTGGGACGCAAGCCGGTGGGAACCATGGCCCATGCTTTGGTGATGGCGATCGCGGCTACAGAAGGTACGGAGGAACAGGCGTTTGCAGTTTTCCACCGCTATTTTCCCGGTTCCCCCTTATTGATTGATACCTACGATACCCTAGCCGCTGCCCGAGGTCTGGCAGAAAAGGTAGCAGCAGACCAAATGCAGTTAGCAGGGGTACGATTAGATTCTGGAGACCTGGTGGCCCTGTCCCAAGAGGTGCGATCGCTGCTGCCAGGGGTGCCGATCTTTGCCAGCGGGGACATAGATGAGTGGGAAATTGCCCGGTTAAAATCAGCAGGTGCCTGCATTGATGGCTATGGTATAGGCACAAAACTGGTGACTGGATCCCCTGTGAATGGGGTCTATAAACTGGTAGAAATTAATGGCATTCCCACCATGAAGCAGTCCAGTGATAAAGTCAGCTATCCTGGGAGAAAACAAATCTTTCGCCAATTTGAGGGTTCTCAAGTGCGAGGCGATCGCTTAGCATTAGCAAGTGAATCTCCCATAGAGGGGGAAATGCCATTACTGGAATTGGTGATGCAGCAGGGTAGGCGAGTGACAGAACCAGAACCCCTAGAGGCGATCGCCCAACGGACTGCTGCTGCCGTTGCCAGTTTACCAGCAGCAACCAGACGCTTAGACAATCCTACCCCGCTATCGGTAGAAATCTCAACAGAGTTACAGCAGTTGACAGAGAAAACCCAACTGTCAATAGCTAATGGTTCATAGTTCATGGTTCCTAGAGAGTCTGTAGAAGCTAGAAGCAGTGTTTCGGATGCCGCTATCAAGGATGATAAATGCTGTGACAATAGAAACCATGTTTCTTTACCAATTAGCAATTAACAATTGATACTGGGGACGAGGGTAAAACAGTAAAAATATATCGAAATATTTCTAGTCGGTTTTAACCGACTTCAGCTATTAGCCGGGGGTTTGAACCCCCGGCGGGCCAGGAGACAAATCGAAAATTAACAATGAACAAGAAAATAGCCCTGTTTGGCACGAGTGCCGACCCACCGACAACTGGACATCAGACGATAATCAACTGGTTGTCTCAACATTATGACTGGGTAGCAGTTTGGGCCTCGGACAATCCCATGAAGGAGAATCAGTCCTCTTTGTCCCAAAGGTCTGCTATGCTAAAGATCGCGATCGCAGAGATTAATTGGCGGCAAAATATTGGTCTGCATCTGGAACTCAGCAGTCCCAGGACCCTGGAGTCCGTGGCCAAAGCCAAAGGGCAGTGGCCAGAGGGGGAGTTGACCCTAGCGATCGGATCTGACTTAGTGAGACAATTGCCTCGTTGGTATCAAGTGGCAGATCTATTACCACAAGTGACGCTGCTCGTAGTGCCCAGACCGGGCTATACTATCGATCGGGAGGGTTTGGATCTGCTGAGGAGTATGGGGGCGGTGGTAGAAATCGCCAATATAAATGTTCCAGCAGTATCTTCAACAGCCTATCGCGAACGAGGAGACAACAAAGCATTGACTCGGACCATCCAGGACTACATCGATCGCCAGCAATTGTATGATGTTAGCAGACAGCAGCAAGCCAGCAAACAAAGAACCCTTAGCTAACTTCAAGGTGGGGGTAGATAATGTAATTTTTTCCGTGGATACCGCCCAAAACCGCCTGTTAGTCCTGCTGGTGATGCGAGAAAGAGAACCCTTTCGCCACCAGTGGAATTTGCCCAGAACCCTGGTCCGTCAGGGAGAATCATTGGAAGACGCTGCTTATCGAACTTTAGCAGATAAAATTCGGGTGCAGAATCTTTATTTAGAGCAACTTTACAGCTTTGGTAATCCCGGGCGGGACCCCAGAGAATCTGTAGAAGGGGTGCGTTACCTGTCCGTAAGTCACTTTGCCCTGGTGCGGTTGGATCTGGCGGAACTGACCCCCAGGGGGCCGGGGAAAATTTCTTGGCATCCGATCGAGCAAGTACCCCAATTAGCCTTCGATCATAACAACATTTTGCAGTATGGTTACAGACGCCTGCGTGCTAAACTAGAATATAGCCCGGTGGCATTTGACGTGTTGCCGGAACTTTTTACTCTCAGCGACCTTTACCAACTTTATACCACGGTTTTAGGGGAAAATTTCTCCGATTATTCTAATTTCCGCTCCCGCTTGCTCAAATATGGTTTCTTGTGCGATACTGGTATGAAAGCTTCTCGCGGTGCGGGACGACCAGCTAGTCTCTACCGCTTTGATGCGGAAGCGTTTGCCGAATTTAAGGATAAACCTTTGCTATTCATTTAGAAATCGGGAAAATTAAAGGAGATGAAAATTGCGATCGCCCAACTAAATCCGACCATTGGTGATATTACAGGCAATTCCCAGTTGATAATAGATGCCGCCAAAATGGCAGCTGACGTGAATTGCCAAATCTTGCTGACGCCAGAATTATCTTTGTGTGGTTATCCACCGCGAGATTTGTTAATGCAAGACTCTTTTGTAGAGGCGATGAATGCCAGTTTACAAGCACTGGCCGTAAAATTGCCGCCAGCATTGGCAGTTTTGGTGGGAACGGTAACGCGCAATACAGAAGCACCAAAAGATGGCGGTAAACCTCTATTTAATAGTATTGCCCTCCTGCGAAATGGGAAAGTCGAACAAATGTTTCACAAGCGTCTGCTGCCGACTTACGATGTGTTTGACGAAAACCGTTATTTTCAATCTGCGGTGACAAGTAAATATTTTACCATCTCACAGGAGAAGGAAATCAAGATCGGGGTAACTATTTGCGAAGATATGTGGAACGATGAGGAGTTTTGGGGGAAAAGGAGTTACGAGGAAAACCCGATCGCGGATTTGAGTAAACTGGGTGTAGATGTGGTAGTCAATTTGTCAGCGTCCCCCTACAGCATTAACAAGCAGCAATTACGGGAAGCAATGCTGCAACATAGTGCCAAGGGTTATCAGAAACCAATAATCTACGTGAACCAAGTGGGAGGGAATGACGACATAGTTTTTGATGGCAGCAGTTTGGCATTGAACGGGAAAGGAGAATTGCTGGGTCGGGCTCAGGCATTTGCCCCGGATTTTATGGTAATCTCATTTAACGAGCAAATCCTCGACTTAGAAGCATCAGAGGCAGTGCAGTTAACTCCATTGGCAGCATGTTCGGAAGCGGAAATTTGGTCGGCATTGGTGCTGGGAGTGCGGGATTATGCTCGCAAGTGCGGTTTCAGGAAAATTGTGCTAGGTTTGAGTGGAGGCATAGATTCCTCCTTGGTGGCCGCGATCGCCTCAGAAGCAGTGGGTCCGGAAAATGTCCTGGGGGTTTTGATGCCTTCACCTTACAGTTCAGACCATTCCGTTAAAGATGCCCTCTTATTAGCAGATAATTTGGGAATGACGACAGAAACTATTCCCATTGGCGAGGCAATGTCCAGTTACGATCGCACGTTAGAAAAAATGTTCGCAGGAACAACATCAGGGGTAGCAGAAGAGAATATTCAGTCGCGCATCAGGGGGAACCTGCTGATGGCGATCGCGAACAAGTTCGGACATTTACTGGTATCAACGGGGAACAAATCAGAAATGGCAGTAGGATATTGTACCTTATATGGAGACATGAATGGAGGTTTAGCCGTCATATCCGATCTGCCTAAAACCAGCGTATACTCCGTATGTCGCTGGCTAAATGCCAAGTCTCAAAAGGAAGTAATTCCCGAAAACATTCTCACCAAAGCCCCCAGCGCCGAACTCAAACCCGGACAAGTAGACCAAGATTCCCTGCCGCCCTACGATATCCTAGATGATATTCTCCATCGCTTGATTGAAAACCATGAATCAGAGGACAAAATTGTGGCAGCAGGGCACGATCGCGCCACAGTAAACCGCATCATAAAAATGGTGAAGCGGGCAGAATTTAAGCGCCGACAGGCACCTCCAGGATTGAAGATTACCCAGAGGGCCTTTGGGACGGGCTGGCGGATGCCGATCGCTAGTCAAAGCTAAAGCCCGCCGGGGGTTCAAACCCCCGGCTAAAAGCTAAAGTCGGTTAAAACCGACTAGGAGAATAATGCTGATAAATTGTAGCATTAATTTAGCAAAATGGTATTATTAAAACCCAAACAGAACAGATACAACCATGAATGTATTGCTGACATCAGAACTTGAGGAATTTGTTCAAGAAAAAGTCAATACTGGCAAATATCAGTCTGCCAGCGAAGTGATTATTGTTGCATTGCAACTACTCGAACAACAAGACAGAATTCGCCAAATGCGCATCGATAAACTGCGAGCGGAAATTGCAATTGGCATTGAGCAAGGCGATCGAGGAGAAGTTTTCGATGGAGAAGATGTAGTCAGAGAACTGCTTGAAGAGATCGACCAAGCGGAGCAAGCCCAACAATGAGCCATTATATTCTGACCGCTCAAGCAAAAGAAGACCATTAGGAAATTAAAGATTACATTGCTCGCAACAACTCAGCAGCAGCAAGGCGTTTTGTTCAGGCATTCCGGCAGCAATGCCAGATGATAGCCAGGTTTCCGGCGATGGGTCGCAGTTATAGTCAACTAGCTCCTGCATTACGAGGGTTTCCACTTGAGAACTACATCATCTTCTACCGTCCGGCTGTAAAGGGAATAGAAGTTGAGCGTCTACTAAGTGGCTACCGTGACTTAGAGGCTCTTTTTTCAGAAGCTGAATAGTCATGATTTTCCATTAGTTTAAGCATTATCTTCTTAGTCGGTTAAAACTTTCGATCGTTGACAGATCGCTACCGTGGTACGATCGTCCATATCCCCGAAATTACCAGCAAACTATTATGAGTCGCATTTTGATCTGGTATCGCAACGACCTGCGCCTGCACGACCATCAGCCCCTGCACGCCGCCCTGACAGCCCAAGCTGATGTTATCCCATTATACTCTTGGGACGATCGCCTGTTCGGGACTACATCATTTGGCTTCCCCAAAACCGGGGCATTTCGGGCTTTCTTTCTGTGGGAAAGTGTAGCCGAGTTGAGAGAACAGCTGCGATCGCGTGGCAGCGACCTATTATTGCGGCGGGGTTTGCCAGAAACCGTCATTCCCCCGATCGCCCTGGAACTAAATATATCTGCCGTCTACTTTCATGAGGAAGTCACATCAGAAGAAATCGCAGTAGAAGAAGCACTTCAACATAACCTAGCACGAGTGGGAATCAAAGTCAAATCCTTTTGGGGAACGACTCTGTACCACCCAGAAGAATTACCCTTTAACATTCGGCAAATTCCCGAAATATTCACCCAGTTTCGCAAGCAACTTGAGAAAAAATCCACAGTTTCTCCCAGCTTACCAACTCCCACCAATCTACCACCCCTGCCAGCAGGAATAGAATTAGGAGAAATGCCCGATAAATTTGACCCCCCTGTACTGGATCGACGGGCCGTAATGCAATTTACTGGGGGAGAAAGGGCCGGACGAGAACGACTAGAGGAATATTTCTGGAAGCAGGACTGTCTGAAAGCCTACAAACAGACCAGAAATGGGATGCTGGGGGCTAATTATTCATCTAAATTTTCTCCGTGGTTAGCTAATGGTTGTCTCTCGCCCCGGTTCATATACGAACAAGTAAAAGAATATGAAAGCCAGCGAATTAAAAATGATTCCACCTATTGGTTAGTCTTTGAATTAATGTGGCGAGACTATTTCCGCTTTATCTGCGCCAAGCATGGCAAAAAAATATTTAGAAAATCTGGTTTGCAAGGGATAAACATCCCTTGGAAGGAAGACCCTTCCCAATTTGCCCTTTGGCAACAGGGGATGACAGGTTTTCCCCTAGTAGATGCCAATATGCGAGAATTAGCAGCGACTGGTTTTATGTCCAATAGAGGCAGACAAAACGTGGCCAGTTTTCTGACAAAGAATTTGGGGATAAATTGGCAGATGGGTGCCGAGTGGTTCGAGTCCCAGCTGATAGACTATGATGTTTGTAGCAATTGGGGAAATTGGAATTATACTGCTGGAGTAGGAAATGATGCCCGGGGGTTTCGCTATTTTAATATCCAGAAACAGTCGCAAAATTACGACCCCCAAGGTGAATATGTGAAGCATTGGCTACCAGAACTGCAGAACATCCCCGCAAATAAAGTCCATGAACCTTGGAAATTGTCAGCAGCAGAGCAGAGGCGCTATAATGTGAGACTCGGGGTAGATTATCCGCAGCCAATGGTAGATTTGTGGGAGTCGGTGCAGGCGGCGGAGAAAATTTATAATGCAGCGTTGGGTCTCAAATAGTAATGCAAACTACCGGTGGTAACGATGGCGACCCGGCAGCGCCAAAAAAGCGGGCCTTGTGAAGAAGTCCGCCTGCATGCGATCGATCGATCGCGAAAGAGTAATGTTACCTAGCTAAAAGTAGAGGTATTAAAAATAACGCCGTTTGCGTCGGGCCGCAACTAACTTGCGTTTGCGCTTCTCCGGTGGAGTTTCAAAATGGCGACGGCACTTGACATCTGCCAAGATCCCCGCCTTGGAAACTTCGCGCTTGAACTGGCGTAAAGCCGAATCGATGCCTTCATTTTCACTTACTACTACTTGAGTCATTCCTTCTCCTTTTCTAGGACTCTTTATAACTAGAGTAGCTCAAGTAACTTCAGTTGTCAGCCGCGTTCATTTTCACCCAAACAACAGCTGCGCGATCGGGACTGATTCGCGAGACGATAATACCGAGAGTTCAGGTAGGATAGCATCAGTATCGTAACAGGTAAAGCTGATGCCGAGCATTATGGCTCAGGATCTGAGCAAGGTCTATCCGGTAGCTGTCAAAGAACCGGGACTCCAGGGGACATGGCGCCACTTCTGGCAACGTACCTACCGAGATGTCCAAGCTGTTAGGAATGTCTCCTTCGACATCGCAGCGGGGGAGGTAGTGGGATTTTTGGGTGCCAATGGGGCGGGTAAGACCACGACGTTGAAAATGCTGGCGGGTCTGATCCATCCCTCCAGCGGTCAGGTGAGAGTTGCTGGTCACGTTCCCTTTCGGCGTCAAGCTGCTTTTTTGCGGAAAATAACTTTGGTGATGGGGCAAAAGCAGCAGTTACTCTGGGATTTGCCGGCAATGGATTCTCTGAGAATTAACGCTGCTGTTTACAATATCCCAGAAAGAGAGTTTCGCGTGCGGATCGGGGAACTGACAGAAATGCTAACACTGGAGGGAAAGTTAACTCAACCAGTGCGGAAACTTTCTCTGGGGGAACGGATGAAAGCGGAATTATTGGCGGCACTGTTGCACCGTCCCCAGGTACTGTTTTTGGACGAACCTACCCTGGGACTGGATGTTAATGCTCAGGCGAGCGTGCGAGACTTCTTGCGGGAGTACAATCAGCGCTATCAGGCGACTGTACTCTTAACAAGTCATTACATGGCAGATATCACGGCCCTCTGTCGGCGGGTGCTATTGATTCATGCGGGTCAGCTAGTCTATGATGGATCTTTAGAGGGACTGTTGGAACGCTTTGCTCCCTATCGAGAGGTGAAGGTAGACTTCGCCCAAGAGTATCCCCAAGAAGTGTTATCTAATTATGGCGAGATCGAATCCGTGACGTGTCAAATGGTGAGTTTCCTGGTGCGCAGGGAAAAACTGACTAAAACCGTGACGCGACTGCTGACGGAGTTGGATGTAGCAGATTTGACTGTAACGGACCCCCCGATCGAACAGGTAGTGGGGCAAGTATTTCAAACGGGAGTTGTCTCATGAACCAGATACTTAGAAAAGCCAGGGTGTTGCTAGTGACTTACTACGCGGAGATGCTGGAATATCGGGCGGAACTATTCTTCTGGACTTTATCTGGCAGCATGTCCTTAATTATGATGGGCATCTGGATGGAAGCGGCTGGTTCGGGACGCTTTGGGTTAGCACCAATTGATTTTGCCCGTTACTTTATCGCAGCTTTTACCGTGCGGCAATTGACGGCTGTCTGGGTGATCTGGGAGTTTGAAGAAGAAGTGGTGCAGGGTAAATTATCTCCGCAACTGCTACAGCCAATTGACCCGGTTTGGCGTCACGTGGCGCAGCACTTGTCGGAACGAGTGGCCCGATCGCCGTTTTTGCTGGTGGCGCTGGGTTTATTTTTCGCCCTTTATCCCCAAGCACTTTGGTTACCAACTTTAGGCAATCTGCTGCTGTTTGTCCTAGTAATTGTCCTGGGTTTTATCGTCCGGTTTTTGATTCAATATACTTCGGCGATGTTTGCCTTTTGGACGGAGAGGGCAAGCGCGATCGAGCAACTGTGGTTTTTGTTGTATATATTCCTCTCTGGTTATATCGCGCCCCTGGAGGTGTTTCCCCCGGTGGTGCGGGAGATAGCACTTTGGACGCCGTTCCCCTATTTATTGCATTTCCCAGCCGCAATTTTAATGGGTTTGCCAGTGAATGTGCCGCGCGGGTTAATGACGATGCTGGGCTGGGGAATGATATTCTATAGCTTAAATCGCTGGCTATGGCGGCGGGGGTTGAAGCATTATTCTGGCATGGGGGCTTAATGATTAGCTAATGGCTAATGGTTCATTGCTAATTGAGCAATTGTTAATAGAGAAAACGCGAAGGATCTGACAGATATTGGCTTTACCCACATTGCGTTGTCCAGCAAAAACGCCCCAGCAGTTGGGTGAGGCGATATTTGCTTAATGCTCTAGGATCGAACGAGACTGAAAGCTAATGTCATAGCGTTGCTAGCGTTCCGGGCATTCCCGGACAAGTTGAGCTTCATGACTGCCGAAATGCCTGCCTCGTAGTCTATCAACCAGGTTTTTTGCTCATACCGAGCTGCTTCTTGCAATCATATCAAACTTCTGAAAAATGCTTGACGATCGCCAGACAATTGCGTCCATCATCAGTGCGGTTATAGCTGAGACGATCTGCTATCCGCTGCAACAATAACAAGCCTTTTCCTCCTACCTCATCCACTTTTGCTTCCTCGGTTTTGGCCAGAGATTTGCGGACTTGGGCCTGGAGGTCAAATGGCTTTCCGAAGTCCCAAATATTCATCCTTAAACGATCGCCAAATACCTTAATTTCCAGTTCAATTAGAGTTGACTGTGGCAGATCTTTATGGGCGTGGCGAACTGCGTTAGTAAAACCTTCCGCTAGCGCCAGTTGGCACTCCATCCAAACCCGTTTGGGAATTGGGAGATTATCGAGCTGATCGTACCATTGCAAAACCATTTCTAAGGCTTTCAGATCTGTTTCGGTTTGCATCTGAATTTTTTTCATGGTTTTTCCCCAGAGATGCTGATTTCTTTTCCTTTTCCTCAAGAGATACTCGATCTTCTCAATCCGGCGCCTATCCCTTAGTCGTTCGACTATCTGCAACATCATTATTATCTACCTCCTTTCAAATCAGTATTTATCCCTAGAAAATCGGGGTTTTCTGGGATGTATTTTTCGCACAACTCGCATAACTACAGAAATTTTATCTATCGATTATCTAAGTGATTTTGCCCATTACTACTATCTTTTCTATTTAAGCACGATATTGTTGCTTTTTCAGGGTATCAGTTGCTTTTTCAGGATATTATGGTAGAAAATCTTGGCCATGAGGAGTTCGCTCCCTTCCTAGAAGAAGATCGCCATCAATGCCGAGCGGGCGCTCGTAGTAATATGGTCAGAACCGGTGGGTACAAAGCGCGATCGCCTGAGTGGGAAAACCCAAGTCATAACCCTGTCCTAGAATAACTGTGGGGTATACCCCCCCTCAGTTTTGTATTATAAGGTAATACGCAATACCGGGATCGAATTCCTTAAAGCGGAACTCGGTGGTGGCGATCGCCCGCTCGGAAAAACGGTTGTAGGATAGTTGTTGTCCTCTAGTTGGGAGCATGAAGATATATTGTACCAGAGGATGTGCCACAACCAAATATATACTAAATGTTAAATTTGGGAAAAAATGGAATTACCGACGAACGGGGATCCGAATGGCGAGGGTGCTACCTTGCTGCTGCGCAAATATATCTGTAGGGGCGAAGCGGGCGGAGCGACAAACTATGACAGAAAACGACAAATACTATCTCCGAATGCTAACTGCTGCGCAGCCGCTGCGCTAGCGCCCGTGCATCTGAATGTGCCCTGACGATGCGCGAGGCAGTCGGGGAGTGGAGATCCTTGGGGCCGCGAATGTCGAAACCTGTCCAGGCGTTGGTTGAGGGAGGTTTTTGGGGTGGGAGGCGACTGCAGTTGACTCCCGTCGGGCCCCGTGGATTGCAGAAAAAGATCTGCTGCTATAGAATAGATGATGTAAAATGTAGATATCCTGGGGTTGGGAAAAATACACTGGCTATGCTATACTATCTAGCAACTGTCCGCCAGATGCCTAGACCCTCATGTCCGGTTGGTGCCAGATACAAGGGGGTGTGACGTGGGTGTGGTTTATATAGGCGATCGCAATGTTGGCAAAACTCACCTGGCGGTGGAGTTGGCCAAACCGGCTGGCAAATATGTCAGCGTTTCTCTTCTCAATCAAAGTTACGATAATTTAAGGGCTAATCTGCTGGAAGATGGTACAGCTAGACCGACGGCAGATACCTATACTCGTCCTCTAGATGTGCAAGTACGCTTGCCTACTGGCACAAGTCAAATTACTCTAGACTGGATAGATACTCCGGGTGAGATCTTCCGCAAGTCATGGCAATCAGATCGTACTGACGAGTGGAATAGCTTCAAGCAGTTACTCCACAAAAGTGAGGGCATTCTCCTGATCGTACCTCCCTATCGGGAAATATTGCAGCCTTCTGTGGACCCGGATAACCACATGACACAGCAGCAGTGGTGCAATAGGTTTGACCGGTGGGTAGAATTTTTTCAGAACGATTGTCCCCAGGCACGCCATATTGTGATTTGCTTGAATAAAGCAGACCTAATTTATTGTAACCTGGATGGAGAAGCATCCAAGCTAGCTTACGACCCTTATGATTCTAAGATGAATTGGTTTGGTCGCCATAATTATGTAATGTACCGTTACTTTCGACCAGTGCTCGACCAACTAGCAGAAATAAATGGCAGTCGATCGGGCTTATCAGTTCGCTGTTTTATCACCAGTATCTATAACCGGACTTTACTGGAACTACCCTGGATATATTTGGCTAGCTACTTAGCAATCTAACTCAACTCGGGAAAATGAGCAATATCTGCGTGCTGGGACCAAGGGGTGCTGGGAAAACAACCTATTTAGCAGCTTTGGCATATTTGTCCGATACTAGCAACCAAAATTATCAAATCACGGGCATCACTAATGATGCCAAAAGGCTAAAAGAACAAGCAGAAAGGATTATATTACAGGGGGCCTCTCTGCCCCCGACGGAGATAGATGGGTTTAAAATAAAATCTGTTTTTGATTTACCATTGTACTCTTTTAAGCTAGAAATAAGTCGGAGGTTTCCTCCGAGCAACGATGAAGTAGATTTGGTATTTAGGGACTATCCTGGAGAAATATTTGATGAGTTAGCAGCGGGGATATATAGTAATATCCATCAAGAGTTTATCGATGAATGCTTCGTCAAGGATGTGGTGGGATGCTTGCTGCTACTGGAAAGATGGGATAGAGGCGGAGATTTATTCTATAGTCAGGTGATGTCCAGATTTATTGAGTTAATGAACGAAGGAGGGCGGACTCAAGACTTGCGACTGGCGGTGGCAATGAGTAAATGCGAGCGGGGAGAACTATGGCCTGGTAGACTAGACCCAGAAATGGATATGTTCGGCGTCCATTTACCCAGAACCACAAGTATTCTGCGGAACAGAATTGAACGGCAGAATTTGCGATTTTATGCTATATCTACTTTTGGGATCCTGGAACATAACGATCCGCGTCCCAACCGTATAGACGATCTGGGAAGTAAGCAGTCGGTGTTGAGAAATCGCAAGTGGCAACCCTACGGGATGATTTCGCCGCTATATTGGTTAAGTAAGGGCAAGAGGATGCAGTCTGGTGTTTAAGGATCTGTTTAAGGGCAAGGAGGAAAACTTATCCGGGGAACTGCGGGTGGTGGGCGATCGGGCATCGGGGAAAACGACCTATCTGGCGGCATTGGCCCGCTGGCCCCAGGCGAACCCCGATAGTCCGGTGGAAGCGGTGACCGCTACGAACGACGATGGGGAAGAGTTGATTAAAATGGCTCAGAATATCTTAGAACAAGGAGAGCAATTAGAACAAACGCGCCTGGCTGATGATGTGGTGCAGGTGAAAAACTATGGCTTGCGGATAGTCCTGAAAAAACAGTCGGCCAGGAATAACCCCTTAGCATTGATGAACCTGGATATTAACTGTAAGGATTATGCGGGAGAGTTTTTCAGTGACTTGCTCAAGCAATCAGGGGTACAATTAAAAGAATATATAGAAGACTGCGCCCTGGCAACGGGAATGCTGTTGCTGATCGATGGGACGGCTCATAGGCTAGACTCGGAGTATGCTGAGGGGATAGATAAACTGCTGCTCGGCCTCGATCGCGCCAGTGATGGTGGAGAGCAAAAGCAAAAACGGAGAATAGCTTTGGTGCTGACTAAGTGCGAACTGACAGAATTGTGGCATAATCGATATAGACCAAAATGGCTAGCGACAGCCCGCTTCAAAAAACTTTGTGAAAAATTGGAGACTTGGCAGCGATTGGGGAGCTGTGAGGTAGACTATTTTACAGTATCGGCATTCGGAGTGCTGGGCAATAAGTTCCTCAAACCGAATTCAAAGCAGATAACGCGCGATCGCCGGGCGGTGGCATCGGTACTGGAAGACTCGAAAAGATGGCGACCCTTTGGTCTAGTATCTCCTATATACTGGCTTTGTACGGGAGTACATCATACTCAATTAGACAAGGATTAAAGCTATGGTAACTGTGGCAATACATGAATTTAGCACGGGCATCAACCCAGAGAGGTTACTAGACGGGAGATGGCGATCGCGTGGCTTCAAGGTGGGAGAGTACATGAACTCAACCCTGGAGAATATTCCTAACTCGGTGGTGCGGGCGATCGCTAACAAGTGGTTCGAGGTTTCCCAGGACCGTAACAGTCAAGAGGCAACCTTTATTGGGAGGACGGTAGAATATGAGTGGTCAGTGGTGGCCGCAGTGAGTACGGGACAAGATGAATATGGGCGATCGACCTCTTTCTATCGTTACTTCCTGTGTGAGGGATATGATAGCCTCTGGAAAATTATCGCTTGGATGAATAACCAACAACAGTTAGGGAAGCAGATAGTTTTCGATCCCTTTGCTACCCAACAGCTAGGACATCCGCATTTGTACGAGATCGCTTATAAACCGGAATTACCATTACCAAGGGAGTGGCAAACTTTTCTGAGTGACAATCAGACACCTGTGGTCATTGAACCAGGGCGAGTACCTAATTTACAAACGATTAACGCCATGGCTGAGGTAAAAGCCAATGGAGGACCGGTATCCTGGGCGTACAATGTAGAGGCGATCGAGCATCCAGAAATGTTTACGATTATTCAAGCAGCTAACGGACAATCATATCAAAATCTGGCGCAAAGGCGGCAGATGAGAGTGGAGAGTGCGGGGGCGATGGTACCGTCAGGCGATCGAGGGGCGATGGTACCGTCAGGCGATCGCGCGGCGCTCAAAACAGCAATCAACGGTTTGAGCGGTGGTTCTCAGATAAAGTCAGAATGGATTCAAACTATATTGGCGGCATTACGGGAAAATCAACATACGCAATGGCAGGAAGTTTTTGATGGACTGGGTGCAACAAATGCCCTCCGACAGGGAAATTCCAATCCTCAAATGGTAAGACTTTTAACTCTGAGAGCATTTATACTACCAGAGACTTTGCCAGAGTTTCTGGAATGGTTAAAGATAGAGGATAAGCAAAAGCAAGAAAAACCGCAGCAAAAAGTATCCCTAGAGTTTCAGACCCAACTGAAAAATAAGTTGAATCAGCTCCCAGATAATTTTACATACGGGATTATAAATGCCCTCAATGGCCTCCTGTGCAAAAAGCTATCAGTAGCAGCAGTCCTGTGGTTGTTAACTGCGCAGGGAAGTCTTTGGGCACCATATCGTCTCCAGTTGATTGAAGATGTCAGGAGAGATTTAATCGCAATTAACACTTCCTTTAGTAGTAACAGAAGGGCACCAGAACCGCAAGCTTTCAGTTGCGGAGAAAACCTATGGAGTAATTTATGCTCGTGCTGGCAAAATTCCTATCGCTCTAGCATTTATAAACCTTTGGCAGAGTTGTTTGCTCGGTTAGGTAACTCTAAGTCGATAAATGCTCCATCCGCAGCATATGAGTTATCGGCATACTTTTACCAAGTGAGTGACGGTGCAGTGCCGACAGCGATATTTAAGCGAGCCTTGCCAAGGGAACGCTCCGATGAAGGGAATATTTTTGGGCTGAAAGTTAAAAGAAAGATTCCTTTACCGGAGCAGGGCATGAGATTTGTCAAAGAATATGCCCGAATTATTGCTATAGTCAGTCTGCTAGCAAGCAGCCATGTGGCAACGTATTTAGTGGGCTTAAAGCAGGGACAAAAGCAAATGTCAGCAATTGTTTCGCCCTGGAAGAGGGAAGCGATCGGGAATTTTACGATAACTAAGAACGCAATTGAAAGCCTGGTAAGAGAGTTAACTCAGTTGTCAGATAAAACACCGGAGCAAGATCGTAATAAAATTATCGAAACACTTCAGGAAACTCTGAGCGAGAATACTGATATGCAGGCGAAAGACCTGAATTATGAAAAAGCAATTTCTGCAAATAGGTGGGAAATAGACTGGCAAGGAGAAATAGCAGCAGCTCAAGGAAAATGGGTAGAAGCTATCCATTCATATCAGCAGCGAAATCAGCAGAAGTTGCCTGTGGCTGATGGATACATAGAACCAGGGAAGAGGACATATAATTTATTAAAGTGTGATGTGGCTGACTCCCTGGAAATTAAGCTTAAGCTGCAACACAGACCACAAATTTGCAAGGGCAGGTTTGCGGGGCAAGATTTAGCTGAAATGAACGAAGAACAAATAGAAAGCGCGATAAATGAATTCAGTAGAAGCACAAAAAAGGCTCTGGGAACGCTAGTCAAAGAGTTAAGAAAAGAGGAAGCATTAAAATATTTAAGCGAAGAGGATAAGTACAAGGAAATTGTCACGGAAATCAAGGTAGCGTTGTCAAGCCAGGAAAGCCTAAATTATAGCGGGGCTGTGCAAAAGGGAGATTCCCAACAAATAGAAATATTAGTGAAAGGGATATTCTCCTACCAGCAGCAAAACGGGCTAGCAGCGGATGGGATAATAGATTTAGATGGAGATACATACGAGGTTTTGAAAGAGGAGGTAAGAGAAAAACTGCTAAACAGGGTAGATGGAGGAGAATAGATATTGATATCTACCGGTGTGGGACAGCACCCCCGATCGCAGTTGACTAAACCCTTTCTCTACAAGCTTCCAGTGGGTTTTAACCCACTTAAGCTATTAGCCGTGGGTTTGAACCCACGGCGGGCTAGGAGACTTTGGGCCACACCCCACGACCAGGAGTGAGCAACGCTTCGATGCCGATCGGCGCGATCGCCGGCAGTGGCGCAGACGGACTGTATTAGCTCACGATTGAGGTCTTGGACATGAACAGTCAGCCAAAAAAGCCCGACCTTGAGGTCTTTGGACCTGAAGAATCAGCCAAAAAAGCCCGACCTTGAGGTTTGGGACATGACTGGTCAGCGACCGCGACCCGGATCGCGATCGCCGCCAGGATCCTGTATACTGATGACGTACAGGGGCGATGTCACCGGAGATGATCGAAGATAGTGGATCTGGCCATTTTGGGAGGATGAGCAGATGGAAACTTTGGAAATTCACGAATTCAGCACCAGAATAGAAGGAGAAACCAGGGGTTTTCAGGTAGGTGAGTTCGGAAACTCAACCCTGCGCGAGATTCCATTACCGGTAGCACAAGGGATCCGCGACCAGCTATTCCAAATCGCTGAGGGTACTGAGAGTTACGAACCAGCAGTGCTCGGTCGGGTGGTTTTGGGCGATCAGCAGTCGGATTGGTCCGCGATCGCGATCGTCACTCGCTCTCTGGACGATCAGGGAAATTCCTTCCCGACCTATCGCTACTTCCTCTGCGAAGGGGCCGATCGCCTCTGGATGATCCTTGATTGGATGGAACAATATCAGAAAATCAGAGGGCGACTGCCGGTTTTCAATCCCAGAGAAACCAGAGGGCCCGGACAGCAAGAAGTGCATATGGTCGGCAAAAAACTCAAGGTCAACTTAGACCGGGGTTGGCAAGATTGGCTGAGTGAATCGACGGCCCCCCTGCTGGTAGAACCGTCCCAAAACGTTACCCCCCAAATGATTAACAGAATGGCGGAACTGAAGGCCCATCGCCACCAAGCAGTATCCTGGGCAGATAATGTAGTGGCCCTGTCCAGACCAGAAAGCTTTATCATTATTCAGACCGCTACTGAAGGCGCATATCAACAGCTGACAGAAATCAAGGAAGATCTAGTTGGTGAGGCCAGTAGATTACCTGGGACAGAAGAGGATGTAGCGGCACTATTCTCCGAGATCAAAGCTCTGATCGGTAATGCCCAGGTCAGGAAAGAGCGAGTCCAGGCTTTAGCTACGGCCTTGGAAGAGAAGCAGCTAACTAAAACACAATGGTCGGATATTTTTAACCGGTTGGGTGCGACGAAGGCCCTCATGGGTAACCCCCATGGTAATGATGCTAGATTGCTGACCGTGAGGGCGATCGCCCTACCAGAGACCTTGCCAGAGTTTCTCAACTGGTTGAACACGGAGGAGGAAAAAAACCAAGAAAGTCATCAGCAAATAGCATCGGCAAAGTTTCAATTTCAACTGCGAATTCACGAATATCGGAGACTAGAACCATTCCTGGCAGAAGGAATTAGAATTGTCCTAGAGCAACTGATACAACGTGAGTGTGAGTTACCAGTAGAAAATGTGGCTTGGTTATTAACGGCAAAAGAAGGGCTGTGGGCTAAGTATCGCGACGATCTCTATGAAAATATCCGAGGGGACTTAAAAATTATTAGTAGTTCATTTGGTCAGAATTAAAATGGTACAAGCAAACGAAAACGATTTTGAATGCGGAGAATATATCTGGAGAAATCTGCAAACCTACTGGAGAGAAAATTTAAGCAAGGAGACCACCTATGAACCCTTGGCAGATTTGTTTACGAGGTTGGGAGAGTCCGCATGGTTGGAAAATTCGGAAGATTCGGAAGAAGAAATATTGTGGGCATATAGGATAGCTGCATACTTTCACCAAGTGAGCTACGGTAAAGTGCCGCACAAGGTATTTAATCGAGCTTTTGGCAACAATGTAGATGCCGTATTTTGCGGTCTGAAAATCGATCGGGAACCTACCTGGAGTGAAAAATTGCTCTCTTTCATGTCGGGAAAGCCCGGTTGGTTGGCGAGAATAGCCCTTTTGATTAGCTTCCTGTTTTTCCTAGGCAATGCCAATCCGATCGTGGTAATTATTGCCTATGGCTTGATGTCATGGATACTGGAATGGCTGCTGAATCGAGAAACCCGGAATGAGGTGAGAGTTATTATAGCAATAATCTTGGCAGCAGCGAGTGGTTTCGTAGTCAGCCTGTTGGTAAATGCTTTCGGGTTAACCGGAAAACGGGGGAGTTCGCCGTTTCCCATGTCAAGTTCGATCTTGACAACTGCGGCAACTAGGGACTCAAAGGTAGAAGCATTGGGGAGATTCGAGACCACCAGTCAAGTCTTACAGCAAATTGTAGCTTATCTGGCGGAAAAGGAACTGGTAACAGCAAATGAAGGGGAACGCAAGTTTAGCGAAAGAATTGTCATTCTGGGACTGAGAGACCTGCTGGGAAGTGAGTTTGACCTCCAGTATGGAGGGGCAATAAAACGGGAGTTTGCCGGGGTTCCCGAACGGTTGAAGGCGGCTAAACAGAAGTGGGTGGAGGCGATCTCTTTATATCAAAAGCGCAAAATAGGACAGCCCCTTGGTTACATAGAACCAGGGTCGGAAACGGCTGAGTCCTTAAAGCGGGATATCAAAACAACGGAATTGTTTCAATTTGCGAAAATAACTAAACCGGCCCTAGGGCAAATGATTGCCGAGTTGCAGAATAACCCAGATTTAAGGAATGCCAAGGTTCAACTAAACTACATGAATATTGTGACGGCAATTAAGTCAACTCTGGGAGTGAGCTATCTAGACTATACTGCTGCTGTGGAACGGGGAGACCGAACGGAAATTCAAAGAATGATTGAGGCCATCAGAACATACCAGAGTCGCAAGGGAATTGATGCTAATGGCATAATCGATATTAATGACAGGACTTTCAAAAGCTTGCAGGCAGATGCGATCGGCAATCTCATATCCAATTGAATGGAGAATGGCTAATGGCTAATGGCTAATGGCTAATAGCTAATGGAGAATGGCTAATGGCTAATGGAGAATGGCTAATGGAGAATGGCTAATGGCTAATGGAGAATGGCTAATGGCCCACAACTGCCCTGACGGACACATGAAATGGCCGCAAAAAGTACACATACATCCCGTTCCGAGTCTAATATAAGTAGATGGACAAAAATATTTACACATTCGGAACGTTGGCTTAACCGATCAATGGTGGGCGGTGCCCACCCTACGTCTACGAACGGCTGAACAAAATATAAAATCTCAAATGGGATGAGAGTCTATCTTTACATATTATCGGGAATCGCTTCAGCTTTGATTGGCTGGAGCGCTGGTCAATTCATCATTAGCGACCTAGAGTGGTTACAACAGTTGCCAGAACTGGCGCTGTTTCCCTGCGTGGCAATTTCCCTGGCTATTGGTATAGTTGCTACGGAGATTTTTCTGAGTAATCCCACCAGACCTAAGCGTAACCTCCGCAGTGGTTGGTTGGCCCTGACGATCGCGGCAGGATTGGGACTAATAATCGGATTAGCATCTGGAGGGATAACGCAAATTCTCTTGCATCCTGTCACGCGGAAACAATTGAGTGTTTCTAGTCAATTTGTGCGGATTGTGGGTTGGTTGTCGATCGGATTGGCAGTTGGCGTTGCCGAGGGATGGACTTGGCGCTGGCGCAGCGTGGAAGCAGGTGACAACAAACGTTTCTGGCAACGCCTATTGACGAGTGCGATCGCCAGCAGCTTGGCGGCCCTAGCAGCAGCATTAATATTTGAGTGGTGGCGACAGCAATTAGGCGGGGAAATTCCCGAAGCCCAAAAAGGTTGGGAGGATCCTCTGGGGTTTTCGCTGCTGGGGGCATTACTGGGTCTGGTGTTAAGCATTTCTACATCTCCCAGTTACATGGTAGCCCTGAGAGCAGGAGCGGGTTTCGAGTATGTGGAAACGATGGATAATTACGACGATGACAGTCAGCGAACTATATCAACTAATCATCCCCGCATTCAGAAGCAATTAAAGCCACGATTGAAATTTGTCAGTGATGACTACAGCGATCGCATAGAAGAGGGACTGTCCATCCAGTTACCTGGTAGGGGGAAAAAAATTAGAATCGGTTCGGGTTCGGGGGCCCATATCTATATTCCGGGACTGCCTCCCCATGTCGCCGACCTAGATCTATCTCCCGGCACGGCTAAGTTGGTTCCCAATCCTGCTGTTTACGATCGAGTAGAATTAAGGGGCGATCGACTCACTTCTGCCAGACCAATTGATTTAAGGCATAATGATATGATTGCCTTTCACGCCGACGAGGGTGTATATCATGGGAAAAAGCTGTTCAGATTCGTCTATTACAATCGCTTCTTGGATCCGCAAGCTTAGTCTATCTCTGTTGCTAGTGGGTAGCTCGATCGGTCCCTGCTGGGGCCAGCAGATAGAGAGAGTGGAAATTATCGACAACCCCCGGGTGGATAAAGACAGGGGTACGGTAAGTCTGCGCGTCAAGGTCTACGACCAAAATAATCGACCTGTCAATGGTCTGGAAATAGAGGACATGAACTTAATAGTTTGTGACCCAGAAGGTGAATGTCAAACCCTGGGAGAGTCGAATCCCAAATTGAGAGTTCCCCGGCCCGAGGAACTGCCCCCAGCTTGGATAATCATGCTCCTAGATTTTAGCGGTAGCATGAAGCGACTCGATAGCAGCGGCACGACGAAGCTAGAGGGGGCCATTCAGGCGATTAGAAGATTCGATCGGGATTTGGCGGCACGGGGCGCTAATACCTATATGGCGATCGTCCCTTTCAGCAGAGGCGGCAAGAATTGCCTCGGCAATCCCGTGCGCGAGCGAGAACTAAAGAATTTCAAGTTAGCTGGCGATCGCCAACTAGAAAATACTCTCCAGGAACTAGAGACTGAGCTAAATAACCTCTGCGGGGCTACAGATATTTACGATCCCGTGCGGAGAGCAGTAGAATTTTTAGGAGATCCAACAGAGGAAGACTTTTACCCTCCAGAGGATGCCAATCAACCTCAGCCAAGATTATCGATCGTCCTGCTTTCTGATGGCTATCATAGCATCTATCACGGCCAAGAAAATGAAGTAGAACGGGAAGCGGCAGATTTTGAAAAGCTGCTGAAGCTGCTCAAGCGTTATCCTGATATTACCATACATACCTTGGGTTACGGCTTGACACCCCAGCAGTTACAAGCTAAATATAATCTATCGAGACCTCCGACGATCGCCGATGTCGGCAAAGTGGCACCATCAGACTTTACTAACCCCAATAGATTAGCTCAAATTACTGTCCCCGGAGAAGAATTTGTTGACCAAAAACGATTGCAGCAAATTGCCCAGGCCACAGGGGCGATCGCGGAATTTTCGGGGAACGCCTCTGAGATATCGGAAAATCTGAAGGAATTCCTCGAAGCATTGCTGGGAGAGTATGAAATTAGCTACAGTCAGCCGACCAATGCCGATCGGGGTTCCGAACATACTGTCACAATAGAAGTGAATAGTCCTGGGGGTGCGATCGGATCGGAGCCAAAAACCTATGTATTTCCTTGGGTAGGACCTACCCTTCCCGGACCCACGAGGTTGATAATTATCTTATCTGTATTGGCAGCATTAGGGTTGTTGGGTGTATTGCCTTTCTGGCTTTTAGCTAGGTCCATGAGGCAAAAGTATTAATGGAGAATAATAAATGTCATTTAACACCGATCTGCTGGATGAAATTATCCGGTCCAAGCGCGATCGACGAGAACAGGAACGGCAAACATTGCTGGCCCAGGTCAAACAGTGGTTAGATGACTATGGCAGTCAGTATGGCATTGGCAGGGCCTACATCTTTGGTTCCCTCACCAGGCCCGATCGCTTTACGGAAACATCCGATGTAGACATCGCTGTCGAACAGATATATCCAGAGGAATTTTTTACTGTTATTAGCTTGTTAGTAACAGCCCTAGGCTCCAGAGGTAGACTTAATTAAGCTAGACCAATGTCACTTTGCCCACCGCATCCGCGAAACAGGAATATTATGGACAAAAATGCCCTGACGGTTCTCCAGACTGAGATTCAAGGACAAATGACTCTGATAGACAAGATCTTTGCTAAACTAGAGGAACGCGCGATCGGGCTAACTCCCGATGAACCGGCGATAATGGAGAGTGTCGCCTATCAAATTCACAATCTTTACAATGCTGTAGAGGACTTGTTGAAAATAGTGGCAGCACATTTTGAAAATCAAATCACAGATACGGCCCTAGGCAGAAGTGCCTTGTTACAACGAATGACTCAATATATTCCGGGCATTCGCCCCCGGTTATTATCAGAGTCAAGTTATCTAAATATGAATAACATGCGGGGGTTTAGACATTTCTTTCGTCATGCCTATGGAGTGAATATAGATTACGATAAATTGGCAATAAATTTAGATAAAGCCCGCATCCTCCGTCCCAGTCTAGCCCAGGATGTGGAAAATTTTATCAAGCAAGTCTTTCAAATTAATCCCTGATGGTAAAATATACTTTTAATCTTAAGGTAGGCCAGGAGAAATATGAATGGGCGATCGACCTGCAAAAAACTCAGGAGGATCGGCCAGAAAGGTACTTTACCCAAGCAGAATGTGAGAAAATCAGAGGGGAACTGCAAAGACAAAGCGCCTGTAGAATAAATGACAGCCATCTCCGGCGGATTGTGACAAGTTGGATCGAAGATATCAAAGAAGGATACCGTCATAGCGAACTGACTCTGGATTTACCCCTAATGAGTGAGGCGAATATGGAAAATCTCCAAGAATCAGGAAATCAAGAAATACCGGGTATAATTTACCCAGAGATATCTGAGGTAGAACCCCTCATAGGTGCCCTACCCCCATTGGATTTTGCTTGAGGACGTGCAAAGATGTTAAATGTAACTATAACCCCCCACCGCGAGTTTCTGCCAGCCGATCGCCCGGAACAAAAGCTGTTCGTGATGCTGAAGCTGCGACCGACTAAAGAAGCAGCGGCGACGCGGCCATCCACGGCCTTGGCTTTGATAATAGATACTAGCAGTTCTATGGATGAAGTGGTGGTCGGCGACCCAAAACAGACGGGGAAAACATGGCAGGAAGTCCCGGGGGGAAAGACGAAACGGGAGATCGCGATCGCATCCTTAGAAAACCTGCTGGACTCGGGAAAGCTGACGGCAAGCGATCGCCTGGCCCTGATCCAATTTGATGACAATGCTTCTAGCATCATCGGACTAACAGCAGCAACGGCAGTCCCCAAAAGTACGATCGCCCGGCTGGGAGAATTTTCCGGGGGCACCCGCATGGGACTGGGGATGCAGCAAGCCCTGACTATGCTATCAGATCTAAACATGACCTGTCGGAGGGCTTTACTATTTACCGACGGTCAAACCTGCGATGAAGACCAATGTCGAGAATTAGCAGGAGAATTTGCTCGCCAAAATATCCCCATTACCGCCCTGGGAATGGGAGACTTTAATGAAGACCTGCTGAATTATCTCAGCGACGTGACGGGGGGACGCCCCTTACATGTAGTTACCAAAAACTATGGCAGTGCTACTATTGCAATTGCCGACCTGCCCGACCAGATCCTAGCAGAATTCTTGCAAGCTCAACAAGAAGCGATCGCCAACCTCGCCTTAACAGTGAAAACCATCAAAGGGGTGAAACTGACTCGGGTGGTGCGGGCCTATCCCGGACAGGCAGAATTTCTTTTAGACCGAGAACCATTCCCTATAGGTAACGCCTGGGCAAATGATGACACGGTATTTATCCTAGAGTTTACCATAGAAAGTCATGTAGCCTCCCGGGTGCGCATAGCTCAGTTGGGCTTGACCTATGATATCCCCGGAAAAAATCAACGGGGCGAACTACAGCCCCAGAATTTGGTGGTACAATTTATGGCAGGTGCTAATTTTACCGCCCAGGTCGATCCCGAAGTGATGGGCTACATGCAGCAGTGCAATATCGTTCAGATGATCGATATTGCCACCCGCCTGGCAGACCAAAACCCTCGGCGGGCCGCAGAAATGCTCGAAACAGCCCGACGCATCACTAAACAAATAGGTAATGACGCGATCGCTTCTTCTCTAGTAGTGGCGAAAGATGAGTTGCGGCGCACGCAGAAAATTTCTGCCCAGACGCGCAGAACTATTAAAATGGGCTCCAAGGGCAAAACAGTGAAAATGGCAAGTGATATTAATAACGATCTGGAGGAAGAGGAAATTCGTAAAGCATCAGGAACGTAAGTAGTCAGTTGTAAGTGGTCAGTTGTAAGTGGTCAATTCACGAAACCCAAGAGTCCTGTGACTTGAAACTGCCGCTGAACCCAACCTACAGCGGGATAACAACGAAGCTCCGGAATTACTTAGATACCCAAGGAGGAATGTAAATGACGATTACCTGTGGGGCCTGTAACTACGATCGCAACCCATCGGGCTCCCAATTTTGTGAAGCTTGTGGCACAGAATTGTCAGAAAAACCACTCAACGTATTTCCGTCAAGCCCTCCCCTTAACCCACCAGAACCAGAGACAGAAGAAACAATAAATATCTATCCGCCTTCTCCAGCACCCATCTATTCAAAACCCACTTCTATTCAGTCTAGTCCACCACCCATCTATCCAGAAGCCACAAATAATATTCCCCCGACAGTCATTACCTCAGAGACAAAGACTCCGACAACGGCCAGACTAATACCCAAACAAGCCGGTTCCCCCGTACCCGAGTTTATATTAGATAGCAGCAGTGCAATTATCGGACGGTTCGATCCAGATACGGGTCCGGTAGAGGTAGACTTAGAGGGATTTTATGGATCGGAAACAGTCTCCCGCCATCACGGAGAAATTTACCTAGAGGAAGGACAATGGCAGATCAAAGATTTTAATTCTATCAATGGAATTTACATTAAACCTGCCGGTCATCCTCGCTTTGGCCCGAAAATTACTACCCCGTCCAGATTAAATCCTGGAGATGAAATTGCCATAGGGAAAGTGCGCCTATTGTTTCAAATAGCATAAAAAACAGGAAAATATGACATCAATCACATCATCCCAAACAGAAGATACTCTGGTTATACCCCATGGAGAGCAGGTTTTAATTATTCAAGCACGGGTATGCTTTCAGATAAATAGCTGGCGAGTAGAAGTGGCATCTTATCTGGGACAGTCTGCGGACGTGCATTACTTCCGAGTATACATCCACTCAGAATCTGACCCGCCAGATGCACCTCAATTAGGACTTTTGCGTGTAGGTTCAGTGGGGGGCAGTCTCAGCCGAGAAATGGAGTTGCGGCAGACTTTGGGCGATTACCAAATGATATCAGAGTTACTAGCTTACTGCACGGAAGCCCTCGTAACTATATCCGATCCTGGGCCCGCAGCAGAGCCAAGTTTCGCCCCCGAATCAGCAGCATATTTAGAGTCAGAATTTTTCCAGCCCAAAGAGATCATGGGGGAATCTGATGCTGAGAAGATTCTCTTGCTGAGTTATTTGCCCCCAGCAGAACAGACATTAGCAACATGGTTAACTCAGGAACATCCTTTAGAACAGTCATTATTAGTCGCCAGTCAGGTGTGCCAACTGTTGCGATATGTTTTAAGCCAAGGATGGTGCTTGATTCAAATATATCCCCAATTCATTCAGATGGGGACGCCCGTGCAATTTTTTGATTTGACTGGGGCTTATCCCGCCGGATTACAATTGGATTATGGTATTATCGGAGACTACTGCCCTCCGGGAATTGGCTTAGGTTGTCCAATTACCGAGCAGATGTGTACTTATGTGGTAGGTGCTCTGCTGTATCAATCGATTCACCATCAACTGCCTAACTGGCATGAGGGAGTGCAACCCGAAATTAAATCTATCCCTCGGATCTACCAAATTCTCAGTAATTGTCTTTCTCCCACGAGTACACAGCGATTTAGTCTGTCTCAATTATTGAGCATGTTGGTAGAAACCAGGCAATTACTGAGTAAACCGCAAGTGCAGTGGCATGTGGCCGGACGTTCAACCACGGGACTACATCGCCTGTCTAATGAAGATAGCTATGGAGTCCGGGAAGTACGACAACAAACAAGCGATCGGTCTGATACTGGGATTTTAGCAGTGGTCGCAGATGGCATGGGCGGCATGGAACAAGGAGAGGTAGCTAGCAAGTTAGCTGTCGAAACATTCATGTCAGCAGCAGTTCCTACCGATTTTAACAGTATCTTTGAACCTGTCGAATGGCTAGAATCTCTGGTGCAACAGGCCAACGAAACTATAGCCGATCGCGTGGAACATGGAGGCACGACCATGAGTTTAGTATGGGCGATCGGGCGGCAGTTGGCGATCGCCCATATTGGAGACAGTCGCATCTTCTTGTTAAGGAACCATCGCATCTGTCAGTTAAGCGAAGACCATTCTTTGACAGCTATGCTGCTAGCCAGTGGCGAAATTACTTATGAAGAGAGTAAGCGCAATCTCAATCGCAACGTGCTCACCAAATGTCTGGGAGCCAAACGCCGATTAGGTGAAGATTTCATACAATATTTAAGCCAGTTCGGTGCCGATTTCTCCATTTCTCTAGAGCATGGCGATATCTTGCTACTCTGTTCGGACGGCGTGTGGGACTTAGTACCAGCAGATGAGTTAGCGGAGATCTTTACCACCCCTCAGTCTTTGCAAACTAATGTGGAGGTAACTATTCAGCGAGTTTTGGCCAGAGGAGCCCGCGATAACGCCACTATTCTCGCCTTAAAATGCGATGTAGACTACTACTGTTAAGCAATTGCGTTGTTCGCCCAGGCAAAAAAATGTTCGCCCCCGCATATGCCCCGATCGCCAGTAAAGTGAGCAATGCCCACTCTACTGTTTGCATTATCGCAATTTGAGAATCTGGGCCGTCACCGCCAGACTTTCCTCATAAAGCAGATCCCGACCCCAGCGTTCTAATTGCTGAGACATCAGCGACTCGGCTTTTTGGTTGCTCAAAGGTGTCACCTGTTCCGTGCGGCATTTCTGGGCAGTTCCCCCAGCTTCCATCCGCATACATCCTGTGGTTTCAGAACAGAGAATCGTGCAGCAATCAGCATCAGTATTGGTAGAAGCTAGAAGCAATCCTACCATATCGCCGGGAATTTCTCCCCAGTCCGCTGTGGGAATTCCTGCTAATTCTGCTTCGATCGCGCGGGATCCCCTCAACCTGACATGTATGATATCATAATCCCCAGCTTCGGAACTGTAAGATACGGGTTCCCAACCCAGGCGACTAGCTAGCCAACCTAAAAACATCAGCGCTTGGGCTGCATTCCCCTTCTGATAGTCAATAGTCACCCGGTCTACTTCTACTAAAGCCGCGCGACGTTCTGGCGGGTCGAAAGTCGCCGCCGTCAACTCTTGCCAAGCGGACAGTCGATGCCAATTCAGGTCTGCAACATAGGTTTCGGACTCAATTAACTCCTGCATTTTCAGAAACTCGCTAGCGGGATCGCTGAAGTAGCAAGAGTCCATTACCATACAGTTACAACTAGAGGCTAGATGCTTAAACAAGGGCTGTTCGGGATTAGGCGTCGCCTTCCACCAGACAAACTTGGGCAGATCCGGGATCATCAGCTCCGAAACTGTCTCGCTTACCCTTTCGAGAGCCTCTTTTGTCCCTCGCAGGGTGATGTATTCACAGCATACCAGACTGTTGTTGCTACTTTTTTGTATCGGGCAATAGGCGGAAACCTGTGCCGTTACCCCTCGATCTTCTCCTAACTCCGGACAAAGGGTAACGATCCGGCAGGGATTTTGGGACGCGATCGCATCACTAATACTAAATCCCCTCATGTTCAGATTAGATACTTCTACTTCTTTCGACTCCGACGATTGTTCGGCAAACTTTTCCCGTAACTTTGCCAATGTTTCCGGGTCAACTAAACCCGTTTCTCTCAGCCCGTAAGCCCTTTGAGCTTGCTTTACCGCTGCCTTGGTCTTGGGTCCGTGAATGCCATCGATCGGGCCATCGTAAAACCCCAAAGCTCCCAGCAATTGCTGAAATTCTTCTGGCTCATAGATCGCCATGCTAAATGTCGCCGCCCTGGTAGCAACCGGACTTGCTTTACCGCTATTTTGCCTGAGCCATATTTTACTCAATTCTGCCTCAATTTCTCCCAGGGAAATATCTTTTGGTTTTTGCAGGGCAACAATTGGAGTTGCTGTCATTTTTTAATTTTCCTTTTTCCTTAATTTGCTAGGGTGGGCATTGCCCACCCTTTCTATTCGCTATTAAAGTCTACGCCAGCGCCGACCATCTCGATTTAACAGTAATTCTGCTTCCACAGGTTCCCAGGTTCCTGCTTCATAAAGAGGAATCGTTTCCGGAGGGGCCGGGGCATCCCAAACTTCCAACAGAGGAGTGAGTACCCGCCAGGAAGCTTCCACTTCATCTCCTCGGGTGAATAGAGTCTGGTCTCCTAACATGCAATCTATCAGCAGACGACTGTAGGCATCCGTGTTTGCTTTACCAAAAGCCGTATCGTAACGAAAATCCATATCCACCGATCGGGTGCGCAGGGAATTGCCTGGAGTTTTTACTTCAAACCGCATAGAAATCCCTTCATTGGGCTGAATTCGCAGTGCCAAAACATTCGCATTCATCTGCTTGGCCGCCGACTGAAACATCATATAGGGCACCTCTTTGAATTGGATAGCGATTTCCGTTACCTTCTTGGGCATCCGCTTACCCGTCCGCAGGTAGAAAGGCACTCCCTTCCAGCGCCAATTATCTATATATAACTTCAACGCTGCATAAGTGGGAGTAGTTGAATTGGGATCCGCCCCCTCTTCTTCTCGGTAGCCCGGCACTTGCTTGCCGTTCATCCAACCCGCCGTGTATTGACCCCTAATGGCCGATCGATCCAAATTTTCCAAATCTGCTAGGTGCGTGGCCTGGACAACTTTTACCTTTTCACCCCGAATGCTGTCAGCATCTAAGGAGTTCGGCGGTTCCATTGCTGTCAGACAAAACAACTGCATCAGGTGATTTTGCACCATGTCCCGCAGGGCCCCAGAGGATTCATAATAACCTGCCCGCCCTTCTAGACCTACCTTTTCCGCCACTGTGATTTGTACGTGCTCGACAAACTGACGATTCCACAGAGGTTCAAAAATCGCATTGGCAAACCGAAACACCAACAAATTCTGCACCGTTTCTTTGCCTAAGTAATGGTCGATCCGGTAAATCTGCTCTTCGGCACATACCTGACGCACGATCTGATTGAGCATTTGGGCCGATCCTAAGTCTCGACCAAAAGGTTTTTCGATTACTAGGCGCTGCTTTCTGGGATCTTGAAGCATTCCTGCACTTCCCAGTTGCTGGGTAGCTTCTCCAAAGAATCTGGGTGCCACAGATAGGTAAAATACTCTATTTCCTCGCGTACCTCGTTGTTCGTCTAGTTCACCTAAGAATGCTTTCAGTTTCTGATAGCTTTCGGGTTTGTCAATGTCCCCAGAACAATAGAATAGCCCTTTTGCAAATCGCGACCAGAGTTCTTCTCTACCCAGTCCGCCGCCAAACTCTTCTACTCCTATCCGCATCTGTTCGCGGAAATATTCGTGACTCCAGTCTCGTCGCGCCACCCCCACGATCGTCAGTTCTGGGGGCAGTTTGTGTTCCAGCATCATCTGATAGATGGCGGGAACGAGTTTTCTCTGGGTTAAATCTCCAGATGCACCGAAGATTACCAAAATTTGTGGTTCTGGGATCCGGTCATGTTGCAGTCCCACTCGTAAGGGATTTTCCAGTAGCGTTACCATTTCTTTTCCTTGTCAATATACCTAGGGCGGGCGGATCGCCTGCCCGTCAAACCTAGGGCGGGCGCAATACTTCAAGGGATACAACCTGTCATTGCGAGGGGGGAAACCAAAACCGATAATTTAGGGCTCACCGCCCGGATCCCCCCGAAGCAATCTCACCTCATACGAGGCGGGGGGATTGCTTCGGGGGGGGGTCAACTCAATTGGTGCATAAGTTAATCCCTATGTACCCCCCCCTCGCAATGACAACCTATATCCTTAACCGAGAGGTATTGAGGGCGGGCGCGGATCGCCTGCCCGTCAATTCTACTATTGCCAACTATGCTGGCACCAACTGCTTCACCTTGTCTTCTAAGGACTTCATCAGGGTATCGAAGGGCTTGACGAATTTGTCAATCCCATCTTCCAGCAATTCGGCCATCACTTCATCTAGGTTGATGTTTACTTCCTTGAGTGTTTCCATCAACTTGTAGGCTGCGTCTATGTCATTTTCCACCCGATTATCGACGTGGCAGTGGTCCGTGCAGGCTACGATCGTGGTGGGGGGCAGGGTGTTGACCGTGTCCGGTCCGATCAGTTCATCCACGTACATCACGTCGCTGTATTCGGGGTTTTTGGTGCTGGTGCTGGCCCACAACAGCCGTTGCACTTGGGCACCTTTGGCCGACAGGGCTTTCCACCGATCGCTCTGGATAATCTTTTTGTATTCCTGGTAGGCAATTTTGGCATTGGCGATCGCCACTTTCCCCTTGATCGAGAGCAGCTTTTCCTTGGACTCTGCATCTGTAGCTGCTGCCAACATTTTATCTATCTGGCTATCGATGTTAGTATCGATCCGACTCAGGAAGAAACTCGCTACTGAAGCGATTTTACTGATGTCTTGTCCTGCTGCTACCCGTTTCTCCAAGCCCCGAATATAAGCCCATGCTGTCTGCACGTAGCTTTCCACCGAGAACAAGAGGGTGATGTTCACATTAATTCCGTCCCCGATCGCCCCTTCCACTGCTGGCAAACCTTCTGCCGTTCCCGGAATCTTGATCATCACGTTCGGACGCCCGATCGCCTGGTTATACCGCCGCGCTTCTGCCAGGGTTGTTTCCGTATTTTTCGCTATTGTCGGCGGCACTTCAATACTCACGTAACCATCCAGTCCCTTCGTCGCCTCATAGACTGGCATAAACACATCACAGGCATCCCGGATATCATCAAACACCAGAGATTCGTAAATCTCCAGTACCGATTTATCCTTGCGAATCCCTGCCTCGATCTCCTCATCGTATATTTTGTTACCTTTGATTGCTTTCTCAAAGATTGCCGGGTTGGAGGTAATCCCCTTAATACCCCCCGTTTCCGTCATCTCTTTCAGTTCGCCCGATTTAATGATATCGCGGCTGAGATTATCCATCCAGATACTCTGACCGTAGGCTGATATTTCTAACAGGTGATTCGTTGCCATGTTTACTCCTCTGGTGTGTTCTGGTCTGTAACAACATTTCTCAATTGACAATTGTCAATTATCCATACTAACTAATTTCTAAACGCTCACCGCTGCCCCTTTCTTCACGAATGATTCTACCAGGGCTACATCATCTTTACTGCCAATAATCAGCGGCGTTCTGGCATGCAGTTTATCTGGCACCACGTCCAGAATATCCTGAGTGCCCGTGCTGGCCCTTCCTCCCGCCTGCTCCATTAAAAAAGCTAAGGGTGCTGATTCGTATAGCAATCGCAATTTGCCCTCTGGTTTCTTCACCGTCCCGGGATACAAAAATACTCCCCCCTGGAATAGTATCCGATGGAAGTCTCCCACCAGCGCTCCTCCATAACGAGCCGTATATCCTTCATGGCGATGCACGTAGCGGATATATTCCCGCATCGATTCATCCCACTGCCAGAAGTTGCCCTCGTTTACACTATAGATCGCACCGTGGGCTGGAGTTTGGATATTTTCCTGACTGAGGATAAACTCACCCAAGCTGGGGTCTAGCGTGAAGCTATGCACCCCCGTGCCGAGCGAGTATACTAGCATTGTACTGGGGCCATACAGAATATAACCTGCCGCTATTTGTTTCCGTCCATTGGCTAGCAAGTCCGCTGCACTTTCATCTAAATCTATCCCTTCTTGCTGGCGGATCGCGAAGATCGAACCTACACTCAGATTCGCGTCCAGGTTGGAAGAACCATCGATCGGGTCATAGATCAGTGTCTGACGCCCGATCGGGCAATTTTCCGGGATATAATATGGTTTTTCCATTTCCTCGGAAGCCAGGCGGCATACTAACCCACTCTGCTTGAACACCGATATAAATACGTCATTGGCATATACATCCATCTTTTTGACGGATTCTCCCTGCACGTTTACCGTTCCTGTAAATCCCAGGACATTCTCTAATAAACCCGATCGCGACAGGCGGCGGGATACGATCTTCCCTGCCAGGGCGATCCTATTCATCAGCGCACTTAAATCTTGCGCGTCTGGCGAGAAGCTCTGCAACTGCTGTAATACGTGACGAGACAGGGTCATGCAATCCCTGTCTAGGGCCTCAATATCCGCTTTCTCTACATGGGTATCTACCATGTTTTTTTCTTCCTGCTTGATTGCCACTCGGTCTGGCGATGGCCCATTGTGGGGTCTCACCCCTCCCTTGGCGTCACACCTCCCGATCCTTACCTTTCTCCCTATCTTAGGAAACCTATCCCCAAAGCTCCCTAACCTTAATATCAATTAAAGATTCTTCCCACTCCTGAGTGAGCTAATTGTAACGATACGTTACAATTCTGAGCTTTGCCCTGGCCTTATTATATGATTACCCCATACTTAAATGTTCCATGAAGATAGCAGCATATGAACAAGATTTATTTGTACCTTGCCCTCGGTCTGGGCGGACTGAGTATAAATCTCCAGGCTCCTAGGATAGGACAAGCTGCGGAGATTTTCCCCGAAGATTCCACCAGGCCAACATTGGCTGACAAAAATGCGATCGCCCAAAGGCGTTTACCGACCCGCACCAGATTGGAGGGAGGTGTGACTTCGGTGACGGAACTCACGGACGTACAGCCTACAGACTGGGCGTACCAAGCACTACGGTCTTTGATCGAGCGCTATGGCATAGATTTCAGCTATCTTGACAATAGCTTCGGGGGCAACCGCTCTATGACTCGTTATGAATTTGCCGCTGCTTTGAATATAGCGCTCAACCGGATCGAAGAGCTGATTGGGGCAGGTGCTGCGGCCCAGATTTCTCGCAATGACCTGACTATATTACAACGGCTCCAGGAAGAGTTTGTCGCCGAGTTAGCAACTTTGCGGGGTCGCGTAGACTCTCTGTCAGCTCGCACTGCGGAACTGGAAGCCAATCAGTTCTCCACTACTACTACTATGGCAGGTTTTGTCCTCATGGCCGCTAGTGCGGGTGGCTTTAATGGCGATCGGATCCTGGATGGGACCGGTGCCGAAATTGCTCGTGGCGACCCCCAGGCGACGACGATCTCTCGGGCGACCTTGGATCTCGACACCAGTTTCGTCGGAACGGACTTGCTGAAAATCCGCATTGAGGCTGGCACTGGTGGGGCCCTGGATAATGCAGCGGCAGTCCTGGAGCCATTTTTTGCTAGTGCTCTGGACTACTCTCTCAAACCTCCCACTGACGGCGAGTTTGTCCTGGCTCGACTTTACTATAGCTTTACCCCCTTTGATAATTTCCGATTAGATGTCGGACCCTCGATCGTGCCTACGGATTACATCGATACTAATAGCTACGCCAACCTTTGCTTCTTCGACTTTTCCACCCTGGCTATGATTAACAATTATATCCTGTTTCCGGTCTTTGGTGGCAATGGCGGTGCCGCAATTAATTGGAACCCTGGGGAGGGACCATTCCGGTTGCGGGCCTTATATGCGGCACCCGGTGCTGCCGATCCTGGAGAAGGCACGATCGGGTTTGGTTTGGCAGCGTTTACCGAATTACTCTATCCCGGAGAGGAGGGCGAACTGGGATTATTCGGCGATTTTTACCAAAGCATGGTGGAACTAGAATTCAAACCCTCTAGCAGTTTTGCTCTCCGTCTTCAGTATAGCGGCGGCGAACTCTTCGATCGACGTTTTGATGTTTTCGGGGTTAATCTGGAATTTACTTTCTCGGAAAAGTTGGGGCTGTTTGGTCGTTACGGCTATGGCAGTTACGATGACACTACCTTTGGTGATGTCAAGCCTAATTATTGGATGGCCGGGTTCGCCTTGAGAGACCTCTTCGTGCCTGGATCTTTGGCTGGTTTTGCCGCCAGTCAGCCCTTTATTGCTAATGAATTGGGAAATTCTACTCAGACTAATTTTGAAGTTTTCTATAATTTTCCCGTTAACGATAATATCCGGATCACTCCTTTAGTGCAGTTGATTACTAATGCTGGCAACCAGGATGATAACGACAGTATTGTCTCGGGTACTATCCGCATGGTCCTTTCTTTTTAAGCTATTAGCCCATCCCCTTGGTTTGCCTGAGGAAGCCCGATCGCACCTATTCACTTCGCTGTTAGCCCGCCCGGGGGGATCCCACCCCCGGCTAATAGCTAAAGTCGGTTGAAACCGACTGAAAACATTATAGAGAAAGCGTTTTACCCTCATTAAGAGGATCCGCCTCAATACTTCAAGGGATACAACTTGTCATTGCGAGGGGGGATGCCCAACTAACTATTTGTTGGCCCCCGAAACAATCCCCCGAAGCAATCTCACCGAGTCTGTTACGCTCGCGAGGGGATTGCTTCGGGGGGTTAAGGAGATTTCCCATAAGTTAATCGCTACATACCCCCCCCCTCGCAATGACAGCCTCTGATGCTTAACCGAGAAATATTGCGGTGCCTCCTGATTATCCCTGCTACCGTTAAGTCTATCAGATCTCAATACTTCAAGGGATACAATCTGTCATTGCGAGGGGGGATGCCCAAACTGATCATTTAGGGAGCGTCGCGATCAATCCCCCGAAGCAATCTCACCGATGACGCAGAAGTGTTTTTCATATCATACTGGGCGGGAAGATTGCTTCGGGGGGGGGGTTACTCTATCGGCGCAGAAGTTAATCGCGGAGTACCCCCCCCCTCGCAATGACAACCTATATTCTTAACCGAGAAGTCTTGTATCAGATCTTTAATGAAATGATATCACAATGCCCGCTGGCCCGGGCGAGATTCCCACATCGCACCGCACTTATTTACTTCGCTGCGCCGCCCGCCCGGGGTTCAAACCCCGGCGTTCCCAGGCGAAGCCAGGGGACGAGGCTATACTGGCTTTTCAATTTGCAATTTGCAATTTGCAACCATTGACTGCTATCATCCCAAAAATGTGCAACGCCTTCCCTACTTTTTGTCAGGGCTTTTAGGCCGATCGCGTTTTGGTCGAGTTAACCACCAAGTTATCCCTGCTGCTGCTAGGGCAACGAAGACATTCAAGGATAAAGGAACAAAAAATGGATAAGGGTTTTCAATCCCAAAAGACTGTTTCAATTCCTTGTCGATCTGACCGGAACTAGATCCAACAATTCCCCCTACCCCCAAACCTACTCCCACCACCTGGATGGTTCTTTCTAGGCTCCGATCGCCCTCTTCTTGTTTTTGCAGTACTTTTTGCGTTTCGATATCTACCAACCCTCTAATTGTAGCAACAAACTGGGTAAATAACGAGCGCCCTGGTGCCAAGAAACTCATATCGACTTCTATTTGCCGCTGATATTTCCTTTCCGTTAGATTCCAAAATTTCTCGATAAAATATCTGTCATCTCCCTCATTATCTGGTATACTATTCAAGAGTTTCATATAGTTATCAAGATTGACTGCCATCGCAGTTTTATGGTCTTCCATGTCTCGCAAGAAATGCTCGTACCTCAGTTGCTTTTCCGGCAGTTCTACTAGCCACTCTTTCAATTGCTCGACCCGTTCCGTTACTGCATCGCTTAGCTGAAGTATTAATTTGATGCGTTCCTCCAACCGGCTATATAGTTCGCGAGCTTGCTGATTGCAGTATCGAGATTGATACTCGATGTAGAGGATTTTGTGGCGGCAACAGAGCAAATTTAGCAGGTAGCCTGATGCCTCCTGTATCATGTCTAGGGATTCTTCCCGACCGAACCACACCCAAATATGGCATCTTTTACTTGGGTCTGACTCCTGGGTATCGTATTCAAAAAGTTGGCTGCCGCAGAGGACTCCTCTGGCAATTAGTTGGGGTTGGTTTGTTCCCTGTAGCAACTGGGCGACGCACTCGGAAGCTAAGAGTTCATAATCCTCAACCTCCCCTACCGGTTCGGCAAGCAAAACCAGGGTTTGACCCAGGGATGCTTGCATATTTTGGGGTAGCAGACAGTTTTGGGGATTCAAATAAGATCCAAGCTTGAAAATTGGGAGAGTGCCTTCCTCATAGTATAGGGTCAGGTCTGTGGCATAGGTATCGTTGATCCGGAATGGTTCAAACATTGTACCCCGTTCCAGAGAACCTAACTGAGGACTCAACTGGCGTACTTTTGGTAAATCAATCTGTTCTCCTGGACGCAATAGGCTTAAATTCCCGAATAACGGTTCGTCTTCTGCGTTGGGGTCGTATTGACCGTTTTGGTAGCAGATCAGTTTGTCCCCCAGGGTACGAAGTTCGGGAACCTGAAGCGGTTGCGATAATTTCTCCAATTGCTTCCACCAACGCTCAGCTTCCTCTTTCTGGGGAATTTTACTGATGTCGGAGCGCAGGTGGAAGGCGTAGAGGGTGAGACTAGGATTGCGAAGTTTTTGATTTGGGTTTATTGTCGTCATTTTTTGGGCGGGTGTGGTCAAAAGTAGTTGTAGAGGATCCCCCCCAAGCCCCCCCTTTTTAAGCGGTCCCCCCCAATCTAGCGGGGGGTTAGGGGGGATCCGGCGACTGGGAGGGCCCCCCGAACGATCAACTGTTTTTGACCACACCCCGATCGGGAATGCTTTTGCGGATACCATTATTTACCAGATCTTTGGCTTGTTCTACGTTCAGGTTTTTCCTGCCCCCCGGTCCCCTGATAGTCTCGGAAAGAAGTTTAACCAATTCAGGATACACCTTGGGAGCGTCATCTTCACACCATTCTAGGATTTTTTCAGAGATTGCCTCTATATCGTCTGGCAGATTGTCGCATAGTTCAGCTAGACTGCTCTGGTAGTCTGAAAAGAGTTCTGGCTGAGTTTGATAGAGATGGACAAAGGCGACAATGCTCTGTTCATCTTCTCCAAACTCATCTATTGTATTCTGATTTAACATGTTTGACATGGTCATGTTCCTCCATTATAAACCAACGGCACAGAAGCCAGCCCAATGATAAGGCTTCTGGAATACTTTGTCTGTATCACTAAGCTCGCGCAGATTGAGGTCTGCTCTTTGCCTACGCTTCAGTGGCATCTGCCGATCCTCAAGCCACTTTTCTAATTCTACTTTACCGACATTCCGCAGCCAAATTTGTGCCGATCGCAAGGCTTCCGATCGGCTCTTGCCCTCCTGCCGCTGCTCATAATAGTATACGCAAAGGATCGCTGTGGCTACGTCGTTTACTTCCCACAGCGTCCCCACTACGCTGCGGGCCCCCGCACACAAAAATCCTGTGGCTATGGTAATTATATCATCGGTGATTTCGGTCTTGCCTAAACCTGTCTCGCAGCAAGAGAGAAATACTTCCTCTAAATTTCGCAAGCGCCAACCCGGACTCATCAGTTCCCCCAAGGTGATATCCCTATCTCCTAACTGTAGATAGGATTCCAGAGGCTTGTCAAGGCGGGATTTGGCGTGGTGACTGGAGTGGAGAACATTTACTCGTGAAGCTAACTGCCGATAGTTCTCTACTGTTGCCCCCTGGCGACCTTTTAAGCGCTGGTCCTCGGGAATGCCGTACATCCCGACTATTTGGGAGCATTCAACGGCTGCGTAGGGCAAGTCTTCGGTGGCATTTTCTACTATACCGTAGCTCTTTGCAGTGAGGGTAGTCGAACTGCTGGAGCCTTCTATGGGATCGCGTCTGCGGCAAAATTCTAAGATTTGGCAACTGGGAACCGTGCGCAGGATGAACTTGTCGATGAGGTATTCTCCAGATTGATTGATGGGTAAGGCGGCAAAGGGTATTTGGTGGAGATACAGGTGCGGTACTATGATTAATTCTTCGATGTCCCCCAGATGCTGGGAGATTAGAGCCTCCAGTTGCAGGCGCTGGGCAAGTTCGGTGAGAAAACCACTCATCTGGCTAATCCATTGCGTTCTTAGCTGTTTTTGCTCTTGTCGTGATTTATCTGGGTCACGTGAGTCAGCATAGAGTTGTATCCAGTCTTCGTCAATCCACCTTTGCAAGGTACCATACCCTTGTCCCGTGCAGCTGTGTAACTGTGGGGCTTGGTTCTGGCGCAGGATAAAGATATGGGTATGGTCATCGGTAGTGTAGAAACTGAGGATCGCAGTTCGACTACGCTCGCCGCAAGCAGTGGTGGGAGATGCAATCAACCGCTGCATGGCTGCTATGTTCAGAGGGCTAACTTGAATCTGACTGGCGAGTTCAAAGTCTCGCTTTCTCAGTTCTTCCCAAACCTGCTGTTTCTGGGCTTCTAACTGGGCGATTTCTTGGCTGTAGGCGTCGTGGGCGGCGCGCCCTTGACGGCTGCTCGCGGCGGGGGTAGTCGCACCGCGTTCTTCCTGCTTGTCCCCGGGCTGACGGGAGCGTTCTTGGCTAATTTTTTGCTGTAGTGCTTCGTATTCCTGCAATTTTTCTTCGACTTCTGGAGGAATTTCTCCGCCGCGATACAGGTCGTTACTCGCCATCAAGTCTACCAGACGCTGGGAACGGGAACGTTCCACATATTCGATGGCTTTATCCAGTTGACCGAGATTGATACAGGCTTGCACCATGTTTTCATAAACATCAAGGGATTCTTTAAGAATTTCTTGGCGGCGTTCCTCTGTGGCTGCCCAGCTTCGGCTTTGTTCGACAGCAGCGATGGCGAGTTCGTAGCCTTCTACGGCGACTTCCCAATTGCCGCTGCAAAATCCTAGATTACCTAAACTGCGACCCGTTAGCAAGCAATTGAGGGGAAAGTTTTGGGGAGTGCGGACTGACAATGCTTGGCGAAAAGCCGCGATCGCCTGTTCTATATTCTCTGCATTCTCTGCCCGATCTCCTTTTATTCTGCCACAGTAGGCATTCCCGAGATTGTTTTGCGTGCTTGCCCAATTTTGGGGGAATGCCTCTTTTGTCCTGACTGACAATGCTTGGCCAAAAGCCGCGATCGCCTGTTCTATATTCTCTGCCCGATCTCCTTTTATTCTGCCACAGTAGGCATACCCGAGATTGTTTTGCACCTTTGCCCATACTTGGGGGAATGCCTCCAATGTATATACTGACAATGCCAGGCCATAAGCCGCGATCGCCTGTTCTATATTCTGAGCCTTATCTCCTTTGATTCTGTTATTGTAGGCAATACCGAGACCGTTTTGCGCCACTGCCCATTTTTGGGGGTATGCCTCTTTTGTCCAGACTGACAAGACTTTTTCATAAGCCGCGATCGCCTGTTCTATATTCTGAGCCTTATCTCCTTTGATTCTGTTATTGTAGGCAGCACCGAGATTGTTTTGCGCCAATGCCCAATCAAAGGGGAATGCCTCTTTTGTCCAGACTGACAATGCTTGGCCCAAAGCCGCGATCGCCTGTTCTATATTCTCTGCCTTATCTCCTTTTATTCTGTCAATGTAGGCACCACCGAGATTGTTTTGCGTCCCTGCCCAATCAAAGGGGAATGCCTCTTTTGTCCTGACTGACAATGCCAGGCCAAAAGCCGCGAGCGCCTGTTCTATATTCTCTGCCTTATCTCCTTTTATTCTTTGCCAGTAGGCAGATCCGAGATTGTTTTGCGTGCTTGCCCATTTTTGGGGGAATGCCTCTTTTGTCAATACTGACAATGCTTTGCCAGAAGCCGCTAGCGCCTGTTCTATATTCTGGGCATTATCTCCTTTTATTCTGTTTTTGTAGGCATTCCCGAGATTGTTTTGCGTTCTTGCCCAATCTTGGGGGAATGCCTCTTTTGTCAATACTGACAATGCCTGGCTATAAGCCGCGATCGCCTGTTCTATATTCTCTGCCTTATCTCCTTTTATTCTGTTATCGTAAGCAGTACCGAGATTGTTTTGCGTCAATGCCCAAGATTGGGAGTATGCCTCTTTCGTCAATACTGACAATACTTGGCCATAAGCCGCGATCGCCTGTTCTATATTCTCTGCCTTATCTCCTTTTATTCTTTGCCAGTAGGCAGATCCGAGATTGTTTTGCGTCAATGCCCAATCAAGGGGGAATGCCTCGAATGTATATACTGACAATGCCAGGCCCAAAGCCGCGATCGCCTGTTCTATATTCTCTGCCTTATCTCCTTTTATTCTGTCAGAGTAGGCTAACCCGAGATTGTTTTGCGCGGTTGCCCATTCTTTGGGGAATGCCTCAAAAGTCCAGACTGACAATGCTTGGCCATAAGCCGCGAT
>JBFRWI010000071.1:0-30127 GCA_051439505.1 Hormoscilla sp. | reverse complement strand
AACTATAAGCGCTCGCGGCTCTGCGAGCCAGCGAGCTTTGCTGGCTGCGGCCTTCTGTGTCGAAAGATGCGGATGTTATACTTGCACAATTCTACTTGTTAGATTTGTGAGGGTTAAACGCAGCACTTAAACAGGCACTCCTGGAGGCGGGAGCCTCCGAAGACCGTTCCCAGGTAGAACCTGGGAACGAGAGGGACGAAAGTGTGGCCATTTTTTCTCTCTGACAACTTTAATAAATTGGTATTTAATGGGATGCTTGGGAGCGGGGGCTTTATGCAGTTTGGGGATTTTTAAAGGAGATCGGTGTCGGTCTCGGCTTGCGAGTACAGCCGGTGATTGAGGGTGTGGTCAAAACCCGTTGATCGTTTATGGGCCCTCTCGGCTCACCGATAGGCCCCCCTGTCTCGGGCTTTGGTTCCCGTTATGGCCTTTTCCGTCGCCGGTTGCAACTCGTAGGAGTACGTGTCCTAAGTCCTGCTGTAGGGGCTCAGCTAAGGAGCAAAAAAATATGTCATATATTGACAGGAATCCCTCGCGGGGTGCTTATGACATGATATATGTCGATTTATGTCATAATTTACGCCAGAAGGCTTGGCACGTGGATTAGGCTTTGGCTCCCCTGAGAGCCTTTGTCGTCACCGGTTGCAACGGGTGGAGGAACTGTGCTACCGGCACCTGGGTCGGGGCATCATCGGAGTTCGGAGTTCGGAGTTCGGAGTTCGGAGTTCGGACCAGGGCAGGGAGACCATCCGACCAAGGCGGTCAGACTATCCGACCAAGGCGGTCAGACTATCCGACCAAGGCGGTCAGACTATCCGACCAAGGCGGTCAGACCATCGGACTGCGGCGGGGACACCCTCGGACTGCGGCGGGGACACCCTCGGACTGCGGCGGGGACACCCTCGGACTGCGGCGGGGACACCCTCGGACTGCGGCGGGGACACCCTCGGACTGCGGCGGGGAGACCATCGGACCAAGGCGGTCAGACTATCCGACCAAGGCGGTCAGACTATCCGACCAAGGCGGTCAGACTATCCGACCAAGGCGGTCAGACTATCCGACCAAGGCGGTCAGACTATCCGACCCGGGCGGAGTGGGGTGTGGTCACAAGTAGTTGATAGTCATTGTTAGATCGACGGGTTTTGACCACACCCACAAGTAACCTCTGGTCTAAAATCGAGGCTAAAATTGCCAGTCTCCCAAAATAGAATCCCATCGAGGATATGGAGGAGATAATATACCTGGAATGGGATAGACTTGCGATTTTTTCTGGTCTGGTCGCGAGGGGGGCGATCGGGCGGGACCTGAGAAACCGGGTTTCTTTGAATATCTTGGTGGGGATGGGAAAATCTACCGTAGAAACCCGGTTTCTGGTCTGGTCGCGATCGGGGGGGCGATCGGGTGGAAGCTGAGAAACCGGGTTTCTTTGAATATCTTGGTGGTGATGGGAAAATCTGCCGCAGAAACCCGGTTTCTGGTCTGGTCGCGAGGGGGAAGTGATGCGCATGGGAGCCCTTGCCCATCGCCGTTCCGGACCCTTCGGAGTATACTATACTACCTACTGGAGTCTGGAGGAGTCTTCATAGATTATCAATTGTTAAGGAAAACTAAAGCATTTCCATAAAAAGTTGGTCGTAACTCTAACGTATAAAAATAAGTAGGGAAAGGTCACGGACAAGGGAGATTTGCTCCGCTGGCGAAAGGTTTTGTAGACATGGGCAATAGCTTAACCACTGAAGCGATAGATTTGCTCGATCGCTCAGATCCCTTAAACAACTTAACAGCACTGGGAACTGCTGAGAATGCTGTGAATTTACCTGGTGTCAGCACTAACAGCGCTGACAGTTTCACTACTGTCATGAATATGATAGTCGATGATAACGTGATTCAGAACGTCCTGACCTGAGAAGTGCGTCGGGATTACAAAGGCAGGGGAAATGTTATGTAAGGGCACAGCAGAGCGCAGATTATCGGTGATGATGAGAAATTGTACCGCCGTGCCCTTACAAAAGGCGATCGGCAATCAACTGGCCAGATGCGATCGCACTCATATCGCCTGCTTGTGCCCCGATCGGGTATAACTTGTCGGTGGGGTTTCGCTACGGGATGCTACGGGTGTTGACAGTACAGAGAAAATAGGGTTAAAGTTGGGGAATAGGCCGTGAGAGTAACCGATGGACAGACCGATTTATTGACCGGACAAGATTGAATAGAGAACAAGAATTATGGACTATGCCTTTGACTGGAAGCCCGAACAAGCTTTATTGGAGAAATTGCTAGCCTTAGCAAGTCAACGATGTCAATCTCCCGAAGCCATTGTCACTGAAATAGTAAAGATCTATCTAGAAAGGCAACCGCTAGCAATAGGTGATATGGGATCGGACCCGTTGGTAGGAATGTTTGCTGGTTCACCGGATAAGCCAACTAAATCAGAAACGATATTACAAGAAGAAATTAGGGAGAAGTCTGGCTGGACATGGAAAGAAACCCAGTTGTAGTCCGTAGGTTGGGTTGACGTAAGGAAACCCAACTAAAATGTAGCTTTGGGTTGGGTTTCGTGCGGAAACCCAACCTACATGAACTGTGCCATTGTGTGCCCGATCGCACGTTCATGTAATTTATGCAGTATAATGGTGTTGAAAGGTTAATGGGTAAAGTCAAGGCAAATGTTGCAAATGTATGGCTGACTTACGCTAGCGCCCTTGCACAATTGAAATCTACCCTAATATTCTTAGAGATGATGAAATTAAAACCTAACTACCAAAAAACAATTATCTTGTGTGTCAAAGTTCTCTCGACAGTTCTCATCGCTGGCGCGATCGCCTTAGAATCATGGCATCTTTATGCAGCCTTCACTCACACAGAGATTCCCAGTTTTATGCCTCTCATCTTTGGGCTAGCACGCTTTGCCTTGATCGCCCACTTACTGGAAGCCGCGATCGCAGCTTTCTCTGCCAAACCCCAAAACCCGATCGCCTATGGAACCTACACTTTTTTTGTAGGCACAGTTGGTTTGCTAGAATTGTTTTACTGGCCAGATAGCAATAATGGATAATGCAGATGCCTTCAGTCCCTTACTTACTGGTCAAACTGACTAGAGGAACTGAAAATATGTTTAAACTTCACTGCAATAAGCTGTCGCGCATTTAAATTGCATTGTATCCAGATGCAGCAAACCATTGCTCTCAAATCTTTTCCGAATTTTGAATTCTGAATTTTGAATTTTGAATTCCTTAGTGGTGGGCGGTGCCCACCCTACGCCAAGCTGAAAATCTGTTTAGCTGCCCAATTCTCGCGATCGCCTACTCGACTCTAGCACTGCTTCTATCAATGCCGAACGGAAACCCCCTTGCTCTAATTTCGCAATTGCGGCAATTGTAGTACCCCCAGGACTGGTCACCCGATCTTTTAATTGGGCTGGATGCAGCCCAGTTTCTTGCAGTAACTGGGCCGTCCCCAATACCGTTTGGACCGCCAACTGGGAGGCGATCGCCCTCGGTAGCCCCGCACAAACCCCCCCATCTGTCAAAGCTTCGATCAAAATTGCCACATAGCCAGGGCCCGATCCAGATAAACCCGTTACTGCATCCATCAGGTATTCTGGCACCTCCACCACTTCACCCACAGCTTGCAAAATTCCCTTGACCAGCGAGACCTGTTCGGAAGATACATGCTTACCAGGCGCGATCGCACTTATCCCCGCCCCCACCGTTGCAGGAGTATTCGGCATCACGCGCACCACCGGTCGATCGGGAAACGCCGCTTCCAACTTACTCAAAGGTACGCCCGCCAAAATTGACACCACCACTGGTACCTTTACCCCTGCCAAATCTGCCGCCACCGCTGCAAAGACCTGGGGTTTAATCGCCAACAGCAACACCTCTGTCGCCGCCGCCACCGCATGATTATCCGTCGTCAATTCCACCTCATATTGCTGCGCCAAGAAATCGCGCCTTTGCGGCGTTGGTTCGCTCACCAAAATCTCTGAGGCCAGATATATCTGCCGCGCAATTAAGCGGGATAAGAGAGCTTCTCCCATTACCCCGCCACCAATTATCCCGAGTTTTACAGACACTTTTTTTACTGATTGAAAGTTGGTAGGGTGGGCATTGCCCACCAAGTTAGACATTGCCCACCAAGTTAGTTGCCTACTGAGCCATCCGTGCCGGTTCATCTGTCCAGGCCGGGGATGGAGTCACCACGGTTGCGCCTACCGCTGGACGTACTGGGCGAATTGGCGACTGGGGGCCCTCGCCCACCGACTGGGTTTTCACCTGGACGCAACTGGGAGTGAACAGAAAGATGCTTTCCCCTATCCGTTCTTGATGACCGTCAATAGCATAGGTGCCACCAGCGACAAAATCTACAGCTCGTTGCGCCTGATCTGGGTCCATCATCGTCAGATTCAGGACCACCGACTTCCTCTCCCGCAGCGCTTGAATTGCTTGAGGCATTTCCTCGAAAGTACGCGGTTCCATTACCATCACTTCTGACATGCCGTTTACCGCTCCTGGCATCCCGATTACATTATTCATAGAAGTTCCGACTCCTGTTTCCGATGCTACATCTAAGCGTTCCCGCGGCCTACGTCTCGGACGTTGTTCTTCGACTGGTTCTGGTTCAGGATGCTCTTCTGTGTAAATGTTTTGGTAATCTTCGGGATCCATTTCTTCATACCCGTAATCATAAGCTGGTTCATTGAAAGCTACTAAATCTCGTAACTTAGAAAACAGATTCATAGTTCAACCCTCCAAAATCTATGTCATACTTCCCCTTATCCACGCGCTACGGGGAAGTAACTCCAACTTATACCACTTCGGTGCTACATCTGCCCTCCAGCCAGTCTCCTAACTGCCTTCGGCAAATAAAATTCTTCCTAAGCGCACCATTGTAGCACCGGCCCTCACCGCCAACTGGTAATCATTCGACATACCCATTGACAGATGCCGCATTTCGATATGGGACCAGTTTTGCTCTCTTATTTTATCCGCTAATTGGGCCGTTTGCTCAAAAATTTTGGCGATTTCGCCAGTTTCTAGTCCTAAAGGGGGAATGCTCATCAAACCCTGAATTTTCAGGTTCTTACAGCCATCCAGTTGCTGCAAGTCAGCCATAACTTCTGGGATCGTCCAACCTGATTTATTCCGATCCCTGAATATCTTTACCTGTAGCAAAACTTGTGGCTTCTGGGATCGGCCCTCCGCCAGGCGATCGAGCCTTTCTGCGAGTTTGAGGCTGTCAAGGGAATGGATCCAGTGGAATTGTTCTAAAGCCTTTTGAGCTTTATTGCTTTGCAGATGTCCGATCAGATGCCAGGTGATATCTGGCAGATCCTGAAGCTGAGCCTGTTTTGTGGCCGCCTCTTGGATGCGACTCTCTCCAAAATCCCGCAGGCCAGATGCATAAGCGGCCCGCATGGCCTCTGCTGGCACCTGCTTGGTGACAGCTATCAGCCGAACGGAGGTCGGGAGTTGCGAGCGAATGTTCGCGATGCGTTGGGCGATGGTGCCTGTCATTGGAACGTGCGCTTATGCATAACCATAAGTTTATCGTATTCGCTTAATTCACCGGTGCGACGCAGAAAGCGCATGCGGTTTTCCACCATAATGCGAGCCTCGTTGCGACTGACTGTATCGAATTTTAGCCCATCGGGACTGTTCGTGACCACAAAGAACAGGCGTTGAGCATAGAGTGTTGTGAACAATTCCCCACCTGCTTGGGCTACACATATTCTGAAAAGGAGACCAAAAGTGGGATGATTGAGATAATTTTCTAACATTCAAGTTCACAAAGGGTGGACAATCAATAAAAATAGACAACCTCGACCTGCTGCCCGATTACTAGGCTTGTCTGCAATAGCGCTCTTAAGCCTGAGTTCCCCAGATTAAGCGAGTGGCCCAAAGTATAGCTAACAGAGCTAGCACTAGCCAATCACCCCATTTTAAGCGCAGTTGGTGCCACTGTACCCGATGTCGATCGGGACTGGTAAATCCGCGCACTGTCATGGCACTGGCAATTTGGTCGGCCCGCAAGAGTAGATTTTCCAGCAGCCGCTGGGCTACTATCAACCAAACCCGAGTGCTACGCTTGAGACCTAGCTTTTTCCAGTTGATGGCTCGCGTCTGTACAGAGCGTACTAAATTCTGTACTTCTTCCAGCACTAGGGAGATAAACCGCAGGGACAGGGTCAAGGTGAGGGCTATTTCCGTTACTGGCACCTTCACCCGCTTCAGAGGTGCCATCAAGTCTTCAAGACCGGCTGTTATTTCCTCTGGGGCCGTGGTCAGCAGATAGAGATTGGTACTGTAGATGACTGTAAAGATTAAGCTAGCAAGTCGCAGGCCCAGATCCAAGGAGCGGCGAGTAACTTCGATCGCGAATAGCTTCAGATCCAGGTCTAGCAAGATATAGCTGTAGTCCGTCGGTTGGGGATAAACTGGATCGTTGGCCGGGAGGCGGGGTTGAGATGGGATGACCAGGCCATCGCCGGCGATCGCGGTGATCGTGACGACAAACAGGGCTAATATTAGCAGCCATGACTGCTGACGCCACACCCGCCCAGGTATTGATGCTGTCACGGTTAGCAGCATCAGCAGCACCGCCAGTATGATTCTAAACTCAGTGCTTGCCAAAATTGGAGCCAGTAGAAAGCTCAGCAACCAGCAGAGTTTCACTCTGGGGTCGAGCCGGTGCAGCCAGGTAACCGGTTGTTCGAGATATAGCCCGATCGGGAGACTACGCAGTAAGTCCATTTACAGGTAATTTTTGAATGGTGACTGGCGATCTATTCGTGTTTACCAATCGCTTTACCATAACTTATACGCGGACGGCTCGGTTCATGCTGACATCTTCCACATCCCGTGCTTTTTTGCCCCGCCACAGCAAGCGTATTGGTGTCCCGGTAAAGTCCAGATTTTTGCGTAACTGACTCTCTATGTACCGCCGGTAGTTGTCGTTAAAGCGCTTCGGGTCATTCACAAATAGGGCGATCGTCGGTGGCTGACTCCGCACTTGAGTGCCATAATAGATTTTGCCCTGTCTTCCTTGTCGGTTGGTTGGGGGAGAGTGCCAACTGACTGCATCTTGTAGCACTTCGTTAATTACGGAGGTGCTCACCCGCCGCTGGTGCTGTTCTGCCGCTTTGTCCACCAGATCCAGAATCTTTTTGACTCGCTGACCCGTGATGGCACTGACAAAAATGCTTTCTGCCCAATCGAGAAAATATAACCTGTCTTTTACGTGTCTCTGATAATCGAAGATCGTGTAGGAGTCTTTATCGATCGCATCCCATTTATTGACCACGATCGCGCAGGCCCGTCCTTCGTCGGCAATGCGACTGGCTAGTTTTTGGTCTTGCTCGGTGATGCCATCGATAACATCGATTACCAATAGTACCACATCCGAGCGCCGAATGGCTTTGAAGGCTCGATTGATGCCAAAGAATTCGGCACCGTAGGAGACGTTTTTCTTTTTTCTAATGCCGGCGGTGTCAATCAGTCGGTATCTTTTGCCATCTCGTTCGACTACCGTATCAATGGCATCCCTGGTAGTGCCCGATATGGGACTGACAATGGCCCGTTTTTCTCCCAGAAAGGCGTTCAATAAGCTGGATTTGCCGACATTTGGGCGTCCGACGATCGCCACTTTGGTTTCCTGGATGTCAGGAATTTCTGATACTGGAGGCAAGTGAGAAATCAACTGGTCGAGTAATTCCCCGGTCCCGTTGCCGTGGATGGCGGACAGGGGGTATGGTTCCCCGAGACCCAGTTCCCAAAATTGGGTCGCCTGGATCACTCCAAGTTCAACCGATTCGCATTTATTCACCGCTAGCAGCACCGGTACCGGTTGTTGGCGCAGCCATTGGGCGATTTCGGCGTCTGCTGCCGTTGGTCCTGCTTGTCCGTCTACGACGAACAGGGCCGCACTCGCTTCTGCTAATGCTGCCATTGCCTGTTCTCGGATCAGGGGCAAAAATTCGGTATCATCGTCAAATACTAGGCCGCCAGTGTCCACTACCTGATATTCCCGGTCTCGCCAGAAGGCGGTCCGATAGGTGCGATCGCGGGTTATTCCCGGTTCGTCATGGACGATCGCCTGCTGATTGCCCGCCAGACGATTCACCATGGCGGACTTTCCTACATTCGGGCGTCCAATAATTGCAACTATAGGCAGTGCCATAACTTATATGCTGTCTATTTTTACTGGTTCATACAATTCATTGTATCTTATCTTATTTTATATGTGACCATCTTTCGTTATCCTCGCGCTTAAAATTAAGGTGCAATTAGTTCAGGAGGACAAATGATTAAATTATGGCAGCGGTTGTTTGACGGGGACGACACCAAGCAATCTGGAGAGTCGGCACAATCTTCTGGTGAGTCCCCGCCCCTGACGGATGCTGATTATGAATTTTTGTTCGCCCAGTTGCTAGAAGGGGTGGCACGGGGCTGGCAGCCCGATCGCATATTACAATTTTTTGAGAAGCTGTCGGACAGGGGCAAGCCGGAACAATGGATAGAATGGTTGCGACGGTTTGGAGAAAAGGTTTTGGCGTCACCGGTACCCGATCTGCAGTTGGCAACCCGGATGATGCTGCTGGGAGACCAGACTGGTTCTCTAGATTCTATCAAGGAAATTGGAGCGACTGCGAAATCTATCGGGATGCAACTGTCGAGACCGAACCGGGATGATGCTCAAACCTGGGAATCTGATGGACCTGATGCTATTTCCACTGCTGATTCTACTGCACCAGAGGTTAAACCTATCAGTCTGGATGAATTGTTGGTGCTGTTGCAGCAAGACTCCAACTTGCTGGTGCAGATGGCGCAGCAGCTGGCTGTTGAAACTACCGACCCCGAAGTGATTATTCAGACTATAATCGAGCAACAGTCTGCTACTGATGAAGCTACTGTTTGGTTCGATCGGGGCAATCAACAATATAATGCTGGTGATTTGCCTGCTGCTATTTCTAGTTGGGAAAAAACTTGTCAACTTCAACCTGACTACGATGAAGCCTGGTATAATAAGGGCTTGACCCTGCTGAATTTGTCTCGCTATGATGAGGCGATCGCCTCATTAGACCGGGCCCTGGCGATTAAAGCTGACAAGCAAGAAGCTTGGAATAATAGGGGTTTGGCTTTGCTGAATTTGGGACGCTTTGATGAGGCGATCGCATCCTATGAGAAGGCGATCGCTATTCAACCTAATTTTGCCGATGCTTGGAACAACCGAGGGGTGGCCCTGGCGAATTTGCAACGTTTCTCGGAGGCGATCGTAAGTTTAGATAAGGCCATATCTCTGAAGCCAGACTTAGATGCAGCTTGGCAGATGCGAGGCTATGTCCTCACTAATTTAGGACGCCCGGAAGAGGCGATCGCATGCTGGGACAAGGTTCTGGAAATTAAACCGGACGATGGTAGAGTCTGGAAATTTCGAGGAGTAGCGCTGTTTAATTTAGAACGCTACGATGAGGCCCTCTCTAGCTTCGATCGCGCCAGAGACTGCCAAGCAGATGACCAGGAAGCTTGGTTAAACCGAGGCATGGCTTTGTTTAAGTTATCGCGCCCTACCGAGGCGATCGCATGCTGGGATAAGGTTCTAGAAATTAAACCCCAGGACTACCTTGCTTGGCACAATCGGGGGTTTGCTTTGTACGATTTAAGCAGATATGATGAGGCGCTTTCTAGCTTCGATCGCGCTATTGAATATCAACCAGATTACCAAGATTCTTGGTATAATCGCGGCAAGACTCTGTTTGATTTAGAACGCTACGATGAGGCGATGGCTAGCTTCGATCGCGTGCTGGAATTACAACCAGATTTTTACCTCTCTTGGTATAGTAGAGGTGAGGTTCTGTTTGAGTTAAAACGCTATGAAGAGGCGATCGCGAGTTTTGAACGAGCGATCGCCTTGCAATCAAAGCTGGCGGAAGCTTGGTACGGAAAGGGTGAGGCTCTAGAAAAATTGTCTAGGTGGGAAGAGGCGATCGCTAGCTTAGATAAAGCGATTGAAATCGATCCTGACTACTATGAAGCTTGGGAGGTTCGGGGTCGGGTGTTGCAGTCACTCGATCGCCCGTCCGAAGCTAGTGCTAGCTTAGAAAAAGCTCGTGAAATCCGCCTCAGTCTCGAATAAAAGTAGGGTGGGCACCGCCCACCAATTTGATTAAATGGAGTTGCACGGGTTAGGGATGATAGGGGTTGTTGATGAGCAACTATTGCCAGTGATATATGTCGGTTGATGTTACTTTTTGTCCGGAGCAATTAGCAAGCCAGCAATTAGCAAAAAGGGAAAATATATCACCATCATCCCAAGAATGTGCAACGCCTATCTTGCTAAATCATCACAAGTGACGAGTCTTAATACAGCTGGGCCAGCAGAGGCATCGGCAACTAGCTCGATCGTCCCATCGGGATGTCGCACAAAACCTGTGGCTTCGACAATGGACCTTTCTCTGTTGCGATCGACTTCAGGTCGGACTCTTTGACGCACCCTTCGACGAGAAGCATTTGACGATCTGGCAGCATCATCAGAGATTACCGGAACCGGATCCACCAAGTGAACTCTCCCAAAATCAGGAGTGAGATAGTCGCCGGGATTTCTAGGTAGGCCACCTCGTCCAGTAATGATGAATGAACTATTTTTACTCAATTGACAGAAGTCTTTTCCTAGCAGACGGGACGCATCAACGTAGTTTTCTGGCAGCTTCAACGCAGCAGCAGGATCCGCATCCGGGTTGGAGATCGTCACTGTTCCGGCCACCCCAAACTCAGAAGTAGCAGTTATCTCGCTATCGGGAGATAGAAATATCCCAGAAGTCCCAATAAAGATATTTCCCCCCGCTCCTTGTATCGCATTGGCGCTAATATCGCTGTTAAATAAACTGACGATCGTATCCGCATTGATGGTAATATTGCCCCCTGTTGCCGTTCTCGTGGCGTTCGTGCTGATAAAGGCGTCGCGCCGCAATCGCAAATCTTGGCTTTCGACGTTAATGTTACCCCGATCGCCTGCTGCTGTTTCGGCCAAAAAACCGGCTTCATTTTCCAGTTCTATTTTGGCCGCCGCAATTTCCAAAGTCCCCGCCCCAAAATTCTCTGGTATTTCTGAGCTGACACTGAGTTGGGACTGATCTCTCGCCCTCAAAGACTGGGCCCTTACTACTACATTACCGCTATTGCCGTTGCCCAGAGTCTCGGATGAAATGCTCGCCCCATCTGTGAGCATTAACCTGTCTGTTTCGATGGTGATGACTCCCGCATCCCCCATGGCCCCTTCTGAGACAATGGTAACCATAGAACTGCCCTGACCTTCATTGTCAAATCCCCTCAACTGCACTCCCACAGAGGCCCGGACGGACAAATTTCCGGCATTGCCAATGCCTTGAGTCTCCGCAGATATCACCGCCCCATCCTCAAGGATTAAGCTTCCCGTATCTATGGTAATATTACCGCCATTAGCTGTGGGTTGAAATGGACTTCCGTCTGGTAGCCGTGCTGCGTCAACCCCTGAGGACAGGAAAGAGCTTTTCGTGTCCCTGAAAGGACTAGCAGAGGGATTGTTTCCTCTGAGGATTACCGAGTCTGTAGCTCGAATTGTTAAGTTGGCACCGTCCTGACTTCTGGACGTTGATGACTCAATAAAAGCGCCATCGGCAAGGATTAACTGTTCCGTGTCGATCGTGATATTGCCTGCCTTACCCGTGACTGTGTCGGGCAGCTTATTATTACGAGGAGAAGCGCCGCCGGTACTGAAAATTCTGCTAGACTCTCTGACTGGCTCTCCAGCAAGCATTACTTCCTCACCTATACCCCTCAGTTCTACGGACTCAGTGGCTCTAATTATTAAATCTCCTGCATTCCCATCTCCAAAGGTACCTGTGCTAATCACACCGCCATCAAGAAGTAGCAGGCGCCCAGCAACAATCGTCATGTTTCCAGAGTTACCTCCATTGGCGAATGGAAGTACCTGAGAATACAAACCAGATACGTTAAATCCCTGGTTCCCCCTGAGTTCCACCACATCTGCAGTCACCTGGAGAGATCCTGTACTTCCAATCCCTGCGGCACTATTATTCACGACCGCCCCATCTGTGATAATCAACTGTCCTGTCGTGATGGTTAGTTGCCCACTGTTACCCGTGACCTCCTGTTCCACTTGATTGAACAACCCAGTGGGGAAGGTTTCTGTTCCTTCGACCATTTCCACTGACTCGGTGGCACGGAGGCTAAAGGGACCACTATCAACAGGACCCGTGGCATTGGAAATGATCGCCGAAGCTTCCCGCAAATGAATCTGTCGTCCCACTAACTGCACTGTACCCCCAGCACCACTTGCATCTATTGATGCGGCCCCAGACAGCCGAATGTCTCCAAACTTCTGAACGCCGTCATATTCCAAACCGCTTGCTGGGGTAATTCCTACCCTGCCTTTAACTGCCCCACCCAGTTCCACTCGTCCATCAATGGCAGTCAGATTACCTCCTTCCAGATTAACTTCAGCACCAACTAAGGTTAAGCTGTTGCCTGGCGATACTGCTATACCGGTAGGTCGGTTGTCTCGAATCACGGTGAAAGTTTGTTGGGTCAGATTATGCCCCGGTCCCTGCACTCGAATTGAACCAGAGTTCGGTCCGAGCTGCAAACCGAGGGGAACATTAATCGTCAGTAATGGCGGTGCTTCTGGATTGGTAGCACTGTAGAAGCTACCATCGGAAAACAGGAGACTCTCGGCGGTGCTGCCCAAAAACGACCCACCGATGTCCAGGCGGGCGTTCGGTCCGAAAATGATGCCGTTGGGGTTGAGGAGAAAGAGGTTTACGTTTGCTCCGCCGTTAGCGCGAATTAACCCGTCGATGTTGGAAATGCTGCCACCGGTTACCCGAGTAATGATGTTGTCGATCGCCGATCCATTGTTGAAGAACGCCTCAGCGCCAGTGGGAACAGAAAATTCGGTAAAACTGTGGAAATGATTGCTTCCCCTAACTGTCCCGCCATCAATGGTGAACCTAGAACCATTGGCGGTCACCTGGGAATTACTTGGCAGGGTGGCGTCGGGAACTATTTGAGCCTGTACTGGCATCCCGAATGGGCCAACCTGGAGTGCTATAGTTGCACCGATATGACTCAATAATCCTAAAGACACAATTGCTTTTCTCATGATCTTAATTGTAGTTTTCTGCTTGGTTGAGACCCCTCAATACTTCTTGGTTAGGGAGAAGGTAGAACGGAGTTGGAATAAGTCAGAACCGGAGTGAAACGGAATTGATCTCGTTATCTCGTTCTGGTATCTGGTGTATCTGGTTCCCAGGTTCTACCTGGGAACCCTCTTGTGAGGCTCCCGCCTCCTGGGTATCTGACCTTAGTCTAGTCATTATACCTGTACCAAAGCCGTATAATCTCTCTTCTATACCACCATTTTAGCCGCCAATAGGATTATGAGTTACCCCCCCCCCCGACGCAATCTCCGACAGCAGATCACAGTAATATGAGAACTGCTATATACTTTGGCAAGCATAAGAGAAAACCCTTACATAAAAATTTATTTATTTTTTTGCCACCACCGAAAATATACAGCTTAAATGCACGACAACCTGAAAAAGATTAAGCTCTCGCGCCTCTAAACGGCATATTTGGCTATCCGGATAAAATCGTGAAACCCCTCTCCCCATAATGGTTTCAGCCATAATAAGTATGATTTTATATGGGATTAGAAGGCATCACAGCTTAATTATCAAAAAATTGGTCATGATCGCGGATTACATTCCTGGCTGGGATTTAATAGGATGAAACTAATCAGGAAAGAAGAGGTTAATCATCATGAAACACGCAAAAATAAACAACAAAAATTTGGTAGCTACTTCTATTGCAACCGCTATCTTGGTCATTACTGGTAGTACCCCCGTTATTGGTGCTGCCACTGTTACTGATGCTACCGCTGTTACTGATGCTACCACCGCAGCTCCTAATAGAGTAAACAATGGAGAGGTTATAATTGCATGTCCATTCCCCCCGTGGTGCGATTTGTTGCGGCAGCTTTTAGGCAACCAAGGAGATGCTGAGCAAAAAGAAACAGCCTATCGAAAAGAAACAGTCTATCAAGAAAACGGTAGAGCGGCGACCATCGCTCCTAGCAACAAGCGTTCCTGTATATGAATCTACACTTGAAGGCCTAGCACCCGTCAGCCAGGCATCAAAGCAAATAGCCTTGGTCCGAGTAGAAAGAATCTCAAAGCATTTACCAGCATATACACGCAACGAGCTGCCATTTGATCGGGCAGCTCGTTGCTTTTATGTGTAGAATTGCCGGGCGATCGCCTGCGTTAGCAATGGCCATTTCTGTTAGAAAGCCCAGAAACGGGTGTAGCAAGGCACCCCAAGACCCGAAACTTCACCTCACAACCGGCGTTATCTCTGGCCATTCCCGAGCGATCGCATGTAGCAAGGCACCCGATCGCCCAGAAAATTAACTCGATAACCGGCTCTAGCTCTGGCCATTTCTGTTAGAAAGCCCAAAAACGGGTGTAGCAAGGCACCCATGAGGCCATTTTCTGTCGGCGAGCACCGGTGTTATCTCTGGCCATTTCCGTCGGAACAGAAACGGGGGGTGGTGGGAAGGTAGCTGGGAGCCCAGAAAATCTACATTATAACCGGCGATATTTCTGGCCATTGACGAGCATTCCCTCAGAAACGGGTGGTAGAAGGCACCCGCGAGGCCAGAGAATCAAGGTGAGAACTGGCGATATTTCTGGCCATTGATGGGCGATCGCCCCTAGGGGGGAAATCACTTAAAAAACAGGCTATTGTCTGATCGAGTAAATATACTAATAAAGGCGATCGCCCAAAAACAGGTGGCAGCAAGGCACCCGTGAGCCCTGAAACTACAGGAGAACACCGGCTATTGCTCGCAAGCTGCGATATCTCGGGCCATTTCTGGGCAGTCCCCCAGAGGTAACCTTATCCCATATCCCCCGTCAACGGCTGGTTTCCACCGGCGATAGCTCGGGCCATTTCTGGGCAGTCCCCCAGAAGCAGAGAGGTTACCTTACCCCATATCCCCGGGAAACGACAGGTTTCCACCGGCGAGAAGATCCTTGGACGCTGTGGCAGAAGAAATTTTTCCGCTGTGGCAGAAGAAATTTTTCTCGCCGATCGAAGATCCTTTTCTCGCCGATCGAAGATCCTTTTCTCGACGATCGAAGATCCTTTTCTCGACGATCGAAGATCCTTTTCTCGCCGATCGAAGATCCTTTTCTCGCCGATCGAAGATCCTTTTCTCGCCGATCGAAGATCCTTTTCCGCTATGAGAGCAGATCCTTTTCCCTTGAGGGAGCGGCTTTTTGTCATAATTGTCTATTATTGCCCTAGGTTAATTACCTTTTATACCGGGTGTGGTCAAAAGTAGTTGTAGCCCGATCCCCCCCAAACCCCCCCTTCCAAAAGGGGGGGCTCCGGAAGCCCCCCTTTGTAAGGGGGGTTTGGGGGGATCCGGCGACTGGGAGGGCCGCCCGAACGATCAACTGTTTTTGACCACACCCTTTTATACCCCCTCACCCCGGAGCGGCCCACTACCGGTCATAGTCGCTCATTTCTCTACTCTATTAACTACTTTTGACTACACCCCACCCCCCAATACCGCGCCATCGTTCAAGAGGCTGCAAATTAATTCCGCAGTTGAGATGACAGACGCTCAATTATTTGCCTTCTGTTAACTCAACCGAGATCCTGCCTAGTTCGCAAAACTTAAATAAACATCGGAGAAAGCATCGCCCCTAAGGCTACCACGCCAGCTATAATCATCAACCCGGCAGGCATAAATTTGCGGGTTTTGAACAACCGCATTCCAAATGTAATTATTAAGATCCCTGTTATCACTTCCGCTAAAATTAGCCCCACTGACATTCCCATTAATTGCATCCCCCCTGCTACTAGCAGCAACAAACCCGTCGCGATACCGGAAATTAGAGAAATCTTGCTCTTGACTTTCAAGTATCCCATGATACCACCTACCAGGGCCAGCACTCCATACCCGATCGCGGCTATAATTCCTAAATCCATGATTTTCCCTCTATTGTTGATAGTTGTCCATTACCAATAGCAATTCGCTATTGGCAATTCGCGATTGTCAAAATTAATTGGATTGTAAGGGGGCAGACAAGGTTTTGTCAATCCGATCGCGGGTTTTGGCCAAATGGGCCTTGGTATAGGTATCGAACCTGCGGCCTCTTTTTCTCAAGGTCTTGTCGATGTCCGATCGCAGTTCCCCTAAATGATACCATGCCAGGGTGCGCGCATCTTCGGGAACTCTGGATTTCCGCAGCACCATGGCACTTAATAGATCGACATACTCTCGCTGTAAGGATCTGCGGATACTGGAAATATTCTCTCGGTCCTTTTCTACTACTTCTGTCCAGATACTTGCTTGCAAGGTATCAAATAATTCTGGTAGCATCAATACCTCTTCCGGTGCGGCCTTCAATTCTAAGTCTCGCATCCTGCTCAAACGCGATGACGCATATAGCGATCGCAGTACGGCCCGTTGCACGAAAAACAGGCGATCGCTAATGGGATAGTCCAGTCGGAACACGGCGGGAACTGTTCCCCAATGCCACCAGCGGGACGGTGCCAACTGATTCAACAGTTGGGGTGAAAATTCAAAGGCATCCGATGCAAACACGTACTCGGCAATAGCATTCAATGCTTCCCTTTGTTTCTGGACCGGAATCACCTCAAAGGGCAGTCTGCCATTGCCATCCCCGGGATAAATGCGATGGAATGATTGTCCCCCTACATATAAAGTCGCATTCCTGGCATTCTTAAAATAGTATAGCAGCACTTCATCAAACATTTCCCGGATTTCACTGTAACTCTCACCCATTGTCGGGAAATTTTTGGTCAGACGGGACCACATCACCTGAGCATTTTCTAACTGCCAGATCGAATAGCGCAGCATATCACTACTCAAGTCAAAGGCATTTGCTGCTGGATCTAAACTAGCGAAGCGGTCTTCATCCGTAGCATAGGATAGTTCGGGTGCCGCTGCCCGCTGGGCTATTTGTTGCAGTTCCTGGGACTCCTGCATCGGGGAAAGCGGTTTATAACCATACTCGATCGCCCATTCATCGTAAGGTCCGACCATGACTGGGAAATAGTCTCCCTGTTCCACTCCTGGCGGTGCTAAATTCACAGCTAGATAGTCCATTACCGAGGCTACCATACCTCGACTCCTGGTGATGGATCGATCGTTCAATTCCTCTGGTGTCAGCATTGTACTGCCCCGAAAATTATGTCGCAACCCCAATGTATGTCCCACCTCATGGGCCACTAGAAAGCTGAGATATTGCTGGACATACTCCTCCATTTCCTCGCTGTCGGGTTCCACATCATGCAGCAGGGACATGGCGATCGCCCCCACGGCAAACTGGCGATTAAACTCCAGACCTAAGCATAGATCCTGCCCTCTCATTAAAGTTGAATTTAAGGGCTTAAGAATAGTCTGTTCCGGCAATGCTACTTCTGGCAGGTAAAGCTGCTGTAGACTTTGACTGCAAGGATTAAACTCTTCTGTCCGGGGTCCATATTCGCCGCTGCTGCTGCCCACAAAACTCCGATATTCATTCTTGAGGATGCGCACGATATTCGCATCTATCAAAATATCCGCATCCAGTATTTCTCCTGTCAAGGGGTTAACCCGCGATGGCCCGATGCCGAAAAACGCTGGCTCGAAGGATGCCGACCAGCGGATCGTATTGTAGCGCACGTCCTCGGGGTTCCATTCAGCATCATCTGGCATCTGCCGTACCGCGATCGCATTGGACAAACCTGCCTTGGCAAATGCCCGATTCCACATTAGCACACCGCGCGCGATCGTCTCCCTGTATTCGGAAGGCACCGTATTTTCAATCCAAAATACGATCGGTTGTTTCGGCGGCGACAGGGGCGCATATGGATCTTGTTTCTCCAGATGCCAGCGGTTGATGTAACGCACAAATGGATCTTTGCGGCGATCGTCGCCTAACTCCTTGTATGCTGTCACGAAATAGCCCACCCGTTGGTCGGCCACCCGGGGACGGTAGCCGTTATTGACTGGCAGTTCTGACAGACTATAATGTACTGATAGGCTAAAGGCCCGACTGTCTGGCAAGCTAGGAATATTTACACTCGAACTGGACCCACTCTTAAACCCGTATACTGACTCTATCTCTACATTTAAGGGAAAGGCTTTGGCTTCGCTGAAATACGATTTATTTCGGTCTATACTATAACTACTTCCTAACACCTCCTTCACTACTGAGGACAAATTCCCTAAGTCCCTTTGTCCTAGCAGCAGACTCCCCAGATCGATCAGCAATGTCTGGCGTTCTGGATGAATACTTTCTATTTTCAGGCTGTACAGCACCGAGTCGCTAAAGGATCTAGATATCGTTTGCTGCACCCGATCGTCTTCACTCCCCCTAAAGTTAATATTCGGGACTACAACCTCCACCTTGTCCTGTAACCGCCGAAATTGAAACATTATTTCCTCGATCGGCATGCCCTTTAATATACCCGCCTCTCCTATTCCTGTGGACAGCGTTATCACCCCTAAGTAGTTTTTATGCAACTGTTCTGGCTTGATTTCTAGATATATTTTATTCTTCTTCTCCTGGCGGTAAATAGTAAATAAACCCTCTAGCTTCTCGGCATCCTTGACGACTTCGCCAAATGGTTTTAGCTGCCCTTTTTTATCACTTTCGGGCTCTAATTTATTCTCTACTTCCTCTATATTTGCTACCTGCTTGACTCCTGTTTCTGCATTGACATGTTGCTTGGCGATCGCCTGTACCTGCATCAACAGCACCCATGCCAAACTTATTAAAAACAACCACAAATATCGTCTTTTTCTCATTCCCGTTGCTAATGCTAATTGCTTGTCTCCTTGCCTCCGACAGGCTTTCGACCACCCTCTAGGTCTTTTTCCCGGGTCTAAGGTGACTATAGCACATGTCCCCTTTAAGTTACAGCCCTTTACCACCGGTCCCAATCCCCGATCGTCCATCGGGCAGCAGCAACTACCGGTTGATAGACAAAGCTTGGCAAGGAGGCAGGTATCAACACCCTGCATGTGCCAGTAATACTAGAGCGATCGGGCATTATCACACCGGTTAGATACGCAAACCTCTGTATCAGCAGAGTACCGGTTCCACCCGCGAGCCAAATAGCCTCCATCAGGTAATCCCCGCCCAGGTTGGCCCATTTGCACCACTATGTTATGGGTGTGGCTCATTTGTAGTTGATAGCCCGGTAAATGTATAGCCCGCGCAGGCGGGCTAAGTTCGGTGTAGCCGGACCCTTTAGGGTTCGGAAGGGGAGATCGTGTACCAACGGGTTTTGACCACACCCCTATGTTATGGGAAGCAGCACTACTATGTTATGGAGATTAATGCATTGATAAAATAATCCCGCCCAACGCTAGGGCGGGATTATTAGTAATTGTGCAGTTAAGCAACCACCAGTCCATAGCTAAGAAGGAGGTTGTTTATAGCGTTTCTCAGATAGATGAGATCCGGCTAACTGCTGACAGGCCAACGGTTTCGGCCGTTATTTGAAATCATTTGCATTACTGGCAGTAATTGTCGAGGATCTCAAGACATTCTTCTGCGATAATGGGCTCTTCATCGGGATTCTCTGGATTCAAAATACCCCAGTTCTCCTGACGATAACCCAACTCATTTCCACTTAGGTCATTGAAGAAAGCTAGACATACGCCCTGGCCAGCGTATTCGCTTGACGTTACGAAGATACCAGGATTTTCACAAGCCGAAGCTAGATCTGGCACAATCACTGTCGTAACGTTCCTTTTTTCATCGCTTCCGAACTGGTTGCTGAGCCCTATGCTTGCCTGTGCTTGAGGGTCCACAGAATTGTAGAACTCGGTCCAATAGGGGCCGTCAAAATTTAGGATACATGTCATCCCCAGAACGTCCCCATAAAATTCCTTGCTAGCCTCGAAATCCGCCACGTTGACCCGGCTCACTATGCCATTGGTGCGAGGTCCATAGGGCAGGTATTGACAATCATAGGCTGCCGCTGGGGAGGTCATCCCGGGAATGCTTAAGAAAGTAACTGATATCGCCAAAGCGATCGCCAGAGTTTGAAAGAACTTAATCGCGGTTTTCATCGAGTGTCCTCTACATACAAGAGTTAATAATCCCACTAACGCCTCATGGACAATAGCCGGATTCCCATCGGCTCGAAGGCCCGAACCGGTAACGAGCTGTTAACTCAAACCCACTGTCGAGGCCGTGGTTTGAGGAACGGGACCCGATCCCATATCCGGCCCCGACCATTGCGAGACTCAGAACCGACAGGGACTGTAGGTCACGAATCCGACTATTGGCCCACAGGGGTGGGACTGGTCATCGTCGGAAGCTAAGCAAAAATCGCTTCCTAATATATAGTACCTTTCAAGGTGCTGTTTTCTGACAAGTATTAAAAACTTTTTTTTTTGACTTACGCGAGTCTTCGACTCTAACCCTATATGTAGGGCGCGCAATGGCAGTATCTCCCGGAGATAACTCTACTTATAGCATCAGCTGTCGCCCATGAAATTACAGCGGTTCAGAACTGGTCACAATGGCGATCGCCATCCCATAGCGCCGCAGCAACAACCGGTACCTTGGCATTGGTTGGCAGGGGTGGCAGGGGGCAAGTATCAAAAACTATTAGGTTATCTCAGGTTATCTCAACTGCGATCGGCCATTGTCGCACCGGTTACATGAGCAAGCTTCCGTACCAGCAATGGGGTTTGCGGGTCTCTACCTACCCAACCGAAAGGTGATATTATATTAATCAAACATAATATTACTATCAATGACGCGCTTAGTCCACGATCAATTTGCCAAGCAATATCTCTCAGAATTATTAAATATCCTGGGAGAAGTAGAAATCAGCAAAGAAATCACATCGGAAGTCAGACAAATAGATGTGTTCTTTATCCCAGCTGCCGACGCGGCCTCCAAGGCGGAACAGATAGGTTTACTGGGACAACTGGCGGCCAAAGGTGCCGCAGGTTTTGAGGTATTCCGCAATGCTGTCGAAAAAAAACAAATTCGCGAATGTATGGGGAAAATTTATGACGATCATTCATTATTAGAACGCCAGGCCAGGCGCAAAAATGCGACCATAGAAGAGGCGGAATATCCTCGGGTGTGGATAATCACTCCGACAATTTCTCCGGAAATACTGCAAAGTTTTCGGGCAGAACCGGATACAGCAAGCGGGATGAGAGGCATATATTCTCTGGGAGAAGGCTTGAAAACCGGTCTGATAGCTATTCATCAACTGCCCAGTACTCCTGAAACAATGTGGTTGCGAATTTTAGGGAGGAGTTCGGTCCAAGAACAAGCAATGAGGGAACTAGAAGCACTCTCAGAGGATAACCCATTACGAGAGCATACGCTAGAATTGGTGTATGACCTGCTTTCTGTCTTAGAAGCACGTCAACGGAATGAAGCAGATCTAGATACAGACGACCAAGATTTGATTATGAAATTATCTCCTGTGTACTTAGAACGGCTGAAAACAGCTACCGAGCAAGGGGTTCAGCAAGGGGTCCAGCAAGGTCTCCAGCAAGGGGTCCAGCAAGGTCTCCAGCAAGGTCTCCAGCAACTTATGAGGGAACGCCAGGACTCCATCGAAAGTATGCTGCGTATGCGCTTTGGTGAAATCGATCCCCAACTGTCAGCAATTATCCCAGAATTATTAACCTTATCGGGACCAGAATATATCGCGATACTGCTGGAATTGTCTCGTGAACAATTGTTGGCAAGGTTTTCAGGTAATTAGTGGATAACTGAAACCGACATCCTGCTTTTTGTTTTAGAAGCAGACGGAATGAAGCAGATCTCAATGGGGTGCATCTGAACTTTTACATGCGTAGGTTGGGTTGACGTTAGTAAACCCAACACGCTACGCTACGCTAACAACATCATCCCTAGGTTGGGTTTCGTGCCTCTACCCAACCTACGACTACGACATCAATATTTTTGCACCCATCTAGATGTTGACAACTAAGTATGAATTATGCAATTATCTACCGTGTACAAAGAACGACTGAAAGCCGCCTATGAGAAAGGTTTTCAGCAAGGTCTCCAGCAAGCTTTTCAGGAAGGTATCATGAGGGAACGCCAGTCAGTGCTCGCATGTATCCTGCGTATACGCTTTGGTGAAATAGATACCCAACTAGAAGCAATTATCCCAGAAATAATAACATTATCGGCACCTGAATATATCCCGATCGTGCTGGAATTGTCTCGTCAAGAATTGCTGGCGAGGTTTTCAGGTAATTAGGGGAGACCCCCGCCCATGGGCAGGCGTCTCCCCTGCCCTAAACTGTCGCCCATTTAAATTGCACAGGCAGACAGGCCGAAACCCTTGTCCTCAAGGGCTTTCCAAATTTTGAATTATGAATTTTGAATTTTGAATTCCTTGTACATTCCCCATATTGCCATGGCCCGCAGGTAATGACTCGCACGAAATGTTCCTGCTGCCGTTATCGCTTCTGGCGTTCTAAATTGTAACCCCTTCTCGTATATTTGTCTTACTACTGCTTCGGCAATTGTCATTGCTTCTTCTTTCATTCCCATTTGTAGCATAAATGCCCCCAGTCCAAAGTTTATTCCCGTCCATACTTCTAATGGATGTGTTGCCTCCGGATTTTCTGCCGTCCCGTCCGATCGCACGCCATTTGCCACACCCAGTTTTTCCTCCTGCTTTGAATTAAATTTCACGAAACAGGCGTCGTAAATCTTTTTCAGAGCTGATTCCGCGCAGGTCCGGGGTACAATATCTGGTAATCCCAGCAGTTGGGCGTAAAATTGACCGCATAACTGGTCGGCCATGACTACATCGTCACCGCTTTCACTATCCAGTTGGTAATATTCCCCATTCCAGAGTTTCTCTTGATAGATTTCTTTCCCCCGTTCTCGCCATGCTTGATATTCTGCTATAGTTGCAGCATCACCTACCTTTTCCCCGATCGCCACTGCTGCGGACAGGGCCGCCAACCACAACCCTCCACAATAAGCACTCACTCCTTCCATGGGCCAGTCATCAAAGGTTTGATCTGGGGCCCCGGAGTTCTCCGGAATGCCATCCCCGTCCTTATCAAAGGTCTTTAAATAATTGAGTGTTTGCACGATCGCGGGCCAGCATTCTTGCAAAAACTCCATATCCGTACTACCTGTCAGCACAAAGTCTCGATAGACTTGCAAGACAAAATCACAGGGTAAATCTTTCCATTGATTGCAATCTTGATAACTGGTATAATTGGTTTGCTCCCAAGGATGTTCGTTGGGCGCACCTAAGTCATGGGGCGTGGCATCCATCACCTTGCGCACTGCTTGCACTTGATTGTAACCGATGATGCGAGTCGCGCGATCGAACGTACCAATGGCCCTGGCAAAGGCCCGCAACACTGCTTTTTCCAGTTTCGGCCACAGGTATACTAAAGGAAATGAACCGTACAGTCGCACGTCCAGACTTTCATACCAACGATAATCTACCGATTCCCAGACTGCAAACTGACCTACCGGATCATCTTCTGAGGCCGAAGTCCAGAGAGTTCCGCCCCCCGTTAGCAGGTACAGTTCGTTAAACAAGGCCATCTTGAACCAGTTGGGTAGATCGTCCTTTTCTAGCACCGGTTTCTGCCAGGCAATAATCTTTTCTTTCCAACTGTCGGAATGTTTCAGGGTTGTACGGACCATGGACCAAGCATTTTTGCCGTTCCGCCCGAAGAAGTCCGTGTAGCGACGATAATAGCCGATGGGCGTCCCTATTTCCGTCGAAGGCATCTCCCCCGATCGCGCCAAGTCCTGAGTCTTCATCCCAAACTCCGTCACTGGAAAGTCCCAGGCTAAAATAAAAGGTATTTTCCGAGTTCGTCCCGGTCTGATGGTAAACCGCACCGCGATCGCGCAAGCTATGCGTTCCCCTGCTGCTGCCGGACTTTCATCTTCCGAGTCACTCAACTCCCCAGTCCTCGCAAAAGGTTCCCAGACCTGCGCACCCGTCCCCACTGGGTTCCAGCGACTGTGATAGAATACCTCCACCGCAGGATTACTCACCGTCGCGATCGCCCATTGACCTTCCCCCTCCACCGGGATACTTGTGGTAGACAGGCGACTCATCAGACAACCCACGCGAAAGTTATTCTCGATCCAGCGATTATAATTATCCGTACTTTCACCCCAGCGGGGCTGATACTCGTAGACTGGGGAACCATCATCCCGCACCTTTACCTCGGGGGACTTCTGCTGATTAGTAAACCAACCCACCGTATTTTCCCAGGTGAGCATAATACTGACAGTGATAGCCGCATCCGTAGGATTGTGGGCAGTCCATTCAAAGACCGCAATTGGGTAACTGGTTTCCTGGTAATTTCCCGGTATAATCGGAGAAAACTGCTCGCAAGTGAGAGCCGCCGCAAACACATTTTCATAAGCATACCAACTGCGGGGATATAGTGCATGGTACATACCCGTAGATCTGGATTCTGTACTGGCAGGATACCACTGCCAACTGGCGAGACTGCCGTCCGCCGGTGCTTCCGTGGAGAGGGCATAGACTTGCTTCTTGCCTGAGCCAGTCTTTTCAAATACGCTAAACTGACAAGCGGGCAGACTGCGGAAGATATGTTCGCCCCCATCGATGTGCCATAAATTAAAATCTCCTCGGGAAGAACGACCGATGCAACCGGCCCCAAAGCCCCCCAAGGGCATGCCGTGCCAGGGACCGTCATCGATATTGCTAGGGTAACGGACCCTGTAAGGTTTGTCCCAACCGAGGCCGATCGGGCGAGACCAGGTACAACTGGGGATTTGCTGTGGGAGTTGATTTATCATGCTCTTCATTTTAACCGACTCCAGTACATTCAATACTTCAAGGGATACAACCTGTCATTGCGAGGGGGGCTGGCAAATTAACAGCTGTCTTGACCCCTGAAGCAATCCCCCCGAAGCAATCTCACCGAGTCGGTTACGCTTGCAGGGGGATTGCTTCGGGGGGGGGTTAAGGAGATTTCCCATAACTTAATCGCGGAGTACCCCCCCTCGCAATGACAACCTATATACTTAACCGAGAAGTATTGCCAGTACATTATCCTACTTTCGGGGCCTGATGTGATTTGAGTTACATCGGGCGCCATCCGGATGTGCAAGGACAGAGATACTGGGCGATCGCCAAATAAATCTTTCCTGACAACATGCGATCGCCCCATAAATGTATTCTGGCGATCGGGTCTGGGGGCCGGGGCACGGCAATAGATATATTTTCGTTTATACCGATAATTTATGGATGCCGTGCCCCTACATTACTGGTCTCTTTCTACCATGACGATAATGCGATCGGCCCAGAAAATGTATTCTGGCGATGGCGTCTGGATGTAGGGGCACGGCATCAACAAATGTTCGGGAAAATGAAAAATATTTGTACCGCCGTGCCCCGGCCCCATGCGATCGCCCCATACATGTCTGCTTGCGATCGCCTGATACCATGTAGGGGCACGGCATCAACAAATGAGCGGGAAATTGGAAAATATTTGTACCGCCGTGCCCGGGCCCCATGGGAACAGCAATAAAACTCGTTGCTACCATCTCGCCGGTACTGGTGGACTCAAGGGCGCAGTGCGTTCAGTAATTCAAAATTCAGAATTCAAAATTCAAAATGAATGAAGTAAGCCCTATTACAGACCGGACATTTGATTTTGCGGTACGGATTGTTAATCTATGTAAAGTTTTGGATGAAAAGCCGGGGGTGGGTCGAACCCTTTCTAAGCAACTCATTCGTTCGGGAACGTCAATTGGGGCTAATGTGGAGGAGTCCCAAGCTGCTCAGAGTACAGATGATTTTATTCATAAGTTGGAAATTGCACTGGCAGAAACGAGAGAAACCCGATATTGGTTGCGTTTATTGATAGCTGTTGAATTATTTCCAGAAAGTCGTTTGCGTCCTCTATTGGATGAATCAGAAGAACTCCTTAAAATTATAGCATCGATTGTTGTTAAAACTAAACGCAATCGAGCCAATTCCAAATCATGAATTCAAAATTCTGAATTGCTCCGGTTTTTGAATTCTGAATTTTGAATTTTGAATTGTCAAACCCGATGGGCCCTGCGACGGGTTATTAAGGCTACTAACCAGCAGCTTTGCCAACTAAAAATGGAAAAGCACCCGGACAAAACCATGATTTGCCGGGTGACTCGGGGCTTTGATTTTTTGGGTTACCGGTTCTCCCCGGATGGTTTGGGGGTAGCGCCGGTAACGGTTGAACGGTTTGCAGAGCGAGCAGCCCGGCTTTATGAGCAGGGTGCGACGGCGAGTCGCATTCGGGAATACGCTCGCCGTTGGTTGATTTGGCTTAGAAGTGGAGTGTCGGAGAAAGTGTTGCCGTTTGAATGTTCCAGTCCAGACTCGGTAGCCTTGTTGCAGTGGGACATAACAGGTTTGACTTAGGGTTACTTCACCCAATCCCTCGCCTCGGATCTCCATCAGTCACACGTTCCCTTCCCTCTTTCAGCCTTTTCCTTGCCTACTTCCTGTTATTTGTCCGCCCTACTCCAGAAAACCGAAGATACATGGCCCGCCGTTCGGGTACCCGGCAGACAAACCTATTTCATTACAATCGTGCGGGTGCGTCCGAGTGCCCACTACCGGAGGATTACATTGTGGGCTCCCGTAGCAGACATAATCGACCTCCCATTCACTTGCATGGGCCACTCCCGAGCCCCAGACTGCAATCGCTATGATACTCAACAAGATTGATAACACTACTGCTTTTTTCATTCTCCAAGACCTTTTTTTACAACCGTCGTAACAACTGTGGTGGGGTCCTACGGTCACCTGCTTTCCTTATGGGTCACTGTTTCCTTTGGGACAACTTTCTTGAGCAGTACCCCACCACATCTATATGACTGTTTCTCTCCATTATTTCTGACATGAGCTAATAACTCCCTCGTACTACGAACTATTTCTGTTCGTTGCAAAATTCACTCACCAGTGGGGTGCCTCTATCCGTTCCTACTTCCACCTTTAAATCGGGTTGGTTTACAGGGTGCAGCAAAAATACATAAATAAATGTTAAATTAGACATTCAAAAATATCAATCCCACCGGGGATAGACTTACATGCCCTCTCGCGGGCCAGATTATTACACTGACGTTCCGCCCGGATCTACATTGTTGTCTGTCTTGGCAAAGTGGACGGATAATAGAAGGAAGGATCGGAATAAATTGAAGCTGTTTTATCCGTCAAATCAGTCAATGACTTCTTGACAGTCCTATTGTGATTGGTATTTTCATGGGTATTTCCCGACCGCGAGCGGTTGCTGTCATCTGTCGGGCCGTGACCAGGCCATGGCCGCCGCGCCATCGCTCCTTGTTCACAGCGGACAAAGGGACTGTCCCAATTTTGAAAAGAGAATTTTTAATTTTGAATTGTTTAAGGCCAGTGGTCTCGGAGTCGGAGCCAAAATATCCACTCAACCATTTGGCCAGTTTTGTTAACGCCCGATATCCCCTGAGCAACATTGTCCTTGGTATTATCTTGCGACATTCCCGACCGCGATCGCTATCGGTTGCTCCCAACCGTCGGGCCGCGACATGGCCATGGTCGCCGTGCGTACACACCTCGTTCTCCGGTCCTGTCCCATTTTTGAATTGAGAATAAGGAATGTTGAATTGACTTGGGCCTGTGGTCTCGGAGTCGGAGCCAAAATTTCCACTATACCTGGTGGCCAGTTTTGTTAACGCCAGTATTATCTTCGGACTTTCCCCACTGCGATCGCTATCGGTTGCTCTCAACTGTCGGGCCGTGACATGGCCATGGTTGCCGTGCGATCGCGCCTCCTTCTCCGGTCCTGTCCCAATTGGGAATTGAGAATTTGGAAATAAAAATTGTTTAATACTATCCCGAGCGCGATCGGTTGCTGTCACCTGTCGTGCCGTGTCCGGGCCATTACTGCCGTGCGATCGCTCCTTGTTCTCAGGTACGTTCCCAATTTTTAATTCTGAATTTTGAATTTTGAATTTTAAGGTGGTATCGTCCATCGGGCAGAAATAGCCTCTCAACTTGGCGACCAGCATTTTCTTGGCCCTGGATATCCGCTGGTAGACATTGTCTTTGGTTATCTCTTGTCGGTCAGCTATTTCTGTATTCGACAGCTCTTCGTAATAATGTAAGCTATAGGTCTCACGCAAGGTATCGGGCAAGCATGCGATCGCATCATCTATATAAGCATATTCTTCATCGCTGACCAGCATCTGCACCGGTGTATCATCATCGGAGTACCGGTCAATACCCCCCAAGGCATTCACCAACTCAATATCATCAACACCGGTTGCCTGCTTGTCTCTTATATTGATGAGATCGATGCAGAAGTTCTTCGTCAGTCCGATCAGCCAAGCAGTGAAGTTTTTGATGCGGTCGGCGTGTTTGGGATACTTTTGGGCTCCCTTGATGAGTGCGGACTGGACCGCATCTTCCGCATCGTGGGAGTTCCCCTTAAATATGGCCCGACAGATCGAGAGAAGTCTCTTTTGTAGTTTAAGGGCTTGCTGCCAATAATAAGCAACGAGCGCCTTGTCTTTCTGTCCGTGAGGCGCAGGGCCCCTAGAAGGCAGTTTATCGGCGGTGGCCGTGATCTGCAATACCATAGTCATCCCTTGGAGAAGTTGCATCTCACCCATCATAATCAACCACAGCAATGTTGTCAATACCTAAAGCCAAATTTTTTTTGCTCCTTCCCACCACCATATTTTCCCTTAGCCACGAACATCAAGTATTGTCAAGCCCTCTGGGCATGAAATTGAGAGTTCGCTTCTGGGTGCTGAAGCCGAAATGGCCATTGCTGTGCGTGGGGGTGCAGAAACCGGGTTTCTATGGAAATGGCTGCAAATGGCCCTTAAATTGATCTGAGAAACCCGGTTTCTTGTCCGTTGGCGATCGACTACTTGTGACCACCCCCGATATTTATGCATTTTCTCATGTATTTAAAGTTACCAGGAATCTTAAATCAGGGGGCAGGGACAGACACCCATCACTCGGCTTGGGACTGGCTTGTCCGCTTGTGGTAAGATTGAGATTGCTTCGTCTTACTGTCGTGCATTTTAATTGCTACGGCGGATCCGCCGATATCCTTGTTCTGGTGGCACTTTCCCAATTTTGAATTTTGAATTTTGAATTTTGAATTGCTTAGTCGCCTCTGTGCCATTTACCGCCAAGTTAAGTAACATTGCATCATGACAACCGAAAATAATATTCCAGCCCTCGCTAGTCTAACATATCTGCCCTATCTTGACGAAACCGGTCACTTGCCCCAGCAGTTGCAAGGCAAAATTGGGATTTATGCTATCTTTGATGAAGCGCAAACTCTGCAACTTGTCAACTATTCCCGTGATGTCTTTCTCAGCTTAAAGCAACATTTAGTCCGTCAACCCCAAAGCTGCTATTGGTTGAAGGTGCAAACTATTGACAGACCGAAGCGGGCAACCTTAGAAAATATTCGGGATGCTTGGATCGCGGAAAATGGTACTACTCCATCTGGGAATGGTGTTGAGGCAGGCAAATGGACTGAACCTATTGATGCGAAAATCACCATGACAGATGCAGAAAAAAGCAGTTATGGGGCGAGTGACGAACTGGGACAAATAAAACTGTTGAAAAATGTAGCGAGGCGGGTGGAAGCGGAAATTAAAGCCACACTTACCGAACGGGGAGTGCAAGAGGAAATTCGCTTTAACCCCAAACTCAAGGAAAAGGGCTTACTTGACTTAAAATAGAATGTAGGGTGGGCATCAATACCTCTCGGTTAATAACTTGTCATTGCGAGGGGGGACACCCAAACCGATAATTTAGGGATCGCCACCAGGATCCCCCCGAAGCAATCTCATGCCTCGTCGGGGAGATTGCTTCGGGGGGGGGGTCTCCTCAATTTGCCCATAAGTTAATCGCTACGTAACCCCCCCGGGTGTGGTCAAAAGTAGTTGCAGAGGATCCCCCCCAACCCCCCCTTCCAAAAGGGGGGGCGCACCGGTTGCCCCCCTTTCTAAGGGGGGTTTGGGGGGATCCGGCGACTGGGGTATGCGATGTTC
>JBFRWI010000070.1:0-85905 GCA_051439505.1 Hormoscilla sp. | reverse complement strand
TGGTGGCTTTTTTGCGTCGCGGTCGGTGAGTGGTCCCCGAGCGGAGTCTCCGGGCGGATCCGAACCGCGTCAACCGCCTATAGGACGGGATTTTCCGGAAATTACCAGTTTTTTAGTATGCTGAAAGCTGAAGCCAAAGCACCTTACCGGGGTCTGCGACAGTTCATCTATGTAGCTTTCGGGGCTTCTGGCTTCATCGGTGCCTTAGTCTTTTTAGCACAATTGCTAGCTGGGCGCAACGTTGGAGCCGCCCTACCCAACTTTGCCCTGCAAGTTGGGGTTGTTGCTCTCATGGTTTGGCTGTTTCGTCTGGAACAACGGGCCGCGAGCCCCAAAAAACCCTAAACACAGGCCCTGAACTGCCCTGACCTGCTCGGAGGTGGCCCTATTTTTCCACCAACGGTAGGGCAGTGTTGGCGGTGCCCACCCTACGGCTGACAACTACTCCACCAATTACACCCCGCGCTACATTACCCTATAGGCCGAGTAGTTTTCGTCAGACCATTATTATTTTAGTAGAAATACAGTTGACAAAGTCGTCATAAACTGTGTATGATAATGGTGGATGGGTGGGGGCTAGGGGATGGTAAACAAATTTTCATTTTTTTAAAAAAAAATTAACATTTTTCGCTTATTATTTGTCAACTAATTTAACTTTTCATTTTAGCAAGGGGGGTTAGCCGTTGCCAACTTCTACATGACCACACCCGCTCTCATGCACGCGATGGCGGGCGGAAGAGCACCACCACCCGCTCGGCATCGATTGAGATCGCGAACGTGCTATTAACAATAAACAATAAACTAGATATAGATTCGGGTGAGAGAGTTATGCGCTTAAAAAAAATATTGTTTCGTTATGGATTATTTTTGGCAGGCTGCGGCAATATCTTACTATCGACGCTCCCCGCAGAACCATCCGAACAGGTAGTAATGAATTATCAGATTTTCCAGCGTTCCGTTTCCGTTAGTGAATTAGCTACCTTTGCTGACACCGGAGAACTTTCTCACCAGCTGGAAGCATATATGGACACCGCCAAACTAGACCCCGACAATCTTCGCCGCACCCTCACCACACCAGTGCCAGTCGATCTGATCTTTCTCGATCGGCTACTCAATAGCCAGATGGGCGAAGCGATCCTCGATCGCCTCAGTTTAGCGGTGCATACCCCCTCCCATCAAGCAGATCGGCAAGCCTTACGCTCGGCCCTGATCCTCTCCGCTAGTGACGACGGTCAAATCACACTGATGGAAACCATTGAGAAATATCCCACTCAACAAGTCCATGTAGAGGGCGATCGTCTCCAGGATGCTTACAATCAGCTGAGACGCTTAGCCAGACCTATCCAAGGCATCTTGAATATTCTCGATCTTTTTTGATTAACACCATTCTTATCCCATACCTGAAAAGGTATGGGAATTACCAGTTTTTAGTAAGCCAGGGTCTCTAAAGTTTCCCGCAAGTAAATAATTACTAGCTGGTCTGTAGTCATAATCTGAAGACCAGCGTCGCCGCGGCGTTCCCTTCGCCAACTTTCAAACCCCGAACTAGAGGCGATCGCGCCTTTGAGGTTTTCCCATGTTTCCGCATCCGACTGCGCTAGTGATAAAGTCAAACTTGACATAAACTCCTCCCAGTGAAAGTCTTAATCTAGTCAACTCAGCCTTAAAAGCATTCTCACTCATGAATTGCTTTCAATATTGTTATTTCATCTTATTCTAACTTAATTTTCAATCTTTTTCTGTTCGATCGATCACATTTCGAGCCGTAAATATCTGCTATGGCTCAGGCCGCTAGACTGAGCGCTGATTGCCGATCTGTGCTCCTAGCTAGATCTACCTATATTGCTCGTTTTCTAAGCGTTGATACTGCAGCCCAGTCTCGGAGCGACCCCCTAGCGACGTGAAGATCCGGTAGCCACACAGTTACCACCGGATCCCAGCTATCTACTGGCCACCAAATCAGGCCATGGGCGCGATCTGTCAACATCCGCTACTGGCCCGCACCAACAAGCGCATGGATTGCCTATTTGGGGTTGCACGGGTTAGGGATGATAAGGGTTGTTGATGAGCAATTCAAGAAGTGATATATGTCGAAAGATGTCACTTTTTGTCCAGAGAGCAATTAGCAATAGCGCTCCTGCACGCTCCGGGCCCCCTCCGCTGCGCGACTGCGTCCTCTGCAATTAGCAAAAAGGGAAAATATATCACCATCATCCCAAGAATGTGCAACGCCGCCTATTTTTGTGAGAGAGTGCGTCGCTTAGTCACCATCCGGTAGGTTTCAATGATATCATTTTCAGCCCAGTCATTGAATTTGTCCACACCTATCCCACACTCAAAGCCAGCACTAACCTCCTTAACATCATCCTTCATCCGTTTGAGCGAGTCGAGAATGCCTTCATAAATCACATGCTTGCCGCGACGCACCCGCAAATTACAGTTGCGTACCGCCTTCCCAGAGAGTACATAGCAGCCAGCGACCGCACCCTTACCCACAGTAAATACAGCACGCACTTCCACAGATCCCAGTTCTTCTTCCACCATTTCTGGATCCAGCAGACCTTCCATAGCTCCCTGGATATCGTCCAGCAGACTGTAGATCACATCATATTCGCGCACATCTACACCCGCATCGTCAGAGGCCGATCGCGCCCCACTGGCAAAAGTCGTGTTAAACCCAACGATCACTGCATCCGAAGCCGCTGCTAAATCCACATCCGTTTCCGTAATTTCTCCGGGAGCCGCCAACAGCACTCGCACTTGCACTTCATTTTGAGGCAGCTGTTTGAGAGACCCCAAGATCGCCTCCACTGAACCTTGAACATCAGCCTTCAAGATCAAGTTTAGCTCCTTGAGTTCGCCCTCTTGAGCGCGGGCGCTGAGACTATTGAGAGTTACTCGTCGGGATGCCATTGCCTGTTGCCAACGAGATTCCCGTTGTTCAAGGGTCCGCATCAGGGCGAGAGACTTAGCTTCTTTTTCATCGGCAAACACCAAGAACTCATCCCCGGCAGACGGCACATCCCCCAGTCCCAACACTTCCACTGCACAACTCGGGCCCACCATTTCCACTCGCTGACCTCGATCGTCAATCATTGCACGCACCTTACCTATAGCCGCACCCGCCAGCAGAGTATCTCCCACTCGTAGCGTTCCATTTTGCACCAGCAGCGTCGCCACTGGTCCTTTCGCCTTATCCAGATGCGCTTCTATCACCGTTCCCTTCGCCTCCCGGTCTGGGTTAGCAGAGAGTTCTTCTACTTCAGCTACCAACAGAATCATTTCCAAGAGCGTATCGAGATTTTCTCCCTTAATCGCACTCACCGGCACCATAATTGTCTCGCCGCCCCATTCTTCTGGCACCAGACCATGATCCATCAACTCCTGCTTCACCCGATCGGGCTGGGCACCCTCCTTATCGATTTTATTGATTGCCACCACTAGCGGCACTTCCGCCGCCTTAGCGTGGCTAATCGCCTCAATTGTTTGAGGGCGCACCCCATCATCAGCTGCCACCACCAGAATCGCAATATCTGTAACTCGTGCCCCTCGCGCCCGCATTGCCGTGAACGCTTCGTGACCCGGAGTATCCAAGAACACTATCTGTGCTTGAGTCCCTGCATGTTCCACATCCACATGGTATGCACCTATATGCTGAGTAATCCCGCCTGCTTCTCCTTGAGCCACCTTGGTTTTTCTAATCGCGTCAAGCAAAGTTGTTTTCCCGTGATCGACGTGACCCATAATTGTCACCACTGGCGGACGGCGTTCCAGCTTTTCCAAGTCTGCCTCATCCAGCATCTCCGTTACTTTCCGAGCCTCAGACTCAGCTGACGCCATTTCCACCTCAACCCCTAACTCTTCAGCTACCAGACTTGCTGTCTCTACATCCAGGGTTTGGGTGACCGTTGCCGCAATTCCTTTATAGAACAGCCGCTTGACAATCTCTGTTTCCGGCACAACTAGAATACTCGCCATCTCCCGCACTGTCATGCCACCTACTAGCACAATTTTTGATGGCTTTTCTTTCTTCTCCTGTTCGCGCTGATGACGAGCCGATGTTTTCTGACTCACAGACGCTTCTTTCCCCTTCTGGGTAGGTGGTGCTGCTGAAGCTGCGGGTTTTCTTTGAGTTGAACTTCCCTTCGGTTTTGCTGGACGCACCAAGGACAAGCTGACTTCCACAGGGGCTAGTAGATCGTCTAACTCCTCATCTAACTCCTCATCTAACTCCTCATCTACGATCATCGGACGCCGCTTAGCCTTTGCCGCTCCTTTTGCGCCCTTTTTACTTTCTATCTGTTCGTCATCTTCCTGCGTTTCCTCCCGTTTTTTCACTCGCTTAGGTGGACGTGGTACAGGTCGCTTCAGATCCAGATCTTTAGTCTTCTCATCCGCATCTAAGATCTCCTCTCCGTCTTTTTCTAATGCTGGCGATAGCGATAATTCCCGATCCGAGATCTCTCTGGGGGCTGTTTTTGGACCCATCGGGCGGGGACGGCGCAGTTCTAATACCGGTTGCGTCCCCATTGATGATGCCTCATCTACGGCAGCACTACGAATCTTTGAGCCTTCCCGCGATGCCAGTCTGACTATTTTTTTGCTCTCTACTGGTTTTAATGGCGCTTTGGAGGGCGATGGATAATTTTTGCTTGCCGATTGTTTATCAGACCCCTCCTGTTCCTTCTCCTTGTTTTTCGACCGTTTCACTATCGGTCGATTAGACGCTATTTTGGGCGCCTTTTCCACCCCCGTGCCTTTGCGATCTGATGATTCGGCAGTAATTTTATTGCCTTCTTCATCTGCCATTTCCCGGGACTGATGAAATTTATTGCGGTCTTTTGGTTTCCGGTTTGGATATTTATTTTCTTCCCGATTCTTTCGTACCTTTGCCTTTTCCGAGCCTTCATCAATAGCACTTCCAGAGGACCGCTTCTCTGTTTTGATTTCTTGTCGCTTTACTGGCGGACCTATCAGTTCGGGCTTTTCTTCCACCTGCCTAGAGACTGTCAATTCCGGAGTCGGCACCGGCCCCTGGCTTTTGTCTTCATTCCCCCCGCGTGATTCTGCTGTACCTCCTTCTGTGCGGGGTTTAGGGGTCTTCAGTTCAACATTTTCCGCACTGAGTCCACTACTTTGACTTGGATGCCGATCGCCTGGTCTATTCGGAGCCCTTAGCTTCTGAGGCTTCGCCGTCTGTGTTGCGCCACTCTGATTGCGATCGCCCGACGCATATATCGGCTTACTGTTTGGACGAATTTCCAGAATCTCCTGCCGTTTTTTTACTGGCGGCGGCGTATCTGGTGCTGATTCTGTGCCAATTGATGCCGAGCTGACACTGGCAGATTGAGATGAGGGGCTGACCAATTTTTCTGGGTATTTTTTGGCGTGGGCACGACGAATGCGTTCCGCATCTGATTCGGCAATTGTGCTGCTGTGGCTTTTGTATGTGATGTTTAGCTCCTTGCAAACTTCCAATATTCTGCTATTCTCCGAATTCAATTCTTTTGTTAGCTCGTAAATTCTTACTCTGCCGTTGTTCATCCACTCTTCCTCTTTCAATTCTACCAGTTTTTACATCATGGCCTGCCTCCCGATCGAGAAGCCACTACAATTTTTTTCTTTCCTTTGGAGTTTCCGCCGAGCCTGCGCTTGGTGGAGTTTTCCTCCTCAGTTGCTGACCACTACCGATCTCTTTTGAGAGCCTCCTACCATCAACCTTACTGGTTTTCCCGGAGGTGATGGCCCCATCTGTCTAGTCTGTCTAGACTTTCCTCCTTTATCTTACCAGGAGTCTGACTTTTTGGCTGCCCGATCGCCAGACAACCCCATGGGGCTTCCTTGACTGCCGGCTATAACGCGGCCTATTGGGACTCAGCAAACAGCCATTTTTACCACCATCGCTCCTGGATCGCTCCCAGTTCTCCCGCTTGCGGTGCGGAGACTCCATTAACTTGGATCCTAGTTTCGGTGAGTGAGAGGAAGTGAGAAAAACCGGACTGTTAGTCTGGGAAGACACTCAGCCTGTCGGACTTTTCAGGGGATGGATCTCCTCGACCAGCAGCCTGTAAGCGTTCCCAGAGAGTTTGGTATATTTCTGGGGGGACTCTGGCTCTCAGGGCCTTGCCCAAGCGATTTTTCTTCTGAGCTGCTTTGAGGCACTCAGGGTCCGGACATAGATATGCTGAACGCCCCATGCCCCGATCTAATTGTAACTCCCCTGAAGGATATACTCTGACAATGCGCCAAAAAGCTTCTTTGCTAGCTACCTGGCGGCAACTAATACAACGGCGATAGTTAGGTAACATGGCTGGAAAATTAGGATCGCGGCAGTGAGGGATTACAAAAACTCTCAGTGCCATGTTAAAGCATTTCTATGCACGCCCGTGTACTCTCTTCAAAAATCTCCTCTCCCCTATGCCGTCTGAAATTTACTAGCTCTCCGGAGAGCGGGCGGCTGGGATCTCATATCACATCCGAGGTTCCAAACGCGCCGATCGCTTGGCCTACATCACCTCACCTCTCATCATCAGTTTCCGTTCCCGGTGGTGGTGATATCTCCACATCTGTCGAAACAACATCTGCTAGGTCATCCGATACTGCCCGATCGGGGTCTGATGTTGCCACCGGTTCTGTGTCAGCCAGTTCAGCTTCTAGTTCTTGCTCTTCCTCTTCCTCATCGAGGCGATCTGCTTGTTCACGAGCCTCTACTATAGCTGCAATCTTGAGGCTTTCGGCTTCATGGTCGTAAGAGGCGTTATCTTTGATATCAATTTTCCAACCGGTCAGGCGAGCGGCCAGACGGACATTCTGTCCTTCCTTGCCAATGGCTAAACTCAGCTGATTTTCCGCCACGAGGACATGAGCTTGACGAACATCGGGGTCTACTAAATACACGGCATCGACACGGGCGGGACTGAGAGCGTTGGCAATATAGGTAGCTGGGTCAGGGGACCAGCGGATCACGTCGATTTTTTCTCCCCGCAACTCATTGACCACCACTTGAATGCGAGATCCCCGGGAGCCAATGCAGGCTCCTACTGGGTCTACATCTCTCTCCAGAGTATCAACAGCAATTTTCGTGCGGGGGGATGGTGCATAACGAGAAGGGGGATTAGCTTCTCGCGCCACTGCTACAATACGCACTATTTCATCCTGAATTTCTGGCACTTCGTTGTCGAACAGATACACCACTAAACCGGCGTCAGCTCGCGACACTAGCAGCTGCGGGCCTCGTTGAGAGCCAGAGCCAACTTTTTTCAGATAAACCTTGAAAGTGGCATTAGCTCGATAGTTGTCGTTGGGCAGCTGTTCGCGCTTGGGTAGTTCCGCTTCTACCTCTGGCTGGCCAAAGCCACTGCTAACTGCCACGATCACTGATTGTCTTTCAAAGCGCAAGACTCTAGCTTGCAGTACTATCCCTTCCAGGTCTTGGAACTCTTCTTGAATCAGCTTGCGCTGTTGATCGCGCAGTTTTTGAGCCAGCACCTGCTTGGTCTGGATCGCCGCCATGCGACCAAAATCTCTCTGATCTGGGGTGACATCCAATATCACCGTGTCGCCCAACTGGGCTTCAGCAGCGACTTCTTGTACTTCTTTAAGTGAAATCTGATGATCGGGGTTGCTGACCTCAGAGGTAATACTCTTGGTCGATAGGATTCTAAATCCTTCGTCCTCAATGTCTAGTTCGACTTCAAAATTGTCAAAGTATTCTTCATCAAAGTTGGCGCTATTGAGCCGTTGAGTGCGACGATAGCGCTCATATCCCTTCATCAGTGCTTCTCGCAGCGCCGCCTGCACGGCGTGTTTGGGTAAGTTGCGCTCTCGACTAATGCTGTCGATCATATCTTTCAGTCCCGGCAGATTGACCATTGACATTTTTTGTTCTCTCTCCCTTAAAAATGACTGCTCAAGCAAGGATTATTAGCGGCTTTCATCTAACTGCACCCTGGTAATTAGCTGGCGATCGAGGCGGATGCTTTTTCCTTTTTGATTTAAGTAAACTGCTGTTTCATCCCGACGCAGCAACTGCCCTCGCCATTCCTGGATACCAACAGAGTGCTCTTTTGTGGTGACAATGACGGCAAACCCTTTGAAGGCGATAAATTCTCGATCGCTCGTCAGCTCTCGTGATATGCCAGGACTGGAAATCTCCAGAATGTAAGCCAATGGTATAATCTCACTGGTATCCAAGGTTGCTTCCAGGGCCCGAGACATCCGTTCGCAATCTTCTAAACCGGTATCTTGCTGAGGGTTGCGGATGTCCACGCGCAGTACGGGTGGCTTTTGATTAGTCTGAAAAACTGCTCCTACCACCTCTAAACCGAGAGCCTCTGCCACCGGTGTTGCTAAATCAATGATTTGTGGAATTAAAGGATGTCTCATCTGGAAAACCCCCGCGCCTTCGCACTAACGTCCATTAAAAAAAGCGGGTGTTGACCCACTTAGGCGTGAAATTCTGCCTACAGCTGCCACTTCCACAGAATTAGGGGACCACAAGCCGCCGGTCCAGAGCGTGGGTGGCTTCAACTGAATTTCTATAATAGCATTTCACCGACCCGACCAGATCATTTCCCAGGGCGATCGCCGTGAAAGACCGGCGGTAGCTAGCTAGCACTGACAGGGAGCATGTCCAGATCCCATACCAGGCCCAACACTAGGATTTGCTACTTTGCTGGAGTTGCCTGGTTTGTTCCAGGATTTGCTCGATATCCTCCTGCTCCAGACGCTGGACGTAATTGATCTTCACCTCTTCGAGGAAGTCACTAATCAAGGATTCGAGTTCTTGAAGGTTTGGCTTTTGTTGGATTTGGGAGCCTAAAGCTTGGCCAAAATGCTGCACTAGCTTGTTTATCAGTTCAGCACCAACGGGGTCGTTAATGATGGCATCGTAAAGTGATTTGGATCCTTCTGTGAGCAGCTTTGAGACCTCTGTCGCTATCCGATCTGTTAACTGAGCGGGTATCTGATTCAATCCTGGTAAGGCATGCAGACCTTGATACAGAGGGGATTGACTGAGGATGATTTCTATGTTATGATTCAGCAATGCTCTTAAATCTGGCTCGATCGCCGGCAATACTTCATAGAGAGTCAGTTGGACTAGGCGAGTGGAGACCGCTTCTATTTCGTTAATGTTGTTGAGGTCGATGTAGGGACGGTTGGCAGTCTCAAATACTTGGCGTGCTAAATCACCACTCTTGACTGACGTTTGCACCTGGTTAATCGTTTGCACGATCACGACTTCAGTTAGTTCCCCAGCAAAGCTAGCGACAAAACCTCGACTGAATTGAGCGCGCACTGGTTCGAGATCGATTAACTCCGCGTCGTTCAGACGAACGATCGCTGGTATGACTCGCAGCCAGCGAAAAAACGGCAAAAATAAAAAGACATCATACCAGCGCCACAACATGGCGTCTCGCCAGCTAACGGCAGTATACTTGCGGCTGATGTAGAAGGTCCGCGCCAGAAACTCTAGGATAAAAAGTATGGCAAAGGGCAAGTTTATTTGCCAGAATTTATCGGTAAATTCTCCAGTTTCGTCGATCGACCGAAAGTAGTTGCTTTCGATCAGGGGACGAATCTCGCGATCGAAGAACTCTCTTCCTCGTTTTTGGGCAGCAGTAGCTAAATATTCTTGACTCCAAAAAGTCCTGAATGCTTCTTTGGCTGAAGCCTCTTCATTGTCCATGAGGTCGCGCATCCGATTTTTTATCTTTTCTAGGGTTCCACTTTTATTGGCTACCTGAAAAGGATTCTCTTCAATCATTTTCTCGCTCAGGCCCCGCAGATCCTCTAGGATCGTTTCTGATGAAGGCGATCGCACTCCTGTTTTCCTAATTTGAGCTTCGAGTTCATCTACCCGCTGGAGATAGGCCGTCGTATCTCGGTGGGGTTCAATCCCCTTAACCGAGTCATACCAAGTGGTGACCGGTGGTATGGGAGCCTTAATGGTGCCGCCAACTATAGGAATGGGAATATCGCCCTGTAGCCAGAAATTCCGTATGCGGATGTAACTCATATCGAAGGCTACCAAGCTTAAATTCACCACCGCTACGATCGCCATCAATCTCTCAAACCAGAGGTTGCCACGGCGGTAAGGTTTGCGTTTACTGGTAGGTTTGCCAGATAGTAACGGTTGGGATGACATCGCGCGAGGGGTAATTACTAATGGACAAGGTCGGCATTTCAGACGCAAGTAGGGTGGGCACTGCCCACCATTTCAGACGCAAGTAAGGTGAAAATAGCTCTGGGAACTGGCGATTTCAGCCATTCGGGACCATCGCTACTTCTGGTGCCAGTTCTTCTATAATTGTGAATCTGACGTGATTGATGGCTAAGTTTCCCAGGGAAACTTCCTCTTTATTTACAGGTTTGCCGTTGAGCAGCAGCTTTTCAAAGGAAATTCCTTTGCCGATTTCAATATGATACCATGCTAATCCCATGAAAAATCGAGTCAGGTGGGGACCGTCTTCGACATCATCGGGATTTGATTCCATCGGCACCCAACCAAACCCTGGGATGTAAAATTCTAACCACACGTGATTGAAGTCTGGTGTCAGGGGGACTCCTTGCCTCTCGGGGGTTGCCGGACATTTATAGCGACCGATCGTCCGGCAGGCGAAGCCATTCAAACGCGCTAGTCCTAGCAAGACGCCGACGTACTCGCCGCAGGAACCGATGCCCCTTTCCAGGACGATATCTGGACGATCGATCTTCGGTTTCATGCCGTAGGATAGTCGATCGTAGACGTAGTTTCTAATCGAGATCATCTGCCGCAGGAAGTTCCTTTCCCTGCCGATCGCCTCTTTGGCCGCGCGGCGGACTATCTCCGTGTCCATTGCTAAGTCGTCATCATCCTCCAGATAACGCTTTTGCAGTTCGGTGTTCAGTGGGGGTATGTTTTCTAGGTCTAGAGGGACGAAATTGTATTTGATACTCCTGACTTCGATCGTGGCTTTCCAGCCAAATATCCGCCCTTCATGGGGTTTGAGGCTGTCAAACTTAAATACAGCGACCCGCTGGCCATCTTCTACTTCTTCGGTGAAGGGTAGGCCAATGGGTTCTACATGAGAGACTTTTTGCCGGTGGGTTTCTGCTGGCAGGGCGATCCGCCATTCCAGGTTCTCTAAATAATATTCCTCTAGGGGGGAGAGTTCCTCTACATAGGACATCTCGATCAGATAACCGTTGGAGACGGCGTAATGTTGCTCTTGCTTGTGGTAGTAGTGCAGAGGATGGATGAAAGTGCGATCGCGCCATCTTAACTGGTGAGATGGTTCGGAGTTGGGGTCATCCCGAATGTAAGGCTCCTCACCGGCATAGGCCACATAGAGTATTTCTGCTTCTGTCGAAGCTACCGAGGTGTGAAAAGTCAGGGCTGTGGGATTCTCAAAAGGAGTCAGAACGCTAAAGATAATTTCCCCTGTTCCCCGGTCCAAGCAGAACACTGTTTGCTCCTCCCGGTCTGTCACCCAAAGTTCTTCTCCCTTGATGGTGATATTCTCTACTCCCACCCCTGGGGCTCTGATCCTGGTGCTCTCCGACGCCCTGTTGCGGTCAAATATGAGGATGTAGCCTAACCTCCGACAAGTGATATATACTATTGACTCCAATACCGCAACGCCATTGACCTCATAGGGTAAAGTTATAAATCTCTTGGGTGTCAGATCCTCCCAGTTGCAGTAATAAACGCTCTCATCCCGAACGAACCATATGCTATCGTCCCAGATGGCCAAACCTGTGGCGTACTCTAATTCGGCGTGACGATCGGGGTTGAGGATAATGGTATTGTCGCTCTTGCTATCTATCTGTAGCAGATATCCTCGTACTGAGTCTAGTGCCAGCAGCTTGTCTCCATCTGAGGCTAGACCCTGCAATGCGTAGACTCCAATGGGTCTAACTGTCCGACGCCAGCTTGGTGGCAGTTTTCTTGGTCCGACTGAAGTGAGAGGCTCTTTTTGAGCTGACATTTCTTTAATTACTTTTGTGGCTATTCTTTCAATTATAGGCGATTTCAACTAGCCGCGGAATTCAACCGACATATGGGATGGGACGATCGCTCTTTCAAAGGCATCAGATTACTGTCACGCATCGCCTGCTCTCCCATTTGGAGAGAGTCTAATTCTACTATTCAATCTCTGTCAAAATGTGATAACTATTACAATTGCGGGGAATATGATTACATTACGCTCGACTCAGTTACTTATGGTGTTAACTACAAAAAAGCAAACCAGCACTAGATAATGGGTTGGGAGACTCTCAAGGACGAAGCACCCCAACTACCTTCCCATTTCAGTTGTCCGGAGATTGGGGTGACGACAAGGATAGACTACCGGCACTCCCAGGAGTTGCATGTTGTCTTGACAGTTAGCAATTTCGTTCAACAGGATAAAATAGATAAGACCCCTAGGGCGCTCCCCGCGACAGTCATGCCGAGAACATGTCTGAAAAAGTATGAACCAGCGAGCACTGTTTTTTATCAATCGTCTCTCTCGCCAAGGTAGGAAACACCGCACAGAGGTGATCCGCCACCTGCGGCGATCGGGGTTTGAACTGGTAGAGGAACCGGTATCTAACCCCGGGGAAATACCGGAAGTGATTCGCCAGCACCAGGATAAGGTAGATTTGGTGATCATTGGTGGTGGCGATGGTACCATGAATACGGCTGTAGATGCTCTGGTTGATACCCAACTGCCCTTGGGCATTTTGCCCATGGGAACTGCTAATGACCTGGCCCGGACCTTAAATATCCCTCTGTCTATACCGGCAGCTTGCCAGACGATCGCTACGGGTAAACGACATTATATAGACTTGGGTTGGGTAAATGGAAAGCATTATTTTAACGTTGCCAGCATGGGACTGTCTGTAAACATCACCCGCAGCCTGAATAAACAAGTCAAGCGGCGCTGGGGAGTTCTGGCCTATGCGATCGCTGCTATCAGGGTACTGGCCCGCGCGCGCCCTTTTCGGGCTGAAATTCGCTGTGATGGCCAGTCGCACCAGGTGAAAACCGTGCAAATTGCTGTGGGTAATGGGCTATATTATGGAGGAGGCATGGCGATCGCCTCGGATGCAGCCATCGACGACCAGCGCTTGGACCTCTACAGCCTGGGAATTAACCACTGGTGGGAGATGTTTCCCTTACTGCCAGCTTTAAGGCAAGGACGTCTTTCCCAGATATCTAATGTTTTCACTCTCGAAGGCACGGAAATGGAAGTGTTAACTCGCAAGCCGATTTCTATCAACACAGATGGTGAAATCACTACCAAAACTCCCGCCCACTTCCGAGTCATCCCTCGGATTTTACCAGTTATAGTCCCCAGTTAGAGATCTCCATTACCTCCGACGGGACTTTCATGTTGTCCCATGCCCCATAGCCCTTGATGTACCTGAAAAAGCTGCACCTCAGACATTTTCGCAATTACCGAGATCAACTTGTTGGCTTTGATGCTGCCAAAATTATCTTAGTGGGGGATAATGCTCAGGGAAAGTCGAATCTCCTGGAAGCTGTCGAATTACTCTCAACTCTGAGATCTCACCGCACTTCCCGCGATCGGGATTTGATCTGGCAGTCCCAGGCACGAGGTACACAGTCTACTAGCGGGCAAATAACCGGCAGTCTGGAACGGCAGACAGGCTCAGTGGACCTCAAGCTCATCCTCCGCAGCAACGGACGCCGGACTGTTGCCCTCAATGACGAATCCCTGCGGCGACAGATGGATTTCTTGGGCGTCCTGAATGTGGTAAAATTTTCCAGCCTTGACCTGGAATTGGTGCGGGGTAGCCCCGAACGGCGTCGCACCATGCTGGATAGTTTGTTGACTCAGTTGGAACCGGTCTATGCCCATTTTTTGGGACAATACAACCAAGTATTGCGCCAGCGCAACAAACTGTTGAAAAAAATACAGTCTGAACCGGAGTTCGAGCGGCCAGAGGAATTGGCAGTGTGGGATGCTCAATTGGTCACTATTGGTGCTCGCTTGATGCGGCGTCGCGCCAGGGTAATAGAACGGCTAGCCCCTATTGCTGTTGCGTGGCACTCAGACATCAGTGGCTCTCAAGAGGTGCTGAAGGTGCAGTACGCCCCCAATGTTGAATGGCCAGGAGACTCTCGTTCCCCTCCAGCAGAAGTACAGCAAGCTTTTTTAGAGAAAATTCAGCAAAGGGCTATGGCGGAAAAGTACCAGGGGACATCCCTAGTTGGTCCTCATAGAGACGAAGTCGAGTTGATCGTAGACGATACTCCGGCGCGTCAATATGCTTCCCAAGGACAACAACGGACCCTGGTGCTAGCTTTGAAGTTGGCAGAACTGAAATTGATTTGGGAGGTCGTGGGTGAGTCACCCCTGCTCTTACTGGATGACGTGCTGGCGGAATTGGACTTAAACCGGCAAAATCAACTGCTGGAGGCGATCGGCGATCGCTTTCAAACCCTGATCGCTACTACCCACCTGGGGGCCTTTGATGGGGCGTGGCTGCAAAATAGCCAAATTCTTTTGGTCCAGGCGGGGCAGATCCAGCCCTTGATGAGTGTTTGACTACTCCACATCGGCCCAACCGCACCGAACTGCGGAGGCATTTTCAACTAAAATGGAACAGGCGTGATTTACCGGTAGGATCTCTGGCTGGACTGGGGCTCCTCGATCGGTGAAGTTGTGGTCTAAATTAAGTTTTGGGAGCTTGAGATGGCGTAAAATCGGCTTAACCTCTTGCTATGGGAGGATTGAGGGCAGATAACTGACAACTGACAATTGGCAACTGACAATTGACAACTGACAACTGAGTTAGAACAATGAAAATCGGGAGGTAATTTGATGAGTGATATCTCACAAGACGAAATGCGGGATAGACTGGGAAATGTAGACCAAATTCGCGATCTGCTGTTCGGCAAGCAGCAGCGAGACTATGAAACTCGCCTGAATAAGCTAGAGTCAAGCTTGTCGGCTCTCCAGCAGGAAATGCGCGATCGCCTGAATCAACTCAACGATACCCTCTCGACAGAACTGCGGTCAACTATGTATTCTCTGGAGAAAAAAATCCAGTATATCAGCATAACGACCAATGAAGAACTCACTGATATGAGGCAAGATCTAGAAGGGAAGGATAAAAATGTATCAGATAGTATCGATTCCCTCAATAAGCTGATTGGCTCTCAGATTAACTCGGTGAAGGGAGAGGTAAATCAAGCACAAGAAAAGCTAGAAAAAGATATTCAGAGTCTGAGGAATGAAATTGTCGATAAACTGGAAAAACGCTTGTCTAGTTTAACAGAAAGCAAGGTGGGACGGGACGATCTGGCAGAAATACTGTTTGAACTCTGTATGCGGGTAAAGAAAAATGAATTTCTCCCCGAACTGGAAGGGTCAGGAGATTATAATGTGAAAGCAGATTTATTGTTACCAGAACAAAAATAAACCCATAGTGGATAAAACCAGAAGGTGGCAAGGTGGCACAAGTGGGACAGATGCTGCTATAATGGTTGCTTTAACAACCCAAGGGTAGGGATGGCTGCTTATGGCGACATCAAAACAAAATCAGGCCAGCAAAAGTAAACAGGATGGGTTGCTGTCGGATGGGAAGACAGCAGCTCAACTGGAAGGTTTGGTGAGTTTGTTGCTGGGCTTGGAATTTACCAATCAGCAGTCAGCACCGGCAAAAGAGTCGTCAGACCAGTATTCATCCAGCTCGCAAGCAGGGAGTGCGCCGGATGATGGGATGTTAAAGTCCGTTGGGAACAGACCTGGGAGTACAGGGGGAGTAGGAACCGGCGTACCGGGAGAACCCTACTCGCACTCCCCAGGAAAGACCGGTGGCTCATATGTAAGGGGGCGGTCGGAAAAATTATGGCAGTTGGGCACAGAGGAACGGGCCGGAGGCGACAGAAGTTACGTAGGATTTGAGACAGAGTCTCTTCGCCGAGGGGAAAACCGGGCAACTGGACGGTACGGCACTCCAGATAATTTAGGAAATTATCAACAAGCCGGAGATAATGAGGCAGTTAAAGCCCTGGAAGCGTTAAGCAGTTTGTTATTGGGGACGTCCCCAGGGAAAACCCCCTCGCCCCAGCAGAAAGAGAAAAGAGGTAGTCAGTCTACGGATACAGTATCAACAGACGGATTGCTAGTGATGCATGCAGAATTAGAAAGTGCATCAGTCCCACAGCGCCCAAAAAGTTGGTCATCATCAAAAGTGGCCTCGGAAATATTGGTGACGGAGGAGCAATTAGTTAGGCCATATTCCCAGACGACTCCGATGAGAGAGTCGTCGGAAGGCTCAGAGGAGCGATCGACTGGGCAAGTTAGTTCGGAGTATGATGTCGAAGATTTAGCGGCTTCGCTGGAAGCTCTGGGAAACCTATTAACTGGGCGTCCGAAACAGGAAAAAGAACCTTCGCAGCAGTCATCTGCGCAACGAAAGGGAGAAAAAACCAAGAGATCGGCTCTAAGAGAACTATCCTCAGTACCGATAAATCAGCAAGCGGCTCTAGGAGAACTATCCTCGGTACCGATAAATCAGCAAGCGGCTCTAGGAGAACTATCCTCGGCACAGATAAGTCAGCAGGCTCCGCCAGCAGCAGAAAAAGCAGCAGAGATATCGGTAGTAAGGGAAAATGAAGATAGAAGCACAGAGCTGGCATCGGAAACGGAAAGTCAGCTAGCAGAACCAGAAGTAGAAAGTTTAGTCAAGACCGCAGCAAGTTCCCTAGAGAAGATAGGAAATCTAGCCGGGTTAGAAGCGGATGATTTGCGGATAGTAATTGCCAAGATAGAACAAAAGTTGGCAGATATTGAGCGCCAAACAGGGGTAATAAATCCATTGATGCCTTTGCTGTCGGAAATGGTGGGGTTGGATCTGACAATATCCCAAGAAGAAAGTATTCGGGTAATTGTACCGATAATAGATAAGGTGATTCAGCTCAGAAGTAAAGAGGACAGGGAAGGAATGAGTGCTGCCCTGGCCGATTTGCTGCCAGGAGCAATTTCTAAACAGATTCAAAACTCTCCAGAGGAAATAGCGAGGGCGATCGGGCCGGAAATGAGTGCGGCGCTCAAAGAACAGATGAGAATTGAGCGAGACTCGATATCGGAAGCCATAGCCCCCGAAATGGGTAAGGCCATCAAAGCCCAAATAGAACTGGAACGAGACTCGATGGTGGATGCTCTATATCCGGTGATAGGCAGCACGATTTCTAAATACATGGCAGATGTAATTCGCTCGATTAATGAAAAGGTGGAAAACGCGCTATCCCCAGAGGGAATAAGGCGCAAGATTCGGGCGAAGATGCAAGGAGTATCGGAGGGGGAATTGATTCTCCAGGAGTCAAAAGCATTTGCAACTCAGGCGGTATTTTTAATTCACAAAGAATCAGGTCTAGTGATAGCAGAAGCGCAACCGGAATCAGAAGAAAGACTGGAGTCGGAAATGGTGGCGGGAATGCTGACGGCGATCCGCAGTTTTGTCAACGATTGTATCGTGCAGTCGGGGGAAATGTCAGAACTGGATGCGATCGACTATGGAGAAGCGAAAATTATCTTGGAAGTGGCGGGATACTCATACCTAGCAGTAGTGGTCAAGGGGGAACCCCCTAAGCAGTTTATCGCTCAGGTCCGGCAAACACTGAGCACAATTGTACGGCGTTACGGTAAACAGGTTGAAGAGTTTGATGGAGATCCGGCTACGGTACCAGAGGCAGTAACGCAGCTGATAGAAAAACTGCTGCAAACATCTTCAAAAGATAAAGCCTCTAAAGCTCCTCCGACATTGGTGATGGTGGGACTAGCTTTACTGCTGGCGGTGCTCATACCTTGGGGAATTCATCAGCATCGCTCCCGTACAGACCGGCTGATAGAGGAGCAAACGACGGCGGCTTTAGCTTCAGCACCGGAGCTATCAGTATATAATATCGCGGCATCAGCTTCCCAAGGAACTGTGATTCTCAAAGGACGAGTGCCAAATGATTATCTGCGTTCCAAGGCAGAGGCGATCGCGAAAGCACAGATGCCAGAGATGGAGGTAGACAATCAAATAATTGCTGTAAATGTCCCGCCAGACCCGGTGTTGGCAGCGAAAGAAGTGGAACGGGTGACAAAAATGCTCAATCAAAGGGAGGGGATCTCGATTTCCACCCTTTACGAGGCGGGGAATGTGACGGTGCAGGGAACGGTGTTTGAGGCGGAAGATGCTCAGCAAATTCCCCAGGCACTTGAGGAAATTCCTGGGGTGAGCAGTGTCTTCAGCACGTTAAAATTAAAGGTAAATCCTCTGGACGGCAGGATATACTTTGATTTAGGCTCAGCAGAGTTACACCCAGGAGCGCGGTCTAGCAAACTGGTGAAGATTAAGGAGTTTCTGCATGAATATCCAGAAATAAATCTGATGGTGATAGGTCATAGTGATAAAATAGGCAGCAGGGCGAAAAACCAGCATCTGTCTCTCCAGCGGGCGATCGCGGTGAAAAGGGCTCTGGAAAGCATGGGGGTGGCCCCAGGGCGATTGCAAGTTTTTGGAACGGTAAAATCACCGCCGGATGTGAAGGCTTCTTCTCCACCAGAGTTGAGTAGATGTGTTAGATTTGAACTGTTTAGGCCGGTAGGAAAAGGAGAGTAGGTAGAGGATGATATCTAAGAAAATATGTATGATAGGTGACTTTAGTGTGGGCAAGACGAGCCTGATTCGCAGGTTCGTAGACCGCCAGTTTAGTGATAAGTATCTGTCAACGGTGGGGGTGAAAATATCCCGGAAGGCGGTAGAAGTAACTGGGGAAAAGGGGGAACAGAAAGATTTGCAGATGCTAATATGGGATATAGAAGGTCAGACGAAATTTAAGGCGATCGCGCCTAGTTATTTGCTGGGGGCCAAGGGGGCAATCATAGTTGCTGATGTCAGTCGCGAGGAAACGATAGAAAGTCTGCCAGAGCATGTTAAGCTATTTTTATCAGTCAATAAAAAAGGGTTCATGATAATTGCTTTGAATAAAGCAGACCTGATTGATGCCGAAAAAATGGAAAAGATATTGCAAGCTAACAGATTTGCAGAGCAAGAACAAGTGCTAGGAATATTTCCGACGTCAGCAAAAACGGGCGATAACGTGGATAAAATGTTTACAGATTTAGCCACTGAGATGATGGGATAGTATGAATGAGAATTTGAATCAAATATTAATTCCGGGCCATATGGAGTATATGGTTTTGGACAAAAACCTGGTAATCGAAACAACCTCTGCAAATTTACTCCGATTTGCGGAGGTGCCTGCCCAGCTGTCCATAGGGTCCAATATTATTGTGGGTTTTCCAGAACTGATAGGAGTAGAAGACCTGCTGATAGCTGTGCTAGAAGGACAGCAGGAAAGTTTTGACTTAAAGGCAATTGCTCGTACTGACGCTAGAGGGAATAATATATATATAGACCTATATTTTATCCAGGATAAAAATCAAGAGAGGGAAGAGAAAAAGTTAATTTTATTTGTGGAGGATGTCACGGAGAGAATGATGTTGGAACAAAGGCTAGTACAAGCGACTAACGAAACAGATATCTTATTGAAGGCATTAGGTCAAAAGCAAAAATATATAAATCATCTGATAACTTCCATACCCGATCCCCTATTGGTAACAACAGAAAAAGGAAAAATCAAGAGGGTAAATAAAGCGGCAAAAGAGTTATTTGGATATGAGGAGCGGGAATTGATTAATCAGCAAATATCAAGAATTCTCGGGGAGGATAATTTATTATTGCAAGTAATTCAGTATGGGGGTTTATCTGATGGGGAATTGTTGAATAATCTCGAAGTAAGCTGTCAGACAAAAAGAGGAGAAGAGATATCTGTAGCCTTTTCCTGCTCGGCTATTCAGACGGAGATAGAAGACTTACAGGATTTGATCTATGTGGGTAGGGATATCACTAGGAGTCAGCGTGCCCAACAACGTCTGGTGGCTCAGTATACGACAACTCGGATCTTGTCAGAGTCGGCGACTATTACCCAAGCGATACCGAAACTTTTGCAAGCAATTTGTGAGAGCATGGAGTGGGATATAGGCGAATTCTGGAGACCAACAAAAGGTGAAGAGTCCGAAGAGATAACAGAGAATTTGAATCTCCAAGAATATCAGGGAAAAGATAATTACAAATACCTAAGATGCGTACAGAGCTGGGTAAGACCATCGGTAAAGATACCAGAATTTAGAGAGATGGCTAAGTCGATAACTCCGTTCAGGGGAGCGGGATTGGAGGGGAAAATTTGGGAAAGTTGTTCTTCACAATGGATTAAAAATGTGGTGGACGATGGCTCGCTGATTCGCTCGAAGATAGCTGCGAAAGAGGGACTGCACGGGGCATTCGGATTTCCGATCAAAAGCGATGGTGAAGTATTGGGGGTGATTAGTTTCTATAGTCGGGAAGAAAAGGAAGTTGATGAAGATTTGCTGCAAACGACGGCGGTGATCGGCAGCCAGTTGGGAGAGTTCATTAAGCGTAAACGCGCAGAATTAGCGTTGCAAGAAAGCGAAGAAAGATATAGGGATCTATTTGAAAATGCTAGCGACCTGATTCAGAGTGTGGCAGCGGATGGCAAAATTTTGTATGTTAATACTGCGTGGCGGGAGCGGCTGGGATATAGCGAAGCAGAAGTGGCGCAACTAAATTTATTTGATATCATCCATCCCGACTGTAAAGAGGAGGTAATATCAAGCTTGAAGCGGGTGATGGCGGGAGAAAAAGTGGGTCAATTGAAAGCGGAGTTTATTACGAAAGAAGGAAATAAACTCTGGGTAGAAGGAAATGCAAATTGTAAGTTAGTAGAGGGAATAGCAGTTGCAAATCGCGGGATTTTTAGAGACATAACTGAGCGCCTGCAAGCGGAAGAGGCATTGCGACAAAGCGAAGCTAACCTGGCAGAAGCTCAAAAAATAGCCCATGTGGGTAGTTGGACTTTTGATGTGGCAACTCAAACTATGAGTTGGTCAGATGAAATGTTCCGCATTTATGGTATGGAACCGAAATTGCCAGCACCGACTTATGCAGAACAGTTACAACAGGTTCACCATCAAGATAGAAAAAAATGGGAGAAAAAGTTGCAGGTCGCGATCGCAGATGGGGAAGCATATGAATTAGACTTTAGAATAGTGCGACAGGATGGCCAGATTAGACATATTAACGGTCGGTGCGAATGTATTTGTAATGAGGGAGGAGAGACAGAGCGGATATTAGGAACGGCGATCGATATAACGGAACGCAAGCAAATGAATGCGGCCCTGCGCTATCAAAAGCTGCAAACGGAACGATTATTACATAATATATTGCCAGCGAGAATTGCCGAACGCTTGAAACAAGCTCAAAGCGCGATCGCGGAAAGCTTTGATAATGTGACGGTGATGTTTGCAGATATCGTAGGCTTTACAGAAATATCGGCCCGGCGATCGCCGACGGAACTGGTAGAAATGCTGAATCTGATTTTCTCGAAGTTCGATCAGCTCAGCGAACTGCATGGGTTGGAGAAAATTAAGACGATCGGGGATGCTTATATGGTGGTAGGTGGTTTGCCCGTACCTCGCAGCGACCACGCCGAGGCGATCGCCGAAATGGCCCTGGATATGCAAAAGGGGGTCTCGGAATTTAATGCTGAAATTGGCGAAGCCTTGCAGATCCGTATCGGCATTAACAGCGGACCGGTGGTAGCAGGAGTGATTGGCACCAAAAAGTTCATTTACGACCTCTGGGGCGATACAGTAAACACCGCTAGCCGCATGGAATCTCATGGCATACCAGGAAGCATTCAAGTCACCACTTCTACCTATGAACTGCTGCGGGATAAGTATCACTTTACAGTACGCGGACCAATAAATATCAAAGGTAAAGGTCCAATGACTACCTATCTGCTAGCGGGCAAACTCTCCGAAGCAGTGGACTCCGATCGGTGAGCAGCGGTCAGTGGTTAGCGGTTGTCAGCGATAGAGCCGCAGGCTGCAACCATAGTGCGGCAGGCTGCAACCATAGTGCGGCAGGCTGCAACTAGAGAGCGGCAGGCTGCAACTAGAGAGCGGCAGGCTGCAACCATAGAGCCGCAGTAATGCTTTTGCCTTCACCAGATGCACCCTTGTCAGCACCATTGGAGGACATGGTCCCAGCATCCACTGGCCCGCCAAACGCTACGGGTACGTTACAATTATCGGCAGCAACAAGATAGAATAACTCCAGCAATGCTTATGGGCATCAGCAAGAGGCTGACAACGGACGGGCTGACCGCCTCGTCCGAGCAAGGAACAACTGACAATTGACAATTGGTAAGGAGAAAAGTAACGCATGGGCAAAGTAGTCGGCATTGACTTGGGGACAACTAACTCAGTGGTAGCTGTGATGGAAGCTGGCAAACCATTGGTAATTGCTAATGCAGAAGGGATGCGGACTACCCCCTCAGTGGTTGGCTTTAGCAAGGATGGAGAGTTAGTCGTCGGACAAATGGCACGGCGGCAGACGGTACTCAATCCTCAAAATACTTTCTACGCTGTGAAGCGATTTATCGGTCGTAGGTATGACGAACTCAGTCCCGAGTCCAAGCGTGTCCCCTACACTATCCGTCGGGATGAGGTGAGCAATATTAAGATTAAATGTCCCCGCCTCCAGAAGGACTTTGCCCCCGAAGAAATCTCGGCTATGATTCTGCGGAAGTTGGCAGATGATGCCAGTCGTTATCTGGGAGAACCGGTGACTGGTGCGGTAATCACTGTCCCTGCTTACTTTAATGACTCTCAGCGACAGGCGACGCGAGATGCTGGTAAGATTGCTGGTTTAGAGGTGAAGCGGATTCTGAATGAACCGACGGCGGCATCTTTGGCCTATGGATTGGAACGCCGGGATTATCAGACTATTCTGGTGTTCGATTTGGGTGGGGGTACCTTTGATGTCTCGATCTTGGATGTCGGAGATGGGGTGTTTGAGGTGAAGGCTACTAGCGGCGACACCCAATTGGGAGGCAATGATTTTGATAAAAGAATTGTGGACTGGCTGGCCGAGCAGTTTCTGGAAGCGGAAGGGATAGACTTGAGAAGTCACGATCGCCAAGCTTTGCAACGCTTGCTGGAAGCTGCGGAAAAGGCTAAGATTGAACTATCTGGAGTCAGCGTTACGGACATCAATCTCCCCTTCATCACTGCTACGGCTGACGGCCCTAAGCATTTAGAAACCAGGCTGACTCGTTCTCAGTTTGAAGATTTATGCGGTGACCTGGTGAGTCGCCTGAGAAGGCCGATTAAGCAAGCTTTACAGGATGCTGGTTTGAGTCCGGTGCAAATAGATGAAGTGGTTCTGGTGGGCGGTTCGACGCGAATTCCTTTAGTGCAGCAGCTAGTGCGTAGCTTCATCGATAAAGAACCCAATCAAAATGTCAATCCCGATGAAGTGGTGGCTGTTGGTGCGGCAATTCAAGCTAGCATCCTCTCGGGGATGGTGAAAGATGTGCTGCTGTTGGACGTGACGCCTCTATCTTTGGGACTGGAAACGGCTAATGGGGTGATGAAGAAGCTGATTCCTCGTAACACTACTATACCCGTGCGGCGTTCGGATATTTTCTCGACGGCACAGGATAATCAAACTTTGGTGGAAGTCCATGCCCTGCAAGGGGAACGGGAGATGGCAGGGAATAATAAGTCTCTGGGACGGTTCAAATTAACTGGGATCCCCCCGGCCCCGAGAGGCGTGCCTCAGATTCAAGTGTCCTTTGATATCGATGCTAATGGCATATTGCAGGTAACGGCTTTGGATAGAACTACGGGTCGGGAGCAAAGTATTACTATTCAAGGGGCTTCGACTCTATCTTCAGATGAAGTTAATCGGATGATCCGCGAGGCGGAAAAATATGCTCAAGTTGACCGGGAACGACGGGAACGGGTGGAAAAACGCAATCGGGCTGAGGCTTTGATCATTAGGGCAGAACGGCAACTGCGAGAAGCGACTCTGGATTTTGGCATGCAGTTTGCTAATCAATATCGTCGCGAAATTGATCCCTTAATTGAGGAGTTACGCGATAGCCTCAAAAGAGATGACGATCGGGGCATAGACCAGCTGGGCGCTGATTTGCAGGATGTCCTCTATGACCTGAACCGGGAAGTCCGTCTGCGCTTGAGTGAGGAAGAGGATGATGATTTGTTTGGTTCTATTCGTCGCACTTTCTCCGTAGATGGCGATCGCGATCGGCGTGGGGATAGCTATACAACATCGAAAACTTATCGCCGACCATCTGATTCTGTCAGATCTAGTCGCTATAGCAATAGCAGCAATAGCAGTAGGTATAGTAATTATAACGATAATGAAGACTGGGATGATGATGATGAGTGGTTATAAGTAGTTCGAGATTGCTTCGTGCCGAGCAAAACGAGGCTTAAGTGGGTTTTAACCCACTCTCAACATTGTCTACAAAGCGTTTTCCCCTCGTTCCCAGGATCCCGCCTGGGAACGAATTATCGAGGCTCCGCCTCCAGTTGCAAGTGGTGCAAGATATGAGTTAAAACCGCACTTAAAATAATGTTAAAGTAATTGTAGCATTGTTTTGTTAAAATGGCATGACAACTGACAACTGATAACTGATAACTGACAACTGACAACTGACAACTTACAATTGATGTGGTGGCAGAATGAATAATAAGCAAAAACCACTAACGATGCAAAACTTTCGGAATTACTATGAGATTCTGGGAGTTGCCAGAGAGGCGTCGGCGGATGAAATAAAAAGGGTATACCGGAAATTGGCGAGGCAGTATCATCCAGATTTGAATCCGGGAGATAAGGAGGCGGAGGAAAGGTTTAAAGATATTAATGAAGCTTATGAGGTTCTGTCCGATATAAATAGGCGATCGCAATACGATCAGTTTAGTCGATTCTTACAGTACCAGAAGTTGCGGGGGAAAGGCGGACGGAATGGGAAAAGTGGTAGTCGCTTGTCCGCTGAGGAGATGGAGTATTTCAAGCAATTCTCCACTTTTGATGGCTTTTTGGACAGCTTGCTGAACCGGCGGCGAGAAGTGAAGGTGGGTGCGCCGACGGGAACACGCGATCGGGTAACGGATCCTTCTGTTGATTCTTATCGGCGCAGCACTAAGAAAACTTATAACACAATTCCGGCTCGGCGGGATGTGGAGGCGCGACTGACTATACCTTTAGAAAAGGCTTTTTTGGGGGGAAATGAGCGCATTCGCCTGGAAGATGGGCGCTCGATCGAGGTAGAGATGCCGCCGGGGATGGTAACTGGGCAGCGGATCCGACTGCGAAATCAAGGTCTTGGCGGTGGCGACCTGTTCTTGAAAATTACTGTAGCACCTCATGATTTTTTTGGGTTGGAAGGTGATGATATTTACTGTCAAGTACCCGTGACTCCTTGTGAAGCGGTGTTAGGGGGGTCGATAGAAGTACCGACTCTGGATGGGTTGGTGAAAATGAACGTGCCGCCGGGTGTATCTCCGGGTCAACGCTTGCGCCTGGCGAATAAGGGTTATCCTGATAGTCGGGGCAGACGTGGCGACCAAATTGTGGAAATTAAGGTTGTTATTCCCCAGGAGATTAGTCCCGCAGAACGGGAAGTTTACGAAAAGTTGCAGCAGATCGAGGAGTTTAAGCCCCGGCGGAATTTATTGGCGTAGGACGGGCGAGACGCCCATAACACTTGAGTGAAAGTTGTCAATAGGTAATGGTTAATGGTCGATCGCAATAGGCAATTAACCATTAGCAATTCGCCATGATTAGAGCCAATTTCCTACTAAGATGAAGGGGGCCCAGTAATAGGGATGATTGTACTGCGGATCGTTCAATAAAGCTAGTTGGGAGTCACGCAATGCCTGGGCTTTGCTCCCTGAAGTCTTTAATATGGGATAAAATTGATTACCCATGAGTTCGGCGGTGGCTGGATCGTTAGCTGCCCAGAGAGTCGCTATGGTACTGCGCGCCCCCGCCCGCACCGCTACTCCTGCTAACCCTAACACTGCCCGATCGTCCCCTGAAGCTGTGTTGCAGGCACTCAGCACCAGTAATTCGATCGCCCTCGACGGGCCTTTGACTTCCAGTAATTTCTGCAACTGGTCGATATTTATGCGTGCATTTTCTAGTTCTGCGTCTCCTGTGAGAATAAAGGTATCCTCTTCGTTGGAACTAAACTTACCGTGAGTGGCAAGATGTACGAGGTTAAATTTCGACCTTTGCAACTGCTCTTGCAACTTCATTTGGGTAAACTCTTCTTGCGCTAGCACCTCCACATTTGGTTGAAATGTTTCCTCGATTCGATTTAACTCGTCCTCTACGGCGGGGATATCATTGCGAAAGCCTAGTTCGGGAAAGCTTTTGGTCATCCCCGCAGCTAAGACTTTAATCTTTCTTTGTTGGAATGGTTCGGCGGCTGTCAGTTTTAGACCTAGGGTCAGGGCCAGGTTATACTTTTCGATCAGATGCTTTTCACCGTCGTGCAATACTGCCATGGGGATCTGGCGCAGGGGACCGTCCAGTACGAATACTAAGGTTTGCACTTCGCTGCTGTCCAAGTTCGCTGGGGAGATCAGCCAATTATATAGCTGTTGAGCGGCAGACAAATAATCTGGAGACCGGGGTTGTATTGGTGGAGCATTAATTTGACTGCGCAGTTCGTCTACGATCGCTTCTACTTCTTCGGTGGATATGCGAGTCGTGTAATGGCGGAGGTTCTGAAGAGGCAGTTTCAGGATGACTTCTAAACGATCTTCTAAGATAATAGGATAAATGATTGCGGCTGGATCGTCAATCTTGTCAATTTCTACTTCCCTGTCAACCTCCGAACAGGGGTCGCCAAAGAAGTCGTCTAGTTCGGCTATTTGCAGTTGTTCTAGCACTTGGCGGGCTTTCTCTAAGTCATTTTGATCTGCCTGCGATCGCAGTAACAAGCTGACGTACTGCCGATATAGGGGTTCGATGCTATCCTGAAATGAAAACTTGATGTTGCGATCGCTCGCTGCTAAGTCCTTCCGCAATGATTTTAGGGTATTGAAGGCAGCATCGTAGGCCGCGATCGCCCCTTCTCGGTCTTCTTTGTTTACCAGGATGCGTCCCAGTTGCCACTGCCACTGATAGGCTATTTCTGGTGCTGCACTTGTTGAGGCGATGCTGAGGGCTGAGGAAGTAACCCGTTCGGCTTCATCCCACCTTTTTTTCTCTTCGTATAGCGTTCCCAAATTCCCTAGGGCGTAGCTTTGTGCTTGCAGGTCTCCTAGATCTTCGGCTTCTGTAGCAGCGGTTGCTAATAACTGGGCTCTAGTGGCAGTTTCCCGTTCCAGTGCCTTCAGACTTTGGGCGAGTTTAATCCTACTATACACTGTTTTCCGACTGGCAGGCAAGCTGTCAAGCTGAAAGGGGATGTCGGGTAACAAACTCTCTACTTCCTTGTCGATCTCGGCATGCAGTTGGGGCAATAATTTGTTTCTTACTCGTTCTACTCTCTCATCTGTCTCCCCTGCTGATGCGATCGATCGGGACAACCCTACCTTGACATCTACCAATAAGTCTAGGTGATTTAGTTGCGCCTGAATTTTTCTGGTTTGAGACTGGGATAAACTTGCTGCTTGCTTATAGGAAGCTAAAGCTTCCTCATAGGGAATTAAAAACGCTTCCACTAGGGTTTTGTTCAGTTCCCTCTTCAGAATACCTGGCTCGTCTTCCTCCAGCATTACCAACAGAGATGCCTCTTCTAAAGGATTTTTCTGGGCTTGCTCTTTTTGCCCGATCGCCCTCGCCGTGTTCCCCAAACTGACTAGCGCTGCACTCGCCTCCCCGTTCTCTCCCGATACTCGGATACTGTCCTGCAATACTAAAGACGATACCTCTAACTTCCCTGTCTGTTGGAAATATTCTCCTAACAGGCGCAACCCTCTCGCTTTATTCACTCCTGCCGTTCCTGCCGTCATTTCCGCGATCGCCCCTCTTAGTTCTCCTCGGGCATCTTTATTCTCTGGATCCTTCTCTAGAACATTGGAGACCTCGTCTATTTCCAATGTTAACCTCTTTTCCGCTGCCTTGTCAAGCCCCATTGCTCTGACGATCGTCTTGTATGATTGGGGATAATATCCTAGGGCTTGTTCTGCTGCGGCCTTGCTTAGCATAATTTCCGTTGCTTGAGAGCGATCGCCCATTTGCTCGTAGATCTCTGCGGCCTTTTGCCAACGCTCTAAGGCAGACTCTATTTGCCCTGCTTGATATAATTGTAACCCCTCCTGGGCCAATTGGGAAGCATTCCCTGCTTGCGATATCTGAAATGTTTTCCCGAGGGCCCGATCGGGCATTACATCTTGTCTTTGGGCCGAAATCCCCGGCACCGCCTGAGTGGAAATAAATCCCAGCAATGCTAATATAATGAAAGTGATTCGGCGCTTCCGTATAGCCCACATTCTCACTACCTGTTGGAGAAGGGATTTAACTCTATAGAAAAATATAGACCATTTTCTTGCCATGTTCGCTCCCTCTGATTCTGATTAATATCGATTAAAGGTATACCCCAGTCCAAACGCACCCGCAATTTCTCGGCTATCTGCCACTGCAACCCGACTCCCAAGGACAGCAGAGTCGTATCATCGGGATTTTTTCGCCCGCTGTTCCAAACTGTGCCCACATCTACAAAGGGTATGAATGATAATACCATATCCTTTTGGGGAACTCGCCATACTGGTAAAAATAGTTCGGCGCTCGCAAATACGCCATTATCAGCTAGCAGGGCGTCCTGGCGGTATCCCCGCACGCTGCGGATCCCTCCTAAACCAAATTGCTCTAAAGGTACTAAGTCTATGGTAGCAAGTTGGATGTCGGAACGAAGCACCAAGTTGGCGTCTGGACCTAATTGTCGCAACCACAACCCTTGGCCTCGCCAGGCGAAAAAGCGACTGTCGGGCTCATCTTTATTGATGGTAGCATCCAAGGCTCCCACTCCTAAACTAAATTGGGACCTAGCTGCGAGCACTTCGCGACTGGTACGCTGAGTCCATTCTTGGAAAAATCTCACCGCCGATATACGGGTTTCCCCTCGGGAGTTTGCCCCCAGGGACAGGGGAAACCTTTCTCCTAATAAAGTTGTATCGCTTTCCCGGCGAGTTGCACTCAGGCCCAGGGCGAGTTCCCGGATCGAACCCGAACCTACCCTCGCTCTGCGGACTACGGGTTGACGATATGTTAACTCATAGCTGCGAGAGTTGGACTTGATATCTAAGTCGGAGAAGGGGGGTTCGATGATGTCGCTGTCTACGCTGCGGTACAGAAAGTCAATTGTACCATTGCGGCCATTGATGGGCAGGCTGTAGCTGCCTTCATAGCCATCGCTGCCGTCAGTATTATTGTAAGCTATACTGATTTTATCTCCCAGTCCCAGCAGGTTGCCGTGGTAGAGTTGGGCTTCCCGCTGGAAACTGCCGACGCTGGGGTTGCGACTGTTATCAGCAATTATTTGCGGTTCAAAGGCGGGGGCGACTTTTACTTCTACATCTAGGGTCCATAACTCCCGCCGCGTCCCTTGGGAAAGTTCTGCCCTGATATTTTCGATCAGCGGATCTATTTGTAGCAGTTGTAATGCTTCTTGCAGGTGGTTGACGTTTAAGGGATCGCGACCCCCGATCGCGAGGCGACTGCGGACGTAGCCGGGGTTTAGCCTACCATCTACGGTAACATTTATTTGGGCTAAGCTACCTTCTGTAATCCTAACTGTGACTGTACCTGTTTCCAAGGTTTGGGGTGAGATGCTTGCCCCGGAATTTAAATATCCATTGTCTATATATAGCTGAGTGATGACCGCTTCTACTTGCAGCAGTTCGGCAAAGGTAATAGGGCGGTTTGCGAACTTTTCCAGTACCTTCTGTAACTCTGCCTCGCTGAAGGCAGTGTTACCGACGATCTCGAAACCGGAAACGATGATGGTGCTTAAACCCGGTTCAATTTGTGGTTGGGGAGGAGTTGGCAATGGCCTTTCCAGCAGTTCTTCGGGAGAAGGGAGTTCTTCTGGAGGCCGAGGTTCCAGTTCCGGACGCGGTGGCAGTCGAGGGATGATGTTTTGAGCTGTTTCCTGGGCCACTGCTGGAGTTGTTGCTAAGGCCGTCCCTGCTAGGGCGATCTGGAGTATGATCCAATTACGGATAAAGGTGATATTTTGCATAGTTTTTCCTCTCGGTTCGTAGTAAACGCTTTAGCGTTTCCCCGTTCGTAGTAAACGCTAAAGCGTTTCCCGTTCGTAGTAAAACGAGCATAACATTCAGGGGCTATTTCATCAACTGTTGGCGGAGTTCGCCCAGGGCCACGCCAGTGCCTCGTGCGGATGCCACCTCAAGGACATCTCCGATAAGCTTTGTCAAGTCAATGTTTGGGAAATAGCGGCTCAAGGTTTGCTGTTGATAAGATTCCCCTTGCAAGCTGTATATCTTTAACTTGCTTTTTTTGAATAGCCAGACTTCTGGCACTCGATAAGGCCCATAGTCTTCAGCATCCGTATAGGAGGTGACATCAATTTCGATGACCAGATCTGGCGGCGGATCCGCTTGCCAGTCGATCCTATCTTTGCCGATGACAGCTTGCCAGTTGTCGATGTAAAAACAGTAGTCTGGTTCGATCCCCCCTGCTTTGGGAATGTTCATTGTAATGGGGGTAAAGGCTTCATAGTTGCGGGTTTCACTATTGAGCAATTCTTCAACAATTCTAGCAAGCAGATGGGCTTCGCGCCCGTGTATAGGTAAAGGACTCATTAGCAGAATTTCACCATTACGAAACTTAATACGGGGAATAGATCCATCCCCCCGACTATCGCGCAGGGCACAGTAGTCTTGCCAGGTTCCGGGCATTCGCATCACGGTTCCAGGGCGCAATGTAATTTTTTCAGGGGAAACAACAGCATGCATAGCAGTAAGGGACTCGTGTAAAAATAAATTCTCTCGTTCCCTGTCAGAGACCGGGAACGAGAAACGGTTCACTTTTTCCCGGGACACCTCACAGGAGTTGGGAAAGGCCGATCGCCCGTTAAGGGAGTAGGATAGGCCGTCAGTTCCACTACCCCATCTTCATTAACTATCCAACCTCGGGCCAGTACGATATCTTCTGAAGAAATGGGCTCCGTATCTTCTACTAATCTCACGATCGGGGGTTTGTTTGGGGCGGCCTGAGATGAGCGGGCACCTCCCACTTCCATGTTATCGCTAACCAGAGGATCTTGCGGGCCCCGAGGCAAACCTCCCCGACCGATAACAGTGAATGAACTGTCGTCCTCTGAGTCTGTGCGACAAGCTTGGGCCACTGCTTCTTCGGGGTCTATTGCATTATCTGATAATTCCTCTATTCCCCGCAGGGCGTCCACATCTGGCAGGTTAAAGATCACTTCCCCCGAACTGCCAAAGGTGGAAGTAACTGTGATGTCGTTTTCCGGAGTTTGGGAGTCCCGCTGCGCTATTCCCAAGATCCCCTCTGCGGTAATAGAGATCCTGCCTCCATCTCCCTGGATGGCGTTGGCCGTGATATCGCTATTTCCTGGAAAAGCAATTAAGAAGTCAGTGTCGATCGAGATATTCCCACCAGTGGCAGTGCCCACCGCGTTAGTGTTGATCGCACTACTATTGCGCAACTGGATATTTTCTGAAGCATTGAGAGTAATGTTTCCCTGGTTTCCCGAAGCTGTTCTGGCGTCGAGGGTGCCGTTGTTGAGGCTAATTTCACTAGCATTCACTATGAGATTGCCTGCCGATCCTGTCCCGGCACTGCTGAGTGTTACCTCTGCCCCATCAGCTAAGGAAACCGAACTGCTACTTATGCTGCTTTCATCAGACAGCCTTACTTCTCCGGATGCGTCAATTCTTACGTTCCCTGCATCTCCTTCTCCCTCTGTGCTAGTACTCAGTTGAGCGCCATTGCTCAAAGACACCGATCGCCCGGTAATATCAATACTTCCCCCATTGCCTACCCCTCCTCTTTCCACCGTGCTGAAGATGAATCCATCTTCCAAGGTAACTTCTTCTGATGCGTCAATTCTTACACTTCCTGCATCCCCTTCTCCCGATGTGCCAGTACTCACTAAAGCGCCATTGGTTAAAGATAGCGATCGCCCGGTAATATCAATACTTCCCCCGGTACCTACCGCTTCTCCTTCCAAGCCACTTGTTATAAAGCCACCTTCTAGCATTACTTCTCCGGATGCGTCAATTTTTATACTCCCGGCATCCCCTTCTCCCAATGTGCTAGTACTCACTAAACCGCCATTGGTTAAAGATAGCGATCGGGCCTTTATTTCTATACTGCCCCCATTCCCTACCGCTTCTTGGGACACAGCGCTAATGATGCCTCCACCTTCACCTTCCAGCATTACTTCTCCGTTAGCTGAAATTACTACACTCCCTGCATCCCCTTCTCCAAATGTGCTAGTATTCACTATAGCACCATTGGTTAAAGATAGCGATCGCGCTGTAATATCAATACTGCCCCCGGTACCTACCGCTCCTATTCCCACACTGCTACTTATACTGATTTCATCAGACAGCCTTACTTCTCCGGATGCGTCAATTCTGACATTCCCTGGATCCCCTTCTCCCAACGTGCTAGTACTCACTAAACCGCCATTCCTCAAAGACACCGATCGCCCTGTTATCTCAATACTACCTCCATTGCCTACCGCTCCTGTTGCCACCGTGCTCAAGATGATTACATCTTCCAAGGTAACTTCTTCTGATGCGTTAACTCTTACCTCACCTGCATCCCCTTCTCCCGATGTGTCACTACTCAGTGTAGCGCCATCGCTCAAAGACACCGATCGCCCTGTTATCTCAATACTACCTCCATTGCCTACCGCTCCTGTTACCACCAGGTTCAAGATTAATGCATCTTCCAAGGTAACTTCTTCTGATGCGTTAAGTCTTACCTCACCTGCGTCCCCTTCTCCCAATGTGCCAGTAGACAACGCAGCGCCATTGCTCAAAGACACCGATCGCCCTGCGATCTCGACGTTGCCTCCGGTACCAACCCCTCCTTCTCCCACACTGCTAGCTATTAGGCTTTCATCAGACAGCCTTACTTCTCCATCCGCTGAAATTATGACGTTCCCTGCATCCCCTTCTCCCGATGTGCCAGTATTCAGTAAAGCGCCATTGCTCAAAGACACCGATCGCCCTGCGATCTCGATGTTGCCTCCGGTACCAACCCCTCCTTCTCCCACACTGCTACTTATGCTGCTTTCATCAGACAGCCTTACTTCTCCATCCGCTGAAATTATGACGTTCCCGGCATCTCCTTCTCCAAATGTGCTAGTAAACAACCTAGCGCCATCGCTCAAAGACACCGCTTCCCCTGCGATCTCGATGTTGCCTCCGGTACCAACCCCTTCTTCTCCCACACTGCTAGCTATTAGGCTTTCATCAGACAGCCTTACTTCTCCATCTGCTGAAATTCTGACGCTCCCTCCATCCCCTTCTCCCGATGTGCCAGTACTCAGTACAGCGCCATTGCTCACTTCCACCGATCGCGCCTCGATCTCGATGCTTCCACCACTACCTACCGCTCCTTCCCCCAAGTTACTGAAGATGCCACTCGGAAATCCATCCGTACCTTCCCCCATTATTTCTACCGCGCCCCTCACATCAATCATTATTTGACCAGCATTTCCTCGTCCTCCGGGTAGTTCTGGGTTACTTTCAGAAATCCCATTAACTGCTGTTTGTACTTGAACACCATTAATTAACGAAAGTACACCCGCCCTTATCTCTATGTTACCACTATCACCAACCGCTCCTGTTTCGACATTGCTGAATATATTTCCACCTTCCAGGCTGACATTTCCATCAGCTTCGATTATTACGTTACCTGCATTCCCCTGTCCAAAGGTACTAGCTGTTACGAGCGTGCTTTCCCCATTCAACGAGAGCGAGCCCGTGGATATCGTTATGTCACCTGCATTTCCCTGTCCAGCATCTAGCCCCTCAAAAGCTCCAAAAACTTGAGTAGTTAGTAAAGCGCCGTTACTTAGGGAGACAGAACCTGCATTTATTTTTATCTCTCCCCCATTCCCCACTGCCCCTTCTGTCACCACGCTAGCAAATCTGCTAGTTTCGCCATCATCTGCCACACCGGTAAGATTAACTGGACCGCTGACATCAACATTGATATTTCCAGCATCGCCCCTGCCAAAGGTACTGGCACTAAAGAAACCACCATCTGATAACAACAGTGAACCCGCCTTCACATTTATGTCACCGCTATTACCCATGGAGCCAGTATTGAATACTCGGTTCTGTATATTGCTCGACTCACTAACAATAATTGACTCTGTCGCGTTCAACTTCACATCGCCAGCATTACTCCCCGCTGTACCCATGTCTTCGCCAATACCAGCCCAAAGGCGACTTCCTCCCAGCATTTCCATATCCCGGGCATTAACTGCGATCGTCCCGCCGCCTCCTGCACGCACATCCACAAAAGCTGCATTCGCGAAGGATACATTACCTCGGGCCACGGCATCCGGGAAACTCAAACTCCCATCATCATTGAGCCCCACCGTTCCCAGTGCTGCCAAACCTCCCAGATCAACTCGTCCCCCCGGTGCTGCGATCATTCCCCCATCCAAGCTGACATTGCCACCTACCAGTCCCAAGGATCTTCCTGGCTGTACCTGAAGACCAACATCATTGACAGCAGACCGGTTGACAATATTACCCTCATTGCCCCTAAACCACAAACCAATAGGAGCATTGATCGTCAGCAGCGGCGTACTTTGAGTATCAGTAGCGCTAAACTCCGTCCCACCAGGAAACATCAGACTACTCGCAGAACTCCCCAGGAACGAACCGCCAATATTTAGACGAGCATTGGGGCCAAAGACAATTCCCGCCGGGTTCAGCAGAAACAGATTAGCACTGCCATTTGCTCTAATCAACCCATCAATATTAGAAATATTCCCCCCCGTCACCCGGCTGAAGATATTCTCCACATCCAGGTCATTATTGAAGAACGCCTCTCCGCCGGTGGGAACCGAAAACTCTGAGAAACTGTGAAACAGATTCCCACCCGCTCTGTCCCCGCCATTAATCGTGAAACTGTTACCATTGGTCGTGACGCTGGTAGAGAGAGTCCCATCCGACGAGATTTGCGCCCGAGCCTGCATGGGCAGGAAGGTAGTTGGCACCAGGGCAAGCAGCCCCAGCAGTAAACCAGTTTGCGAGAGTTTTGGAGCTTTACTGTTTGGGGATTTTGCGGTTTTCATCATCCTATGAGCCAGTAACTACAGGGAAGATTGAACTAAGCATATCATATCCTATATCATCAGGATAACTAGCTCGTCAGGATAACTTTACTAAATATTTTTCTCGTGCCCCGTCGCCAACTTAACACCGTAGGTTGGGTTAAGCTAAGCGCGAAACCCAACAGCGACAAGGCAGGTTAGGTAACGTTGCTTCAACCCAACTTAATACCGTAGGTTGGGTTAAGCTAAGCGCGAAACCCAACAGCGACAAGGAAGGTTAGGTGGGGTGCATCCGGTGTTTTGCAATATAGCCCGCGCAGGCAGCGCATCCCGGAGCACGAGCGCTAAAGCGGCGCATCCCGAAGCACGAGCGCTTAAGCGAGTGCGGAGAGGAGAGCATGCGGAGAGGAGAGCACTTTGTATCTGTAGCCGGACCCCTCGTTCCCACAGCTCTGCCTGGGAACGGGTTCGGGCGGGGAGGTTTGCGATCGCCAGGGCCAAGAGACCTCATAGAGACAGATTTCCTGGCGATCGCGATCTTGTAGGAGAATTACCAGATGGAGGCTTTCACCAGTCCGCAGATCCCCGCCATTAGGCAGTTTCGGAAAAACCTAGTGCTGTTAGTCGGAAAAACCTAGTGCTGCTTGAGAGTTGGCCCTGGGCTCAGGATACTAGCTGTATCCCCCCCTTTTGTGCTCCTGGTGCAGCATGGCGAAAATAAATGACAGCAGGCCGCAGGCACGGTGGCAGAACTAGAACGGGTGTGGTCAAAAGTAGTTGTAAGGGATCCCCCCCAAACCCCCCCTTCCAAAAGGGGGGGCAACCGGCGCGCCCCCCTTTCTAAGGGGGGTTTGGGGGGATCCGGCGACTGGGGTATGCGATGTTCGATCAACGGGTTTTGACCACACCCAACTAGAACTGGTTTCAACCGGTGGTAACCGATCGCCTACGCCTGACGCTGACACTAGCGCTCCCGGGGTGTTGCCCTTTACAGGGGTAGTTCGTAGTTCGTAGTTCGTAGTTAATAGTGGTAAATTGGCTGCCAAAAGTATAGACAAATGTTCACTTTTGTTGCTCCCACTCACCCACTTTCCTACTTTCGGCAAACAAAAATTAAGCAAATATAAAAAACATACCCCTGTGAGGGAGGTTGCCCTTCCTCTCTTCCTATATTGAGAGAGCGAACAAAAAAGGCCATTTTGGGGAAAAACCTATTTTTACGATCCATAACCGTGGTCTGGCACCAGTTAGTTCGACCTAGAAATGAGGGGAAAACTTGAGTACAAGGGGGTTTGAGCGCTCCGTTGGCAAAACTGCCAGATATCAGATCGAGGGTATTTGTCGTATAGTCAGCTTCACAGATCCTATAGTAAGTTACCTTGATGCCGACAAAGCGGGTGTGGTCTTGCACCAGTTGGGAGTTGAAGGCCGCACCGGCGAATGACAGTGGGTGCGGCCCACCCTACCAACCACACCCCGACAAAGCCGACTTGACTTCTTTGAAGGCGTGAGATATCATAGAAGAAGCTCAGGATCGGTCAGCCGAGCGTGATCGGGCAGTCAGTTTTGGGGCCAGATTAGGTCACGATCAGAGCAGATCGGCCATTCCCCGCTCCGAGTTTGTGCATAAATCAGCGCTCTCAACACAATAAATCAGATAGAATAGAGTTAAAAACAGCAGTCATCTGGAGGAAATCAGATGAAAATGAAATTATGGTCGCCGGTACTAGCAGGAGCGGTCATCATTATGAGTGCTGCCTCAGCCATAGGTCAGTCCCAGTCCCCTGGCATCAAATTTACCTGCGAGATGCGCAATGGCATCCCGACCACCATGGCGACAGATTCCCAGGCAAAAAGTCAGGCAGTTTTTCACTGGCAAGCAGATCCTTGGTTCCATAATCAGAGTCCAGAACAACTCTGTCAAGAGGTATCGAAAAAGTTGCAGAGTTACTACGATGGCGGTGGTCAGGGGTCATCATTCAATGTTCACAAGATGCCGGGAATTAATAGACCGGCAATATGTGTAGAGGTAGAGGTAGAGTCAAATTCAGAAGAAACAAGTTGCAGCCGCAGGTTATTTACTCTTGCTTCCAACTATAGCCAGGAGGAGAGCGAAAAGGTTCTCGACAGCATTCTCGATAGTAAGTTAAAGACAGCATTTTCACAGGAACGGGGAGATCATCGACGCATCGGCAGAGTGCCATTCTGGACGATGCTGTTTAGATAAAATGGCGATCGAGTTGAGCGTAAAAAAAACTTCCATCTGTAAATGAACAAAAATATCCCGGTGGTCCCCGAGCGGAGTCGAGGGGATGATATCAAATGGGAAACCCGGTAACTGCTCGACCGGGTTCCTCAAATTAGAACAAGATCGCCAGGATAACACTATTTATCCAGCTTCTGCCGCACCCATGTGAGTCTCTGCTTTGCTGGTTCGTAGTTCGGGTCGATTTCCAGAGCTTGTTCGCAGGCTGCAAGGGCTTCTGAGTATTCTTCCAATTCATAATGGGCTTTGCATTTAAGGTTCCAGGCAAAAAGGTAGTCAGGATCAATGTCTATGGCTTCGTTCAAGGATCTCAGAGCTTTTCGATGTTGCTGGATCTGCAATAAAGTTTCTCCTTTGTTATACCAGGCAGCGGAGAAGTTGGGGTTGGTTGTCAGGGCTTCCTCGTAGTCCTTGATAGCTTCTTCGTATTGCTCTAAACTATGTCGCGCTAGTCCCCGACAATTCCAAGCTTCGGTCAGATGGGGCTCTAAGAGAATGGCCCGATCGCATGAAGAAAACTTGTCTTGCTGTTGACCTAACTGACCGAGAGCATAACCCCGATCGGCCCAAGCTTCGGCAAAATCAGACTGAATTTCCAGGGCCGCATCAAAAGCAGCGATCGCCTCTTCATATTTCTCTCGATCGATGAGCTGATTGGCTTCATTATAATGAGCGATCGCCTCGGCAGCGCGGTTAACACGGGAAATAATCAAAGATAAGCTAACACCAAGGAGAGCAGCAACTGCGATCGCCACCCCGACATATTTCTTCCAAGGAAAAGGAGAAGAAGAACCATTAGGAAGTGGATCTGAAGGAGGAGGCTGTTGTTTTAACTTTTGTAAATCATCAAGCACCTCCCGAGCAGTTTGGTAGCGTTGATTACAGTTGTTGCGCACCATTTTATCTAAAATATCAGCCAACCCAGGGCTAACGGAAGCCCGATCGCGCCAGACCACCTCCCTTTCAGCATCGCGGTCTAAATGATTAGGTCCAACCCCGGTCAACGCAGCGATGGCCGTCATGCCCAAAGCATAGATATCGCTAGAAAATTGAGGTTGTCCTATGTGTTGTTCCGGCGGCATATAGCCAGGAGTACCAACAATGGTGCCATAATTCTGGATATTAGTGGCAATGTGCTTGACCGCCCCAAAATCAATCAAAACGATCTTGCCATCTGACTTGCGGCGGATTAAATTGGAGGGTTTAATATCGCGGTGAATGACATTGCGATCGTGGACAAAGACGAGAATGTCTAAGACATCGACCAAAAAGTCAATTACCTGGGACTCAGTCCACTGCTGATGTGGGATTTCGCTTTTACTGAGATCCTCGCCCTCTATCAACTCCTGAACCAGATAGACTACTTCATCTTCGTTAAAATGCGCCTTGAGTTCGGGGATCTGGGGATGTTCCCCTAAGGCGTAAAGAGTTTGAACTTCCCGATCGAACAAGTTTCTGTATATTTGATTAGAGGATAATGCTGGTTCCTCTAACTGAAGTTTCTTGACAACACAATATTTGCCTTGCAGATGAGTATCTTCCGCCAGATGGGTTTGGCATGAATTGTTATCCCGCCATTGTTTTACGAGCCGGTAGTGTCCGCCTATGAGTTTGTCAGTCATAATATCTGTGATAGAATGAGGTATACAAGCTTCCCAAAAACCATGGTCACTTTTAGATCATAGTCGATCTAACCCCTGACTATGCTCCCAAAGGGATCGAATTGCGCATGAGTGGGAATTTGGTGTCCGGAGCGATTTTTCGCGCAGCGTGGGGGATCCCTGACTGAAGCAGTAGGAGAAATCACTGGGTGTGGTCAAAACCCGTTGGTAGTAGCCCGAACCCTAAAGGGCCCGGCTACACGAACAAAGCAATGTCATTGCGAGCGCAGCGCGGCAACCGCCTGCGCGGGCTATACATGTACCTGGCTATCAACTACTTTTGACCACACCCGAAATCACTGGATCCCCCCCCCGTTCGCGTAGCGCGAACGGGGGGGGGACTTACTTTTAACTACACAAAGACCTCTCAATTATTCCCCCCCACGCTCCGGAAATTCTGTACTGTTCGGTAAAAACGCAGTTTGACGTGAGTTCGACAGATGCTCAAAACTGGATGGCCCATGACCGGGTGGGGGGCCAGAAACCGGGTTTCTCTGCAAATAGCTGGTTTTCGCCTCTCAAAAGAGAGTATAGATAAACGGAGCGATAACAGAAGCCTGACTGAGGACAATTAAGGCCCCCACCATGACTAAACTGATAATCAAAGGTAATAACCAATACTTTTTCCGTTCCCGCAGAAATTCCCACAGATCCTTCAACAAATCAACAGTCGTTTCCCACATTAAAAAGGTCGCTCCATACTTTCTATGGTTCTCATTTGAGAGGGAATGCTATAGGACTCGACATGGCGCTTCCACTCTCGACGCATCGGATCGCTACCCATCGTCCGCCTGATGATTCCCATCGGCGTGAGGAGCAGATAAAAGATAATTCCCAAAATCAACCGCGTGTTAATCCATCCCAAGACTAGCGCAATGCGCATCCAAACTTGATAGACTGGATTGAGGGTTTGGGGTGCTAATAATGCCCAAACCCAGAAGATGACTGCGGGTATCCAGGGCCAAATGGGTAAGGCATGACGCCATAGTAAGGGTCCGAGGATCCCAAATACTAGCCCGATCATTAATCCGAAGATTAGTCCAAAGTCACGCAGTCCTTTTTTGTCCAGTTTGACAATTGCTTCCATAGATTTAATCTAGTTCAAATTCCTTTTGCCAAGCTTCATCCTTTTCCCAAGCTGGCTGCTCGAACTTGGCCAGCAAGAGATTTTCCAGTACCAGATAATCCATTTCCGTGCGCATAAAGCAGCGGTAGGCGTCTTCGGGAGTGCAGACGATCGGTTCTCCCCGGACGTTAAAGGATGTATTCACCAGCACTGCACAGCCAGTCAGTTCCTCAAAATGACGGATTAACTCATAATAGCGAGGATTGGTTTGCTTGTGAACCGTTTGCACTCTGGCAGTATAATCTACGTGGGTGACGGCGGGAATTTGCGATCGGGCCACTTTCAGGCGATCGAACCCCAACAGTTGCTGCTGTGCTGCCGTCATGGGAACGTGGAGATTTTCCTTGACAGGAGCTACTATCAGCATGTAAGGGCTAGAGGAGTCCAGTTCAAAATAATCCGAGACTCGTTCGGCCAACACAGAAGGAGCAAAAGGTCGAAAAGATTCCCGGTATTTAATTTTCAGGTTCATCACCGACTGCATCTTCTCACTGCGGGGATCCCCAAGGATCGATCGGCCTCCCAGGGCCCGGGGACCGAATTCCATCCGTCCGGTAAACCAACCCACCACATTTCCTTGGGCTAAAATTTCTGCCACTTCGGGCATCAACCGGGCATCATCTAACCGGTGAAAAGGGGCTCTCACTAATTTCAGATAATCCAGAATCTCCTCTTCTGTGAAACTCGGTCCCAGATAAGCACCCTGCATCTTATCTTGCCCTATGGATTCACTTTTTGGTTCGCGAGGGCGATCGCAGTATTGATGCCAGACTGCCAAAGCAGCGCCCAAAGCCCCGCCAGCATCACCAGCAGCAGGTTGAACCCAGATATCTTCAAAAATGCCTGCCCGCAAAATTCGTCCATTAGCAACGCAGTTGAGGGCCACACCACCAGCAAGGCAAAGGCGATCGACATCTAGAGACTTGCGAACAGTTTTCGCGAGGCGCAGCACTATTTCTTCTGTCACCCACTGGATCGAACTAGCAATATCCATCTCCCGCTGAGTAAGTTTGCTTTCTGGTTGACGCGGCGGACCCCCAAATAACTTATGAAACTTCTGGTTAGTCATAGTCAGACCCGTAGTATAGTTAAAATAGTCCATATTCAACCGGAAGGTGCCATCGGGTTTAACATCGATCAAGTGATTGAGGATCGGGTCTACATATTTAGGTTGGCCGTAGGGAGCCAAACCCATCAGTTTATACTCGCCAGAGTTAACCTTAAAGCCAGTATAGTAGGTAAAAGCGGAGTATAGTAAACCCAGGGAGTGAGGAAAATCAATTTCCCAACTTGGAGTTAACTGGTTTCCCTCACCCAACCAGGCCGTAGTTGTGGCCCATTCACCCACGCCATCCAGACAGAGAACCCCTGCCCGGGCAAAGGGACTGGGGAAAAAGGCCGAGGCGGCGTGGGACTGGTGATGTTCGGTGAACAGTAATGGGGGCAAGATTTTGCTACCTGCCAGGGTTGCCAGTTCTGTTTTCAGGAGACTTTTCAGGTAAAGCTTTTCCTTCAGCCAGACGGGCATGGCAGCTAAAAAGGAACGAAACCCTTTGGGGGCATAAGCTAGATAGGTTTCCAGCAGTCGCTCGAACTTGACCAGGGGTTTGTCGTAAAATACAATATAATCTAAATCAAGCAGGCGCAATCCTCCTGCTGACAGACAGTAGGATATTGCCCTCGCGGGAAACCTCGCATCATGCTTTTTCCGGGAAAAGCGTTCTTCCTGGGCGGCGGCTGTAATCTGCCCGTCACCAACTAAGGCAGCAGCGCTGTCATGGTAAAATGCTGATATGCCAAGTACTTGCATCCGTTCGTTCTCTCCCATAGCTACAAAAGGATATTATAGCTTTATGCTATTATATGTTTATTAGCATCAGCCTGGCGCTGCTTTGACCCCTAGCTACTGCCAGTGGTTAAGGGAGGGTGAGGTCTGGTCAAAGTCTGCTAGAGTATGCTCGAATGGGGTTGACAACAGACATAATGGAAGTTAAAATTAGGAGGGATGAAAATTGGCATCAGGCTAGCGCGGCTTGGAACTATAGCTAGTGCCGGTGGATAGAGGCGGGTGAGGTCTGGTATTTATATGCTAATGTGCGAGCGAGTGGGGTTGAAAACAGACAGAACGAAAGTGAAAATAAAAAATCAGGAGGGATGAAAAAATGAAGGATAAGATTCGTTTAGTATTGATAAATATGGCGGTAACTGCTATAATCATTTCGAGTCTAAATTTTTTGAGCAGTGCGGTACTATTGGTGAGTGGAGAAATAAGAATGTTGCTATTAAAAGCAAATACTGAAAAGCAGGATGAGAAGATAGAGGAGCAAGCTCTACCATATATAGAGACGTATACTCTCCCTAATTATGATAATGACAGAGAATTGATGAAAATCCATTCTCAAGAATTCGTGCAGAATTTTAATTCATACTCATACGAAGCATATATTGGATGGAGTATGAAACCTTTTCAAGGTAAAACAATAACGATCGATAATAATGGAGATAGGGTTCATGAGAATGTTCGTGGTGGAGAGAAGAGTAATAAATCAGTTTACTTTTTTGGGGGATCGACAATGTGGGGTGAAGGTGCGCCAGATAATGGCACTATTCCTGCTCTGTTTAGTTCAATTTCAGGAATGCCGTCTTACAACAAGGGAGAGCGAGGCTTTAATAGCCGTCAAGGCATTGCTAGATTAGTCAATCTTTTAGCTGAAGGAGAACAGATTGATATTGTCATATTTTACGATGGGGTTAACGATGTTACAGCTAATTGTAGTCCTGAGCTTGAAGTTAACGAACATTATTATACGGATGATTTTAGAAAACGGATGACAAGGAAAGTTTTTGCAGGGAAGGAGGAAAATTGGCTGACAAATGAGAAGGTAAAGCTACATTTGAATGGGAGTGAATTTTTACAATACCTGGATTTTTCTTTCTTGTTTGGGACCAGAAGCTTAGCTGCAAAAATTAAGAGAAAGATATTCGGTGTTCAGTCGGTGGTGGAAAATGATGAAGGTGAATCAATAAAAGTAAAAGGTTCTGTTGATGGCGCTTATGTGTGCGATAATTCAGAGGAACTAGCTCAAAATGCAGCAGAGTCAATTGTTAACAATTGGGAAATCGCTCACGATCTAGCAGAAGCACGCGGAATAAAATTCTTGGCTATATTGCAACCCGTTGCTTATGTTGGCAACCCAAAATTAACTCATCTAAACTTTGATGAATGGGAAAATGAAAGGGGATTACAGTACAAAACTGTGTATCCACTGATTAAAGATGTTATACGAAAGCGCGGACATAAGTGGATAGTAGATTACACAGATATGTTTTCACGTGACGAGTACATCTATATTGACTTTTGTCATGTTTCTCCAAATGGTAACTTAATAATTGCCAAGCAGATTTATAAAGATATTAAACCTTATCTGGAATAAGCACGGAGTTCTCGGGCATGCAGATACTCTGGGAGTATCCCATGTTCCCATGTTACTTGACAAAGAGGCGATCGCCCCGTACGGGATGTATTTGCTGAAACCCCCCTATTCTCAAATCCATTTGATCGACGCTATATGCGGATAACCAAGGATAGTAATATGAGCGGTGAAATTGAAGAAGTGCGAAAGGAAGAGATGTTGTTGACCTCACCGGCAGGCGATCGCACCCTACCAGGGGTGTGGTCAAAACCCGTTGCTGGGAGACCGAACCCTGAAGGGCCCGGCTACACGAACAAAGCCTGCCTACGCGGGCTAGATTACATGCATCGGGCGATCGCACCCTACCAGCCAGCCAACTGACCTCACTGGCGGGCGATCGCACCCTACCAGTGCCCTACTGTTGGGGTTTACAACGTCTCCGTTGAGGTTTAAAACGTCTCGCTTGGGGTTTGAGACCTCTCGCTTGAGGTTTAAAACGTCTCGGTCGGGGTTTAAAACGTCTCGGTTGAGGTTTTAAACGTCTCCGTTGGGGTTTAAAACCTCTCGCTTGGGGTTTAAAACCTCTCCAGAGGCTCCCAGGGCCGTTTCATTCTTCCCGGCCACCCAAGACAAAGGTTCAAGATCGTTTAGGCCATTCGGACAGATAAAAGTTAAGAGGGACCAGGGCGCAACCGGTGCCAGTTAGAGTTGGGTGTAGGGCCATAGCCGCCCGCCCTGGGACCGGTAGTAACCGGGAAAACCGAGGGTGCGCGCGAGAGGAGGCCCGTCGCACATGCTAAAATATCCATAGTCCAATACTTTAGCAACTGTAACCAAACAATTGACATCACAAAATGAAGCAGATAATGTCGAAAAATCCGCCCTTATTGCGGAACTTCAGCTTGCTGGGATCAAACATACCCCTGAGAATATTGTAAGAATTGGCAAAACCCGCGATAACAAAATCGTGTTTTTAGAAGAAGGGAATGCCAGTTGCGGTCTAAAACATATTCTAGCCAAAGCAGCACAGTTTGCCAAGCAAGGGATAGAATTCAGTGAGATTCCGGAGGTAGTGATGACAGCAGTCTGTGAAGGTGATATAGTTGGTTATCAAGGAACCAAAGATAAACCGCGTGCCATTTATCAATTTACCTTCAAAGGCGAGACAAGATATCTAGCAGTGTCAGTTTCGGATAACGGCTATATTGTTGGAGCAAACCCGAGAACCAAACCCTAATAATCAGCGAGTCCGAAGTTATGCCAAAAACAATCAGGTTAATGACAGATTATGGATGCTATCCCTTGTGGGTAGAGGAACCTGACGAGATGGGAGATATAAATCCAGCAACCCTGCCAATAAGTCAGGAGATAATTAAACGTTTGGATGAGTGGAGAAAAGCCTATGAAGAGATTTTGAATTGGTCAGATCCAGCAGCATCAGGGTTTCCCAGTATACAGGCAAGGGAAGCATTTAATCGAGAAGGAGTGACTCTGTGGCTACAGTTGCGAGATTCACTATGGCCAGACTACGAAGTTGTTTATTTTAGCGAAATACTGCAAAAAAACATCGACCATCCCAAAGAGTTAGAAGTATTGCTATCTGCAAGCTAGGCTAGTTAAATAAATGGCGAATGGGTGCATCTGGTATGCATGACATTCGTAGGTTGGGTTGACTGAAACCCAACAAGCGCCAAGCTAAGAACATCTCGCGGGTTGGGTTGAGGCACGAAACCCAACCTACGACTACGAACTACTATGCAGGCGATCGCCCTTTAGCAAGCAGTTGGGCTAACTCGCAAAAGCCATGTGCTTCTGGGGCATCTGTGATATAGGCTGGTTGGTGGGAGAGTTGGCCGAGATAGTCTCGGACATTAGCGACGCCGACAGAATGGGGGAAATGTCGGGGGTCGAAGAGGCTTTCGTCGTTGAGACTATCACCAACGGTGATAATTTGCTCTGATGTATAATCCGGGAAATAGTCGTGCAAGACTTTCAGCAGGCCAGCTGATTTGTCCTGTCCTTGAGGTTTGATGTGACAGTGGACGGAACTGTAGGTGAAACCCCAACCCAGTCCATCGCAAATTTGTTGGAGGTGACCTATTGAGGTTAATGTCAGTCCTTCTACGTCAAATGTCCAGTCCGTGAGGCGAAAGTAGTTATCAGTTGATGTCTTAATCTGGGGAAATACCCCCTGGAGTCGCTCAAAAGTATCAGCTAACTGCTGGCGGTGAGCTGCTATGTTAGGAATGGGCGTTAACATTACTGGTGCTGGGCGATCGGCTGAGTAGAAGACACCACCATTTTCCGCGATCGCCCCCACCACAGGCAAGTAAGAGGTCAAAGCGCTAACCCACCCAGCCGATCGACCTGTAACAATCAACACTTTTATCCCCACCGCAGCTAACTCTTCCAGGGATTGGAGCAAAGTTGAGGTAAACTTGCCTTGAGCAGTCAAGGTGCCATCCATATCCGTGGCAAGCAGAGACAGATCTTTACACCAAGATCTCTGAAATAGTGAAGAAATCATTTATTTACGGCGTTGCACATTTTTACCGATGATAGCAGTCAATGCTTGAAAATTGCCAATTGCAAAATAGTTAGTTATTTGTCTATTCACGAACAGCTATAACTAAATCAATTGACCATTGACAATTAACAATTTTCAACAGCAATTCCCAATCAGTTGTGAAAGGCATCTTTTGTCTCGTTACCCCGCAGGTGTTAAAACCCCTGACGGGATTTCTCTCCTGAGAGTATCTAATGGCACTAAAAACTCACAGGTTTTGATTTTCAGGTCCAGGGCATCGATAACCGCAAACAGGTCAAGCACGCTCGCCGTGTGATAATTTTTAGCTTCATATTCACAAATTTGCTCTTCTGTCAGTCCCGATAAATCCGCCAGTTCTTTTTGACTCATTTTAGCACCCATGCGGGCTTTAATCAGAATCTGCGGCAGATAGTTCGGGTCATCTAGTTTCAGCACCAATGGTGTTGTGCGATCGTGAGCTATGAGCATTTCATATTCGGCGATCTCTTCACGCAAAGTATCGAGTATACCCTGTAAATAATCGTGATATACTTGCCAATAGTCTGGATCTTTTTTCTTCTTTTCTTCATCTTGATGCCACTGCGCTATAGTCAGCTCAAATTTATGCGCTTGCTCCTTGGTAAAGTCATACTGCTTCTCGTCTTTTATCATGGTGACCACCTCTGTAAGTCTATGGCGATAATACCCTTTTTGTTTTGCAATCTGTCGCGCTGGAAAAAGTCTATCGATATTGTACCGTAACTATCTGCTGGCATATCGGATATGAAAATTTCGCCTCGATATCTAGCCTTTTGTGCCAAGCGGTTGTCAGTAAAGTTTAGCAAAACAATGTTTCCAGTGGGTTTTAACCCACTTAAGCTATTAGCCGGGGGTTTTAACCCCCGGCGGGCCAGGAGACTCTTCCGATCCCTACCAGGATCCCCCCCCCCGAAGCAATCTCACCGACGATGCCGCTACGTACCCCCCCTCGCAATGACAACCTATATGCAAAACCTACGAAGTATTGAGATATACCGCATCAGAGCGGAGGTGTATTGACATCTATGAGGCGGATATGTTAGGATTTGAGAGAATTGCAATAACAAAAAAATTACCATAAGCATAAAAATGAAAAAAATCAGGCGAGCTTTGTCCTATCTGTTCTCTGACAATTATCTGACCATAGAAAATTCCATTTACGAGTCGCTCCAGCAAGAAGTATCAGAACTAAAGAAAAGAGTCATATATCTAGAGACAGAGTTATCGCCTCCAAGTCTGGAACTGGCCCAGCAAAAAGCCCTGTTCGCGGTCATAACCAAAATTCGCGAGTCCCTGGATCTAGATACGATATTTAAATCAACAGCCAGTGAGGTGCGCCAACTTCTGGAGGCCGATCGGGTCGGAATATATCGGTTCGATCCTGACTCAAGCTGGGAAGAAGGTGAATTTGTCTCCGAGGACGTGCGACCCCCTTATAACTCAATTATGGGGCTGAAGATCCGCGATCGCTGTTTTGCCGGAGAGTACGGCATCTATTATCAGCGGGGTAAATGTTGGGTAGTAGACGACTTCGATGAAATAGAATTGCTTGATTGCATGAAGTCAATCCTAGCACAGTTGGGATTTCGGGCCAACCTAGTTATGCCCCTACTCAAAGGAGATACACTTTGGGGGTTGCTGACGGTTCACCAATGTTCGGGGCCCCGCAAATGGCAAGAGAAAGAAATAGAGTTTGTCGGCCAAATTGCCAGTCATTTGGGGGTGGCCGTACAGCAGGCCGAGGCTTTAGCGCGGCAACAGAGACATGCAGAGGAACTGGCAATAGCAGTGGCCCAAGCAGTAGAACGGGAAAAAGCAGTCGCCACCATCATTGATAAAATTCGCAGGTCTCTCGATATCAATAACATTTTCAGGACGACGGTAGAAGAAGTTAGGCAACTGCTGAAAACCTCAAGGGTGGCGATCTATCGCTTTCATCCAGACTGGAGTGGTGAATTTGTCGTGGACTCAGTGGCTGAGGGCTGGACTTCCCTCATGCAGGAGCAGTTGGAACATCCAGAACTGTGCCAGAACATCAGCGAATGTAGCCTGAAAAATTTGGCAAACTCTCCCATAGCAGATACCTACTTGCAAGAGACGGAAGGAGGTGCCTTTAGTCGGGGTGAGGTGTTCCGGGTCTGCGATGATATTTACTCCGCAGGCTTTTCTCCCTGCTACATTCAGGCCCTAGAAAGTTATAAAGGAAGAGCTTATGCCATTGTAGCAATTTACCAAGGTCAAAAGCTCTGGGGACTGCTAGCAGCTTTTCAAAATTCCGGACCCCGCCATTGGGAAGAAGTCGAGGTAAACTTCCTAGTGCAAATTAGCGCTCAGTTGGGAGTAGCAGTCAGACAAGCGGAATTACTAGCCCAGACAGAGCAGCGCAAAGAGGAACTGGAAACGGCTCTGACAGCTCAATTGCGACAACGAGCAGAAGAGTTAGCCAGAGAAGCTCGGCGGGAGAGAGCTTTAGCAGAGGTGATCGAGAAGATTCGCCGCACCTTAGACCTGGAAACCATTTTCCAGACCACAGCGACGGAAGTGCGTAAACTGCTACAGACAGACCGAGTGGGAATGTTTCGCTTTGACTATGAATCTGGTTGCAAGTCTGGGGAATTGGTCTCCGAGGACGTGCTGCCACCTTTTCCATCAGCCCTAGCGGTAAAAGTAAAGGACCATTGTTTTGGCGAGAAGCACGCACAATATTATCAGCAGGGTCGGATTTGGGCGGCTAATGATATCTATGCCCAGGAGTTGCCAGATTGCCATATTGCCATACTCGATCGCTTCGCTGTCAGAGCCAACCTAGTTGTGCCGTTATTAAAAGGCGATGAACTGTGGGGCCTGCTGTGCATTCACCAATGTTCGGGACCGCGTCAATGGCAGGAGGCGGAAATTGAGTTTGTCAGCAAAATTGCCGTTCATCTAGGGGTGGCCTTGCAACAAGCGGAATTACTCGATCGGGCTCAAAAGCGGTCAGCGGAACTGCAAATTGCCCTGAAGCAAGTTGAAGCCCAAAAAGAACACCAAGCCCAACTGGCAGCCCAAGAGCGAGCTTTGGCCCGGGTGATCGAACGCATTCGCCAGACCCTGGATATAGAGGATATCTTCACAGCTACGACCCAGGAAGTGCGGCAAATCCTCAAGTGCGATCGGGTAGTAGTATATCGGTTCTTTGCCAACTGGGATGGGGAATTTATGTCCGATTCTGTTGCCCCAGGCTGGCCGCGATTAGTGGGGGATGATATCAAAAGAGTATGGCCCGATACCTATTTACAAGAAACCCAGGGAGGCAGGTATGCCAACCACGAAACCTTTAGGGTTGATGACATCTACCAGGTTGGTCACTCGGAATGTCACATTGAAATTCTAGAGCAATTTCAAGTGAGAGCCTATTGTGTGGTGCCAGTTTTCGTTGGCGACAAGCTTTGGGGTTTACTCGGTGCCTACCAGCATTCAGGTCCGCGTCACTGGGAAGATACAGAGGTCGCCCTGCTGGCTCAAATTGGCAACCAGTTAGGCGTGGGGTTAAATCAAGCCCAATTACTAGACCAGACGAAAATACAGTCTACAGAACTGCGGACAACTCTGGCTGACATGAGCGCGATCGTGGACAACTTGGCAGATGGGCTGTTAGTTACGGATACTCAGGGCATAATTACGCGGTTTAACCGGGCCCTGAAGGCGATGTTTAACTTAGAAGATGTTAATCTCAAGGGGCAAAAAATGTCAGCACATTTCCCGCCGGAATTAGCAGCATTAATAGGGCAAAGTAAGCCCGAGGGGCAGGAGGTAGTCACTGCCGAGGTAGAATTGGAGAACGATCGGACAGGTCAGGCCCTAGCCACGAGTATTATCAAAGAGGCGTCCGGGGATGAAGGAGAGCAATGTCTCGGTTCGGTAATTTTGATCCGAGACGTGACTGTGGAACGAGAGGTAGACAGGATGAAAACGGACTTTCTGGCAACTGTCTCCCACGAACTGCGGACACCCTTAACCTCAGTGCTGGGCTTTGCATCGATCATTAAGGAAAAACTCGAAGAGGTGATTATTCCGGCAATTCCGACGGACAACCGCAAAGCACAAAAAGCCATGAAGAGGGTAGCGGCAAACATCAACATTATTGTTGATGAAGCCGAGCGACTGACAGCCCTGATCAATGATGTTTTAGATATTGCCAAGATGGAAGCAGGTCGGGTGGAGTGGAACGTAGAACCCACCAACCCGGTGCTGATTCTGGAACGGGCGATCGCCGCCACCAGCTCCCTGTTTGAACAGAATAATTTGCAGTTAATCAAAGATTTTCCTGGGGTACTGCCATTGGTGGCAGTGGACCGCGATCGCCTGATTCAAGTAATCATCAATCTGATCTCCAATGCGGTCAAGTTCACAGATGCAGGGTCGATCGCCTGTCGGGCCAGAGTAGAGAATAAGGCGCTCGTGTTCAGTATAGAGGATACAGGCATTGGCATCGCACCGGAGGATCGAGACAAAGTCTTTGAGCGATTTAAGCAAGTGGGAGATATTATGACAGATAAGCCCAAAGGAACTGGCTTGGGGTTAGCTATTTGTCAACAGATTGTCGAATATCACGGAGGCAGGATCTGGGTAGAAAGCGAACTCGGAAAGGGCAGTACCTTCTCCTTTACCATCCCCATAAATACCGATAATGATGAGAGTAATGGGTCCGACCAATTAAATGTCGATCTCCTAGTTCGGCAATTAAAACAGCAGGTGGCCACCTCCACCCCGACAAGCGATCGCGATCGGAAAATTATTCTGGTGGTTGACGACGAGCCTTCGATCCGGGAACTGCTACGACAGTCACTAGAAGATCAAGGGCACTCCGTCATAGAAGCATCTGATGGTATCGAAGCCATTGCCCAGGCGAAAGCCATCAAACCGGATCTGGTAATCCTGGACGTGATGATGCCCAAGATCAATGGTTTTGACGTCGCCGCCGTGCTGAAACATGACCCCGAGACTATGGATATCCCCATTATCATTCTCTCTCTGGTCCAGGACCGCGATCGGGGTTATCGGGTCGGGGTGGACCGGTACTTGACCAAGCCCATCGATCGCCCCGGACTGTTAAAAGAAATTAACCTACTGCTCCAGCAAGGGGTATCCAATAAGACAGTTTTGGTGGTCGATCGGAATGCCTCAACCCTGAGAACCATGTCTGATACCTTGCAAGTGCAAGGCTATCGGGTGCTGGAGGCATCCTCGGGTTCCGAAGGCATCGAAAAAGCTTTATCAATCAAGCCTGATATGATTATTATTGACGCCCTGTTATCCCAGGAATACGATCTGGTCAAAACCTTGCGATTTACCAAGGGTTTGGAAGATGTATGCTTGATTTTCCTCGGAGAAGCAGAAGTATGCGAACATTGAAAATTGTTCATTGAGAATTATTCATTTGACCATTAACAAATAACAAAGGAATCTCGGATCATGACGCAAAAAGTATTAATTGTCGATGACGAACCCAACATTCTGATTCTCATGGAGCAAGCTCTGGAAAAGCTAGAAGATGAGGATGACGTGGAGTTACTGACGGCCAAAAATGGCATTGAGGCACTGGAAATAATTAAGTCCCAAAAGCCTAATTTAGTTTTTCTGGATGTGATGATGCCGAAAATGAATGGCTTAGAGGTTTGTCAAACTGTCAAGCAGGAACTGGGGATGGAGGATGTGTACATCATCATGTTGACCGCCAAAGGGCAAGAGTTTGACAAGCAAAGTGGCATGGCTGTGGGGGCCGACCTGTACATGACCAAGCCCTTTCGCCCCAAAGAAGTGTTGAAAAAGTCTCGGGAGGTACTTGGTTTAGCCAACGGCTGATTAAGCTAGACATAGAGTTCGTAGTAAGAACTTTAGTTCTTGCTGCACCAGGTGAGTAGTGCCGCTGCGCGGAATTCAAAATTCAAAATACAGAATTCAAAATGCTTTGGGAGCAAGGCTTTGAGCCACTTCCGGCTGGTGCATTATTTCCGCCGCGCTGCGGTAGAGTCGTAAAGTAACAAATCAAAATAGATTTACGCCTGTAATTATCACTTGATATAGATTACAGGCGATTTTGCTTATACTATAAAGACTTAATTGCCCTAAAAATACGTATTTATTTATACGAAAATCTTGTACGATCTCAAAATCAACCAGTGTTTGTCGCCGATACCGAGGGAGCATGTCCAGAGCAGTTTCTAAGTATTTTTGCTCTCAGACTCCAATCACCTGCTATAGCCGACGGTGCTGACTGACAACGGACAACTGACGTCGCCGCTGGTGTAATTGCGCCCGAGGGGGTGTAGAGTATTTGATTAATAGATAAACAAGTATATGGTTAAAATAAATCTCAAGAAGCTGATTTCCAAAAAGGATGTAGCGTCAGTGGTCTCCGGTGCGATCGCTGCTTTAGATGAGATCATCACTATTCAGGATGCCAAGGGTGTGATTCTGGTCGGTTCGGACAGTCAGTTGGTCTCGCCGAAGTATCCGATCGCCGCAGCATCGGAAGTAATTGGTTGGGTAATAGGATCCGATCGGGCAGTTTTTCTGGCCGAGATGCTCAGTTATATTGCCAAAACCGAGCTAGAGAAAAAGTCTTTGGCTCAGGAGACCTTAAGTAAGTATGAAGAGATTAATTTTTTGTACGATTTTTCCAGCTTAATAGCTACTTGTCAGGGCATTCAGTCAGTGACGGAATTGGTAATTTTGGAAACGAAGAAACTGATTAATGCCACCCACGTGTCTGTCATGTTACTGAATGAGAAAACAGGGGCCCTGGAGGCGATCGCGGCACCGGGAGCAGATCCCAAAGAGAAAACAGTGATGCGATCGGGTGAGGGGATAGCTGGCCACGTGCTAGCTTCGGGAAAAGCAGAAATAGTAAATGACGTGCTGTCAGACTCCAGATATATTCAGGAGGAAGAAAATGAGATCAGTTCGCTGATTTGTACGCCTTTGACAATCGGGAACGAAACCATTGGCGTAATGAAAATCAGCAATACCTACCCCGTCAATTATACAGCAGAGGACTTGAAAATGTTCGCGGCGCTGACAACACAAGCAGCGGCGGCTATCAAAAATGCGCTGCTATACGAACAACTCAAAGACTATTCTCACACTCTGGAGATGAAAGTGGCAGAGCGAACTGTTGAGCTAGAAAAAGCGATGCAAGAGTTGCATCGCCACGCCACTTTAGATGGCTTAACCCAGGTAGCTAATCGCCGTCAATTTGACTCATATTTAAGCCAACAGTGGGAGAAGCTAGCAAGGGATGGTTTGCCCCTATCTTTAATTCTGTGCGATGTGGATTATTTTAAACGCTACAATGATACCTATGGTCATCAAGCGGGAGATGATTGTTTACGGAAAATTGCCCAAGCAATTAGCTCCGCAGTCAAGAATCCAGCTTATTTAGTCGCCCGCTATGGTGGAGAAGAGTTTGCCGTAATTATGCCCAATACCAGTATTAAGGGGGCTGTCCACATCGCTGAAGCTATTAAGATAGAACTGGAATGGCTCAACATTCCCCATGAGCAATCAAAAGTAAGTAAATCTGTCACTGTGAGCATGGGAGTTTCCAGCACAATCCCGACTAATTCAGTTTCGCCTTCAGCCCTAATTGCTATTACTGATGCGGCGCTTTATGAAGCTAAAAAGCAAGGGCGCGATCGCCTGATTTTCAAGTTTTGGCACTCGGACTATTATTAGGGCGATCGCTGTTAGGATTCATTTTTTGTTGCTAATTACCTTCTCCATTAACAATTACTCAATTCTCCATTTTACCTGTCCTTCACATATTTTCGTAGGGCATCGATAATCTGTAAATTTGCTTCGGGAAAGGTAAACTGGTCAATTTCATCTAAGGTTACCCAACGAACTTCATCGCATTCGATCGTCTGAGGAACCCCGCTAATGTGGCGACAGTGATATACATTTAGGGTGACGCGGAAGTCGCTGTAACTGTGGTCGATAGTAATTAGGCGATCGCCCACTTCAATTTCAATTGCCAACTCTTCTAATATTTCTCGCTTAATGCATTCTGGGAATGTTTCACCCGCCTCCAGTTTACCACCTGGGAACTCCCAAAGACCTCCCATGGTTCCTGACTGGCGTCGTCGGTCAATCAGAATTTGTCCATCTGCGTTCCAGATCGCAGCAACCCCGATCGACTTATGAGGCAAAGAAGAAGAAGTCTCACCCATTAACAATTCCCAATTCCCAATTAACAACTTACAACTGACCGCTGACCACTAACAACCTACAAACGATAAAGTCGGCAGACTTTAGTGTAGTCTGCCGAGACTCTACCTCGGCGAGTTTGACAACTGGCTACCTATTCATTCTCAGGATTATTAGTCGGGGCCATTTGCAAAGACTTTTCAAAAGTCAGGCGCTGCTCCGCATTACGCAGAAAGTACCCACTCATCATCGCCGAAGCTAATAATCTACCTAGGTTTTCACGATTTGTAGTCACTGTAACACCGAAGTGTTCTGAAGGCAAGTGGCCTAGTAAGCCGACAATATTGTGCTCCATCACCTGGAAAACTTCTTGAGATGTCGGTTTTGACAGTTGCGCCACCGTTTCTGGACTGAGAGACTGGACATACTGCCATAGTATGTTATTGTTGTTGGGCTCGGCGTCGCTGTCAAATAATTCTGGGTTGCGATCGGATGGGTTGTTCATCTTAGTACCTCATACATTTTTGCGGCGGCGGTCTCCTACCGTTCTGGTTGAAGCCGCCCTTGGTTATCTATGCTAGTTACGGCTGCACCGAAGAGGGTGGTTATGTGCGTACATTTAATCTAACAGCTCAACTTTTCCCGCCAAGTGGGTGCAACCGTACTATCGCTTGGGGCTTTTCTCACCATCCGGCAGACCGGAGAAGGTGCAATCTCCCTTGTAGCCAAGCCTTTGGCACTAAAGAGAAAATTTCGGATTTACCCTTGTCAGTTCAATACTGACGTGACCGCCAAAGTCCGGTATCGGGGGTGATACTTTGGTTAAGTGGACTTTCACTTGCTGTAGACGGCTCTGGTTGGACGAATGTTCCTCCATTTCTAGGATAGCATCTGCGATCGCCTTTGCCAACCGTTCTATCAAAGCAAACTTGGATGTTTTCACCAACTGCTGTACCGTCTGCACTGCTTTGCCGTAATCTATCGTATCTGCGATCGCGTCACTTTCGCCAGCTGGCAACAAATCCAGCCATAAGGTCAAGTCTACCTCAAACCATTGTCCCAGCACCTGCTCTTCTGGCAATAGACCGGTGTAACCATAGCAGCGAATGCCTGTCACGTGAATACAATCCATCAGCTTTTGACTCCAGACTTCATCTCTAGTTTAACGTCAAGTCTACCTCAAACCATTATCCCAGCATCCGTTCTTCCGGCAATATACCGGTGTTACCATCACAGCTAATACCTGTCATATGCATGCCATCCACGATACTTTAACTTGATTTTCATCTATAGTGCTTGCATAAATTCTTTTACTGGAGAGAGGGCAGGGCTATCCCAATTCCAGTATTTCCGCTCTCGCGCTTGTCCCAGCAGCAATGTCGGATCCTCTCTTGAAGCCAAAAACACCTTCACTTTAGCTTTATCCATATCTTTACTTTTGGGCGGTTTGGCCACCCGTTGCTGCACGCAGTCGAAATATTCCTCGATACAACTCATCACTGGGTCTTCGCTAACTGTTCGCAAGCACAGTGTTTCTAACGTTCCTGGACTTGTGGTATCTGGCAGAATTATAACGCTTACTTGCGGTCGATCGCCTGTCGGCCTTATCTGTTCGCTGGGAAATGGCAAATTTGCATTTCTTAGAGCATCACATACACTCTGAAATTTCCTGGCCGCGTTTTCATCTGCATCCCTAACAATTCCTAGCGATGTCACTGTATGAAAATTGGCATCTATTGTCAACATTTCCACAAATAAGCGTAAATTATCTGCACCTTCAGCAACTTGAATTTGAATTCCCGATATTACCAGAGGTTTTCAAAGTAATTCAATTTTGTTTTCATCTTTACCTTCGACAAATATACACTGAATTAAACACTTCTCACCTCTCTACTGTTGGAAAAAATTAAGACCCTAGTTCAGCGATGACCCGCTCCAGACCAGCCACCACTCGTGCTAGCCTAGCATAATCTACCTTATCGGGGGTATCTTCTGCTGTATGGTAGTAAGGATAGCGAAAAGGAGCGGTATCTGTCACCATAATAGCAGGATAACCTTGTTGCCAAAACGACCAGTTATCTGACCAGCCAACACCAGAAAGCGCATTGGTGAGAACCGCACCCTCAGAGGGAAACTGGGTATGGCGGCGGAAAGAGCCGATCGCATTGCGCAGCAGCTTACCAGAATCCATATTACCCACAAAAGCGATAAAATTGCCAGTCAAGGGATAGGTTAGGTTTAAGGGAAATGGGTATTCTTGACTTCCCGGCGCGTCGGAGAAGTAACCCATAGTTTCTAGGCTGAACATAGCGACAATATTGTCTCCCCAGTCGCGGCATGCTTTAGCATAAACCAGACTGCCCATATTTTCCGTCCAGAAAAAAGGCGGTTCCTCATTCACAAACTCCACAAACCGCAGAGTCCGGGAAGTGGGTTTCTGCCTAAACGCCCTCGCCAACGCCAATACCGCCGCCGCACCTGTGCCGTTATCATTAGCCCCTGGAGCCCCGACTACCGAGTCATAATGAGCGCCAATAACAATAATTTCATCAGCTTTATCCGTGCCCGGAAGTTCCGTTTCCAGGTTCTCGAATAATTGTTTATTCACTTCATATCCTTGGCGGTTTACCTCATACCCAGCAGCCGCCAACTCACTTGACAGAAAGTCAGCAGTTTCCAATAGCTGGTCGTAGAACACATAGTTGTGCTCTGAGCTGCCAATTTGGGTAACATCGACGCGCAGTTGCTCTTGCAACAGTTGTTCCTGTGGCGTCAGCGGTGGCAACTCACCGGCGTAGCTTTTTCCTGGCATTTTAATCATCACGAACCAAACTCCTCCTACTATAATCGAGAGCATGACACCGAGAATGGCTAGCCTTACCAGTGCCCTTTTACTTGCTAACTTTATTTTTCGCTTAATAAAAAGACGTTGCATATTTTGGGGATGATGGTTGGTATTATTTTGCTAATTGTTAAGCGATCTCAACCTGAGACTTGAGCTTCAGAAGCTCAAGTTTCAGCTTCTAGTGCCTCAACTGTGAGCTTCAGAAGCTCAACTTTCAGCTTCTAGTGCCTCAACTGTGAGCTTCTGAGGCTCAAGGGAGAGCTTTTGAGGTTCAAGAGAGATCCTCAAAGCAACGACTGGCGGGTAACGTTCTTCCCAGAAATCGGTGGGCGGTGCCCACCCTACTAATTCCCAATTCTTTTCACAAGATTATCAGAAATCGGTGGGCGGTGCCCACCCTACTAATTCCCAATTCTTTTCACAAGATTATCGGAAATCGGTGGGCGGTGCCCACCCTACTAATTCCCAATTCTTTTCACAAGATTATCGGAAATCGGTGGGCGGTGCCCACCCTACCAATTACAAATCTTTATGAGTAAAAGGTTTAGCATTCGCCCCCGTGTAGGTGGCGGCAATGTGACCGTCACCCGCGATCTGATATTTATAGGTTACCAGCCCTTCTAACCCCACAGGACCGCGAGGAGGCATTTGTTGGGTGCTAATTCCCACCTCCGCACCAAAGCCATAGCGGAAGCCATCAGAAAAGCGAGTAGAACAGTTATGAAATACTCCAGCAGCATCAATTTGATTTCCAAATGTCGTGGCAGCAGCAGGGTCTTCCGTGACAATGACATCGGTATGCTTGGAACCATAGCTGTTGATGTGGTCAATTGCCTCTGCCAGAGAATCCACAATTTTGATCGAGAGAATCAAATCGCTGTATTCGGTTGCCCAGTCTGCTGCTGTCGCTGCTGCAATATCGAGCATCGCGCAAGTGCGATCGCATCCCTTGAGTTTAACATGTTCTGCAAGCATTGCCTGAGCGGCAAGGGGTAAAAACTCTGGGGCCATGTCCTGGTGAACGAGGAGAGTTTCCATCGCATTACAAGCAGCGGGATACTGAGTTTTGGCATCGACGGTAATAGCAACAGCCTTCTGGATATCGGCAGCTTTATCTACATAAACGTGACAAATACCCTCAGCATGTCCTAGTACGGGAATGCGGGTATTATCCTGCACGAACTGCACGAAGGAATTGGAACCTCTGGGAATAATCAAGTCAACGTATCGATCTAATTTCAAGAGTTCCATCGTTTCCGCTCTTGTCGTCAGCAGTTGCACTGCCTCTGGGTTAACGGCTGTTTGAGCTAATCCCTGACGGATAGCTTTGACTATTGCTTCACAGGAGCGAGTAGCTTCTTTGCCACCTTTGAGAATAACACCATTACCAGATTTAATTGCCAGGGCAGATATTTGAATTGCCGCTTCCGGACGGGCTTCAAAAATAATCCCCAAGACACCCAGAGGACAAGTAACCCGCTTCAGGATCAGTCCGCTGTCCAGTTCCCGATGAATTTGCACCACACCCACTGGATCTGCTAGGCGTTTGACATCTCGCACCCCAGCAATATTGGCTTTGAGTTTAGTTTCGTCCAGCTTCAGCCGGTTATAGAGGGGTTTGGCAATGCCCGCCGCTGTTGCAGCTTGGCAGTCGGCGACGTTGGCAGCAACGATGTCGGCAGCGGATGATTCTAGGGCCAGGGCGATCGCCTCGATCGCCCGATCCTTATCTGCCGTAGAAAGTCCTGCCAGTTGACGGGCCGCTTGTCGGGTGAGCTGGGCAATTTCCACGAGGGAACGAGAAGCAACTTGAGTAGCTGTCATTAGTAAACTTATGAATCAATCTATCAATTTCAAGTTTAGCAAACTCCCGGCCTTAAAGCCCAGATGTGGTTAGTGAAAGCATAGCACAAAACGGGTCAGTCCGAGCCGGCGATCGGACCCGGTCAGCAAATGAGCTAAATGCCGAGCGGGTACGACTCAGGCCGAAGCAGGAATTAAAGCATCAATTCCAGTCAATAACTCAACAGGAGTAATAGGTTTGCCCAGATAGTCATTAGCGCCCAGACTCATAGCTTTTTGCCGATGCCGATCGCCCGTGCGCGAGGTCAGCATCACCACGGGTAAAGAGTACCAGAAGGAGTGAGTACGAATCTTTTGAAGCAAATCAAAGCCATTAAGTTGGGGCATTTCTACATCAGAAAGCACTAAATCTATCCCCCCCTGGCGTCGCAGCAATTCTTCTAAGGCTTCTTGTCCATCCCGACAGGCAATCACTGCAAAACCGGCCTGGGTTAAGATCCGTTCTATAGAACGTCGTGCCCCTGTCGAGTCTTCCGCTACCAGGATAGTACGATTAGTGATTCTATTTGGCCGTGTCTGGGTTGCTTCTTTGGAGCTTTGCTGACTCCCTTGCTTACCCCCTTGAGGCTTCAGGAACCGTGGCAGCACCACTGGCACCGCCTCCCCCGTCCCCAAAATTGTACAGCCAGCAATGTAAGGAGGCACTGGCACCGTATCATCAAAGGATTTGATAATCAGTTGGCGTTCGTCTACAATTGCGTCCACCGTCACGGCCATCGGAGAATCAGAACCATTGACAATCAAAGCCACTTTCGGGGTGACTGATGCTGAAGAACCGATCGCATTGTTGTAGGGCAACAGCGAGGTCAAAGACCTCAAAGGCAACAACTGTTCGCGCCAAGTCACCGAAGAGATATGCTGCTGGAGCACGGGCAGCATATCATTATAGGGAATAACCTCCAAGATGCTATCTGTGGGAATTGCCACCATTTGCTGCCCTACCTGACAGAGCAACAAAGATAAAAACGATAAACTCAGGGGTAAGCGGATCGTAAAAGTCGTACCTTGTCCCGGACGAGTATCGCATTCCAGACTGCCTCGCAATTGTTGCACCTGAGTCTTCACGATATCCAGCCCCACGCCTCTACCAGAGACATCGCTCACCTGAGCAGAAGTCGAAAATCCCGATTGGAAAATAAAATTCAGAATCTCTTCCCTGCGCAACTGATTCATCGACCGATCTGGATCGCACAGGCCCTTGTCGATCGCCTTCTGATAAATCTTCTTCAGGTCAATGCCCCGCCCGTCATCGGTAAACGTAACCACCACTTCATTGCCCTGGGTTTTCGCTCCTAACTGAATTTTTGCTGTTGCTGGTTTGTCCAGAGCCACCCGTTCCCCGGGCAATTCGATCGCGTGGTCTAAGGCATTATTTAATAAATGGGTGAGCGGAGTCTGGAGTTGCTCGATTAGCACCTTATCGACTAACACATTTTCCCCCTCGATCTCCAATTGCGCCGACTTGCCCAGCCGCTGAGTCAGACGATTCAACTGGGGCAAAAACCGCTGAGCAAAGGTTTGAAAAGGCACCAAGCGCGACTCAGTCACGTCGCTGTAGAGTCTGGTCAGTTCCACCCGCACTTGGTTGAGTTCTTGTGCTAACTCTCCGCTGACCAAATCGATGTCTACACGAGTTTCTTGAATCTGGGTGATCAGTTCCTCAAAGGTCTGCAAACTACTATGCAGGGCCGTATAGCGGTCCATCTCCAGAGAGTCGAACTCTCCCATACTCTGAGCTGGATCTGTTATCGTATTTGCCGCCGTTACCGTTAACATTTGATCGTAGAGCACCCGCACCTGGTCGTGGACTGGCTTTACTTGATCGACTATCCGTCTGAGATTCTGGCTTGCTTGTTTGATTTGTTGTTGTTGGATAGTCAACCGTTCGTGAGAGGTAATCAATTCCCCAACAATACTACCCATCTCGTCGATCCGTTCCAGTGGGATCCGTAGTTGGGAGGGAGCAGCAGCTCCTCCACCCTGTCCTCCCGCTGGAGAGTTGGGTGTTTTTGCTACATTTGCTTCCCCACTCTCTGAAGCTGGTTTTTGGTCTACTGTATCTGTTCGGTGGTCCGCTGTTTCCTTTGCTGGCGGAGTCGGACTGCTGATTTCTTCGATAAACTGGGCTCGTTGCGATCGCACCTTGGCGATTGTTTCTGACGCCAATTTTCCCAGACCTGAATCTGGAGGTGATTTATCCACCGCTTCGGCTAGGGGCGCGATCGCTTCCACTAACCAAGGCAGATCGAATGCTTCTCCCAGCAACATGCATTCATCTACCAAGGTCATCATCCCGTCCAATATATCTGACGGCGCTGTTGACTCTTGTAAAATCTTTTCTGCTGTTGTCAGACATTCCTCTAAATCCGATTCCAGGGCTGTTTTTATCAGTCCCACCTTCCCGGGCGATCGCGTCTTTTCCTGTTTCGACTCTTCTAATGATGTTTCTTCTTGCAGACTGCTATTAAATATATCTAGCATTTCTAACAATTGTGAGTCAGCCTCCACGTCCGACTCCGAACGCAGAGCTTCTGACAGCATAAAAGCTAGTTCTTCCAATCCCTGTTGCAGTAGGTTTTTACCCAACTCTAGATCCTTTACCTGTTGGTGGTTAAATCCTTCCAACAAGTCTTCCAACTTGTGAGCCAGCTTGCTCAACCCTGGCATCTGCGCTATTGCCGCACCACCCTTAACTGAGTGTGCCGCCCGCATCAATACCTTGTAATCTGGAGACCCATCTATCTGCTGCAAACCTTCTTGCAATGTTTCCAGATATCCTGGGGCATCTTCCTCTAAAAAACTCTGCTTCGCCTCTTGAGCGATCGCCTCTAATACTGCCGGATCTATTGCGTAACTCATATTAATTCCTCCTGATTCGTTACACTTGACAATTGCTCTCCATTAACAGCTGACTATGATTTCTTTTCTAAGCGGAACCGGGAGACTGACTTCTGCAAACTTTTTGCCACCGTCACCAAATCTTGCAAAGAATCCGTTACATTTTGAGCTTTGCTAGAACTATCGGAAGTAATATTGGCCACCTGTTCCATCATCTGGTTGACATCCTGAGAAGCATCTGCTTGGTTGGCCGTATTTTTCGATATCGATTCCATATACAGGTCGATCTTTTTACTGATATCTGCCAACCCTTGCAAAATCTGCTTAGTTTTGTCTACCAATTGAGTTCCAGATGCCACTTCTGCCGTTCCTGTTTCCATGGCCGATCGCACCTCTACCGTTTCCTTTTGAATAACTTCGACAATCTTCTCGATCTGCTTGGTAGCGTCCGTCACCCCTCCTGCTAGCCGACGCACCTCTTCAGCCACAACTCGGAAGCCAACTCCGAGTTCTCCCGCCCGGGAGGCTTCGATCGAGGCATTATAAGCCACCAGATTAGTCCGTTCCGAGATCCCAGAAATCGTCTTCAAGATTTGCTGAATTTGCTGGAAAGACTCCGTCAGCCGGTCCACTTTTTGGCCCGTCTCTTCCACAGCAGTCCGGATATTTTCGATGCTCTGCACCGTCTGATCCATCACCTCTTGTCCTTCTCGGGCTGTCTTGGCCCCCGCTTGAGCGATCGCGGCTCCCTCCCTGGCCGAGGAGGCCACTCTTTGAATCGACTCCCCAATTTCTGCCACCTTCCTCAAGGTATAATTAATTTCCGACGCCTGCCTGACTGCGTCTGTAGACAATTGCTCCATTGAGGGGGCACTTCTATCGGCCAGATCGTTCACCTGGTTTGCCACCTTTTGCACCTGCAACACTATATTTCGCAGACTCCCGACCGTACTATTAAAAGCGTCAGCGATCGAACCTACAGCACCCTCCGTCACTTCCGCACGCACTGTCAAATCTCCTCTTTGTGCCCCTTCTATTTCCAACAGGAGATTCATCACTCCCTGTTGCAGGGCACTTTTGGCCTTTTCTGCCGCTATTCTCGCTTCCTCTAACTGCACCGTCCGTTCCTGCACCCTGTCCTCTAGCACCTCGAAGGACTCTCGCAACTGCAAGGCCATTTGGTTAAACGAGGAACCTAAACTGCCTAGTTCATCTACATAGATCCTTTCCACTTCTACTTGTTGGTCCAATTCCCCACTGGCGATCGCCTTACTTGCGTCGTTCAACCGTCTAATTGGGTTACTGATCCCGTATGCCGTGATGATTCCCACTCCTAGGGCCACTAACAATGCTACAACCGTCAGGGCTATTGTGTTGCGGGTGTTTGCATTAATCTGCTCCATGAAGTCTGCTTCGGGAATCACCACCACAATCAACCAGTCCAGTCCCCGATCGTCCTTAAACGGCCTTACTTGCAGAAATTGCCGTTCTCCCTCCAGATTGAAGCTTAACTGTTCGCTGGCGACTATCTTCGTCAGGCTCTTAAACTTATCTGTTAAATACTCCGCCGTTCCCCTCGTCAAACGATCCCTACTATCTACCGCATAAATCCTTTCTAGTTCCCCTTCCTCTCCCTCTACAAATGGCAACTCTTGCGTCGAATTTGCTATTATCAAACCCCCACGATCGATGATGAACGTCTGTCCCGTTTTCCCGATTTTCAGACTCTGTAAAAAATACCCTATTTGTTCTAGAGTAAACCCTGCATCCAGCACTCCCACCAATTCTTTCTTACTATTATATACCGGTTGCACCGCATCAATGTACAGCGTCTTTTGGTTTTTCCATACTTCCACATTGGTCCATGTGGTTTTTCCTGCCGCTACTGCCGCTTTGTACCACGGCCTTGTTCGCGGATCGTACCGTTCATCTCCCGATCTGAGCAACTCTGCTCTCTTTCCCCGATCGTCCACATTATATGTAGAATATTTCCAATTTGTTTCCGGACCTGCTCTTTCAATAACAAACCTCCCATCCCGCAGGCGGATATATGAAAGGTATTCCCCCCGATCCTCATCAGCAAAAGAAATGTAACTCAGATCCTTAAAGGAACGCAGCTGATCTCCTAAGTACCTCTCCCATCTGCTATAATCTCGTGCATTCAATATTCCCTGATCCATCGCATTGCTGTTGAGCTGATTGGGCAAATTGGTTATTTCTATGTAATTGTTCAGTTGCTGCCCGATCCTCTCCGTGATTTCGCTCCGCAACTCCGTCGCCAGATCGTTAACTGCCTGTTGCCCATTCTTAAATGATAAAAACCCTGTCACTCCCACTGCTGCCACAATTTGCAGTACAAACGGTGCTACCAGAATCAGCCGCAATGGCCATTTTCTCCCCTTCTTGACCCCTGCTTTTTCTGCTACCGTTGCTTCGCTTTCCTTTCTTTCCCATAACTTTCTTTCCTCCGACCCGGCACTCGATGCCGCTTCGGGGTCTTTTTCCAGCAGCTTTTTCAGGGCTTTCTGAGCGCTTATTCCATAGGTTCCCCCCTCTCTATCATTGATGATTATTTCTTCATATAACTTTTTGGCCTCTTCATTTTTCCCTGTTTGCTCCAAGCTATTCGCCAGCAGCAGTTTCTCCAGTAATACTTCCGTTTCGTCAACTGTCGCCGTTAATTTATTATTGTTCATTTTCCCTGCTTCCTGGTTTTTCTTTCCGCTTTCTGGATCTCGATCTTCTTCCCCGCCTTTCCCTCGCTGTCGCCCTCTTCGCTCAAACAGAAAAGCTGAAAGCCTTCTCAATGGCTTTCATTCTTCTGTTTTTTTATTCCTTACTGGATATGTTCATATACCGTATCCAGCAAGTCCTTCGGAGCATACGGTTTCACTACGTAAGCTTTTCCTCCCTGCCGCAATGCCCAAAACTGATCGTACTCCTCACTTTTTGAACTGCAAAATATTATCGGTATTTCTTTTAAATTCTCATCTTCCTTAATCATCCTGCATAGTTCCAGGCCACTTTTTTCTGGCATGACAATATCCAAAATGATCAAATTCGGACTGTCATTTTTCTGTAACCACTCCCATCCCTCATCTACATTGCTGGCGATCGCCACCTCAAACCCTGCATGACCCAGGAGACCTTTAACTATCTTTTGTTCTGCGTGACCGTCTTCTACTACTAATATGCTCTTCGCCATAACTCTCCCTGTTGTTTTTACTTACTTATCTTCTTTCCTTTTGGAAATTGTCAATTGCTAATTGCCAATTTAGCTGCCTTGTCCATTTTCCCTTCTCCATGCCTAAGCTGTCAAGCAACTCATAACTTACCTTCGGGAATTCCCCGCATCTCCTTTTTATCAGTATTTTTACTCCCATCTCTAATTTCTTGCCTCCGGTGCCGCCGACAACTGACAACTCATTATTCCACCTGGAACCGTTCTACAGAGCTTTGTAATGTTGCCACTTGTGTCACCAATTTTGCCAGTAAGCTGCTGACGCTTTGGGCTTCGTTCGAGGTTTTCACCGCAATATTGGCCACCCTTTCCATCCGTTCATTGACTGACCTGGATGCTTCTGTTTGAGCCACCGTATTAGCGGCCACATCCTGTAGATACTGGTCAATCTGCCCAGACAACTCCGTCAACCCTTGTAAAGTTTGCTTAGTCTGACTGACCAGTTGAGTTCCAGTTACCACTTCCGATGTCCCGATTTCCATCCCATTGAGCACGTCGGCAGTTTCCTGCTGAATGCTGCTGATTAACTGCTCGATGTTTTGGGTTGATTCGCTCACCTGCTGGGCCAACCCCCGCACTTGTTCGGCCACTTCCCGAAAACCCTGTCCTTGGGAACCTGCCCGAGCTGCTTCAATGGAGGCATTAAATGCTAGCAGGTTGGCTTTTTCCGAAATTGCCGAGATAATTTCCACCATTTGAGAAATTTCTTGAGAAGACTCCGCCAGACGCTTGGCTTTCTTGGCCGTGTTAGCTACCGCCGTGCGGATATTGTCCATACTGACTACGGTTTTATCCATCGCCGCATCTCCCAACTCCGCTGCTTCCGCCACGCTCCGAGCCAGATGGGCCGCCTCTTGAGAGGACTGTGCCACCCGATCGATCGAGTCGGAAATTTCCACCACCTCTACCAGGGCCTGAGTCAGTTCTTGCGATTGTGTCAGGGCCGCCGTGGATAGTTTTCCTACAGACACCTCACTTTCGCTCGCCTCTTGGGTCACCTGGGAAGTTACCGTTTTCACCTTGCTTACCAATTGTCTCAGACTGCGGATCGTGGCGTTCACCGCATCCGCGATCGCCCCCACTTCTCCTTCCATCTGAGGTATGTGTACCGTTAAATTTCCCTGCTGGGCCCCTTCTATTTTCATCAGCAGCTCGATCACCTGCCGCTGTAACTTTTCCTTTGCAAGTCGCTGTTGTTCTACTTCTTGGCGTCTATTTTCCTCTGCTCTCGATACCCTATCTATATTACTCTCTATACTGCTGGCCATTTCATTGAGTTGCAGCGCCAGGAGCCCCACCTCATCTGTTTTCCCCGTCGTGGCCAGTCGCGTTCCCCGATCGCCACTACCTAGGCGCTCGGCAAATGATGCCAAAGACCGCAGTTCCCTGGCCAAGGCCGAAGCCACCCCTAGGCCCACCAATAGCACCAGCACTAACATAATCGTTCCAATTGACAAGCCCAATAGCTGCGGTCCTGCCAAGAGTTGAGCTAGTTCTGGCTGTTGACGTGCCGCCGATATCATCCCCACTGGCTTGGCGGACCCTGGATTCAGTTGCTGCTGATGGTCGTATACCGGTCGATACATCCTGATGTATTTTACACCATTAACCTGTTCTGTTTGCAGCAATTCGGACCCCCGGGCTATCACTGCCTCTGTTACTGCCGGTGCTGCTAAAGTCCCGATCGCCCTGGTGCCTGATTCCCTATCTGCTACCGTTGTGTTTACCATCCACCTTTGAGCAAATAAAGATAGCCATGGGATGTCGTATACTTGCCCCACATGGTCTATCAAAGCATAATTTCCATTGAGCAGCACTCCTACTATTGCCGTCCCCACCATCCGGTCATTCACCCGCACTGGATATACTGCCATGCTTGTCAGGCCCGTCCGGTAAACTTCCACCGTTTCTCCTGCCGTTTCTCCTGTCGTCCGCCCCCTAATTTTTGTCTGCTCTGACAATCCCAAAGGAGCCAGATACTCCCAGGGTACTAGCTCCACACCCCTGAGTGGTTCTCCTGTTTCCAGAACCTTTTTCACGATCGGCAGTTCTGCCATGTTTATGCTTACAGGAGTTGACAGCATTTCAAAATCTGCCGCACTAGGTTTCGAGTTTTCCCCTGGCAACAGCGGATATCCTGCGGCGTTCTGGGCTGGCTGCAACTGGATTTTTGCCGTTTGCGCCACACTCCGACCTTCAGCATCCGTAAATATCCAGAAGCTTTTGGTCAGTTCCGGACGCAGCTTGTCCCCCGCCGTGGTTGCTTCCCGCAGCAGCCTCAGCAAATCCGCCTTGTTTGTTTCCACTGCTGCGCTGTCACTTAAATTCACCCCATTGGCTGTCACCAGACGAGCTAATGTTTCCGCATCATTACTGCTGTCATCTCGTTGCCAGAGTACGTATTCTTTTTCCCAGCCATCCAGATTCGACTTGAGCTTTTCCTTCTCTGCCATCAAGGCATTTTTGGAGCCGAGCCACACCATCGCGACCGTTGCCGCCACCATTGGCAGCACCGCTGCACCGATGAGCAGAACCGATAACTTAGTTCGGACCCCCAGATTCCCCCACCTTTTACCTAACCCCTTGGGCCCCTTGCCCCTGGTTAACGGATTGAGCTTTATCCACTGTCCCTGTTGCAACTCTACCGATGGTGCCCCTGCCTCTGGAGCGATCTCCCCTGGCTGTTCGGAGGGCACCGTTATGCTTACTGCCGGTTTTCCTAAGGCTTCTAGGGCTTTTTGAGCGCTCAACCCATAGCTTCCCTCTGGATCTAGGGCTATTATTTCTTCATACAGGCCAGTGGCTTTATCTATTTCCCCTGCCTGCTCCCAGCTATTTGCCTGTAGCAGTTTCTCTATTAAGTCTCCTACTTCTACTGCCGCCGCCCCCGAATTACTGTTTTCGTGAGTTTGAGTCGGAATTTTTTCCTTTTCTCCTGCAACCTCCGCCTCCTGCTGCTGCCAACTCCCCTGTCCCTCTATCCCTTCTAGGGCTTTTTGGGCGCTTAACCCATAGCTTCCCTCTCCATCTATGGCAATTATTTCTCTGTACAGGCCAATTGCTTTGTCTATTTCCCCTGATTGTTCCCAGATATTTGCCTGTAGTAGTTTATCTATTAAGTCTTCTACTTCTGCCTCTGTTCCCTCTAGATTGTCCCCTGGCCGATCTTCTGGAGGAGTTTTTCCGTTCCCTGGATCCAATCCCGACTGGTGCTTCCGGTCGGATGGTGGCTTTCCCCCAGCCGATGGCAGGGACTCTAGGGCTTTTTGAGCGCTTAACCCATAGGTTCCCTCTCCATCTCTGGCCACTATTTCTTCATACAGACTAATAGCTTTCCCTATTTCCCCTGCTTGCTCGCAAATATTTGCTTGTAGCAGCTTTTCGATTAACTCTTCTCCCGCTGAATCAGTATTTTCCGCTAGTGGTGCTTGGCTCCCCAATTCCTGGTCTTGAAGATGCTGCATTTTCCTTTCCCTCGATTTCACCTTGAGCTGTTAACTTTTGGTCGTGATGCTCGTCATTTGCTTTTGTTCTCGTCCTGTTCGCTGTATAGGGCTTCCAGCAATGCCGACGGGTTGAGTACAGCAATTTTTTGCTTATCGGAGTATGCCACTCCTGCAAACAATGGTTGCAGTTTGGGCTTTACTGGTTTGGTAAATGCTTTGATCTCGCTGGGCGCGAACACCCCTTCTAATTGAGCCACTACACAAGCCGCCGATATTTTTTTTTGCTGTCGCTCTTTTCGACCGGGATCTTTCCTCGTTATCACTACTGCCGTCCAGTCTTTTCCTGGCTTGTATAGCTGGGAACCCAATCCCATATACTCAGTAATATCCCATACCCATGTCAATGTTCCCTGACGATTAAACACGCCCAGTAAACTGGGCTGTACTCCTGGTATCGGGCATACTTGCCGTTGATTTATTTTGCATACCGTTTCTACCGCGCTTAATGGGAGTGCTACCCTGATTGCCCCGGACAATAGCACCTTAAAATACTCCTCATACATGGTAATTTACCACTCATTGGTTTCACCGTTTATCCTCTTGCACCCTTTCTTTTCTAGCCTTCTGCTGGTACAGTTTGCAGCAGCTTTTGCACGTATTCTAGAAGTTCGTCCGGGCGAAATGGTTTGGTCAGATAGGAGTTTACACCCAGCATTTTTGCTCTCATCCTGTCCATGATTCCATCTCTCCCTGTTAACATCATAATCGGAATATTTTTTAATTGCCTTGACTGTCGCAACATACTGCACAGCTCATAGCCGTTGATATCTGGCATATTCACATCCATCAGAATTGCTGCTGGCTTCTGGCGCACCAAGGATGTCAATGCCTGTGCTGGTTCTGTAATGCTCAATACATTATAACCTGAAGCTTCCAAAATTCCCCGCACCTGTCGTTGCACTGTTTTGCTGTCGTCGATGCAAGCAATCACCTGACGCTGCTCTTGCTCCAGCTTTTTGGCGATTGAGGCTGCTTCGCTGTCCATTTTCTGCTTTTGGGGCTGACCGTCTCCGTAGGAAAGGGCGATCACCACTTTTTTGGCCAAAAACGGCTGGAGCCAGAGGGCCATTAGTTGAGGCGGCACTTGCAGCCTGTCTGCCACTTGATATAATGATTGTCGCTGCTGTAGCGTTCCCACGATCGCCGGCAGGTTTTCGGAGTCAAACAGAGGCCCTGATTTTACCTTCGCCACTTTTTTGAGCTGTTGCCACAACTCGCTAAAAAACTGCTGGTTTTCATCGCTTAAATAAAGGCGGGTAAAAGGCGAGGGGAAATTCTGCTGTCTCCACTGCTTCCACTGGGAAACTACTGTCCAGACTGATGGAGGTATTTTATCCAAGGGATTTCCGATCAGTATCGGTTCTACCTTGCTGGACTTGTTAAAATTTACTGTTGTCTGCGGCAATGCCATAATTTGCACTAACGCTTCTAGACTTATTTGCGCCAACAGTCTGCGCAGACTCGACATCGGCAATCCTTTATTATGCCACCACTTGCATATTGTTTGATACTCCAACTCCTCGTCAGTAAAGTCAAGTTCTGCTAGATCTTTATAATTCTTACGCAGTATGCATTGTAGACGTTCGGCCTTTCCCTTTGTGCTAGTCGCGTAATTCAATTGACTACCCCCGACATACATTTGCCAACTGACCCCACTATCTTGCGGATCGTCGAAGGTTACGCATCCGGAAATCCCTCTGTCAATAATATGCTTAATGACTTTGGTCGGGTAAGTCGTCATTTTGGGCGTGTTGTCGGTTGTTAAGGTTTGGATACTGTTGCCAGTCATGGTTGTTACTCAATTTTACTTAAAAATGGTGATGCCAATAATCACTGTTGCGGGTTGGTGCCCTACCACATCCAACTCCCTACCTAGTTGTCATATACTTCTATTTAGCCTGAGCCGAATCTAAGCGATCTCGCTTCCCCAATAGCCGGTTGTGTTTGATATTTTACTCGGAAGTGACAACTCTTAGATGTTCTCCTGAGCACATTAATTTCCGTTAAGTTAAATATTAAGATAATATTATTCTACCATAACGGTAAATGTCAAAAGTCTACCTGAAAATTATCCTCTAGTTGAGTGGGGGGTCTTACCCCACATAGCGATTATGGCAATTTTAAGGAGTCGTAGGGTAGAAATGGGGTATGAAATAGTTAATCTTCATAAGCTGGTACTTGGACAGTTGATGGGCTTGCTTGAGGAAAGGGGAGCTGGGATGATAAGATCGAGCTTGATTTGGGGCTGGCAACTAGGGGTCCAGGGATTGAAGTAGGGAATGTGCTAATTAGTACAAGTGGTCGAGCTGTTTGGGGGGGTTAGGGGACGAGTTTGGGTATCGCCGGTACTCCCAGGGATGGCAGCAGGAGGGGAACGTCAGATTTCAGTTCGGGAACTGATTTCAGAGAATGGGGGGTTTTAGGATGCCGGTCTGTACTGGTTAGGTGAAAGCAACGGATATAGATGCTTCACCACTTACCATGTTGCCAGGTCCCAGTGTCCAGGGTGCCGTTGTCACGTTTGTCGAGTATATTAACATGCGGTGCGACTCCGATGGCGGGCCGTGCTGTTTGTCCTCTACATTAAATATACTGTATCGCGAGTGTCAGGCTTGTCCTGGAGTGAAGAGATTTACGGGTGCCGGTGCGGTTGGGGGGCCGCTTCTGCACAAAACCCGCCGGGTAACAGTTGGCTTAGATGCGATCGCCCCTTTGCCTGGGGAACCATTATCATGGTACTATACAGACATGAGTAGTTCTCTGGAAGCTGGCATCAGGCGGACGGAAGCACGATTACGGGAATTTGAAATTAAGTATCAGTTATCGACAGAGGAGTTCCTGCGTAGGTTTGCTAATGATGAGATTCAGCATAGCTTCGATTTTGACGAGTGGATTGGCGAATCGAGAATGCTAGCACATTTGCTCGAACAAAAATATCAAATTCAGGGGATATAGTTTGTTAATTGATGCTTATTTTTAGCAAGTTCGCGAGTTAATAAGTAAATAGCTATAATTTTACATTTGCTACGCCAAATACATGAAATTCACTTGGTGAATTGTCTCATCCCCACCCTAAAGAGTGGGGCTACAGTTACAAAGCCCGCCTGCTTCGATGTCGAAGGAGAGCGCTATTCGCACTACTCCTTCGACATCGAGGGCTAGATTAGAAAAATGGGATGTTCTCTTCAGCAGGTTGGCTTATTTATCCATAGGCCCGATCGCCCATAATGTGATTAGATGAAATATGGTTCAGTGTTGAGCGAGTGCTGCGTTAACAGCGGACTGTATTTCTCGGATTTGGGTAGCATCATTGGAAGCATAAGCTTCAAGATCGGATCCCCCTGAAACGACAATCAGCCAATAGGTAGGTTTTTGAGACACCAACCACCATATTCCACCAATAATCAGCAGAATACCGACGAAAGCTGCTAAAGTCACCACTCCAATAATAATGCAGACGATCGGGCCCTTGCGATCGGGATTAATTTTCCGAGTTTTGACTGCAGCGATGTTGCGAATTGGAAATTGTGTCCCTGGAACCTCAAACAAGGTTCTGGTGACTCTAACTACACCATTGTTGTAAAAATCTGTTTCCATCTTACCTCCACTTAATTTTTGCTGCGATTATTGGGCACTGCATACCTGGTGCGATCGGCTAAAATACCGGAGAATGCCCATAATAAAAGAATGAACGCAACTGTAGGTTGGGTTGAGGCACGAAACCCAACCACAACCTACGATATTAAGGTCAATTATCCGGATATGATATCAAAGGCTGGAGGCAAAAAAAGCCCCCCTTTGCGCCTCCGCAGGCGCAACGCTTGAGTCAGTATAATGCCAAGTCCAGGAAGCCAAGTTGAGTTTGTTTGTAGTTGCGCTTCAGCGCTAAAGCGCAACTACAAACCTAGTGAATTAGCTTGATAGAGGACTAGACAAAGAATGTCGTGCTAATGTGGAATTAACCACCACGCTGCCGGAGATCTGCATCAGCAGCAGCTTTTGCATCTTCCCGACTGGAACCAGTTCCCCGTGCAATCTCTTTGCTGCCGCTCTTATAAACGTAGACGTGATCTCCGTACATGTTTTTGCCTTTGTAACTACCGCGTGTACTCATTGTGATTCATCCTTGATTTTTGACTTTCATGTGAGAAGCTTGTCGCTTCAATTCCAACAATTCAAATATAATCACTCTCAACATTAATTTCAGTCATATTTAGTATGTGAGTCAGTCATATTTAGAATTGGTTAGTAGGGAACGTGGTCTGCGAATAAAGTAGGAAAAAGTTAGGGAAAGTTGTGTGAGTATGAAAAGGTAGGAAAAAGTAGGAAAAGTTGAAAATTAGAGTTGGCACTATTATATATTTGTCTCATGGTCCGCTAGGGTTTCAAATCCCTGGGTTCCCTGACTCCCGCCAGTAAGTCTCCTGGCCCGCCGTGGGTTGCAAACCCACGGCTAATAGCTAAAGTCGGTTGAAAACCGACTGAAAACCTTATAAAGAAAGTGTTTTACCCTCCTTAAGAGGCAGAGCCTCTTAAGGAGCTATCGAGGCGGAGCCTCTAGTTGAGAATGGTGCCAGATATGAGTTATAATGAATAATCAGCTGAACTCAGAGGAAAATCATGAATGCAGAACAAGCCCTAGAAAATGTAGACAGCTTAGTCCTTGACAAGACCGGAAGACACTTAAAGGAACTAGAAAGCATCATCTTGCGGGAGTTTTGGGAGGATCGGAAACGAACATACTACAATGTTGCAGAGAGCTATGGTTACTCAGAGACATACCTTAAAAGTATTGGCGCAGAACTATGGCAGCTATTCTCAGGGTTATTGGGCGAACATGTCTCTAAGAAAAACTTTAAGCAAGCACTGAAACGGAGATTGTCATCTGTTCCCTCGGAACAACCCTCCCACCCTCAAGATTCAGTTACCGATAATCTCAACCTTACTATCACTCCGATCGCCCCAACCGCGACCAACGATATCCCCGACACCAGCAGCGAACCCCTGGCGGTGAGAGTAGTCGAACCCCATACCCAGTGCAATATTCCCCTAAATCTGCCACGCCGGCAGTACATAAAATTTATCGGTCGCCAAACGGAACTCAAGCAACTACTGAAATTGATTTCTCTCGACTACCGTCATCCTTTCATTACCGTGGATGGCATCGGCGGCGTGGGCAAAACTGCACTGGTATTAGAAGCGGCTTACCTCTGCCTGGAAGCCAGCAGATCTGGTAAGTCGCCCTTAAACGCACCGATATTTGATGCCTTTATCTTCACCTCAGCCAAGCAAGATGTTCTCTGGCCGACTGGCATAGTGTCTCAACTTCAGCGACAGAGTACGCTGCGCGACATTTTCCGGGAAATTTCCCGGACTCTCGACGACCAGAGCATTATCCAAGCAACTGCGGAAGACCAACTCAACCGAGTCTATGAAAGCCTGGGCAGACAGCGTACCCTGCTGATTGTGGATAATATGGAGACTGTAGAGGATGAGGAGAAAGATAAGGTTGTAGCTTTTCTGTCTAACTTGCCACACTCTGCTAAAGCTGTCATCACTACCCGGGAACATGTGCCGCTGTTTTCTCCTATCCGTCTGAATAGCTTGCCTAAGGAAGAGAGTCTCCAGTTAATTGACCAACAAGCGTCCGAAAAAGGGGTAACGCTCTCTCAGGAAGAGTCGGAGGAACTTTACAACCGTTTTGGCGGAATTCCCGTTGCTCTGATTTATCTAATTGGTCAGCTAGCCAGCGGCTATCCCCTAAAAAGGATATTAGAGCGGTCAGTCTCACTACCTGAAGACATCGCTCGTTTTTGCTTTGATGGTTCGGTACAGCCACTCAGGGAGCAACCCGCCCATAAGTTGCTGATGTCGGTGGCAATTTTCTCGGATGCTGCTGTCTGGGATGCTGTGGCTGAGGTAGCGGGACTGAAAATGGAGCCAGATAAGGTGGACAAAGGCTTTGTTAAACTCCAGCGACTTTCCTTGGTGCATCAGAAAGAAGGGCGCTATGGAATGCTGAGTCTCACCCGCGAGTATGTCTTCACGGAACTTGCGCAAAACCCAGAGTTTGAGAAGGAAGCGCGGGAACGGTGGGTCAATTGGTATCTGGACTTTGCCCAGAAATATGGAGGGCTAGATTGGGACGAGTACCATATACACTACGACTATTTAGATGAAGAGTGGGGAAATCTGCTAGCAGTGCTCCATTGGTGTGCAATCCAAGCGCCAGAATACTATGAAGATGTCAGAGATTTATGGAAAAATATCAACGATTACGCCGATCGATATGGTTATTGGGATGAGCTTCGTTTCTGGCTGGACTGGTTGATTGAGGCATCGCAGCGGCGAGGAGAATGGTCAACTGCTGTATATGCAATGTCAGAAAAAATTTGGAACTTGGTACAGATGGCTGGGGACGATACTCTAAAAGTAGCAGATCAATTGTCTGAAGAAGCATGGAGTCTGCATAGTTACGCAAACTCTCGTGTTCTGATTTTATTAGCTAATTATAGAGCTATACTCTGTGTCAGGCAAAAGCGATATGGAGAAGCGCGTCATAGGCTAAATGTATTGGAAGAACTTGTAAGTAACGATCGCAATATAGAAGAACGCCTTCGCAAGCGACTGTTGATGAATGTTCTCTATTATCGAGCTGAAATATACTTTTTTGAGTGTGATTATGACAGAGCAAAGCAACTTTATGAAAAAGATCTGCAACTGGCTGAGGATATTAACTGGTTAGTGGCGATAATCTTCGATTGGAACTCCCTAGCTAACATTGCTATAAAAAAAGGCGATCTAGAGGAAGCTGAAACTCTGTTGAATACAGGCTTACCTGTAGCCGAACGCAATAAGCACTTTGTGCTTATTGCCAACTATCAAGCATCATTTGCCCGTTTAGAGAAAGCGCGTGGCAATACAGAGAAAGCCTGGGAATGGGCAACTAAGGCGAAGGATGGTTTCCAGCGCCTGGGGATGACAGAGGATTCCGAAGAAATGCGCTGCTTGCTCGATGAGTTAAAATGACCTGTAGGTTGGGTTGACGTAAGGAAACCCAACGGTATGGGTGATGTTGGGTTTCGTGCCTCAACCCAACCTACGCAGCTACATAACAACAGGAAAGCATACCCAGAAACCGGGTTTATTAGTCCCACTCAACTAAACCTACCGCATGGTAAAATGATATAATTTAGCAAACAGTTATTTGCGGGCAAAGTCATGACAATGCAGGAAATATTATCAGCCCTCAAGCAGATGAAAAATGACGATCGCCCGATCGCGATCTCGCAGGGGCCCGTTTGATGCGGGAAGAAGCAGAACGCAAAGCGCTTCAGAAAGCAGCACCCGATCGGGGCGGTAAATGCTAAGGAAATGTGATAGAATAGAGTCAAGAGTTATTGAGGTACCCCATGACAATAGAGGAAATATTATCAGCACTCAAGGAGATGAAAAATGAAGAGCGGGCGATCGTCATCGAAACAGCGGCCCGTTTGATGCGGGAAGAAGCGGAACAAAAAGCGCTCCAGAAAGCAGAACGCGATCGGCGACTAGAAGAAGCAGCGAAGAAAGCACTCCCAGACTATCTACCAGGAGGTTCATTAGCAAATTTGTGGTCGCCTGACAGCAAACCCTACTACTCATCAGAGGATGAATATCCTAGAGAAGAGGTAAAGGCAAATGCGTAGAGGTGAAGTCTGGTTAGTGACACTCGATCCGACAGTTGGTTCTGAAATGGGCAAAACTCGTCCAGCAGTTATTGTCAGTAAAGATGCCGTTGGAATTTTGCCACTCAAAATCATTGTCCCGATGACAGAATGGCAAGAGTATTTTGCCGAACTGGAATGGATGGTGAGGGTGGAACCCAGTAGGTCGAATGGGTTGAATAAGCTATCAGCAGCAGATGCATTCCAATTAAATTCAGTCTCCACAGAAAGGTTGATTAGACAATTAGGGACCGTTGATGAGACGGAAATGCAAGCAATTACTTTGGCCCTAGCACTGGTGATGGAGATTGAATTATAGCTGGAAAAAACGCCCGATCGCCTTGCTGGGGGTGAGATGGAGGGCGATCGGAACGGTGTATCTCATATTTGCAAATATATCTGTAGGGTATCCCGCACTCGGATCGACCCAACGGCATACGCTCACCCGACCGCAAAATAAGTCATCAATTGACAAATATACAATTCCATTGGCTTCGCCCGTGCCTGCATACCAGATACACTCAACCGACGAGCCTGCCCAGGAGGTATAGGGTAAAATATCTTCAGCACCAAACCCGTTGCGCATCGAATTCCCAGGGACAAAAACGCAGTCCGCGCAGGCGGACTGCGAAAAAATCAGGAGTGGACAAACCCACCTGCGCGGGTTTGGTTCTGTATAGCGGTTTAGACCGCCCTGTTGACGACTATACTCGATCTCAATTGAAACTGACAAACGCCTAGTCGATCCCATGCTCGAAAAACTCTCCATCGGACTGTACCAACTGCAACAACTAGGGGAAAACCTCGTTTCCCAGCAACTGACACACCTGAGTTGGCTGAGTATAGGCGTCATATTCGCCGCCGGGTTGCTCACAAGCCTCACTCCCTGTATGCTATCCATGCTGCCAATCACCATCGGCTATATCGGCGGCTACGAAGCCAAAAGTCGCATTCAAGCAGCTGCCCAATCTACCTGGTTTGCCCTGGGATTAGCCACAACTCTGGCAGGTATGGGAATTATCGCAGCAGTCTTGGGTAAAGTCTACGGACAAATCGGCATTGGCTTACCGATCGTCGTTAGTATAATCGCGATCGTCATGGGGTTGCATCTCCTAGAAGCCTTACCCCTACAACTACCATCCTTTGGCGACACCGAATGGATCTCCAAAGACTTACCCCCAGGGGTCCGTTCCTATCTCCTCGGTTTAACCTTTGGTTTAGTAGCATCTCCTTGCAGTACTCCCGTATTGGCCACCTTGCTAGCCTGGATCTCTACCACCGAAAACCCGATCCTGGGGAGTATCTTCCTGCTATCCTACGCCGCCGGCTACGTCGGGCCCTTAGTTTTAGCGGGAACCTTCACCGCCTCGATTAAAAAGCTGTTAGAATTGCGGCGCTGGTCGGGTTGGATTACACCCGCTAGTGGAGTATTATTAGTGGGATTTGGTGTTTTCACCCTCCTATGGCGCTTAATTCCCACAACTTAAAATGGCGATAATAAATGGGAAAAATAGTCAGCTGGGCAATACATACTAGATCTCAATGAAAAATTAGCAATGAACAATTAGCAATTAGCAAATGACTTCAGAAAAATTGCCGCAAAATGAAAGATGGTGGAAAATCCCCCAGAAGTGGTTTAAGCAAGAGTTATTGCCAGTCCTGGCGGACTTGCGACTGGCGATCGTCCTCTTGCTGGCGATCGCCCTATTCAGCATTTCGGGGACAGTGATAGAACAGGGTGAAAGCATAGCATTTTACCAGCAAAACTATCCGGAGAATCCAGCGCTATTTGGATTTTTAACTTGGAAAGTCATCATCCTGCTAGGACTAGATCGCGTGTATAAAACCTGGTGGTTTTTAGCACTCCTGATCTTCTTTGGCAGCAGTCTGACAGCATGTACTTTCACCCGCCAATTGCCCGCATTAAAAGGGGCGCGACGGTGGAAATATTACGAAAAACCCAGCCAGTTTGAGAAATTAGCCCTGAGTACGGAATTAAATACCGGGAGTAATGAGACCATAGAAAAGATCTTGCAAGCGTCACGTTATCGCGTCTTCCGAGAAGGAGATTCCCTCTACGCCCGCAAAGGCATCATCGGCAAGATCGGCCCCATTATCGTCCATGCTAGCATGCTGATTATTTTAGCAGGGGCGATCGCGGGCTCTCAAACAGGCTTTGTCGCCCAGGAAATGATCCCCAGTGGTGAAACTTTCCAAATTACCAATCTCGTCGAGGCAGGTCGTTTTGCCAGACCCGAAAGTACCCAAGATTGGTCAGTGCGGGTAAATCGCTTCTGGATTGACTACACTACTTCAGGGGCGATCGACCAATTTTACTCGGACCTGTCAGTCTTGGACTCCCAGGGAGAGGAAGTCGCACACAAGACAATTCACGTTAACGAACCCCTGCGCTATCGGGGAGTTACACTGTATCAAGCAGATTGGGGTATTGCCGCTGTCCAAATCCAGGTCAACAACAGTCCCATCTTGCAACTACCGATGGCCCTGCTGGATACTAACGGTGAAGGTCGTCTCTGGGGTAGTTGGATTCCCACTAAACCGGACTTAACTGCTGGCGTCGTCCTGTTGATGAGAGATTTACAGGGAACTCTTATGGTTTATGACGAAGCCGGTCAACTGATAAATACGGTCCGCAAGGGCATGTCCCTGGAAGTCAACGGCGTTACCCTGAAAATTATCGACGTGATTGGCAGCACTGGCCTGCAAATAAAAGCCGATCCGGGCATCCCGATCATTTATACTGGGTTTGGTCTGCTGATGCTGGGGGTACTGATGAGCTATGTTTCTCACTCCCAAGTTTGGGCCCTGCAAAAGGGCGATCGCTTTTACGTCGGCGGTAGAACCAACCGCGCCCAAGTCGCCTTCGAGCGCGAATTGAGCCAGATTTTAGACCAGCTTACTCAGCCTCAGCAGGCAAGCAGCCCTACTGACCAGTAGATTTACTGTGACGGACCTCAATCACCGTATGCACGTTGCCCCGGGGGGAAAAATCGGCCTTGACGGTCGCCTCCAGAGGGTCGCAGGCCGCGACGAAGTCATCCAGGATCAGATTGGCCGTCTCTTCGTGGGAGATGTAGCGATCGCGAAAGCCGTTAATATAGAGCTTCAGGGCCTTCAGCTCCACCACGAGCTTGTCGGGCACGTAGGTGAGGTAAATCGTAGCAAAGTCAGGATAGCCCGAAAAGGGACATTTACAAGTGAACTCTGGCAAGGTAATGTAGATATCATAGCGGCGTCCGATGCGAGGATTGTCGAAGGTAATCAACTCTCCTGCGGCTATCTGGCGCTCGCCATACTTCATCTGGTGGGTGCTGTCCCCTGTAGAATCTGAATCTATCGGTCCGATCGGGTTATTCATGGCACTGTGGCAATGGGATAAAGATGCTCAATAATTGTGATGCATGGGTCGTCTACTGCAAAAATTGTGCTAGAAAAATTCCATTGAACCCATGAACAATCCCTTAAATGGTAAGCAGCATATGCCTAATGTTACCGCATCTAGTCAAGTGATGTCAAACGGAGCCAAAAACTACGCCCCCTCGGTGCCGATATCAGTCTACCGAGAGTTAGCCGAACAAATGCAAGCTAACCAGAAAAGGGTGGAGTTCCTCAAGGCCGAAAACCAGCAGTTAACTAGACAAAATCAGCAGTTGCGACAGGAAATTCAAAAGCTTGTCTCTTCAGCTATCTACCTGCAACAGGTAGCCAACTCCTTTGAACCAGCTGCTGGCCCCCCGATAGGACAAAAAACCGAACCAGTGCCACCACCCAATGGCTCCGCTCCGGGACCGCCTGCGGCCACCGAATTGCTGCTGGGGCCAGCAGCTCCAGAAGCGTCCGCACCAAAGGACAAAACCTTGTTGACCGAACGGGAAGAGGGTAGGTATCGTCGCCCGGAACCGCCAGAAGCAGCTTCCGAGGTGAGTGGTATATGGCTAGCTGTGGCGATCTTTTTAATTGTTATCTTTGCTTTTGGTGCTGGCTTTTTGATTGTCCGCCCCCTTTCAAAAGGGCGCTAAAGAATCGTAATTTTGGTAACATATAAGACAAAATGCCAGGGAGTAGCGATGGTAATAAAAACCATGCTAGCAAAAAAGTTACAGGACAAGTTTGAGTTGAGGAGTTAAAAGATTGAAAAAGATAGAAGCGATCATCCGGCCCTTTAAGCTAGACGAAGTCAAAATCTCGTTAGTGAATGCAGGAATAGTAGGGATGACTGTTTCCGAAGTCCGAGGATTTGGACGTCAGAAGGGTCAAACCGAACGCTATCGCGGTTCCGAGTACACCGTTGAGTTTCTGCAAAAACTTAAGGTGGAGATTGTCGTCGAGGACAATCAAGTTGAGATGGTGATAGAAAAAATCATCTCCGCTGCTCGCACAGGGGAGATTGGCGACGGCAAGATATTCATTAGTCCCGTCGAGCAGGTTGTCCGGATTCGGACTGACGAAAGGAATACAGAAGCAATCTAAGGATTCGGGATGGGCCATTACTCAGAACTCTAACAGCGGCAGCTTTGACCGCAGCGCGGACAAAGCTTTCCCGCGATGAGAGTAGCTTTGCTTTTGTGAAGTGGTCATTTCGGCAAAGGTGAGCTGCTGCTCTTTCAGGTAAAAAATTGGGTCGTAGCCGAAACCGCCAGTCCCGCGTTTGGCGTGGAGAATTTCTCCATCACAGACGCCTTCAGTAGTGCAGGCAATTTCGCCGTCCGGACGCGCGATCGCGATCGCGCAGACAAACTGGGCTCTCCGATTGGTAGCATCTGACAGTGAGCTTAGCAACCTGCTAATCCGATCGTCATCGGTGCTACCATAACGGGCGGAATAAATCCCAGGAGCGCCATTCAGGGCTTCTACTGCTAAACCCGAGTCATCGGCGATCGCCCATTGGCCAGTCGCTTTTGCCACTTCAGAAGCTTTCAGGCAAGCATTGGCCATGAAGCTATCGCCCGTCTCTTCTATCTCCAACTCATCTGGTTTGAGCTGGAATGAGTAGCCCAAATCAGCCAAAAAGAGCTGCATTTCCTTGACTTTCCCTGGGTTGCCAGTAGCTACTACTAATAATTTCATCTTGAAAATTGTCAATGGTAAATTGTCAATGGTAAATTGTCAATGGTGATTCGATCTTGCCATTAGCAATTTGCGTGCCAAAATTTAGAATTGATTTGCCCAATTCTTAGCCCATTCTAAAGTTTTGTGTACCTGTTGCAGTGTAGCTGCTTCACAGTATAGCCGCAGCAAGGGTTCGGTGCCGCTAAAGCGCACTATCAGCCAGCTACCATCGGCTAACCGAAATTTGTAGCCATCCACTGTGTTACAATCGACCACAGATTGACCCGCAATTTCTGTTAAGGGATTTGCTTGCAGTTGGGAGATAATGCGCGATCGCACTTCCATACTGGCCAGAGGCAAGTCAATCCGGTCATAGGCAGAAGTATAACCCGTTTCTGCTTGCAAGTCACGATAAATATCGCTCAAATCTCGACCGGATTGAACCACTGCTTCGAGCACGTAAAGGGCCGACAGCAGGGCATCCCGTTCGGGAATGTGAGTGCTATAACCTATACCCCCGGACTCCTCGCCGCCAATTAATACCTGGGTTGATAACATGCGATCGGCGATATATTTGAAACCAATTGCTGTCTCATGTACTGGCAGATCGTAGAGATTCGCTACCTTGGGTATCAAGTCGGAACCGCTGATAGTTTTGATTACTTCCCCTGTCAATCCCCTGCTTGCTGCTAGGTGTTGGATGAGGATGGGGATTAAAAATTGGGAACTCAGGAAGTTTCCTTGTCCATCGGCTGCGGCGATGCGATCGCAATCTCCATCAAATACCAATCCTACTACTAAATCTTCCTCACCCTGGTGATTTTTGATCGAGCTAAACAACCCAGACAGGTAACGGGGTAGAGGTTCCGGCGCACCGCCACCGAACAGGGGATCGCGATCGCTATTTATTTCCCGAATTGGCACCCCGATGATTTGACTTAGTCCGCCAGCCGCTGCACCATGCATCACATCTGCAAACACGGTCAATTTCCCCGACCTAATGGCAGATTTAAGCAATTCGATGTCTACTTTTGACCCCAGCACTTCGCAGTAACTGGACCAGGGATTGAACTTAGCTATCTTTCCAGGTCGAGAAGCTACTGGTGGTTCTTGCTGCAACCGGGCTTCAATCTGTTTCGTTACTTCTCCCGAAACAGATCCTCCAAAAGCACCCTTGACTTTTAAGCCCAAATAGGTTCCCGGATTGTGAGAAGCAGTCATGACGATCGCCCCCAAGGCATCATTTTCCTTAGCGGCCCAGCTAAAAGCAGGCGTGGGGGCATAGGTTTCGGTTAGCAACACGTCAAACCCCGCCGCCGCAATTGCCTCAGCTGCCGTGCGTGCAAAGTCTTCCGCCATGAAACGTCGATCGTGACCGACAATCACGGTATTGTTAGCGACGGTGTCACCATAAACTTCAGCTAGCACTTGGGCGGCAATGGGGGCCACTAATGCCACCCGATCGAAGGTAAAATCTGCCGCAATTACGCCTCGCCAGCCATCGGTGCCGAATTTGATTGGATTTTGTGAGTGGACTGCCATAAAATCTCTGCCTTACATCACGCCCCTTTTAGTTTATCGCCAATTGTAATAAGGCTCGCCAAGCAAATTGGGGTAGGGCCAACATCCGCCGCCAGCGACTTGGTTCAGTGTAAAGTCGATAAACCCATTCTAGATGGCGATCGCGCAACCAGATCGGCGCTCTTTGCTTGCGACCTGCCCAGATATCTAGACTACCACCAACTCCAATCCAAATCGCTTGCGGACATAAATAGCGATGTTTGGCAATCCAAATTTCTTGGCGCGGTACCCCTAAACCTACATAAATCAGACGGGGTTGTTGCTGTTCGAGGGTGAGTAGCAATTTCTGTTCCTCTGTCGGTGACAGATAGCCGTGTTCGGTCCCGGCGATCGCCAATGAGGGTAGCTGTCGCTGCCAGATGGCAGCTGCCGAAGCAGCTACCCCAGGTACGCCCCCATAGAAAAAAACCGAGTTCCCATCAAGTCTTGCACCTGCTGCGGATTGATGCAACAGGGACTCGGCCAATTCAATTCCCGGACAACGCCGAGCATGTTTCCCCTGAAGCAGCAAATAGAGTATAATTCCAGAACCATCGGGAATCACCAAATCCGCTTGCTCGACGATCTTGGCTAAAGTGGTATTGCGTTCTGCTTGTATGGTCATTTCTGCATTCAATGTCACCACATGAGCGCCAATGTTGTGGTCCATACAGGCTCCTAACCAACTTACATAGTCTGCTAACAGGTGGACTGGCAGACCGAAAACCGAAACTTTTTGGGGAATCTCACACATAACCCGGTTGTTACACAGCCTCACACTCTCCCTTATTATCACTGAGTCAGGTTGATTGTTCATTGTTAATTTTTAATTGCGATGGCAGGCACCATCAGATGTTTCAAACTACCCGTCGCCGTTTAGCCCTCTGGTATACTGCTGTGACAGCGGTGTTGTTGCTGCTATTTGCTACGGGCGTTTACCTATACGTCCGGAGTACACTCATCGAACGGATTGACGATACCCTCAATCATGTGGTAGAAGTGGTAGAGCGATCGCTCGTATTTGACACCGAGCATCCGGAATGGGGCCTGAATCTGGAAGCCAGTTTTGGCGATCGCTCAGCAGTTGTAGAAGATGACCACATTGACCTGGAATGGTTCGGTCCCACGGGAAATTTACTGTGGTCTACCCTCTCGGAACCCCTGGAGATTCCTCTCCACCCCAACCGCACCGGCGCAACAGTGCAGGTCGGCAATGCCGAATCTCAACTGCTATTGCGGCAGGTGACGGAAGCGGTACTCCTCGGAGATCGAGTTCTGGGATATCTGCGAGTCAGTCATCCTTGGTTTGAAGTTACCAAACCCAGTCGCCAGCTGATAGTAGATTTAAGTTTGGGCATCAGCTTGATGGTCGCATCGACAGCAGTAATTGGTTGGTTGCTGTCGGGTCTGGCTATGGAACCGGTGCGGGCAGCTTACCTGAGTCTCAAGCAGTTCACTGCTGACGCTTCCCACGAATTGAGAAATCCCATTGCCATGATTCAAACTAACGTACAAGCGTCTCTGGCAGAACCGGCTACCGAACAACACCAGCCGTATCGCCAGCAGTTACAGGCGATCGAAAAGCTGACTCGGCGCATGGGACATCTGGTGGATGATTTGCTGTTTTTGGCACGCGGCGATCGGGGGATGGTGCAGCATGAGTGGCAACTGGTACCCCTGGATGCCCTGTTGATGGAGGTCCACGCCGAACAGCAGTTGCCAGCACGGGCAAAGGACATTACCCTTAATCTGAAATTGCCAGAGGATCCAGTAGAACCGGCAGCAGTTGCCTTTAACATCCAGGGAGACTGGCATCAATTGACTCGCTTGTGGGCAAATCTGCTGGATAATGCTTTAGAATATACTCTGGCTGGGGGCGAAATTTGGATAGAATTGCAAAAATTGCTCTCTGCGGGTAATAATGGTTATCTGCAAGTTCAGGTGCGGGATAATGGTATTGGGATTCCTAAGGAGGCCCTGCCTCATCTATTCGATCGCTTTTATCGAGTAGACCCGGCCCGCAGTCATGCCCCTGGTGGGGTGCCAAGAGGTTCTGGTTTGGGACTGGCGATCGCGCGGGCGATCGTGGAGAATCACAAAGGTAAGATCCAGATTGACTCTCAGCTCCATCGCGGTACAATAGTGACCGTGACCTTGCCCGAAGCGGCGGTGACTGATGACTGGTGATTGGGAGTTGATTCCTAAAAAATCTCCAATTTGGGCAAAATTTGGTTTGACATTGGCAAAAGTTGTGCTAAATTAATTGAAGGTGACTGATTAAAGGCAAATATTGCTGGTGCGGGTATAGTTTAGTGGTAAAACCATAGCCTTCCAAGCTATTGATGCGGGTTCGATTCCCGCTACCCGCTTTTCCCACAATTAACCGCCCACTGGATCTATGGTCCGGTGGGCATTATGCTTTGTAAGCACCGGTGAATACTACTTGGGGAGACTCTGGCCCGGATATAGTAACCGGTGCATCTCAATGCAAGCACGGGCGAAGGTTCTCCGACGCGGACCATGCGCAGGTTCCGGCGGCGATGTCTCCTACCAACGGGCGCAAGACCAAACCCTCGAAGAGAAGAACCACCGACGCTATGAGAGAAGATCCTTTTCCGCTATGAGAGAATAAATTTTTCTCGGCGAGAGAAGATCCTTTCCTCGGCGAGAGAAGATCCTTTCCTCGGCGAGAGAAGATCCTTTCCTCGGCGAGAGAAGATCCTTTCCTCGGCGAGAAAAGATCCTTTTCTCGGCGAGAGAAGATCCTTTCCTCGGCGAGAGAAGATCCTTTCCTCGGCGAGAGAAGATCCTTTCCTCGGCGAGAGAAGATCCTTTCCTCGGCGAGAGAAGATCCTTTCCTCGGCGAGAGAAG
>JBFRWI010000069.1:0-17563 GCA_051439505.1 Hormoscilla sp. | reverse complement strand
CAGCTGCTTGTTGCACCCGATCGTGCCCGAATTTATAATTAACAATTAACAGCGGTGCATCAACCGCCATCATGTCAGTAGTTTCTAACTCCGATGTGGGCTGAATCAATCCTAACTGAATTGCTGGCAGCAGGGCCTCGTAAGTTTCGGCAGCAGATTTTTCTTGAACGATCGCGAGGCGGTCCAAGTCAAACTGGTTGCCCACACAAGCTGCCCAGCGTAAAACCTGCTGGGTCCGATCGGGCAGTTTCTGCAATTTCGAGATCATTAATTCTACCACATTGTCCGTGATGCCCACCGCCTCAATTTTCTGAATATCCCATTGCCAGGTTCTTTGCTGAAGGTCAAAGGTCAGCAGGTTTTCTTGATGCAGGGTAAGAAGAAATTCATTGACAAAGAAAGGATTGCCTGCTGTTTTCCTGACTACCAGTTCTGCCAAAGGGATGACCCGATCGCGATCGCCCGGCAACGTATCGGCAATCAATTGGGTAATTTCTTCTAAGTTTAAGGGTCTTAAGTTAATCTGGTTAACGATCGCCCCTTGCTTGGCGATCTCCTCAAGGGTCATCATCAATGGATGAGTGGGGCTAACTTCATTATCGCGATAGGTGACAATCAAAAGCAAAGAGTTGGTGTCCGTATCGGTCATCATGAGGGCGAGCAACTTGAGGGTAGCGTCATCGGCCCATTGCAAATCGTCCAGAAAGATAACGAAGGGATGGTGCTGTTGACAAAATACCCGGATAAAGTTTCCAAAGACGAGATTAAAGCGGTTTTTAGTTTCAGTAGGTCCTAGTTCTTGCACCGCTGGCTGAGTTCCGATTATCAATTCTACTTCCGGAATGACATCGATAATCACCTGGCCATTGGGCCCGACTGCTGCTAAGATTCGCGAACACCAGTGGTTAAGTTCTGTTTCACTTTCCGCTAACAGTTGCCGCATTAATTCTCCAAAAGCGCTGACTACGGCAGAATAGGGAAGATTTCGCTGAAACTGGTCAAATTTACCCGAGATCAAATAGCCGCGTTTGCGGGTAATGGGTTTATAAAGTTCATGCACTAGAGCCGATTTACCGATGCCCGAATAACCCGCCACTAGCATCATTTCCGTTTTTCCCTGACTGATGCGATCGAATGCCTGTAGTAAAGTTTCCACTTCTAGATCCCGGCCATAGAGTTTTTGCGGAATTTGAAACTTATCAGAAATATCTTGTGTTCCCAGAGGAAATTCGGATATGTTTCCCCGAGTCTGAAGTTGATCGAGACATAATTCTAAATCCGCTTTAATGCCCCAGGCACTTTGATATCGTTCTTCCGCCGTTTTCGCCAACAATTTCATCACAATGTCTGAAACGCAAGGCGGAATATCGAGATTAAGGGCATGGGGCGGCAATGGCTGTCTGGCGATGTGACAATGCACTAACTCCATGGCATCGGTAGCAGCAAAAGGCAGTTGGTTGGTCAGCAGTTGGTAAAAGGTGGCACCGAGGCTGTAAAAGTCCGTGCGGTAATCCAGCGATCGATTCATTCTGCCAGTCTGTTCTGGGGACATATAGGCTAATGTGCCTTCCAATACAGCCGGATTTTTGAGCGTCGTGTTTGAGCGTGATAAGATAGTGGCAATGCCAAAGTCGATGATTTTCAGCTCTCCTGTGGTGGGATTGAAGACGATATTAGCAGGATTAATGTCTTTGTGGACGATCTGGGCGGCGTGGATATCACCGAGAATCTCGGTAATGCGGATGGCGATCGCCAGAAATTCCGACAGGGGAAACTGGCGTTTCCGGACAATTTCCTGTAAGGACTCGCCCCCAAAATCTTCCAATACCATTACCAGAGTATTCTTAACTAGCTGCAAATCATAGGCTGAGATCACCCCAGGGATATTCAGTCCGCGGACCAGAGAGTATTCCTGCTTATATCGGGTAAGTTGTCCAGGCGTGGGATAATCTTGCTTGAGAACCTTGAGGATCACGGGTTGACGATCCTGACTGCGGATGGCTCGATACAGGTGGGAGTTGGCACTTTCATAGATTTGGGCGATCGTCTGGTAGCCGGGAAGGGCGATCATAAATTCTGCTCCTGTTGTCCATGCACTATATGAAAATATTGCGTTATTGTAACAGTAGTATGGGTGATTAGTAGCCATTACAGTTTCACATACAGTTATGTTAAAGTATTTTACCTCTCGTGGGGCATTAATTTGGGGCGCGATCGCAATCTTATCTGTTGCCTGTAGCCAAAATCACGTCACAGATGCCAGTAGCAATGTCAGTTCCACAGCAGCAATGGATGGCAGCCCCGCACCCGTCCCGTCCCCTGTAGAACCGCGCGTCACTCGCCCCTCACCGGATTATTATCAGCGAGCCGATAACATTGCCCAGAGTGCTATTAGCATCGGTCAATCTGCTCAATCTCCCGGAGATTGGCAACTGGTGGCTAGCCGCTGGCAGCAGGCGATCGCCCTCCTGCAAGCCATACCACCAGATAGTCCCCAACGGGATCGCGCTCTCACTAAAATCCCAGAATACCAGGGCCATCTTGCCCGGGCCCGGGAACAGGCCCAACGCCACCGCCCAGCAGCGTCGGCACCAGTGACGATCGAAATCCCACCAGCAGCTAGTAAAACAACACCTAGAGTTTTTCCCGCCAGAATCAAGCGTCGCCTTGGCGGTACGCCAGTAATAGATGTGCGTTTTAACGGCTCCCATACCTTTGAGATGATTGTGGATACCGGAGCCAGTGGCGTGGCCATCACTGAAGATATGGCCCGAGCGCTCGGTGTGGAGATTATCGGGGTAATCACAGCCAATACGGCCAGCGACAAGGAAGTCGAGTTCGCGATCGGTAATGTCTCGGAGATCGCTGTCGGCGGCGCTGTTGTCCGCGATGTCAGAGTAACGATCGCCCCTCAGCTCGATATTGGACTTCTCAGACATAACTTTTTCGGCAATTATGATATCACCATTCGGCGAGATGAGATCGAGTTCGGGCTCCGCTGAATCATTTATGTAGAAATTTGAAGCAAAAGTTAAGTTTTGTTACCAAAAGTGAACAAAACCAAAGTACCGAGCTAGAATGTAAATAGTTGAGGTAGTTAATTGTTAAGTGCAATTAGCGAATATCTACAGCTATTAGGGACATCCTTGACCAAGGAAAAGTAAAAGTTTATAAAAGAGAGAGGCTCAATTAGTTATGACTAGGTATTTGTGTCCTTGCTGTTCGCAACCTCTCATTTTTCACATTAGCCGCAAAAAAAAATTCTGGTATTGTATTAGCTGTCATCAAGAAATGCCAGCGATAGAAAATCGCGAGACTGAATTAGCGCTTCGGACTGAGTCAAGGTGGGTATTGCCCGATCGCGGGGAAATGTACGATCGGATTATTGAAACCACAAAAGAGGGGAGTTTGCTGCTGTCGCCAGAAGGGAATACAGCTTTTGTGAATGGCAGGATGACAGAAATGCTGGGCTACAGCTCCTCGGCAATGCTGCGGATACCGCTGTTGATGTTGATAGATGAGGAATATCAACAGCAGGCAGCAGAAAATCTGCTGAAATGTCGTCAAGGGCTAGATCGGGAAATGGAGTTAAAATTCCGCCACAGAGATGGTTCGGAAGTATGGGCGAATCTGTCTACTAATTCCATCTTTGATGCCGGGGATATATACGCAGGAGTGCTAGTAATAGTTACTAACATTACCGAGCAGAAACGCGCGGAAGAAAAATTGCACGCATCACGTCGGCAGCAGCAAGCCCTGAATTTGATTACTCAAGCCATCCGCAGTTCGATCGATTTAGAGATCATATTTTCGACGGCGGTATCGGAAATGCTGCAAGTCCTACAAGCTGAGTACGTTCACATCTTCCAATATCTCTATGAAAGTCATCTGTGGTTGAATATAGCTGAGTCTCGCAGCCATCCAGCATTGCCCGCGACTCTGGGACGGGAAATTCATGCCGGGGCCCTCCCTGCTAAAGTCAACAGTATTGTGCGCAGTGATGATAACGACATTGATACCGACCAGTTGGCTGAAACTTTTACCGGAACTTGGTTGCTAGTACCGTTACACTTGGGGGTATCAGTTTGGGGTGGAATAATTATAGTCATGCCAAGTGATGCCTACGAGTGGCAAGACTCGGAGATTGAATGGCTGCGGACTGTTGCCAACCAACTAGACATGGGCCTCAACCAAGCTGTATTATATCAACAGTTGGCAGCGGCTCACCAAGAATTAAAGCGTTGGACAGCCTTCGAGGAGATTTCCAATCCTGTTACCACCATTTTAAGGGGTGAAGAGCTAAAAAAAAAGCCCGCAGGTTTAGAGTCGGGTCCGAACTCAACAGCAGGTCTCCGGCGCCCTTTTCTACCTGAGGAGTCATTATTAATGAGCTATGTGGCCTATTATCTGAGTCGGGGGAAAACTGTTCTCAGTCTCATGAGTGGCCCTCTAGCATTTGAGGGAAAAGTGTACGATTACCAAGGATATCACGAAGATTTTCAGTATTTTTGGCAGCAGCTTCAGCAGCGTCGGGACTTCCGGGAACTTTATCTGGAAGGAGATAGTTATTGCTTTGGTAATTTTTTGGAGGGAAGTTGCACGGTGAGCGAGTGCGCCCGCTGTCAGATACCAATACCCATGCCTTCAGATCCGGCTTGGAGTCTCCCCAGTTGTCCCTGCGATCTCGAAGGTACTGGGCAGCAGGATCGCCAGCAGGAGAAGGGCTTAAATGAAGTGGAATTAACTCAGGTACTGGCCATCGGGGCTCTACCGAATAACTGCAAAAACTTAGATAAATGGTTCGCTCGCAACGGGTTTGCAGTCACCTTTGTCAGTCAGCCAGAAGAAATTATCCCCCAATCTTTACCTGATACTATAGACATGGTACTGATTCACGCGGAAGTTTCCTCGGTCGAGGGCAAAGCTTGGGCGCAGAAACTGCGCCGTCACCCACAGCTAAACTCGGCTCCCATTGTGGCTCTGAGTGCGGAAGCTGGGCAGAGTATGAACTGGGTTGAGCGAGATCTCGGGGTGGAAGATTACCTGCTGACTCCTCTAGGGGGCGATCGGCTAGCTGCGCATTTGCGCGGCTGTTCTCAATCCCAACTCAGCTTTGCTGGTACCGAGTTGCATTGGTTTCCCCGCTAAACTACTTCTGCTTCAGTACCAGTAAAGTAATGTCATCGTAAACCTTGTGGTCGCCAATATGCTGCCGCACGTCATCAACAACTGCTTGCTGGATCTCGGAGGCCGATCGCCACCTGTTATGCTTGACGACGGCAATTAACCGTTCCAGTCCGTAAAGTTCTTTTTGGGAATTTTCGGCTTCGGTAATGCCGTCGGTGTAAAGCACCACCACATCCCCTGAGTTTAAATGCACCCTAGTTTCGCCCACAAAATCCGTAATATCTTCCTCTAGGGCAATGGGGAAGCCTAAATCTAGGGTATCAATTTGCTCGGTGCGACCGTCAGAACGGACCACAATCATATCTTCATGTTGGCCAGTCACGCACAGAGTTCCCCCTTCGTAATCTAGCAAGGAGAGAGTCATGTGTTTATCGGAACTCATGCGCATGACGTTGCCGTAGATGGCTTGGTTAAGGACGCTCAAAAATTGAGTAGGATTAGTTTCGTTGTTAGTTAACAGGGTGCGGACCGCCATTTGCGCCATGATCGTCAACACGCCACTTTCTAAGCCATGTCCGGTCACGTCACCGATGCCTATTTTGACTTTGCCATTGTGACTGAGGACGTCGTAGTAATCGCCGCCTACCTCGTCGGCAGGTTCCATAAAGCCCGCAATTTCTAAACCTTCAATTTCCTCTAGTTCTCGTGCTTTTGGCAAAAGCATCTGTTGCAGTTGGCGCGTTATATCTAATTCCGCAGCCAAGCGAAGATTTTCCGATCGCAGGCGCACGAGATTAATATGGGTTGTGATGCGGGCGAGGAGTTCGTCCTTGGCAATGGGCTTAGTCAGATAATCATTGGCCCCCGCTTCCAAGCCGATTACCAAGTCAGAAACTTGATTTTTTGCTGTTAACAACAAGATCGGTAATTCACTTGCTGAAAATGTTTCGCGGATTTTTCTGGTCACTTCATAGCCCGTCATTCTGGGCATCATTACGTCCAGGAGGATCAGGTCTGGTTTATGATAACCCTTTTCCAGGATTTCTAAGGCTTCTGGACCGCTGCTGGCTTGAATGATGCCATAATTTTGCAATTCCAGGTGATTGACAAGTACCTGGAGGTTGACAGGTTCGTCATCGACAATCATAATTTTCAGGTCTCCACTCTCGGCGCGAGATCCCGTTGAGATCGTCTCGGTTTGGCGACCCTGGCCGATCATTTGGGCAAGGGCCAGAGTTGTAGAGATATCTGAGGTGCGATCGATGCTATTGTCAGAGACTGGTAAGGTGAAAGTAAACTGGGAACCAGACCCAATTGTTGATGACACGTGAATAGTGCCGCCGTGCAATTCTACTAACTGTTTGGTGACAGCCAAACCCAAACCCGTACCCCCGTATGTTCTCGCCGTGGAACCGTCCCCTTGTTCAAAGGATGCAAATATCCGGTCTAATTTGTCGGCGGGGATGCCAATTCCCGTATCGGTAACTGTAATGGCTAGCATTGGCGATCGCTCCCATTGCTCATTCATCAATGAAGCTGAGATTTCTACTTGACCAGATTCGGTGAATTTAATAGCATTGCCGATTAAGTTATAAAAAATCTGTTGCAGGCGATTTTCATCGGCATCTACCAAGGGAATATCGGCACTGATGGAGTTAATCAACTGCAAGTCTTTTTTCCCGACTAGAGATTGGGAAAGAGTGAGAACCACTTCAGCTATTTCTCGCACTCCCACTGGCTTGAGGAACAGTTCAATATGTTGATGTCTGAGCTTGGAAAAATCCAGGATATCGTTAATCAGATTCGACAGTCTTCTGCCACTGGAGACAATCATCGTCAGGTTAGTTTTCGCCTTAATGGGCAATTCTCCAGCAGCACCATCGATTAAAGATTCAGCAATGCCGATAATGCCATTCAAGGGGGTGCGGAGTTCGTAGGAGGTATTGGCGAGAAATTCGTTTTTGAGTTGGTCCAACCGCTGCAATTCGGCATTCTTAGCTGACAGGGTGGTAAAAGATGCTTGCAACTGATCCGCCATGCTGTTGAAAGCCTTGGCCAGCACCCCCAGTTCGTCCGATCTTTCCAGCTTGACTGTCCGGTCAAATTCTCCTGCGGATAGAGCCGTTGCTGCATCCTTGAGTTGGAGAATCGGTTGCACAATCCAACGGGACGTGAGCATTCCCAGAATAATTGCTATTACTAATGCCCCCAGACATAGTGCGATCGCGGTACGGGTATTAGCATTAATTTGGGCCATGAAGTCGGTTTCCGGGACCACTACCACAATCAGCCAGTCGAGTCCTCGCGGATTCTGGTAAGGTTGCACTTGCACGAATTGCCGATCGCCCTCCATTGTAAAGCTGAGTTGCTCTCCATTGGCAATCTCGCTCAGTTCGCCAAAGTGTGCGCTCAAATAAGCAGCGGTGGCAGCAGTCAAGGGATTTTGGCTGTCGATGGCTTGCACTCGCTCTCGTTTGTTATCCTTGGTGATGGTGAAGGGTTTCTCATCTGTAGAAGTGCCGACGATCGTCCCTGCCCGATCGATAATAAAAGTCTGACCCGACGCACTCACTTCTATACTTTGCAGGAATTCACTAATACGACCGAGGTTGAGACTGACAGCCATGATGCCACGGAACCTGCCTGTTTGGTCCCAGAAGGGCTGAGAGGCAGTGATGCCTAGGGTACCGCTATCAACAAAGGTGTATACTTTACTCCAAGTGGGTTTACCCTGCTGGAGAGCGACTTTATACCAGGGGCGAATCCGAGCGTCGTAGGATGCGTCCGTTTTTAATAATTTAGTCCGTTCTCCTTGGCTATCGAGGCCATAAAAATTCCGTTCGGGGAAATTCTCCGAAATTTTCAGTTCAAATGTGCTATTTTGTTCTCTGCGCAGTACCCCGAGGAATTTACCCGACTCGTCACCCAAGTAGATTTCGCGCATCAAAGTGAATAGCTGCATCTGTCGCCAGAAGTGATGGGCGACCCCCGGAAAATCATCGATATTCAATTCCCCGATCGCCGCTGCATCAGCGTTGAGTTGGGTAATCAAATGGGGTTGTTCTAAGTAATTAAACAGATGCTGTTCTATGCGAGTCGTAATTTCCCTACGCAACTGAGTGGCCAGGTCGTTTACCGCCTCCTGGCCGTTTCTAAAGGAAAGATACCCTACAAGTCCGACTGTACCGAATATTTCCAGCACGAATGGCACCACGAGGATGATGCGGAGGGGGACTTGCCCGGAAACTTGTCTGAGCGATCGAGTCAAATATTTGAAATTCATATGGCTATGCTGTTTTGCTTAAGTATGTACCCTCAGCGCTATATTACTTTTATTACTGCATCTTTCTATTGTACTTCACGATGTTGCCGATGTCTACACTCACAATCACTTTTTATTTTTTAAGTATTTTTGCCTAATAATGCTGGCAATAACTAAATTTTTGTTAAACTATATATCTTCAATACTTTATCGGTGGTAATTTTGGTCATTTTGTATACTTACTGCTGACTGCCAACTACTTAATTGCCTGGTATGAGAAAAACTCAGTTTAGCAAACCCCACGGGACAATTGTACTTGCCATGAGCGCTGATGGTAAGATATCCGATGTGGGGCGCGAACCTGCCCGTTTCGGTTCAGCAGCAGACAAAGCGCATTTGCAAAAACAAATTGCGATCGCCGATGGAGTATTATTTGGAGCGGGTACTCTCCGGGCCTATGGGACAACGATGCCCATTGCTAACCCCAAGCTATTGCAGCAGCGAGAAGCAGAGGGCAAACCACCCCAACCAGTGCAAATACTGGTATCTCAATCGGGTAATATTGACTCTTCTTTCCGTTTTTTCCAGCAACCCGTACCCCGCTGGTTACTAACAACCGCTGCTGGTGCTCAACATTGGCATGGCGATCGGGAGTCCTCTGTCACCAATGGTACGGGATCTGAGTTTGAAAAGATTATCATTGCGAAAATGGGGAATCAAGGGATTGATTGGGTTGAAGCTTTCCGTCAGCTAGGGCAGTTGGAGTTAAAACGTTTAGCAATTCTGGGAGGCGGGGAATTGGTCGCCTCGCTGCTAGCTGCTGACGTGATAGATGAATTATGGCTGACCGTTTGTCCCTTAATTTTGGGTGGCGCAGATGCACCCACCCCTGTGGATGGTGCAGGATTGTTATCAGCTTTACATTTGAATTTGCTATCTGTTGATACTATCGAACAGGAGGTCTTTCTGCATTATAGCATAAAAAGATCGGCAACAAACAAAACATCTTGAATAGTTGAAGCTAAAATAGCTATACTTTTTCTCATGAAAGATCGATTGTTCAAGTTTTTCTCCCAGAGAGTCCCTATGGTGAAACAAATCTCGCCTCAAATTAGAGTTACCTGGATTGACAAAATCGCCGAAATCCCCCAGGCTGAGTGGGATACCCTAGCCCAACCCCTGAAGACGCCGTTTTTTGAATGGGATTGGTTGCACAATATGGAGGCGTCTGGTAGTGCGGTGGCACGGGCGGGTTGGCAACCCTGCCATCTGACAGTGTGGCGGGATAAACAACTTATAGCAGCCGCGCCCCTTTATGTCAAGGGTCACAGCTATGGAGAATTCGTGTTCGACCACCAATGGGCCGATTTAGCCTATCGGTTGGGGATTGAATATTACCCGAAACTGCTAGGTATGAGTCCCTTTACCCCAGCGGTGGGCTATCGCTTTTTGATTGCCGATGGTGAAGATGAAGAGGAACTGACGGAGTTGATGGTAGCGGCGATCGACCATTTTTGCGATCGCCACAATATCTCTGGCTGTAACTTCCTCTATGTTGACCCCGAATGGCGATCGCGCCTCGAAGGCCACGGCTTTTCTGGCTGGCTGCATCACAACAGTATTTGGCAAAATCAAGGCTTTCAGACCTTTGATGATTATTTAGGCATGTTCAATGCCAATCAGCGCCGGAATATCAAGCGGGAACGAAAAGCCTTATCAAAATCAGGTTTGCACATCAAAATGCACGCGGGCGATGATATTCCTCACTCTCTGCTTCTCTTAATGTACGATTTTTACAGCCACCATTGCGATCAGTTTGGCTGGTGGGGAAGCAAGTATTTGACTAAGGACTTCTTTGAGAAATTATATCACAATTATCGCCATCGCGTCGTATTGGCCGCCGCATACCGGGAAGGGGACGATCGCCATCCAGTAGGAATGTCTTTTTGCATCACTAAGGGCGATCGGCTGTACGGGCGCTATTGGGGCAGTTTTTCCGAATACGACTGCCTGCATTTTAATGCTTGCTATTACTCTCCTATTGAATGGGCGATCGCGCGGGGCATTCAAATGTTTGACCCGGGTGCGGGCGGGAGTCACAAAAAGCGTCGCGGCTTTCCCGCCACCCCCCATCATAGCTTGCACCGCTTTTATAATCAACGTCTGATGCAAATTCTGCGTACCCACATCGCCCAAATTAATGAAATGGAACAAGAGCAAATTGAGGCTATTAACCAAGAATTGCCCTTTAGTAAACGGGAGTGATTGGTGATTATCTAGAAGTAACCCAGAAATAAGGTTTTTCCAACAAACCTTGTTTCTGAATTTTTGCAGTATGACCGATCGCTTACTAATTTATTTTTCTATATAAAAGCAAATTATCTAAAAATATGTTAAACTATAATAGCTAGAAAAAAAGGAGTAACGGTGAGAACATACACCCTATTTTACAAACTCTTTCAAACATTTCCCGGCCTGTTGTTTGAACTGCTGGGTACCTCGCCATCTACCGCTAAAGGGTATGAGTTTTCATCCCGAGAAATCAAAGAAATGGCACAGCTTCGATGGTATATTTTTGCCTGATTCTGAAAAGATTGACAAACCCATCTACTTTCTAGAAGTCCAGTTTCAGCCCAATGAAGATTTCTACTGGCGTTTTTTTGCGGAAATATTCGCATACATTGGTCAGTACAAACCGAAAAACGATTGGTTGGCAGTGGCCGTATTTGCCACCCGGAGTTTAGATCCAGGACTGCCAATACCCTATCAGGCGTTGCTTCCCAAATTGAAGCTGGTGTATTTGTCGGAGTTATCCAAACCATCAGATCCATCCCTAGGTTTGGGGATAGTCCAGTTGGCCCTAGGGTCTTCCCAGGAGGCCGTCCCACTGACTAAGAAACTGATGATCAAAGCAAGGCAGTCAGTTGACGATGTAGCCTTCCAGCGGAAGGTTATAGAATTGATAGAGAGCACGCTGGTTTATAAGTTTACCGAGTTAAGTCGGGAGGAGATCGAAGCTATGTTCGCATTGAGTGACTTAAAACAGACAAAGGTTTATCAAGAAGGCAAGGAAGAAGGTCTCGAAGAAGGTAAGCTGGAAGGCAAGCTGGAAGGAGTACCTGGGTTCTTAGCACTCGGGTTGACTGTCGAACAAATCGCCAGGGCGTTAGACTTGGATGTTGAGGTCGTTCAGCAGGCCGCTGTCCCTGCTGAAAAGCCCCCAAAACAGTCAGAAACTGAGAGTTAGAAATCGCTTTTAGCTCCAGGGTTGGGCGATTTTGTCATATAGCCCGCGCAGGAGAACGTTTGTCTAGCCCCACCCCTCGTTCCCAGGGTTTCCCTGGGAACGGGTTCCGGCGAGGGACTTCAGATCGATGCTAGACAGGAAAGAACACAGGTTCTTGAGGGAAATGCGATCGCCCGCTCTGGCTTGGACTAGAATAAAATAAAATAACAAGGTTAATCGCGAGTGAAATTATCTCTCATGAATCAAATTGCCCAAGACATTGCCGCCATTGATGACCAACTCTCCCAGCGCGACCTCGCCCTCGATAATGGCGGGTACTTCATTATCTACCTGGATCGAGAGGCCAAGTTAATTTGTGCCAAGCATTTCACCAATGAAATCGACGATCGGGGTAGGGCTGTCGATCCAGAAACGGGCAAGGTTATCCCCGCACGGGGTAAGGTGGAACGCACCGCCGAAACCCTGTATACTGCCAGAACCGCCAAAGAATTATGTGTAAAGATTTTTGAAGAGGCCCAGCCTTGCCCCGTGACCCTATTAGATCACGCGGCCTATCTGGGACGAGAATTCATCAGGGCAGAACTGGCTCTGCTCTCCGGACAAGAGTACGTTCAGGACTAGAATAGTTCCTGGCAAGCAACCCCCTAGCCATCATTGGTACAGCCAGAAGTAGGTAACCATCGGGATAATGGTCGCCAGAATTAGCAAGACTATCACCCAGGTAGTGGCGTTGCTGTTTTTGGTTTCTTCTGCGGTGGCAAAGGTGCCTTCCACCTGTACATTATCTTCGACCGTAGGGGGGCCGGGATCCGGTTCGCCAGATAAGACGGCTGTGAGGCGATCGCCTGCCGCCAAGAAGGCACGGTTATATTGATTATCATTGCGGATCGGGACTTGCATGGTTTCGGAGACCACACTCTGGGAAATATCATCGGAAATCAACTGTTTGACAGCCGCCCCAGTGCGGATGCCAATGTTATTGGTGACGATATCCAGGACCACTAAGGTTTGATTAGCTTGCGCTTCTGGGGTGGGGAACCACTTAGCAAACAGCTTCTCGGCAAAACTGTCGATCGTTTCCCCGTAGTCCAGGCGGCGAATGGTCACCATCCTGACTTCCTTGCCAGTTTCTTGGGCGAGTTTGGACAGCTGAGTGCTGAGTTTGCCTTCATTCAGGCGGCTGATCGCTTCGGCCCGATCGACTACCCAAGTATTGTCACCCGCTGTCAGGTTTGGCATTTGATAAACGCCAGTAGCCCCAGCAGGGAGGGAGATTAGCTGGGTGGCTAGCAGCAGCGCCACTAGAGGTAAAATCAGGCGATCTAGTTGTGAGAGTAGTTTTCTCATGACCTATCCCTTAAGTTTGCATATTGTCAAATTATCTCTTTTGGGGGTCGATCGTGTTAGGTTCTGAGTATTGGAAATCCTTTCATCTTGGACTATGAGTTCCCCAGAGCTTTACAAAGGTTGGCTGATTGAGGCCAGACAAGTATTCTGCGTACAGGTGTGGAGTGCAGGTGGTGGTGATTGCATCATCCCCGTTCACAACGCCCAAAACGAATCAGAGGCTCTCGCCCTCGCGAAGCGCTGGATCGACATGCAAGGGTCTCCCCCAGAGTCCCAGGGGTCGGAGGACTTCTCCGAAGAGCAGGATCCCTTTCCCCTGGACTGGGATGACGACGATATTCCATTTTAGCCGGACTTGGCGACGGGCTCATACCCGTACTTTCTCTTCAGGGGGCCCGTTCCGGCGTGAGCCATCTGTAGTCGGTATAGTTTAGCGATAGAGATTATGGTCAGGATCTAACCAGACGATGTAAAAAAACATTGTCTCTAAAGAATCCATGTATCCTGGCATGTTCGTTAGCTGATATTTGAAACTGGTAGGCTGTGACCACTACCTTGTCTTCATTAGGAATGCCAAAACCATTTGGTTTTGAAGAATTCGGCTATTTCGCCAGCAGTTATTATCGTCTTCATCGCACAGGTGTTCGGCCTGTCTAAAGTTGCTTTGTCGCTCATAAGGCTAGAGTAAATAGTGAGCATTTGAATTATAGCACGGGACAAGCAAAACCCGCAACATATCCTGCTGCGGGCGCGATCGCATCTATTGCGAGTGGGTGTGAGTCAGGTTTATCCCTGTGCCTGCTACCGGAAAATCTCCTTAGTAGGTATAAAATTTATCTTCAACCTGGGATAATTTGTCCTCGATTTCAAAATGGTTGCAGTCGGGCAACTTTTCAGCGATAGTTAAGAGTTCACCAATCACTGCAAAGACCTCTTGTGAATCACAAAGAGTTCCCATTTCCCAATCACCATGATAAATGGCGGTTTCCTCAAGGTTTGCAAGTCTGTTATCCAGTTCTATTCTGGCATCTAGGAGGATTTGACCCAGCCTTTTGGCATTGCGTTTTTGTGCTTTCGCTTCTTGACGTGTAAGTAACATAGTTTTTACCTCAATCGTTTATATTTCTACAATAAAAAGTGAGCCTTGGCTATAGTAACGGTAATGTGCTACTTTCTGAAGTGGCTACTTCCCGGGAACCCCCAGCTTGTTGGCTGAAGTTCTCCGAACCTTCCTGTGATGACGCCAAAACCAGCGGTGAGGTTTCCCCACGGAACTCAACCTACAGCTGGCTGATAGTTGCATGCAACACATTGCCACACTATCTCCGGTGGTGGTGGCGGGGTTCTGCCTGGGAACGGGTGGTGGTGGCGGGGTAGGGGTATATTTGCCAAAGACCAGATGCATCCGGTGGGCGGTGCCCACCCTACTACTACAGAAAATCTTGATATCTGCACCCGGTGGGCGGTGCCCACCCTACTACTACAGTGGGGAAGCGCCTAATACAGAAAATCTTGATAATTTTCGGCCACTTCTACTAATTTACCCTTTCGACCCAAGGCAACATCGGCCAATTCGACAATCCCAGGGTTGGGGTCCGCTTGGGGTCGAGAGGCCCGGTGCGATCGCCCCAACCCGGGGCACGGCCCTATTCACATTATCATCTTAACCGAAATATCTTCGATGCCGTACACCTACATGATGAAAGGCGATCGCATCCCATCTGGGTACCACATTCGCGATCGCATCTGGCCGGGGCACGGCGGTACTCACCTTTTCTTCTGTTCCCAAATATCTTGGATGCCGTGCCCCTACAGCAAATGGCGATCGCATCCCATCTGGGTACGACATTTGGCGATCGCGCAACCCGCCAGAAACCGGGTTTCTTTTACCATCTCTCGCTTTTCAACCAAATTTATTGAGAAACCCGGTTTCTTGTCCCTTGAATGCGATCGCGCGACATACAGGCGATCGCACCCTTACCTTACATTTGCGATCGCCCCAACCCGGGGCACGGCCCTATTCACATTATCATCTTAACCGAAATATCTTCGATGCCGTACACCTACATGATGAAAGGCGATCGCATCCCGTCTGGGTACGACATTCGCGATCGCATCTGGCCGGGGCACGGCGGTACTCACCTTTTCTTCTGTTCCCAAATATCTTGGATGCCGTGCCCCTACAGCAAATGGCGATCGCACCCCCACATCCATTCACAATTTTCCATTCACAATTCTCAATTCACAATTTTCCATTCGCAATTCTCAATTCTCAATTCTCCATTGTTGCAGTTGCTTTTCTACTTCTGGATACTTGCGATAACTGCTGGGTATTTCTTTCAGCATTTCTCTTGCTTTTCCCAACTCACCACTTGATGCTAATATTTCTACCGCATAGGTGTGCTTCAACTTCGATAATGTTTCTTCTAAACACTCCGGTTTCCCTTGCAGATCGTATTCTTTTTGCAGATCATCAAGTCCCTGCTTTAATGCTAACTCCGCTTCCACCCGCATGTCAATATCCGCGTCGTTTTTCTGCCCTTGATAATATCTTATCCTTTGCCTCGCTTTCGCGATCGGCTTATCGCACCTTTCCTCTACTCCTATACTCGGTACTATCTCCTCCTCCCCTGATTTAGGCTCATTTCGCAACATAAAACTTAACATTATTAACCCGAATATTCCCACAACTACTGCTAGAATTGGGATGAGCGATCGCACCTTTTTGGGCGGCGTAGTTTTTTCGGAAGATTTCTTCGGTACTTGCGGACTTTGCGGTACTTGCGGACTTTGCGGTACTTGGGGAGTTTCCTGTACTTGCGAACTTTCCTGTACTTGAGGAGTTTTCTGTACTTGAGGAGTTTTCTGTACTTGGGGAGTTTCCTGTACTTGGGGAGTTTCCTGTACTTGGGGAGTTTCTTGTACTTGGGGAGTTTCCGGTTCTTGCGAACTTTCCGGTTCTTGCGAACTTTCCTGTAATGGGGAAACTTCTGTTATCATATCCTGGGAGGACATTGCAGCTAACTGCTGGCGCACCCCTTTCGGGTCTAGCCACCCATATCCCCCATATCCCAGGATTTTCATTAGCTTTTGAAACTCGGCTTCTTGACATTGGGCACCTTTAAGGGAGTACAATTTGATGAAGTTCTCCAGGTACGATCGGGCACCATCATCCCAGGGTTCTGGCTCCCGCTCTGCTATTTCCCACTCTAAGGCCCGCACCGATATTTCCTCTCCTCTCACAAACAGGGCGTAGCGACTGTCCCCACTGAACTTGACCTTTTCCACTCTCCCTTCCCCTTCCCAGGTTTCCAAGCATTCGCCACCCTCTATTTTCCATAATTTTATTTCCCCGTCCCCTGTCCCCGATAGCCCGTGCCTACCGTCGTAACTCGCGCTCACTGCCAGGACTTCTCCTCTAAATCCTGTTATATTGTACAGGCATTCCCCTTTCTCTATTGACCACACCCTCATCGTCCGATCGCAGCTTCCCGATAAGAGAATTCTGCCATCCCCACTCACCTCTACTGACGTTACTTTATCCCTATGGCCTTCTAAGTCCTTTACTAATGCTTTTGTGGCTAGGTTCCAGACCTTGATGCTACCATCATCGCTGCCCGAGAAGCAGTATTGACCATCTGGTGAGATACAGACTGATGCGATCTTCTCTTCATGGCCCTCAAATGTATGCAGGCATTCCGCCCCCTCCAGTTCCCACAGTTTTAAGGTCTTGTCACTGCTGCCGGACAGGAGATAACGACCGTCGGGGCTAAAACAGCAACTGCTTACTTCTCCTTCATGGCCTTTATAGGTGCGCAGGCATGCTTTACTTTCTATGTCCCACAGCTTCAGGGTTTTGTCTGCACTCCCCGATAGCACCTGGGTACTCTCCCCATTCAGACTTACTGATAATACTTCATCCCCGTGCTCTTCTAAGCTATCTAGGCAGTTAAGCTGTCGAGATCCTTGTTCTGGCGGGACTTTCCCAATTTTGAATTCTGAAGAAAGAATTTTGAATTGTTTCACAGTCCCATCTTTACTCCCCGACAGGATGTAACGGTTATCTTCACTGATACTGATGCTGTTTACTCCCGAGGCCCTGATGGTCCCCATCTCCCAACTCTCCTGGTAACCTTGGCGCGGCAAGCATCGATAAAATGCTGCCCAGGCGGGAAATGTTGCTCTTTTCTGACTGTCATCTGCCTCTTGCCGCGCGGCCCTCAGGTGCCCTACTGCCTTGACTACTTGATGCTTGACGATCTCCTCTCGCGCTTTCTCTATTTCTAATTCATAGGTTAGCTGCTTGCTCTCCTTCTCCTGCTCTCCCCGGCCACCCAAGGGTAGAACCTGCTCCCCATCTGAGTCACTTTCGGGTTCTAACTCTGCCTGGGAAGACAAAGATGGAGTTTCCAACTCGTCACTCTCGCGAGCTGCTTCTTCCGGCCCCCCCCTTTCTAAGGGGGGTTGGGGGGGATCTTCCGGTGGCGCCACCAAAGGATCCCCCCCGGCCCCCCGTCCCAAGGGGGGGGTAAGAGGTTGTGCGGGGGCCCGCGTTTGGGGGTGTTGGTGTGAAGCGGGGT
>JBFRWI010000068.1:0-17774 GCA_051439505.1 Hormoscilla sp. | reverse complement strand
CAACCCCAATTTCAAGTTTTTTGGGAAGTTTTTTTTCTCCAAATTCTGAAATGCTTTCTGGGTAAGGGTTTGAGCCGCTAAAATTTTTCTGAAAAAAAGCGAAAAAAGTTCCCGAGGCGGTGGAAATTCGGGATAAATCGCCGGTGAAACCCCCTGGGAGAGGCTTGCTGCTTCTCCTGAAATCCGGGTTTTAGTCGGCTCAAGGTAGGTAATAACTCACGAATTCGGCGCTCAAGTGACTAAAAATGGTTGTGGCCCGAGGTGAGTTGCCGGTGAAAACACAAGATTCGCTCTCATGATTGCCGGTGGTGGAGCGATTGTTCCAGCTTAGGGACCGGTATGTGCCTCGGAGGTGGGTAGCTAATAACTCACGAATTGGGCGCTGTAGGGACGATCTAGGAGGGTGGCCCGAGCTAAGTTGCCTGTGTAAACCTCGGAGGCGCTCTCAGGTTTGCCGGTGGTGTGGCAATTGTTATAGGTTCTGGACCGGTATGTAATTCAGAAGACCGGTGCTCTCACCGGAGGGGCTCGTGCGAGCAATTATGGTGGGTAAGAAGGCTGAAAAGCTTGACCTATAAGGGTTTGAGGCAAAAACTTAATATACAAAACCTAAAAGTTCCCTCGGCAGTTGAAAGAATGGAGAAATCGCCAGTGCTCGCCCATGGGCGAGGCTTGGACCATCTTGAAGGATAAGCGAAACCATCAGGCAAGATCTGAATATTGCCGGTGCTGGAGCGATTGTTCCAGCTTAGGGACTGCTATCTGCTGAGGGAAACCGGTGCCCGGAGAGGAGAGCGATCGCTCTCGGATGGTCAATATGTCTGAAAAGCTTGACCAGGCAAGGATTTGAGGCGATAAAATTTTGATCCAAAAAGCGAAAAAAGTTCCGGAGGCAGTTGAAATGCTAGATTTATCGCCGGCGTTACCCCCTTGGCTAGGCTTGGACGATCTCCTGAAATCATGGTTGCTGGAGGATATTGGTAGGGGCGATCGCACGACTTCGGCCCTCTTAGGACCAGAAATGCTGGTGATCCGAGGGGAATGGGTGGCGAAAGCACCAGGAACGATCGCGGGATTGCCGGTGGCAGAGCGGGTGTTTCAGCTTTTGGACCGGGATGTCAGGTTTGAGGCAATGGTAGCTGAAGGGGACCGGTGCTCTCCCGGACAGGCGATCGCTCGTTTGTCTGGTGGGTTAGAGGCATTATTAATGGGAGAACGGGTGGCTTTGAATCTGACAATGCGCTTGAGTGGCATTGCCACCCTCACCCGCCGGTATGTGGAGGAAATCGCAGACCTACCGGCGAGGCTAGTGGATACGCGCAAAACAACGCCTGGGTTGAGGGTGCTGGAAAAGTATGCTGCGGCTGTAGGTGGAGCCAGAAATCATCGCATGGGCCTGGATGATGCTGTGATGATTAAGGATAATCATATTGCTGCCGCCGGTAGTATCACAGAGGCGATCGCACGCATCCGTGCCCAAATCCCCTTTCCCCTGAGTATAGAAGTGGAGACGGAAACCCTCGAACAGGTGGAAGAGGCTTTGCACTCTTCTGCGGATATCATCATGCTGGACAATATGCCGGTAGATAGGATGCGTCAGGCGGTGCAGTTGATTCGCCAGAAGGATGACCGGAGCGAAATTAAAATCGAAGCTTCGGGTAACGTCACCCTAGAGACTGTTCGCGCTGTGGCGGAAACTGGGGTAGACTACATTTCAACCAGTGCTCCAATTACTCGCTCCAGTTGGCTGGACTTGAGTATGCGGCTATCCCCCGAAGGTCTCTGGAGGGGATGATTTGAGGGTGCATCCCATATTTGCCTCGCCGCCCGAACCCTAAAGGGCCCGGCTACTCGAACTAAGCCCGCCTGCGCGGGCTAAATTACATGCATCATCGATGCACCCTGATGTGAGGCCCGATACCCAGTGCGCGACGCAGAGGCGCTAGAACTATGAACTCGACGATCGAATTACTGAAAACTAGATTTGAGCAGGCTTTGGTTGCTGCTTTTGGTGAAGAGTTGGCAGGATGTGACCCAATGGTAGTGCTAGCTAGTAATCCCAAGTTTGGTGATTACCAGTCGAATGTGGCCATGTCTCTGACGAAGCGACTTAAGCAAAAGCCTAGAGATATCGCTCAAAAGCTAGTAGAACGTCTAGAGATTTCTGACTTGTGCGCACCAGCAGAAATCGCGGGCCCCGGCTTCATTAATCTCACTCTCCAACCGGCATACTTGGAAGCCCAACTGAATACTATATATATAGATGCACGACTGGGAGTGGCACCGGTGCAAAAGCCCCAGCGGGCGATCGTGGATTTTTCTAGCCCCAATATTGCTAAGGAGATGCATGTCGGTCATCTGCGCTCTACTATTATTGGGGATTGCATTACCCGGATTTTGGAATTTCGCGGTCACGAGGTGCTGCGACTCAATCATGTCGGGGACTGGGGCACTCAGTTCGGGATGCTGATCGCTTATCTGCGGGAAGCTTACCCACAGGCCCTGACCACTGCCGACGCTCTGGACTTGGGAGATTTAGTTACCTTTTATAAGCAGGCAAAGCACCGGTTCGACGCTGATGAGGCATTTAAGGAAACTTCCCGCCAAGAAGTGGTACAGCTACAAGCCGGTGCTGAGGATACCCGTCGGGCCTGGCAGTTGCTATGCGACCAGTCCCGCCGAGAGTTTCAGGTGATTTACGATCGCCTGGATGTCCAGTTAACGGAACGGGGAGAGTCTTTCTATAATCCGTTCTTACCGGCTGTGATAGCCGACCTGGACCAGCTAGGTTTGCTCGAAGAGGATGCCGGTGCCCAGTGCGTTTTTCTGGAAGGTTTTACGAATAAGGCTGGAGATCCATTACCCTTGATCGTGCAAAAGTCCGATGGCGGCTACAATTACGCGACGACAGATTTGGCCGCTTTACGCTATCGGATAGGCCAAGACGGGGCCGATCGCATTATCTATGTTACAGATGCCGGTCAGGCTGCTCACTTTGCTCAGGTGTTTCAGGTAGCACGACGTGCCGGTTGGCTGACGGAACAGGTAGATGTGGTTCATGTTCCTTTTGGTCTGGTTCAGGGCGAAGATGGTAAGAAGTTGAAAACTCGTTCGGGGGAAACGGTGCGACTGCGGGATTTGCTGGATGAGGCGATCGCGCGGGCTAGGGCTGACCTAGAATCTCGACTGGCGGCAGAAGATCGCACCGAAACTGAGGAGTTCAAAGCTCAGGTGGCCAAAGTGGTGGGCATGAGTGCAGTTAAATACGCCGATCTAAGTCAAAATCGCACTAGCAATTACATCTTTAGCTACAATAAGATGCTCTCCCTGCAAGGAAATACGGCACCTTATCTACTTTATGCCTATGTCCGGATTCAGGGGATTAGTCGTAAGGGTGAGATTGACTTTTCCCAATTGGCAGAAAATGGGAAAGTTCTCTTGTCAGAACCGACTGAGTTGGTGCTGGCGAAGCATTTGTTGCAACTGTCGGAAGTTATCCTGGCTGTGGAAGCTGATTTAATGCCTAACCGCTTGTGTCAATATTTATTTGAGCTATCTCAGAAGTTTAATCAGTTTTACGATCGCTGTCCGGTTCTGAAAGCGGCAGATCGAGAGCGTACTTCCCGCTTGTTGCTGTGCGACCTGACAGCGAGAACTCTAAAGTTGGGATTGTCTTTGTTGGGCATTTCAGTTTTGGAGAGGATGTAACTGGTTTATTAATAGAGGATGCATCTGCAAATTGATGAGTAAAAGGTGTGAGGATAAATGCAGAAATTATTGTGGTCATCCTTGCCGCTGGGCGCAACCAGTATAGCGGCTCAATTGCTTTTCTTAACTCCTGTTATTGCTGGGGAAATTGTAGGGGAGTTAGGGCATTTTAAAGAAGATATTACTCCCCTTCTAGACAGGAAGAATAGTTCCGCAAGTAGCCCTAATGGCTATCTAGGAATGGGGCAAGTCACCTCGGTTTCCCAACTGTCGGATGTACAACCAACTGACTGGGCATTCCAGGCATTGCGGTCTTTAGTCGAACGCTATGGCATTATTTCCGGTTACCCAGATGGTACATTCAGAGGGAACCGGGCAATGACGCGCTACGAGTTTGCCGCTGCTTTGAATACAGCCCTCGATCGGATCTCTGAATTAATAACTTCTGGCATTGCTAACCAAATCACCCAAGCGGATCTGACTGTCATCCTACGGTTGCAACAGGAGTTTGCCCTAGAACTAAGGACTCTCCAAAACCAAGTAGAGGCGCTAGAAGCTCGCACGGCTCAACTGGAAGCAAATCAATTCTCGACTACCACTACCTTGACAGGTGAGGTAATCTTCTCTCTTGCCGATGCCTTTGGTCAGAATATAGATGTTCAGCCTGTCTTCCAAAGTCGGATACGTCTGTTCTTCAATACTAGCTTTACGGGCAAGGATCTGTTGCTCATCGTCACTCAATCTGGGAACGCAAATGAATTTGACTTTACAGGTAATACAGGAGAGGGATTGCAAGCAATTCAAGTTTTCGGTGATAGCGATGGCGAAAATGATTCTGTGATCGTCTACACCACACCTCTGAACGAGAACTTAGAAATCGGTCTGGCTGGCTATGGCCTCTTTTTTGCCTACTTCGCTCCCACCCTCAATCCGTACCTAGACGATTTTTCAGGAGGGAGTGGTGCTGTATCTTTTTTTGCTCAGAGAAATCCCATTTATGCATTAGGTGGCGGTGCGGGCTTATCAATTAACTATAAATTGAATAAATCTCTACAGTTTACCGGGGTCTACTTAGCAGGATCCGCAGACAGTCCCATCTCGGAAGAGGGTTTATTCAATGGCGACTACTCCGTTTTAGCCCAATTGACTCTGACTCCTAGTAATCGCTTCAGCCTGGCTTTTACTTATCTCAATTCTTACTTTACTGCCGAAAACTTCGCTTATGGTAATGGCAGTGACGTTAGTCTGGCTGGCACCAATGTTGCCAATAGCTTAAATGGTCTCAGAGATGATTTCCCTGCGATCGCCAATTCCTATGGCGTACAAACATCCTGGACTCTGAGTTCCAAATTTACTCTCAGTGGTTGGGTAGGTCTGACAAAAGCCCGTTTGATTGGTTATGGGGATGCGGAAATTTGGAATTACGCTGTAGCCCTTAAATTTCCCGACCTTGTTGGTGAAGGTAACCTAGGGACGATCGTCCTTGGTGCGGAGCCAACTCTCAGAGGGCTTGATGTTCCTGCTTCTACATCATTCCATCGGGATTGGGCATATCATATCGAAGCATCTTACAAGTATCAGGTAACTGAGAATATCTCGATTACACCGGGATTTATTTGGCTCCCAGCCCCTAACCAAAATACCAATAACGATGATATCTTTATTGGCCTTTTCAGAACCACCTTTATTTTTTAGGTGATGGGGTTGCAACCCCCAAACATTTTAGGGATCCAAGCGACGATCCCCCCGAGGCCAAAGCAATTCTCTCATTCAAAATTCAGCAATTCTATATTGGAAAAGTCCCGCCAGAACAAGGATCTCGGCGGAGCTGTCGTAGCAATGTAAATGCACGACAGTTTATCCGACCAAGGCGGTCAGACCATCCGACCAAGGCGGTCAGACCATCCGACCAAGGCAGTCAGACGATCCGACCAAGGCGGTCAGACCATCCGACCAAGGCGGTCAGACCATCCGACCCGGGCGGGGAGATCCTCAGACCCGGGCGGGGAGATCCTCAGACCCGGGCGGGGAGATCCTCAGACCCGGGCGGGGAGATCCTCAGACCCGGGCGGGGAGATCCTCAGACCCGGGCGGGGAGACTATCCGACCAAGGCGGGGAGACTATCCGACCAAGGCGGTCAGACCATCCGACCAAAGCGGTCAGACGATCCGACCAAGGCGGTCAGACGATCCGACCAAGGCGGGGAGGTGGCAATACCTCAAGGGATAGGGATTATTCAATGCACCGTCAAAATTTATCAAAAACAATTGCTACAAATCAGAATGTGAAAGGCAGGCCCGGAAATGCTTTATGTTATCTGATATTTTTTGAAATATGATAACTCCGATTTTGCCGGAACGGTACTCCGAACTCCATTGGGGGAAGCGGCATCACCCAGAAACTCGCTGCCGCCAGCTGGAGGTCGGAAAAACACACCTATATCCAAAACCTTGAGGTATTGGGAGGCTACGAGGTCTCCTACTAACGAACGCAAGACCACACCCGTCGTTGTGCAACGCCAAATGTATACTGTGTTACAATTTGAGGATTTATGAAATGGATTTGCATCTCGATAAATTATTGAATTTTCCCAATGCAACTGTTGAAAGTTGCTCTCTAGTTGAGGATATCAGCTATTTGAAGACCCGCATGCAAGAATTTAGCAATGGGAGAATTTACCAATTGCTTATTAATCTAGGCCCCAGAACTCCCCATAGTTCAGTATATTAATACAATAGTGAAAATTACCATCATCTTGTCCCTCCCTGGCGATCGGGGTTGACGCTCCGGAGGTTTCTATGAGAAAAACAACATTAGCAGGTCGTTATCAAATCGTCAGACACCTAGGGGGCGGCGGGTTTGGTCAAACCTTTCTGGCCAGAGATGCCCATTTACCGGGAAACCCCGAATGTGTCGTGAAGCGGCTCCAACCTCAAGTCTCCGATGCCCAAACCCTGCAAACGGCAAAACGCCTATTCGATCGGGAGGCGCAAACATTATACCAATTGGGAGTTCACGCCCAGATTCCTGGCCTGCTAGCGCACTTCGAGGAAAATGGCGAATTCTATCTAGTGCAAGAGTATATCCCAGGTCAGCCCCTAGACCGAGAACTAAGCCATGGCAAGCAGTTGCACGAAACCCAGGTAATGGATCTGTTGCGAGATATCCTGAAAGTGCTGGCATTTGTGCATCAGCAGCAAGTCATCCACCGGGACATTAAACCTGCTAACTTGATCGGACGCGCCTCGGATGGCAAGATTGTCCTGATTGATTTTGGCGCAGTCAAAGCAGTGAGTAACCGGGCAGCTTCTAACCACGGACAAGCTAGCTTGACCATTGCGGTTGGTTCTCCGGGCTATATGCCCAGCGAACAAATGTCTGGCCAACCCCATTTCAGTAGCGATATCTATGCTGTGGGCATGGTTTGTCTGCAAGCTTTGAGTGGGGAAAGAGTGAGAAATATCCCCCAAGATGAAAGAACTGGAGAGTTTTGTTGTGCTGCATTGGCACCGTGTCTCTCCATCAGTCCGGGTTTGGCAACAGTTCTCGATCGGATGGTACGTTATGACTATCGCCAGCGCTACCCTTCTGCCACAGAAGCCCTGCAAGCATTAGAAGAATTACTTGGCGGTGACGACGCCTTCACCATCCCCATGCCACCAACCCCGCCTCCCCGGTCCGAAGCTTCAGAACGAACTATCACCATTCAGCTTCCAGAAAATCAGCCAATCGCAACGGAACCATCAACGGCACCGGGCCTCAGTCGGCAATCATACCGCAATCGCCAGATTTTGCTCAATAAGGTCAAAAATTACTGGGTTAAAGGTGTATTGGAAACTTCTTTGCACGGCAGATCCCTGATTGAATTGGGACTTACCGAGAAACTAGATGCCGTGGAACGCCCTTGGGGCCTGGTGTGGGAAAGTTGCGATGTCCCCCAGCAACAGCTACCCCCAGGGACTCGCGTCATTGATAAATTTGACCAGTTGGGAGAGGGGCGATCGCTCTTAATTTTGGGCAAACCGGGTTCGGGGAAAACCACAAGTCTGTTAGAGTTGACTCGCGACTTAATCTCACGTGCGGAGACAGACTTAGGACAAGCAATGCCTGTGGTGTTCAATCTGTCCTCTTGGAACAATCAAGCGATCGCCGATTGGCTAGTGCAAGAACTGCATAGCAAATATCAAGTTTCCCAGGACATAGGCAAAACTTGGGTGGCCGAGGAACGGCAAATGCTGCTGTTACTGGATGGCTTAGATGAAGTCAGTGCCGAACGGCGAGAAGCCTGCGTTGATGCGATCAATCAATTCATGCAGTCCCACGGACAGACTGAACTCGTAGTATGCAGCCGCATCGGCGACTATGAAGTTTTATCTCGACGCCTGCAATTACAAGCCGCCATCTACCTGCAACCGCTAACAGACCAGCAAATTCAGCAATATTTCAAGACTGCTGGAGAAGAATTAGCAGAAATTCGTACCGCAATTGCTACCGATGCAACTCTACAAGAGTTAACCCAATGTCCCTTGCTCTTAAATATCATCGCCCTCGCTTATCAGGGGATGTCGGTTGAGTCCTTACCCAGTAGCAGCTTGTCAGAACGACGCCATCACCTATTTAATACCTACATCGAACGGATGTTTAACCGCAAAGGTGCTAGCATTCCCTACTCCCAAGCCCAAGCGAAGCAGTGGTTAATGCGGCTAGCACAGCAGATGGTGAAGGAGTCGCAAACAGTATTTTTAATCGAGCGCATGCAGCCGAGTTGGTTGGAAACTAGACAGCAAAAATGGATCTACACCCTCAGTATGGTACTAATAGGCACTCTAGTAGCTGGAGTCGGTGCTGGGCTAATTTTTGGTATGATTTATGCCAAGGTGAGGTCGGATGCTTATCTGATTCAGGTCCTGGCATGCGGATTAATTGGTGCTCTGATCTTCTTCCTAGTGAAGGATCGTATAGAACCGGTTGAAAACATTAGCTTTTGGTCCTACAAAAGACTCAAAGATAATCTATTCTTCGGCTTGCGTATCGGTTTAATCGCCGGAGTGATATTTGGACTGGCTGGTTGGGCGGCTTTGAGTTTAATCTATCAGAGACCCGTGCTCAGGATAATGGATATGATATCAGCGGGTCTAGTAGGATTGGATGCTGGCTTAATTGTTGCCCTAATTCGTTCCGTCAAGGGTGGTACGATTGGAACGAGTATTATGTGCAATCAAGGAATTTGGCAGTCAGGCAAAAATGCGGCAATTTTGACGGTGATGGCAGCAATAACTTGGGGGATTATTGCTAAAATTATCATAGGTATTCCCATGCTGGCGGGAGTTATTGCTGGCATGGCTCTGGGGCTATTTTCTCCTGCGGGTATCGCATGCATTCAACATGTAATCCTGCGCCTTGTCCTCTATTTTAATCGCTATATCCCCTGGAACTATGCCCGTTTTCTCGACTACGCCACCCAGTTGATATTTTTGCAAAAAGTAGGTGGCGGCTACATTTTTATTCACAGACTGCTGCTGGAACATTTTGCTGAGATGAAAGTAGAATAGTTGAGAAATAATCAAAGTCGCATTGATAGATATAGCAGTTCTCATATTAGTGTGATATGCTGTCGGAGATTGCTAGCCCTCCTGCGTCGGGCCGCTGCGCTGGCGGGGGGGCAACTCACAAATCAAAAGTTACTTGCCTTACTACCCCCCCCCACGCTGCGCGAAAAATCGCAATGACAAGGAGGCGATTTTTTGTACTAGATCAATTTGAGAAGCGCAATAAAAAGGATATGAAAATTATTAAGGAGAAGAGATGGGAGTAGCGTATTTAATTTACAAATTCAAAATAGGAAAGGAAACAGTTTATGAATTAAATCAGGGGATCAACTCGATCGGGCGTGCTCTGGACAACAATGTTATTGTACCTCATAGGAGTTTATCTCGCAAGCATGCAGTGATATCGATCGACTCAGATGGGGTGAAGATCAGGGATCTACAAAGCCGCAATCACACCTATGTCAACGAGGTAGAAATTGAGGAATCCCAACTGAAAGATGGGGATATAGTTCGTTGCGGACAGGTGAATTTCCAATTTGTCCAGAAAAAGTCAGGGCCAAAGCGATCGGGCCCGGCAACCATTTTCAAGCAATTCTCCACTCGTCAAACTAACACGGAGATATCCGAATTGCTGGATAATGATAAATCCGTAGAGGGATCGTTAATCAAGCTGAGAGAGCAGGATAGCAACCAGCGGGTGGTAGACAAATTGCAAATTTTGCTAGAAGTGAGCAAGCAGTTGTCCTCTCCGGAGAAACCTGACAAACTGCTCAAGAAAATACTCAACCTGCTGTTCGAGATTATGAATGTAGACCGGGCGGCAATCTTGCTGGTGAATGCAGCAACCGGACAACTGCAATGCAAGGCAGTTAAGTCCCGATCGGGAGTGCCAACTCCCCATAAGTTCTACAGCAGAAAAATTACTAATATGGTGCGGGATCGAGGGGATGCGATCATCACTGCCGATGCTTGCGCGGACGATCGGTTTCAAGATTCCCCGTCGATTTTATTACTAAATATTCATGCCTCGATCTGCGTACCTCTGAAACCGCGAGAGGAGGTGATTGGAGTATTATACGTTGATAACTTGTCCATGTCCAATGTCTATGTTGACGAAGATGTGGAGTTCCTGACGGCCCTGGCTAACCAAGCCGCGATCGCCCTTAACCACGCCCAACTATATCAACAGATGCAAGCGGAGGCGATCGTCCGGGATAAACTGGAGCGTTTCTTCCCGACAGCGGTCAGTCAAAAGATCAGAGAAGAAGGCAAGATATCAGAAATTGTCGATACAGAAGTCACTGCATTATTTTCCGATATTACGGGCTTTACAAAAATGTCCTCATGCATGGAACCGCGCCAGGTAATTGAACTGCTCAACGAATATTTCCAAGTGATAGTCGAGGAAATAGTCTTTCCCTACGAAGGCACTTTAGAAAAATATATCGGAGATGCCTTGCTGGCCGTTTGGGGCGCACCTTACCAGAAGCCAGATGATGCCCAGCGAGCCGTGCAAGCCGCGATCGAGATGCAATGGGCTGTGCGCCAGATGAATCGCGATCGGGCGGCCCATCACAAGCAACCACTTTACATCCACATTGGCATCAATACTGGCAAAGTAGCAGCAGGAAACATTGGCTCGAAGAAACTTATTCAATATGCCACCATTGGGGATACTATCAATGTTGCAAGTCGCATTTGTAGCGCTGCTAAGTCTGGTGATATTCTGATCAACCAAACCACTTTGGACAAGATCGATACTCAGAATATACCTCTAGAAAAATTAGCTCCAGTCCAAGTTAAAGGTAAAGAGAAGCCTTTGCAATTATATCGCGTCCTCTGGAAGTTAGTGCAATCATTAGACCCGACAATTCATCCCGATCGGGAGTAAACTTAATGCCAGGATAACTTGTAACAAAAACAAACTGGCTGCCTGAGAGGCTGTTTTCAAGTAAAAAACCCACATAGTTTATACCTGCCAAAAATCTGTAGCCCCATCTGAACCATGACTAAAGCATACTCTAGTAATCTGACTTAAGAATAGCATGAATTGATTAAACCACTGATTACACCGGCGAAACCGGGTGCTTGTCCCAGTATCACTTGACATGCGCATCATCCACGTCCAGTGAGGGCCATCGGACTCTCGCGAACAGCCCAGGCGATGCTCATCGGACATTAACTGACGCCAATTTCGCCGTTATCCAGTACCGGTGATGCCTCGACAGAGAATTTAAGTATAGCAAAACTCCGAACTGGATGGTCCAGGGATAGTCAACGAGCACCGCCTAGGACCGTAGCGGTTGTCGGATGGCCTGCTGTCTTGACTTCCTAGAGCATTTATGATAAGGGTAATACTATTTAGGAAAATATATTCTCGACAACTAGAGGCTGAAATCGCGGGCCATACATGAAAATCAGGGGCCACCGCGCGATGATAGCCGCCAAGCTAGCAAGATCGCAACTCGCTCAAATTGGTATAAACTAGATTGAGTTTAGAGTTGAAAGTAAAGAGGGGTGTCACCCCTGGCTCTAGAGACAGGGTGACTTGCCATCCCTGCAGGCGCTGTGTCTGTTGACAGGGATGATACAATAGCTGATTAGGCGTGTCAAGAGACCCAGAGGGCGCACCAGATGACTGCCGGTCATCAGGCCACAGTCTCAGCATTCACGCTAGTCGCACAGCACCCCCGCCCTGACAGGAGTCAATTGGCAGCGTCATGTTTATTCTCAAAAGGCAGGATGTTGAAATTAAGAGTGTTCAACACCCTAAACGCGATCATCAAGTTCCGATTCTCACCTATCAGGGACAGACCTTTCGCCTGATTAAGTCCTTTGGGGGATCCCAAGCAGAAGAAGCAAAGGCTTACTGGCGAGATCTTACCGATAACCGTGGGAAAGTCTGCGTCCTACTACAGGAACCAGACAGACATAGTGTCTGGGGTAAGGTCCGTCTAGAACAGCTCGCTAGCGAAGAACCAGGCCCTGGGGAAGCTCTGCCGCCCCCGTTCACGATAGCCTGTCTGTTACTGCTACAAGCGGTTTACATCGATATCGAAGACCTGTTGGGCGGCAGACAAGCTAAAGCTTTTGAAAAAGACATCACTAAGGTGTTTCAGAAGGGCAGCTTCCCCCAAACAGACTCCCCAAAGGCAGTCAAACAGTTACTGACGGCAGACCCCCTCAACGATCTCCAGATTCCTCCTTGGGAAGAGACCCATCTGAATAAGTTATTGCAAGATCTGCACGGCCTGGGCCAGGCATATTTTGGCAATAACAGTTTTACCGCAGCTACTGAGGTGTTAGAAGATATGGAGGCAGGGGAGAGGGCTCAGTTTATGGCTTGGCTGAATAAATCAAACCTGGGAAAATTGTGGGAAACTACTTAAAGGTTGCTTGCCATACTGGACCGGTCCAGCAGTCAGGCTCTCAGCTTCTTCAGCCGTCAATCACATTGCCAGTTACCAGGATGCCTCTGATATGACCAGGACAAAAAAAAAGTCATCGAAAAAATCTATCCTGACAGCCCGTAATATTGTGCTGGCTGGAGTTGCTTGGTCTATAGCGGCGCTGTTGTTTTTTCTGCTCTTTAGCGCCAACCCTCCCGACTGGTACTCTCCAGTGACATATGTATTTGAATGTGTAGCTTACCTAGCAGCGGCCCTGTTATGCTTAAGAAACTGGCGCAGCTCTCAGATTGTCAGCGGACGGAATGTCTGGCTGGGGATTGGCATGGGAATGCTGTCCTACTTGATCGGAAACCTGCTGTTTGGCCTCTGGGAGCTAGTATGGCAACAAGACCCGACCGTGTCACCAGCAGATATGTTTTTCTTACTAACCTATGTAGGTCTGTCTTGGGGCATGATTCTAGCGGTAACCAATCGGCGACTTAACTTGGAAGTTAAGCAGTGGTCGATTGTAGCGGGGATTGGTATCTTGGGTATTGTATTAGCTGTATTGGTGTCATTCCCAAGTTCGGCCCCAGAAACACCCCTGGACAACAATCCAGCAGCTACCGAACAAGTGGCACAGACCCCAGAGTCAGAGTCGCCAGCTCCGGGTTGGGTAGTGAAACTAGAAAACACCCTAGCACCCCTTGAAGAACCGGTGAGTCTGCTGTATACGGTTTTGGATGTAGCGCTACTGATTGCTGCGGTAACCCTACTGTTGGCTTTTTGGGGAGGACGTTTCGCTCAGTCATGGCGGATGATTGCAGCAGCGGCAATCTCACTATATATAGCGGATATGGGGTTTAACTATGCTATTAACCGGGTGGAAAATTATGAAAGTGGAGGACTAATAGAAGTGTTTTGGATATTTAGTCCCGTCCTGTTTGGCATGGGCGCGGCCCTAGAATATGACTTGTCAACCCGCTCCTCTAGTCGTCGCCGTAGACGATCTTAATTGTGATTCAGACAGAGTAAAAATCATTAGCATACTATGAGTTCTGCTCCAGAAAATTTATCAGATTCAAAATTCTCTCTAAAGTCAGATGCGCTCGTCCTGATGGGAATCACTTGGGCAACAGTGGCTCTGGTGTATTTTCTGCTGTTTAGCACTAAGACACCAGACTGGTACTCTCCAGTTACCTATGTGTTTGAATGTACCCCTTACCTGGGTGCGTTCTTATTATGTTTGAGAAACTGGCAGAGCCCGAAGATAGTCAGCGGACGGAATGTTTGGCTGTTAATTGGTCTGGGAATGCTTTCTTATTTCATTGGAGATGTCTTGTTTGGGGTCTGGGAGTTGGTATGGGAACAAGATCCAGCAGTGTCGCCAGGAGATATATTGTACCTGCTGACATATATTTGTCTGTCTTGGGGTATGCTTCAGGTAGTGACGGGTCGGCGACTAAACCTGGAAATGGCTCAGTGGCTGATTATCGGGGCGATCGGGGTGGTGGCGATCGCCATAGCTGTATGGCTGTCTTTAAGCGCACCTGTGGAAGCACCTGTGGAAGCAACTATTGAGGTGGCAAGCGAGATCGCGGCAACAGCAACGGCTCCTGATTGGGTGCTAAAACTACAGGACATACTAGCACCGATAGAAGCACCGGTGACTATGCTATATACGGTTCTGGATGCAGCGCTGCTAATTGCGGCGGCCACTCTACTGCTAGCTTTTTGGGGCGGACGTTTCTCTCAGTCCTGGCGGATGATAGCGGCAGCTGCATTTTCGCTCTATATAGCAGATATGGGGTTTAATTATGCCCTAGACCACGTCGCTAATTACGAAAGTGGAGGACTCATAGAAGTATTTTGGATATTTAGTCCCGTGCTGTTTGCTATTGGCGCTGCTCTAGAATATGATTTGTCAACCCGCACCACTCGCCGCAGTCGGAGGCGTTCTTAATTGCCATGGCTCCCAGAAAACTGTCTGACTCTGAAAAAATTGATATCATTGCTCTGTATCGAGAAACGGGAGATACGACCTCAACCTTGGCCAGTCGCTATAATGTCAGTAATTCGACGATTAGCCGCCTGCTCAAAAGCCGTTTGCCAGCAGAGGAATATGAAATTCTCGTTCAGCAAAAGCGTGCTGCGGCTGGCAAGGGTCAGCCTCCTAAGCTTATATCCAGTAGAGAGTCGGATGAGGAGGTTCTGGAGCAGCCTGCGCAGGAGTCACTGCCGGCGATCGGAGGCTCGCCCGACAAGGGTAATGAGAGAACCTCCCAGATAGTGCAGACGGAAATCCCCTTACAGCTTAATGCTACAGCAACATCATCCCCAGAGGATGCAATGCTCGGGGAGATCGATGATGATACTTATCGCTCCCAAGTTAGTACGCTCCAGGAATTGCTAGGAGAGGAATTGCTGCCGGAAGACCAAGATGATGAAGATGATGAGGATGACTCTGAAGATGAGGAAGACTCATCAGGCGATCGCAGGTTGTTTGGCAAGCAGTCCCTTAATTTGGCCTCGTTGGGGAAGAAGTCCCAAGCTTTGATTCAAATTCTGCCCTTGTCGGAGGCAGAACTGCCGAAAATATGTTATGTGGTGATAGACAAGGCGGCGGAGTTGATTACCCGACCCCTGAATGATTTTAGCGAGCTGGGTCAAATACCACCAGCGGAAAATGGGTCGCCGACTCTGCCGATTTTTGAGAATCACCGGGTGGCCCGCCGGTTCTCAAAACGCAGTCATCGCGTCATTAAGGTTCCTGATGGTTCGATGTTGCAAAAGGTGAGTTCCTATCTGCAAGCTAAGGGTATTACTCGCCTGCTGATCGATGGTCGGGTTTATTCCTTGTAGTCTCTAGAACCCGTGCAGTTTTTAGTCATGTTCGTAGTCGGGATATTCTGTTTGGTGATTTATCTGTGCTAAGAAGAGCCAAAGGGGTTGAGCGATCGCACCTGCGATTACTCCGACTCCGACAGTAAATCCTAGCATTATTCCTACGGGCAAGCTCACTGATTGGAAGACAATAAATTTTAAGGAGATCGCGGTGGAGTTCTGGACGGAGATAATGGCGATCGCACTCACCCACAGGGCCAGGACGATCGCCATTAATACTGGCGGAATTATTTTGATTCTTTCCATCTTAAATCTCCTGGGAGTCGGGAAGGGCTAAAGCTAGCTGATAAAGTTGGCGTTTGGGGAGGTTGGTGAGTTGGGCGAGTTGGCGACTGGCTTGCGATCGGGAGATTCCCTGTGCTATCAATGCTGCTAATTCAGCCTTGAGTACCTCTTCTGATAATACCCGATCTGCCTGTTGTCCGCCAGCCAGGACGATGGTAAATTCTCCTTTGGGTGGGCGATCGCCCAAATGGGCGATCGCCTCTTCTATGGTACCGGGCCAGAATTCTTCATGCAGCTTTGTCAATTCTCTAGCTAAAACTATCGGACGGTTTCCTCCCAGGACCGCAAGTAAGTCTTGTAAGGTTTGCTCGATTCGATGGGGAGCTTCATATAATATGATAGTCCGGGATTCTGATTTGAGAAATTCCAGGCGGGAGTTGCGTTGCTGGGCCTTAACGGGTAAAAAGCCTTCAAACACAAACCTGGTTGTCGGTAACCCTGCCGCACACAAGGCAGTAATAGCTGCATTAGCACCGGGAATGGGCACTACAGGAATTCCGGCCTCCCTACAGGCGACAATTAATTCATATCCGGGGTCGGATATGGTAGGCATCCCGGCATCGCTGACCAGGGCGATCGCCTTTCCCTCTTTTAGCATCTGTAGCAATTCGGGAATGCGCTGCTGCTGGTTATGTTCGTGGTAACTCACCTGGGGCGTGGTAATCTGATAATGTTGTAATAGCTTGCCCGTGTGGCGGGTGTCTTCTGAGGCGATCGCCTGGACTGTTTTCAAGATCCGCACTGCCCGGAATGTCATATCTTCCAGATTACCAATTGGCGTTCCTACTACATAAAGCATTGAATAATGGCAATAAAAGGACTATTCGTAGGTTTAGTAACTTTAGATTTTATCTACCTCGCGGCGGATGTTCCCCATCCTAACCAGAAAATAGTTGCTGCTGATTATAGTTTTGCCGCTGGCGGACCCGCTACTAATGCTGCGGTTACCTTCGCTTATCTGGGTAACCACTCGACTTTACTTGCTGTTGTCGGTAAGCATCCCATGACTAATCTGATTTTATCTGATTTAGATAGCCATGAGGTCGCTGTGAGGGATTTAGAACCGACAAGAGAGTCGCCTCCCCCAGTATCTTCTATTATTGTAACTCAAGAACGGGGCGAACGGGCGGTAATTTCCCTCAACGCCAGCAAAACCCAGGCCAGGCCCGACCAACTTGCACCCGATATTTTGCAGGGGGTTGACATCCTGTTAATTGACGGTCATCAGATGGCAGTTGGCTGTCACCTTGCCCGGCTAGCCAAATCTTACCATATTCCCGTGGCGATCGATGGCGGCAGTTGGAAGCCGGGGTTTGAAGAATTGTTGCCCTTTGTAGATTATGCCATTTGTTCTGCTAACTTTTATCCTCCCGGATGCCATAATCCCGAAGAGGTGATGGCCTATCTTGCGGACATGGGTATTCCCCATATTGCTATCACCCAGGGGGAAAACCCCATTCAATACCTGGATGCTGGCAGTTTTGGAACTATCAAAGTGCCGCCAATTAATCCTATTGATACCTTAGGAGCAGGAGATATATTTCACGGGGCATTCTGCCATTATATCGGACAGCACAATTTTACAGATGCTTTAGCTGCTGCGGCCCAGATAGCTTCTGAGTCCTGTCTGCATTTTGGGACTCGCAGTTGGATGCAGGTAGAGATGCGATCGTAAAAAAAATATTTCTAGATGATAACGCTTTGGGAGATTATACCAATTGATTAAAGCCCGAACCCTAAAGGGTCCGGCTACATTAACAAAGCCCGCCTGCGCGGGCTATATAAAAATGGTGGCGTTGCACATTTTTACCGATGATAGCAGCCAATTTTTCAACTTTGCTAATGGCTAATTGCTAATTGAAAAGAGTAAAGCTATCTATTCATGACTATAAATGACGCTCTCAATTAACCATTGACAATAGCGCTCCTGCGTCGCGC
>JBFRWI010000067.1:0-21265 GCA_051439505.1 Hormoscilla sp. | reverse complement strand
ACCCGATGACCGTTACGAACCAGCGTCAGAGCTGTCGCCGCCAAGGCCGTTGTGCGACCAACACCCCCCTTAAAGGAAAAGAATGCTACAACTGCTGGTTTATAACCCCGATCGACCAAATCCTGCGACCAAGGTTGATTACCTGCATCTTTATTAGTCCATGCTTGTTTAGCAAGGTGGCGTTCTAGTAGATACCAGTCAGGTTGATTACCATCATTCCAGTCTGCGGGAACCCTCTCGGAAATGATGACCTCAATCAAGGCTTGATAACCATCCTGTTCGCCTTTTGGCAGCCAGATATCTTCGCCGTAGTAGGGACCGAGTTTTTGGGCCAGGCTGTCATGCAAATGATTAAGTATGGCTGTATCTTCCAGATCCACCACCGGTTCCAAGAAAACCCTAATCTTACCTAAAACATCACGGATTATGGTTATAGACTGAAGATGTCGTGTCAGTTGGCTCTCTATGGTCGGTTCGCTAAAGCATTCGATTACCTTATCAAAGGTTTCACTGAAGGTTATCTCCATCCTCTAAAGTCCCCTACTTGAAATTCTCCCGTCCAGAACCAGTTTTGTGACAATCTCCCGATAGATCTCATTTGCTCGCAAGACCGCTGCCCGTGCTTGATTCTCTGTCCAAATACCAGACTGGGCATAGCGTCGTTCTGGATGATTTTGAGCCAGAACTGTTTCAGTTGTCCGTGCAGTTGCTGCTTGCATGTCCAGCACCGGATACATAACTTTTAGCCGCGACATAGCCTTGCCTTCAAGTTCTTCTAGATCGTGGCCGTATTTTTTAACTGCTGCCCGGTCTCGCTCTAAGTATATCTCAACTAAGACCTTAAAGGCACATTCTACCACATAACCCGCTAAGTAAACCGCGTTGTCCCACCGATCGGCCTTTAGTAAAGTAAATGCATCATTTAAATGTCTTCCTGCTGCCTGGGAAAAAGACTCTTGCATAATTACTCTTTATCTTGATTTTATTCTCGGTCTCGGGCTTCTCCATTTATTTTTTCTCACTTCTATAGCGCAGGTATTCACTCGCAAAGGCGATCGCACCCGATAGGACAATCAAGATCACGCTCAGGGCATTAATATCCGGCTTCACCCCAGTTCTAATGCGGCTAAATATTTCCATTGGCAGGGTATTGTAACCGCTACCCGCCGTAAAGCTAGAAATCAGAAAATCGTCCATGCTGAGGACGAATGCTAACAGACAACCAGAAACAATTCCCGGTAACAACTGGGGCAATAGGACTTGTATAAATGCTTGTGTTGGTGTCGCGCCCAAGTCTAAAGCTGCTTCTTCCAAATGCGGGTCTAAATCTGCTAGTCTGGTAGAAACTACCAGGGCAATGTAAGCTAGACAAAAGACAATATGAGCCGCTACTATCGTCCAGATGCTTAAGGGAATGGCAAACACTGCTAGAAATACTAGGGTCGCCACCGCGATCGCGATATCCGGAACAATTAGAGGTAGGTAGGATATGCCCCGGTACAATGACTTTCCGGTAAATTTATATTTCGATAACCCCACCGCCATCAGGGTACCTAAAACTGCCGAAATTCCCACCGCACAAAAGGCGACAATTAAGCTAGTTTGTAGAGCCGAAAAAATCCTGCTATCATCAAATAGTTTCAGATACCACTCAAGGGTAAATCCTGATAAACTCGCGCTATAGGCCGACTTGTTAAAACTATAAACCGCCAGTACCAGAATCGGCAGGTACATGAATACAAACATCAGCAGCGTCAAGCTGAGCTGCCACGATACCTTAATTTTACCCTTCTTTTTTAACATCTCTACAGGTATTTCTTCCTGGATTGCCCTCGAAGTATCTGTCATGGCTTGTCATTACTATTATTCGTACTTTTATGCTTGGGGCGTGGGGTCGCCATATTTGATTAACAGCCCGATCGCCAGACTGACTGCCATAATTACCACCATACTCAGGGCCGAACCAAATCCCCAATTCTGGGTAGCCCCCAAAAACTGATTGTAGATCAGCCTGGCCGCCGTCATGGAAGAAGCACCCCCCAGCAATTCCGGATTGATAAAATCCCCCAGACTGGTAATAAATACTAGCAAACTCCCCGCCGCAATGCCCTGAATTGTTTGGGGCACAGTGATTTTCCAGAATGATTGGATCGGAGTTGCCCCCAAGTCAGCAGATGCCTCCAGTAAACGCATATCTAGCTTCTCCAAAGCAGCATAAAGAATTAACACCATATAGGGCAAAAAGCTGTAACTCATACCAATTAACACCGCAGGCCAGTCGTTGAGCAAGTTCAAGGTCGGCAGTCCCACAGCGGCCAGCAGAGAGTTGAATACTCCCGTGCGTCGCAGAATGCTGATCCAAGCATAAGACCGCAGTAGAGATGATGTCCAGAGGGGCAAGACAAAGCCTAACAGCAGCAAATTCTGCCACCGCTTCGGTGCTGATTGGGCGATCCAATAGGCGACCGGGAAACCCAGCAGCAAACAAATGACCGTCGTGCCCGTGGCAAAAAAGAGCGATCGCCCGATCACCTTCAGATTGAGCGGATCCAGTATGCGGAGATAGTTATCTAACCCATCGGGGTTAACCACATCTCCTGGGCGAATATCGGAGACCAAACTTAACTCAAAGATTACCAGGGTTGGCATCACCAGCAATAGCAGCAACCAGAGTCCTGCTGGACCGAGTAACGCCAAGGGGCCGACAAATATGGACCAAGGGCGACTGCCATCAACTGGTGTTTCCGGTGGGCTATTCGGTTCCGGACTGGGGGTGGCAGGAGGATATGTTTTGCTAGACACTATTTTTAACGCTTAGATTTGGGATTTCTCGAACTAGCCGCTAGTTAGCTGCGTCCAATAGCGGTCGTAAAGTTGATTTACATCTTCTGGTAATGGTGTGATGCCTTCACATTTTGCTAGCAGCTGCTGGGGCGGGAACAAGGTAGGATTGTTACGGATTTGTTCCGGCAGCTTCTCGTAGCCCACCTCATTGGCGGTGGCAAAGCTTAACCGCTTAGTAATCTCCGCTGCCACTGCTGGTTGCAGCATAAAGTTAATCCAGGCATAGGCGCCATCAGGATTTGGAGCCGTTTTGGGAATTACCACCGTATCCGTCCACAGAGAAGTCCCACTGCTGGGGATCGCATATCTCAGGTTTGGATCTTCATCGAGTATTTCACTAGCGTCTACAGAGTAACCCATGGCAATTAACAGATCTCCTGTCAATATTTGCGGTCGCCATGCGTCTGAGGTAAAGGAGGCTACGCTCGGTTTAAGTTCCACTAACTTGTCATAGGCTGCTTTAATTTCCTGTGGAGAAGTTGAGTTATAAGAATACCCCAGCATTTTCAACGTCGCACCCATTACTTCCCGCACGTCATTGAGTAAAGTTATCTGACCCTTTAGTTCCTGCTTGTTTTCCCACAGGTAACTCCAATTTTTCGGCGGCGATCGCAGGTTCTGGCTGTTGTAAATCAGACCTGTCGTTCCCCAACTGACTGGTATACTGTGGCGGTTTTGAGGGTCATAAACCGGATTTTTATAATTCTCGAACAGCTGGTTTAGCCCTTCTATCCTTGACAGGTCTAGTTCTATCAACAGATTCTCTTCTACCATCTTCTCGACCATGTAGTCCGAAGGATAGATAATGCTATAAGCCCCACCTCCACCTGCTAGCACCTTTGCTAGCATCTCCTCGCTGGAAGACATTACATTCGCGATCGCCTTGATCCCCGTTTGCTGGGCAAAGCTATCAAACAGCTCGTCATCTGTGTAGCCTGCCCAAGTGTATATATACAACTTGTTCGCATCTCCTGGGCGGATCTGTGCTGTTGGTTTGACATTCGCTAGAGTCCAGCCACAACCTGGCAGGGTCGTGCTTGCCAATGCTGCTGCTGACCATGTCAAGAACCTACGCCTTGTGGAGCAATTCCTTATTTTTGCCTGTAATCTGTCTATCTGAGACACTTTATTGCTTGCTTTTTTAACGCGCGAAATCTCGTTTCTCTGCTGAATAATAACGATCCTTTTCCTTTTCTTCAAGCGGACAAAGCCAGGCAGTCCGTCGCTTCCCAATATACGTATATAGGAGTATGCTGTTCTGGCATCGTCGCACTGTTGGGCTGTAAGACTAGCAGGCGATCGCCCGACAGCAATTCCACCAGATAATGCACGTGAGTGCCCAGGAACATGCTAGTTTTCAGGCGTCCCTCAAAGCAGTTTGCGCGTCCCTCTGGTTTCTTCAGACTTAGACGAATCTTCTCTGGGCGGACACTGACTACCACTTGCTTGGACTGGGGGTCACTCAGAGCTGACTGTTGTACGAGCATTTTGAGCTTTTTATCTGTCTGCACCTCCAGGGCCGACTGGTCCTTGTTAACAATCCTACCGCGAAACAGATTCGTATCGCCGATAAAATCTGCCACAAAGGGGGTTTGGGGATACTCGTAAATTTCCGACGGCGAGCCCACTTGTTCTATTTTACCATCCCGCATCACGGCAATGCGGTCTGACAGGGAGAGGGCTTCTTCCTGGTCGTGAGTCACCATGATGAAGGTCAGCCCCAATTCTTGATGCAGATTGGAAAGTTCTACCTGCATTTCCTTGCGCAGCTTCAGGTCCAGGGCCCCCAAGGGTTCGTCTAGCAACAGCACAGCCGGTCTATTGACCAGGGCCCGGGCTAAGGCTACTCGTTGCTGCTGTCCCCCTGATAGCTGGGCCGGAAACCGATGGGCAAAAGCTTCCATTTGCACGAGTTTGAGGGCTTCCGAAACGCGATCGGCTATTTGGGCGTTGGTCAGCTTTTTAATCCGCAGTCCAAAGGCAATATTCTCCCGGACATTCATGTGGTTAAATAGAGCATAGCTCTGAAACACGGTGTTCACGGGACGCCGGTAAGCGGGAATCTGGTTACTCAGCTGACCCAGAATCAAGACTTCTCCGGCTGAGGGCGGATCGAATCCAGCGATCAGGCGCAGGGTTGTGGTTTTGCCACAGCCTGATGGCCCGAGAATCGAGAAAAATTCTCCTTGACGGATCTTTAGATCCACTCCCCATACAGCCGTTTCGCCATTGAACACCTTAAATACCTTGCGCAGTTCGACATCGAACTCCACATCGGTTGTGGTTCTGGCGATTGGGCGCGTAACAGTTTGAGACATAGTGGCAACCTCCTGACGATGCCCCCGTTGGGTCTCTTGACTAGCAAAATATCATATTTATACATCCTTGTCAAGAGACCCAGAGACAGAGTATATGTGGACGGGTCGGGGTGATTTTTGCGAGATCGATCCTAGACCTGGGTTTATTTTATCTATCGGACCTCTGTACTGGAGTAATTTAGGATTTTTTAAATTGGTAATTTGGCCCGGGGTGGTTAAGATGCAGATACTTGAAATCTCACTTCTCTAAGCCTCAAGTTACGGGAAGTCCCGAAGACGAGGCCGTGAGAACAATCAGCCATGACCTTAGTAAAATATAACTCGCACAGCTTTCTGAGATCGACTCGCCGCACTGTCGGACGTTATTACCAGTCTCTGGTGGTGATGTTGGCGATCACTACCGCGATGATCGGGGGAATTGGTACCCGCTTGGTGCAGATGCAGCTGGTGGCAGGACACCGCAACCACCGAAAAGCAGAGCAAAATCGGATTCGCGTGATTCCCAAACAACCGGAACGGGGCAAGATTCTCGATCGCCAGGGCAGAATCTTGGCTTCGTCTCGCCTGTCTTACTCTCTCTATCTGTGGCCGCCAGTGACGCGCCATCGCCAATGGCCTGAGACAAAGGCCCGCCTGTCTCAAATTCTGTCAATCCCAGAAGCAGAGATTCAACGGCGGGTTGATTGCGCTTTGGGTAAGTGCGAAAGGGACGATCGCTCGGTTTATACTTCTCGGTATCTGTTGCGGATTGCCCGGGATCTGACCGCCGGACAACTAACCACCTTTAGCGAATACAAGGACTTTTTTAAGGGCATCCTGGTCGATCCCGAAATCATCCGGGAATATCCTCACAAAAAATTGGCTGCCCACGTGCTGGGTTATACGGGCCAGATGAATGAGGAAGACCTGAATAGGCTGGAAGACCGGGGGTATCGCATCGGAGACGAGATGGGTCAGATGGGAGTAGAGGCGGCCTTTGAGTCCCAGTTGCGGGGAAAATGGGGCGGTCGCCAGGTGTTGGTGGATAATCACGGTGAGGTGGTAGAGATTCTGGATTACAAACAGCCTCTGCCGGGGCAGGATCTCTATTTAACTCTGGATCTGGATTTGCAAAGGGCTGCGGAGGCGGCTTTGGGAAATAAAAAGGGGGCTATAGTGGCCCTGGACCCGAAGGATGGTGCGATTTTGGCGATGGTCTCTCGCCCGACTTTTGACCCGAATATCTTCTTGAGTCGGATTAGTGAAAAAACTTGGCAGCAGTTGCAAAGCCAGGATGACCCTTTTGTTAACCGGGCTCTCCAGGGGTTTCCACCGGCTTCTACTTTCAAGATTGTGACTACGGCTGCGGCCCTGGAGTCGGGCCGGTTTTCTCCTTATGCGGTTTTGCCTACCTATCCCTATATTCGGGTGGGGCCAATTCTGTTCTGGGATTGGAACCGGGAAGGGTTTGGCTGGCTGGGATTTCCCGGTGCGATGGCTTGGAGTAGCGACACGTTTTTTTATCAAGTAGCGCTGGATGTGGGTGGACCTCCTCTGATCGAGTGGGCCCGCAAGTTTGGCTTTGGGGAAAAAACGGGAATTGAGTTGAGTGCGGAAGAGGCTTCTGGACTGGTAGCGGATCGGCGCTGGAAGGAGTTGGAATTGGCAGAAGATTGGTATCACGGGGATACTGTGAATATGTCGATCGGTCAGGGGTTTCTGCAAGCTTCCCCTTTGCAGGTGGGGGTGATGTTTGCGGCGGTGGCTAATGGGGGCTATCGGGTTACGCCTCATTTGCGCCAGAATTCTGAGGCGCAGAATTCCCGAGTGCCTTTGAATCTGAGTCCCTCTACTTTGGAAACTCTACAAGTAGGTTTGCGCTGGGTGGTGACTTGGGGCACTGGGACGGTGATGAATGTGCCACATCTGCCGCCGACGGCGGGTAAGAGTGGGACGGCTGAAGACCCTCCCCGTAAGGTTCATACTTGGTTTGGTGCCTATGGACCTCTGGATAAGCCGGAAATTGTGGTGGTGGCTTTTGGGGAAAATTCTGGTGGCGGTGGCGGGAGTGTTGCTGGCCCGATCGTGCGTCAGGTGTTGGAGGCTTATTTTAAGCTGAAGGATAATTAGATCTGAAGCTACCACGCGCCCGAACCCTAAAGGGTCCGGCTACATGAACTAAGCCCGCCTGCGCGGGCTTTCAGAAAAAAGATGGCGATCGCCCGATCGTGGCCAGTGGCCGTTGGAGAATAATTGGTGAAAGTCCAGAAGCCCGGTTTCGCAGGAGAAACCGGGCTTCTGGACTTATCTGAGTCAAGGGGATAGCCAAAATCTGCTAAACCCTATTGAACTTTTTCAACTTTCGCGATCCTCGATATGTTTCCGTTAGCTGGATTGCTGATGTGGGTCCAATAATTTAAGCTATCAATATTAATCAACACCTCTTTGCCATCATATACACCAATAGCCTGGTCGTACCAAACGAAGTAACGAGTTCCATTCCGAGGAGATTTTACCATTGCTTTGTAGGTGCCGCTTTGATAACCAAAACCTTGGACAAAGGTGAAAGAGAAAGTTTCAGCAAGGGCTGGGCGGACGAAGATCGAGACAGAAGCTGCTGGCATCAAGCTTCCGATCAATGCGGGAATCAAGACTTTGTTATTCATGAGCTGTTTTTCCTGGTAAAATTTCATGGAGAGGAAACCCCCTGTCAATGGAGTTTCCTCTGCGGCGAGCCTAATGAAGATGCGTTATTTAGATTGACATTCGCACCAACTGGGTTTAAATATAAGGAGACCTCTCCCTGAAATAGTCAATGATAATCTCCCCGGCAGCTTTGGTAATGGAAGCAGCTACACCTGCTTTGATAGCCCAACCAATCCCAGGGAGCATCGAAAGCAAACCATCTGCTACGACATGACCAGTTAAGTTCGTACCTACAACAGTCAAAACCATTTGGGCGTCGTAAGAATGAACTCCAAAACAATGTGCAATGTCAGCTACCATTTTTCCCTGCATTGGAGTTAGAACAGCGCAAGACCCTGGCACCCAGCCAATACCGGCAGCACCGGTAGAATAGCCGTTAACAATGTCACGAGCTTTTGCTTCAGCTTCAGCGAGAGATAAAGTTGTCATTGGGACTTCTCCTAACTTAAAAACGACCTATTTGTTCGAGCTAGTATTAGTGAGAGGCGGATTTTACCTCTTATCCCTACCATAATTATCTGGAGAGATATAGAGATTAGCGATCGAGGTAATGTTCATTAGTAAATGCTGCTATCTTCCTGTCACTAAATTTAGCCTAACTGCTGGTGATTATATGTGCGTTATCAAAATTGATAATGCTCATTATTGGCAAGCTGTCGATCGTAGCGACTAGCTCGGAAGTTAATGAATATTATTAAAATTGATAATGTTCGTTATTAGCAAGCTGTGCTATTCTCGGTAATGGTTGGATAAGCGGAGTTGAACTGTGCTATATTGGTACAGAAGATGGTTAAATCATGAATACAGCGATTCAGAGTAAGCCAATAATGTGTCCTAATCTTCCTGACTGCTGCCAAGAAACAGCAAAGACTTGGAAAATTACAAAGTTAATCGAAGATCTGGAAGCAAAACACCGGCTACTTAACGGCGAGAGGGGTCTGGCGGACTGGGAGAAACAGTATGTTTGCCTATTGCTGGCTGGCAAGAACCCAGAGCAAATAGCTGATATAATTTATAAACCAGCTAACAGCACCAGAGTGGCATTGTCCAAAAAGGGAGGATTATATCACTGCATAGAAAGATTGACTGGACAAAGACCTTCTGATTGGAGAGACCCAATTATCCAATTCTTGAACAGGGGTTATCGTCGGAATGAAGAGGCCCCAGATGAGACCACGTTGATCGTGTGGATAGATGCTGAGGTCTCAGAGGCGGTTTTGCGAGAATTGGAAGAAAATGCTCGGGAAATTGTCGGGGCTAACCAGGTGACGATACAAAGAATTGAGAGGGGTAGTATCGTGGTATTTTGGCAAGGATCCAAAAGGGCCTGCGATCGCCTTCAGGCTTTGTATGAGGAGGGGGTACTTTCGGAGAGATTGGGATTGACCGTTCTGGACGTGCAGCAGGGTCCGATTAAGGTAAAGTTAAGTGAGTGGTTTCGAGGGATCTTTGCAGCGGGTTGGCAGCAGGTGGAAGATTTGCTGACTCCACAGCAGTTAACTGCAACTGTGTTTGGCGATCGCCTGGAACGTGCTAAACTGATTAACTGGAGGGCGGACTTGCTCAGTCACGCTGTTGTTTTACTGATCGACCTGACGCGGGAAAGCGAAGATACTGTTACTGTCAAACTCAAGCTGTATCCCACCGGCGAGGACAGCTATTTACCAGAAAATATCCAATTGCAGGTACTGGTTGATGCCGATGGCGAGGAGGAGGTTTTTGAAGAGGTTGCGGCTAGAAGTGCCGATGAATGGATCCAATGTAGGTTTGATGCAGAGCCGGAAGATGAATTTACTGTTAGACTGGTATTGGGAGAGGCGATCGCGACAGAAAAATTTGCGGTATAGTTGACAAGATGTTGTCGGATGGGTTAAGGTAATGGAAGGTAGGGTTCCGTTACGTCGTTCCCTGACTCAGGCGACTCAGGCAGGGAACGCGCATCGGTCACAGAAAAATTTGCGGTATACTTGACAAGATGTTATCGGGTGGGTTAAGGTAAGAGAAGGTGGAGTTCCGCGATCGTCAGAAAGAAGCGGGAGGCAGAGCCTCAGAAAAACGTTGCTAGCTAGAAACTAGCAACGAGGATATAATATATAAGTAAGGGATAAGTGAGGTGGATCGATGGCTAAGTTGGTTAACATATATATAGATGGTAATTTTGACGAGGGGTTCTCGGTAAGAGCAGAAATAAGGGAAGATAATGCCCGATCGCCGGTAGCCTCGGAACGGGCGATCGCCCAAAGGACGGGCAGGTTACCGGCAGCGCCCCACCTGCGGAAACAAATCGGCGACTGGCAGAAGATATATCAGAAGGTAGTCAAAAAAGAATTCGCTCTAAAGCGACAGGCTTCTGTTACGAATTCTCGGGATGAAGAAAAGGCGAAGAAAAAGGCTGGTGATGATTGCAGGAAAGTGACGGCTGATTTGAAAAGTAGCTTGAATGGGTGGCTGGAAGATAGGGAATTTCGTCCCATAGATTCGTTGTTGCGCAACCACTTAAAGGCAGATGAGGAAATTAGGGTGCTGCTGGAAACGGATAATCATTGGTTGCGAAAACTGCCTTGGCAGGAATGGACGCTAATCCGGGATTTTCCCGAGGCAGAAGTTGCCCTCAGTTCGCCTAAGTTTAAGGGAGTGAAGCAAGTAGCAGACTCAGAGTCAAAGCAGAAGACAAAAATTTTGATAATTTTGGGAGATTATAACAAGAATAACGAAGAAGCAGAGGCAATTGAGAAACAAGTACAGGAAATTGAGGAACTGGCACAAAAGATCAATGCCGAGGTTACCTGGCTACACCAACCGCAACGCCGGGATTTAGATGAACCCCTATGGAGGCAAGAGTGGGATATTCTCTTCTATGCGGGACATGGTGAAACCTCGGATGAGGGCCAGGTAGGTAAAATTTTAATTAACAAAGAAGATTGGCTAAAAGTATCGGATATCAAGAATCATCTCAAAAGAGCGATAGATTATGGGTTGAAGTTGGCTATTTTCAATGCCTGCCGTGGCTTGGGATTGGCATATCAGTTGGCAGATGGGGAAAATTTACATTTGCCCCAGGTGATTGTGATGCGGGATTTGTTGCCAGTTCCTCTAGCGCCTCTATTTTTAAGATATTTTCTGGAAGAATTTACTCAGGGCAAGTCTTTGTATGCTGCGGTGAGGGATGCGCGGCGGCGGTTACAGATTTTCGAGGATGAATTTCCCTGTGCTAGTTGGTTGCCAGTTATCTGCCAAAACCCGGCTGAAACTTCCCTGACTTGGCAGATGTTGGGAGGTATTCCTCCTTGTCCTTACCGGGGTTTGCGGGCTTTCGGGGAAGAACACGCGCCTTTTTTCTTTGGGCGAGAGGCGTTTACGGAGTTGCTGGGACCTGCGGTGAGAAGAAAATCCCTAGTGGCAGTTATTGGCGCTTCCGGGAGTGGCAAGTCTTCGGTGGTTTTTGCGGGTCTTATTCCTGGTTTGCGAGAGAAGGGAATTTGGCACGTTGTTTCTTTCCGTCCTGGCAAGGGTCCGTTTGCAAATTTGGCTGCGGCACTGCTACCATTGACAGGTGATGGCACGGAAGATGGAGATGGAGGAAATGAATCTGAGATTCGGCAACTGGCTGATGATCTTCAGCAAGGAGTTGGGGCGTTAAAAGATGTGGTAGAATCGATTGTGCGGCCAGACTCGCGACGATTGCTGTTGGTGGCGGACCAGTTTGAGGAACTCTATACTCTCTGCCCAGATGAAGAGAAACAACGGTATTTCTTGGATTGTTTGCTGAAGGCGGTTAAGGATGCTGCTTGCTTTACTCTCCTGATTACGTTGCGGGCTGATTTCTATGGATATGCCATGTCTTACCGTCCTTTTGCTGATGCGTTGCAGGGTGCTTGTCATAACTTGGGTCCGATGAAACGGGAGGAACTCTCCGATGCTATTGTTTTGCCTGCCGAGAAGCTGAACGTGCTGCTTGAGGAGGGTTTGCAGGAACGCTTGATTAATGAATTGGATGTGGCAGGTAACAATTTACCTTTGCTGGCCTTTACTTTGGAACAATTGTGGTATAAACAGAAATCTGGTCTGCTGACTTCTCGGGCTTATGATGAGATTGGCGGTGTAACAGAGTCTCTGGGCAATCATGCGGAAAATGTTTATAAGCACTTGAGTGAGCCCGATCGCGATCGGGCGCGGCGGGTGTTCGTGCAGCTAATTCAGCCTGGTGAAGGGACGCAAGATACCCGCAGGTTGGCGACTCGCGCTGATGTGGGTGAAAAAAATTGGGATTTGGTGACGGGGTTGGCGTCACAAGAGGCCCGGTTGGTGGTGACCGATCGCAATCTTGTTTCTGGGGACGAAACTGTGGAAATTGTCCACGAGGCGCTGATTGGCGGTTGGGAACGGTTGAAGGAGTGGATGAAGGGCGATCGGGAGTTTCGCAGTTGGCAAGAAGGGTTGCGGGCGAAAATGCGGGAATGGGAGGAGAAAGAGAATGATGAGGGAATTTTGCTGAGAGGCGTACCCCTGGGTGAGGCGGAAGGTTGGTTGCAGGAAAGAAATGAGGAAATTGCTCCCGCTGAGCGGGTTTTTGTGCAGTTTAGTTTGGAGTTGCGCGATCGGGAAAAGCAACAACGGAAACGCTTGCAGCGGCGGATTATTGGGGGGCTGACGGCTGGTTTGGCAGTTGCTTCCAGTTTAGCAGGTATTGCGACTTGGCAATGGATGCGGGCTGTAATAAAAGAGACCAATGCAACCCTTCGCGTTCTCAATACTACTTCAGAAAACCTCTTAAACTCAAATCGAGGCTTAGATGCGCTGATGAAAAGCTTAGAGGCTGGGAGACTGCTACAACGCTCAAAACTTGTGCCAATTGATACGGATACCAGAATTCAAGTTTTGACTGCCTTGCAACAAGCAACTCACGAGGTGAGAGAACGGATTCGGTGGGAAGGACATAGCGATCGTATAGTTCAAGTTAAGTTCAGCCCTGATGGGCAAACTATTGCTTCATCTAGTGCTGATGGCACAATCAAACTCTGGAGTAGAGACGGTACTTTAATTAAATCTATACCAAATCAGAATCCCGTATGGGCAATAGATTTTAGCTCTGACGGGCAAACTGTTGCCTCAGCTATTGCCCCAGAACACGAAAAAGATAGCGAGGGAATCATTAAACTTTGGAACTTGGATGGTGAACTAATCAAGTCTTTCAAAGGGCATGACGGACCAATTCGTAGTTTGAAGTTTAGTCCTGATAGTAAAATGATTGCCTCTGCTGGTACGGACGAATCCGCTAAACTCTGGACTCTGGATGGCAATTTACTCCACACCATGATTCACAATAGGGTTCTTGGCAACGATTGGCTGAGTAGGATAATTATTAATCAAGAAGGACGCGATCCATTGAATCAGGTTTCAGATATTAGTTTTAGTCCAGATGGTCAAACTATTGCTACAGCTCATTGGGGCGGAAAAATTTATCTTTGGAGCTTAGAGGGTGAATTGCTACAAACTATCCCTCATGAAAGTGCAATCAGCGTCATATTCAGCCCTGACGGTCAAATTGTAGCATCAGGTAACAGCCGTGGAGTAATCAAACTTTGGAGTCGAGATGGTAATCTACTCCAAATTCTGGAACACAATAGCGCAGCTGTGAACGAAATTGTTAGTCTCAGGTTTAGCCCTGACAGCCAAGTCATTGCCACAGCAGCAGAAGATGGTTCAGTGAAGCTATGGAGTCGAAATGGCACCTTGTTAGAAACCTTTCAGGGACATGACGGTCCAGCTAGTTATGTGAGTTTTAGCTATGATGGTAAAACATTGGTTTCTAGCGGCTATGACAACACTATTCGGATCTGGAGTTTCAACAGACCTTTATTTCCAGTAATTCAGGGGCATAATAACAGGGTCGAGCATATAAATTTCAGTCCGGACGATCGGATAATTGCTACATCATCCAGGGATCAAACTATAAAGCTTTGGAGTCATAACGGCATATTACTTAGCATCTTGCAGAAAAGCGAGATTCCTTATGTATACAATAGAGTTAGCGAAGCTATGAGGCCGAATATGGGAGCAGTAATACCTCCTCCAAGTCAAGTTGTAAATTTTAGTCCTGACAGTAATATAATAGCGACATCGGATTGGAGCGATATAAAATTTTGGAGCCGGGATGGTAAATATCTCGCAACATTAAATGGTGGCAGTGTGTGTGGTGATGTTGAATTTAATACTGATGGACATAGTGTCGCTTGGACTAGCCATTCTCACAACGAGACTAGCCCTTTAATTGACACTGTTATAGTTAGGAGCATTGAAGGCAGGCAAATCGCAATTCTAGAAGGGCATCGTGGCATAGAAGGTGTTAGTTTCAGTCCCGATAAAAAAATGATTGCTACATTAGATCGAGACAGGATTGTCAAAATATGGAACTTAGATGGAACATTGCTCAAAACCTTCTCGCCTCATCGTAGTACAACAAGCATAAATTTCAGTCCTAAAGGAAAAATTATCGCCACATCGGGGCGGGATGGCAAGATAAAACTCTGGAGCTTGGATGGTCAGTTGCTTCAAACTATCGAACATGGTGATACTGTATTAGATGCCAGTTTCAGCCCTGACGGTCAGATGATAGTGTCAGGTGGGAGTGACAGCACAATTAAACTCTGGAGCCTAAATGGGAGAGAAATTAAAACAATTAAGGGGCATAATGATTTGATATCTTCCGTTAGTTTCAGTCCAGATGGTAAAATAATTGCGTCTGGCGGACATGACAACACAATTAAACTCTGGAGCCTAAATGGGAGAGAAATTAAAACAATCCAGGGACATGATGGCATTGTATCAAAAGTAAGATTCAGTCCTGACGGACAAACTATAGTTTCTTCTAGTTATGATAATACGGTAAAATTATGGAGTTTAGACGGCAGGCTGCTCAAAACGATTCAGAATAGTGGTGCGTGTCATAGTGTGGCTTTTAGTCCTGACGGTCAAATGATTGTTGCTGCTGGAGATCGAGTCACACTCTGGAGCCGTGAGGGTAAACAACTCAAGGTTCTAAACGGTCATGTTGGTTATGTCTCAAATTTAATTTTCAGCAAAGATAGTAAAAAAATAATTTCCGTTGATAATATAGAGGTAAAATTATGGAATATTGATGGCACTCTAGAAAAAACTATCCGGCTTTCCCGCAAGGATCGCCGCAAGTATAACCAAGAAGATAATATCGGTATAAAAACTACTCTCCATAGTGAATATGTCAAGGATTTTAGCATTAGTCCCGATCTCGAAATAATGGCTTCTGCTAGCTATGACGGTACCGTAAAACTTTGGGAACAAGATGGTACATTGATTGCCACCCTGCAACACAATGCTACTGTCACGGCTGTAACCTTCAGTCCCAACGGTCAAATATTGGCATCTGCTAGTGAGGATAAGACAGTAAAGCTTTGGAGTCGTGAAGGTAAAGAACTGAGAACGCTGAGGGGACATAGCGCTAGTATATCAGATGTAATTTTTAGCCCCGATGGCAAGCTTATTGCCACTGCTAGTTACGACAAAACTGTAAAGCTATGGACATTGGAGGGTCAGTTAATTAAAAAACTTCAGCACAGTCAAGTAATTACTGGCTTGAGTTTCAGTTCAGATGGCAAAACGCTAGCTGCTGGTACTAGCGACGGAACAGTATTTTTATGGAATTTGGATCTTAATTCTTTGCTTGCTTATGCCTGCAATTGGGTGGATGATTACCTTCGCAACCCTCATGCTAACCTCAGCCAGGATGAACGCAACCTCTGTAATGGAATCTCAACTTTGGTTCCAGAAGGAGAAGAGTTGGCAAGAATTGGCAATATTGATGGTGCAATTTTAAAATTCCGAGAAGCGCTGAGACAGAATCCTCGCTTGCAGTTTGACCCAGAGAGGAAGGCACGGTTCCTAGCGGCGCCTGCTAAACTTGAGGAGGGAATAAAGCTTGCAAGAGAAGACAAAATAGAACAAGCAATCTCAGCTTATGCAGAAGTGCAGAAGCTCAACCCAGCTATAATTTCTGCTGAGTCTTGGAATGCTCTGTGCTGGAATGGTAGCCTGTATAATCATGCTGCTGAGGTGATCGATTACTGTGAAAAAGCAGTAGAACTTCAGCCAGAAAGTGGCTACTGGTGGGATAGTCGAGGTCTTGCCAGAGCGTTAACTGGCGATACAGAAGGCGCAATTGACGATTTTCAGGCATTTATAGACTGGATTGACAATACTGACCCTCAGACTGAAGATCAAAAAGTACAATTCGAGAAGTGGAAACTGCGACGGCAAGGCTGGATAGATGCCCTCCGCGCTGGCGAAAATCCCTTCACCGAGGAAGTGCTGAACAGTCTGTTGAGTGAGTAGATAGCATGGGACGATCGCCTCTCCCATTGCCAATTAAGCTGTAGTAGCATTCGGGAGCGAAACCAAACCGGTATTTCGCGCTCTTCCCAGAAACCGTGTTTCTGCTCCATATTTTCCCATGCCCATGGAGATAGCTCATATAACCCGGTTTCTCGACTGGCGGGCCGCCCCCCGATCGCGATCGCGCCAGAAACCGGGTTTCTGCAGAAGATTTTCGCATTCCCATGGAGATAGCTCATATAACCCGGTTTCTCCGGCGAGTACCCGATCGCCCTGGGACCGGTGGGTGCGATCGGGCTTGTTGCTAGGAGAAGAGATGCGATCGCCCAAACATGAGATAATAGGATCGGCTATAATCATTAAAACCAGTAAGCAAGAGTGAATCCAAATCAACCAGCAGAGACATCTGCCCTTTCCGGTGCAGGTGGTAATTGGCCAGTCATTGATGAAGTTGTTGACCCAGAGGTTGTACCGCAGCAAAACGATTTATCTTGTGGACCCGCCTGTGCAGAAATGTTGCTTAGGGATCGCAGCATAAATATTTCTCAGGCTGTCATTGCTTCAGAGACTGGAGTACCCGCAGATGCCAGCAGTCTTGCCCGTGTCCTTAACAGCCTCGACGAAGAAGTCTCTCGATTGTGGGGAGGCGGCGAGTTAGTCATTCCGGGGGCAACAGAGTCCCAACTCCTGGATGCCTTGAATGCTACAGGATCTTGGGCGGCTGTACTTTGGGAATCTGGTGCCCGCATGGGTCATGTAGTCATTGTCGATGGTATCGATGAGACAGGAAAAGTCATGATTCGAGATCCACGAGGGCAAGGAACAAAATATAAGATGAATAGAGATGACTTTCTGCAATACTGGAATCAACAAGGAGTTTACTTGAGAAGATCATGAAGGTACAAGTCCTTTCCATAGCACTTGCGAATCAGCCGAGTGCATTCGAGGTTATCCTGTTAATTGGAACCGAACAATTACAGTTTACCATAACAGTGGATATCGACAAAATTGGCGATCGAGAAATTCAAATCACCCATGGAGACCGAGATTTCTCGGAAACATTCCGATTTAACCAAAAAGTAGCATCGGATATCTGTAAGTTGGTATCAACGGTTTACAATCATCAAGCTGTGTCAGTGCCATTATATGTAGGAGAATTTTATCGCGACCAAATTCAACCCGAACCCGCTTTGGTGTAGCTTCGATGGCTCAGAAACCGGGTTTCTACTCCAATTTTCCCATTCTCATTGAGATAGTCAAAGAAACCCGGTACGAGGGCGAGTACCCGATCGCCCTGGGACCGGTGGGTGCGATCGAGAAATATCTGTTGAAAGCTACAGCTTAACTGCTGCGAAAAGCATCTATAATAGAAAGATAGTTAATTGCTTTGCATCACCTGCGGAATGCCAGAACCAAGACCAACCGTATATATCGAAACAAGTGCGATCAGTTATTTGACAGCAAGACAGAGTCGCGATCTAGTAATAGCAGCCCATCAACAGATTACCCGGGATTGGTGGGAAACAGCATTACCGAAGTATAAAGCAGTCATTTCCCCGATTGTTTTAGAAGACATTGCCAAGGGAGATAGTCAAGCAGCACAAAAAAGACTCGATCGCGTTTCCGATTTGACAATATTAGAGTTTACACTGGAAGTGCGGACCTTAGCCGAAATCTATTTTGCAGCAGTTCAGATACCAGAAAAAGCCAGATATGATGCCTATCACTTAGCATTTGCCGCCTGGAATGGGATTGATTTTATGGTATCATGGAACTGTACCCACATCGCCAATGGGAGAGTCATCAAGATAATTGAAAAGATCAATACGGAAAATGCAATTCGCACCCCAGTAATTTGTACGCCAGAAGAGTTAATGGAGAGTTAAAATGGTGAAAGACCCAATTATTGAAGAAATCCGTCGCATCCGTCTGGAAATAGAAGCCGAATGTCAACAGGACCCGGATCTTCTTTACCAACATATATGCCAGTTTCAAGAACAATATCGCGATCGCCTAGTCCGGCGCAGTCCCCAACCGGCACTGATTCCCTCATCAATGCCTCTTCTAGACCCTAGCAAACAAGAACTCCCAAAGCAAGGGCAACTTAGCTAGTAATTCTCCCGGGCGATCGCCCTTGTGCCGGTAGGTGCGATCGCTTTTGTCCCGGTGGGTGCGATCGCGATCGCATCCAGACTAGGCCGCGTGGCAAACCGTTGGTTCCGGAAGGCGATCGCCTGCTGCTTCATAAGCAATAATTAAAGATTCCAAAGCTTCTATTCCATTAGCCACCGCTTCCGAGTAAGTATCACCATGAGTCCGCCAGCGTTGTCCGGGAAAATCAGGGAACCCCACCAAGAAGCAGTCATCTTCTGAAGACCACTGAATTACCATCTGATACTTAAGCTTGCTCATATTGTTTTCTTTCCTCATGTATCCTTTTCGAGAAACTCAAATATTACCATCAACCTGGTCGATAAATTTTCTCAACCGATCGATCCTTGCGCCCAAATTCATCAGCAATTATACGCTGTAATTCAGCAGCTTCGGCATCGTCTATTATTCCAGCAAACTTTAACAGCGGGTGCGGTCGATCGCCCGCCGTGCCATTGTCATCAGCAGTCGATCGGGCGGGTTGGGCGATTGTAATTTTCACCTTACTGCCTTCTGACAAACCCGACAATGCTTGTAGCGGACGCAGAACACCTCTTTCATACATCGCTTCGATAGTTTGAGTCTCTAACATAGTCCTATCTGACATGGGTTTGACTCCCGGATTAATTTCTGATATCTCTATTATAGACAATCGAATAGCGATCGCCCTCACTTGCTGCACGGCTGTCCCCATCGACTCCAACACTGCTTGTTGAACGGCGGTAGCCACTTGTAAATTAACTGTGACTCCAGTTTTTGGCGAGGCGATCGCCCTGTGGGGACATCCCACCAGAAGCTGATGCAGACCTCCACTGCTAAATCGTACTGCCTGTGCAAGCTGATATAATTTTCCAGATATTGCTTGCAGTCGTGGGTTCCTTTCCAGCGTTTGTGCGATCGGGCGGTCTCCCCAATATACAGCAGCAGAGGCAGGGAATAGTCCAGTACGAAATAAACACAAGCATCGCCACCATCTACCGGTAGTCGCCAGAACTGATGGGGATGTAGAATCAGGGAAAATGGGTCGATTTCGTCCGCATTGCGGTGTGATTTTCCTAAGTCGAATAGGGTTAGCTGCACCGGTGCTTCCTGAGTTCTTTCCTGCTGCTGGTAAGTCAGCACCATGTTTTTCCATGTCAGTAGCGCGTCTTTACTAATCACCGGTGCAGTGCTAGGACCGGTGAAATCTTTGATTGGGAATAGCAGGGGGCGATCGTTCACTTCCATTATCATTTTGTCAAAACTATGGTACAATTAGTTTAACTGTGATGTAATTGCCTAGTCCAAAATTGCAGTTGGTCTAAGGCGATCGCCCTCGACGAGCAATATTTGCCTATATTGGGTTAAGCGCAGTCCAGAAAACGATCGGGCGCAACAACGGGCGATCGGATCTTGGGGGAGTTGTCGGTAAAGGTGGCGGAATACTCCTGGTAGCGCAGGTCGCAAATCCGAAAATTTGTAACAAATCTTTACTTTCATAGGCGATCGCAATAGCGCTAGAGTTGGCTATAATTTAATATAAGGTTGGGTTGGGTTACCGACTTAAGCCAGGATGGGTTAGAATTAAAAGTACCGATCGGTGAGGTTAACAACTTATGCTATTGTCTCCTGTCAAAAATGCCGACTTCGATCCAGACATTGTGGTCTTAGATGAAGACGATAATCAAATCATGTTTGTCGATGTCAGATATTCACCTTTGTTTGTGTCTGAAGAGTTGACAATTCATCACTTAGAGGATTATCAGCACGTTCCTTTTCTAATGTTTGTCAATCGCGAAAAAATCAATATTTATGATTCGGCAACTTTTCAAGTCATCTTTAGCTTCAATACCCGGGAGATTTTAAGATTTTACGATCCCCAATTTGAGGAAAAAAATTTTTCCCAGTCTTATTTAATAGTTTTTATACAAGCATGGCTAAGAGATTTTGCATTTCATTGGAAATCACCCCATCCTCCAGCAAGGACAGAAATTGAAAAAATCGGATTGTTAGAAAAGTTAGATAATGGCATGACAAAGGAACTCGATTGGTAATGAAAATGATCTTATATCTGGAAACCAATTTTATTATGGCAATAGCTAAAGGTCGAGATGGATTAGTTGAAAATATTCTGCAAAATCCTCCTGACGATCTAACTATTGCTATACCCAGTATTTGTTTGATGGAATCTTTAGTTGCTTGGGAAAGAGAGCAAAAGCGGAGTCAGTCTTTTCGTCAAGCAGTCGCGATTGAAATTAATGAAGCAAAACGCAATCAACTATTACAAGATTCTCAATCTGTAGTTGATTTTTTACAACAATCAATTAATGCCTATGAAAAATTGCTGGTTGATCTTGAAAACCGCTTTAAAAATGTTTTTGAAATTTTTAAAAATCAGGTTGAATTAATTCATCCTAAAATCGAGGATATTCAGCTAATTTTTGCCCAGCCGTTATTAAAGAACAGTAAGGAAAGGAGAGATGATTTTATCTTACGCTGTATTTTGGACCATGCGCAAGCTAATTCTGAGGAAACCAAAGCGTTTTTTAGTGAAAATATAAAACCGTTTGGACAGTCAGATGTTCGAGAGTCTTTTAGAGAAGTTGGGATTACCTATTTTAGTAAGATAGAGAATCTACAAGGTTGGTTGTCATCTCTGGAGACAACATGAGGTAGGGTGTGGTCAAAACCAGTTGGTAAAAAAGACCCGCCCCCAACGCGAGTTCTCCGTTCTCCGTTCTCCGTTCTCCGTTCGGAGTTAGGGATCTCAAAGCGGCTGTCTGTAACCGTTGCGCGGGTGTGGTCAAAACCCGTTGATCGTTCAGGCGGCCTCCCAGTCGCCGGATCCCCCCAAACCCCCCTTAGAAAGGGGGGCTTGCCTTCGCCCCCCCTTTTGGAAGGGGGGGTTTGGGGGGGATCCT